>CAJFFY010000015.1 GCA_904374465.1 uncultured Subdoligranulum sp.
TGATTGGGTTAAGGGATAGGACAACCGAGTGCAGCTACCTCAAAAAAGCCCGTAAAATCAAGGAAAAACGGCGCTAAAACGATAGCAATACGGCCTCAAAGCTGCCCGTCGTGCTCCGCAGTTCAGCAAGCGCTAAGTTTTCTCAATATGCGTTCTGCGCCCCTGGAAATTTTCGGATTTCCAGGGGTATTTTTATTATGCTGAAAGGTGGGAGCGCGCGGACATGGACTATCAATTGCGTCCTGCGGTACTGGCGGACCATGATTGGATTTATGACTGTAAAGCGGCATCGATCCGGTGCTATGTAGAGCCGGTTTGGGGATGGGATGAAGCTTTTCAAAAGCTGGATTTTGACGGTGACTTTGTGTCTATCGGGCAGTTTCAAGTGATAGAATCGTCAGCAAAGCCTATCGGATTTTTGCAGGTACTGGAAGGAAAAGATTGCGTGGAGGTGGCGGAGCTGCATCTGCTGCCGGACTATCAAGGGCAGGGAATAGGTTCTTCCATTCTGCGTCGTTTGTTGGCCGATTGCCGGGAACGTAGATGCACCCTTCGTTTGGGATGCTTTAAGGAAAATCACAGAGCCCAAGCCCTCTATCAGCGGCTGGGGTTGCGGCAAACAGCGGAAACGGAAACCCACTACATTCTGGATATGACGCCGTAACAGACGATTCCGGGGTGATACCCGTTTCCGGAGTCCAAAGAAAATGGCAAAAATTGCGGTTTTACGTGTTACCCGACAGATAACGGGTGAGGCGCTGTTTGTATGCCTATTGCACTGTGCGTGGATGTCATTGGATATGGTTGATATGGCTGGTCCCTTATGGGGCTGTTGCTCGATAAAAGCGCCGGAATTTTTGGAAAAACAAAACGCATCCCTTAAAATATGGACAAACTATGTCTGAAATGGTAAAATGGGTTTCGCGATTTTTCGACGGGAAAAACGCATTTATGACAACAGGAGAAATTTCATGTTCGAACGAGTTTTCAAGCTGCGGGAAAATCATACCAACGCCAAAACCGAGATCATGGCAGGTATCACTACCTTCATGACCATGGCGTATATTCTCGCAGTCAACCCCAGCGTCCTTTCGGCCACCGGGATGGATGCCAACGCCATTCTCATTGCCACCTCGCTGTCCGCCTTCATCGGTACGGCGCTGATGGCACTGCTGGCCAACTACCCCTTTGCACTGGCCCCCGGCATGGGCCTGAACGCCTACTTTGCCTACACCGTCGTGTTGAAGATGGGCTACACCTGGCAGATGGCCCTGATGGCGGTCTTTGCAGAAGGCATCATCTTCATCATTCTGTCTCTGACCAATATCCGGGAGGCGCTCTTTAACGCTATTCCCACCACCCTCAAATCCGCCGTCAGCGTGGGCATTGGCCTGTTCATCGCTTTTGTGGGCCTGCAGAACGCCAAGCTTATCGTCAACAGCGATTCCACCCTGCTGACCTACCAGAGCTTCAAGGGCGAGACGTTCCACAGTGTGGGCGTCGGTGCCATCCTGGCCCTGATCGGCGTGCTGGTCATTGCCATCATGCTGGTCAAACAGGTCAAGGGTGCCATCCTGTACGGCATCCTGATTACCTGGATTCTGGGCATCCTCTGCGAGTTGTGCGGCATCTATATCCCGGATGCCGAAGCCGGCATGTATTCCGTCATCCCCACGTCCTTTGTCAGCTTTGACTTCTCCGCGCTGGGCCAGACCTTCGGCCAGGTGTTCAAGGTGGACTTCTCCGGTTTGAATCTGCTGGATTTCTTTGCCGTGATGTTTGCCTTCCTCTTTGTGGACCTGTTCGATACCCTGGGCACCCTGATCGGCGTTGCCTCCAAGGCGGATATGCTGGATGAAAACGGCCGGCTGCCTCGCATCAAGGGCGCTCTGCTGGCCGATGCCGTGGCCACCAGCGTGGGTGCTCTGCTGGGCACCTCCACCACCACCACCTATGTGGAAAGCGCTTCCGGCGTGACCGAAGGCGGCCGCACCGGCCTTACGGCCATGACCACCGGCGTGCTGTTCCTGCTGGCGGTGATTTTCAGCCCGCTGTTCCTGACCATTCCTTCCTTTGCCACGGCTCCGGCGCTGATCATCGTGGGCTTCTATATGCTGGGGGCCGTTGCTAAGATTGACTTCAACGATCCGGCAGACGCCATTCCCGCGTTCCTGACCATCATTGCCATGCCCTTGGCCTACAGCATTTCGGAAGGCATTGCCATCGGTGTTATCTCCTGGACGCTGCTGAACCTCATCACCGGTAAGGCCGGCGAGAAGAAGATCAGTCCCCTGATGTATGTGCTGACGGTTCTGTTCATTCTGAAGTATATCCTGCTGTAAATCTGCCGGCCGGGCTTGGCCTGGTGAGTCCGTGGGCAAGGCGTACAAAAGCGGCAAAACAACAGAACGTTTTTCGTCACAACTGCGGTTGTTTTGTCAAAAGACTTGCAAGATTTACGATTTTGTGTTATTATTTCAATCCGAAAACGCAAGAATCGAAAACAGAGCAACCCGTTGCCTGTGCTGCGACCCACACGGTCTGAGCAGATTTTAGCGGATTCCCTTTACCCCACAGCATCTCTGGGTGCCGGTCCTTTGCGGGGCCGGCACCTTTTTTGTGTAAGGAGTATTTCCGATGGCTTTATCCGTCAAAACGCAAGAGCATATCCGCCGCCGCCTGGAACTGGCGCTGCCCAAATGGGGGGCGTTGGCGGGGGCTGCCGCGGCGCTGGCACTGTCCATCGCCTTTACCTCCCAGTCGCTGCACTTTGTGGTGGTCAGCGACACCCACGGGGGCAGCGTGCGAATCTTTACGGCCTCCGACGATGTGGAGGACTTGTTGGAGCAGAGCGATACCCCGCCGCTGGGGGAACACGACGAGATTGTCTGGTCCCAGATTGCCGATGGCGAACTGATGCAGGTGCTGCGCGCCTATACGGTGCCCGTCACAGCGGATGGCCAGACCCGGGAAGTGATCACCACCGGCGCCACGGCGGCGGAGCTGCTGGGCCAGCTGGGGATCACCTTCGGGGAAAATGACCGGCTTACGCCTGCTGCCGACCAGACGGTCACAGAGGGCGAATCCCTGACGCTGCAGCGGGTCAATTACGTGGAATACACCGAGGATGTGGTGATCCCCGCCGAGCGGCAGGAAATTCCCACCAGCCTGTACTACCGGGACCAGGACGAGACGATGACCCTGCAGGAGGGCAGCGACGGCCTGGATACCGTGACCATGCGGGAAACCTATCTGGACGGAGCCTGGTCTTCCACCGAGGAGATTGACCGGGTTACCCAGGTGGGCATGATCCCGGAAATCATCAAGGTGTACGGGGAAAAGGCGCCGGTTTCCCAGTTTGTGGGGCCGGAAGTGGTGGATGGCGTACCTACCGAGGGCGTAACCGCCACCTATACCAACCAGCGATCCACCGGCTATTCCGCCTCCGGCACGGCCAAGGGGGCCAGCGGGCGGCGGCTGACCTATGGTACGGTGGCTGTCAACCCGTCGGTGATTCCCTACGGTACGCTGCTCTACATAACCAGCGATGACGGCCAGTTTGTCTATGGCTATGCCTATGCGGCCGATACCGGTACCGCTCTGATGACGGGGCACGCCTTTGTGGACCTGTACTACGAAACCTACGAAGAATCGGTGGAAAGTGCCGTGATTCCCGTGACGGTGTATGTCATCGACGATGCCGTGGCAGCCCAGTATCAGGACCAGAACGATGCGATTCTGGAAACCCTTCTGTCGGAGGATCCCTCCTGAACAAAAAGAAAAAGCAGGAAAGGCAATTGCCTTTCCTGCTTTTTTTATCAGGCAGGGGAGAGGTCCCTGCCGGGCCATCAATATTCTTTGGCAGCCTCTTCGCCGTTGACCACGCGCAGGGCACCCTGGCAGAGTGCCAGCAGTTCATCCTCACCGGGATACACTGTGATGGGCGCAATGAAGCCCAGGTGTTTCTCCAGAATTTCGCGGGTGTAGGGGTTGTAGGCGATGCCGCCGGTCAGGATGATCTGGTCCACCTTGCCGCACAGCACGGCGGCCATGGCACCGGCGTCCTTGGCGATCTGGTAGAAGAAGGCATCCCAGACAAGCTGGGCTTCGGCGTTGCCCTCCTGGGCCATCTTCTGCACCTGGCGGGCGTCGTTGGTGTGCAGATACCCGTTGAAACCGCCGTTGCCGCAGATCTTCTTGTAGATTTCCTGCTGGGTGTACTTGCCGCTGAAGCACATCTTCACCAGGTCACCCGCCGGTACGGTGCCGGCGCGCTCGGGGCTGAAGCAGCCTTCGCCGTCCAGAATGTTATTCACATCCACCACTTTGCCGTGGCTGTGGGCGCCCACCGACACACCGCCGCCCATGTGGATGACGATGAGGTTCAGGTCCTCGTACCGCTTGCCCTGTTCCTTGGCAAAGCGGCGGGCCACAGCCTTCTGGTTCAGGGCGTGGAAGATGGAACGACGGGGCAGTTCCGGCATACCGGAAAGCCGTGCCTTGTCGGTCAGCTCGTCCACCACCACGGGATCCACGATGTAGCTGGGCACGCCCAGGGCATCGCCGATCTCCCGGGCCAGGATGCCGCCCAGGTTGGAGGCGTGCTGCCCCTGCACACCGGCCTTCAGGTCGGCCAGCAGGGCATCGCTGACGGCGTAGGTGCCGCCGGGAATGGGCTTCAGCAGACCGCCGCGGCCCACAATGACGTTCAGGCTCTTGGGGTCACAGTTCTTTTCCTTCAGGAAATCCAGGATGATCTCCTTGCGGAAATCCTTCTGGTCGATGACGCTGGCGTACTTGGCAATCTCCTCGGTGGGATGGCGCAGCGTTTCTTCAAACAACAGGGTTTCGTCCTCGAAGACGCCCACCTTGGTGGAGGTGGAACCGGGGTTGATGACCAACGTTTTAATGGACATGATATCCTCTCCTTTTTCTTCGCTTTTGTTATTCCGCCTGCAGACCGGCTGCTACCACGGCAGCCAGTGCGATGGAGTTGACCTTGGTCTGGAAGGAGTCGGAGCGGCTGGTCAGGATGGCGGGCACCTTGGTACCGGTCAGGATGCAACCGTTCTTGCACTCGGCGGTGTGCACCAGCGTCTTGTAGACCAGGTTGCCGGCCTGAATGTCGGGGAAGAGCAGGATGTCGGCATGGCCGGCAGCCGGGCGATCCTGGGCGCCCTTGTGGTGGGCTGCCTCGGGATCAATGGCGATGTCCATGGACAGGGGACCGTCCACCACACAGCCGGTGATCTTGCCTTCTTCGTTCATCTTGCGCAGCTCGTCGGCATCCACGGTGCAGGGCATCTTGGGGTTGACGACTTCCACAGCGGCCAGGGGCGCAACCTTCGGGCATTCCACACCGCAGGCATGGGCCACGGCCACGGTGTTCTCGATGATGTGGACCTTGTCCTCCAGGGTGGGGTAGGTCATAAAAGCAACGTCGGTCAGGAAGAGCAGCTGTTCGATGCCCTTGACCTCAAAGACGGCCACGTGGGACAGTGTCTTGCCGGTGCGCAGGCCCACTTCTTTGTCCAGCACACTCTTCAGGAAGGTCTTGGTGTCCAGCAGACCCTTCATGTACATGTTGGCCACACCGTCGTGGGCCAGCTTGACGGCGTTCAGCGAAGCCTGGACCTTGTCCGGCTCGTTGATGATCTCATAGTCGCTCAGGTCGATGTTCAACTCGGCGGCAATCTTGCGGATGGCCGCTTCGTCACCCACCAGGATGGCGTCGGCAATGCCCTGCTTGTGGGCGGCGTCCACGGCTTCCAGAACGGCGTCGTCCTCGGCAGCGGCCACGGCCAGCTTTTGCTTGCCGCAGGTCTTCACTTTTGCGATCAGGTCCTCAAAATTCATGGTAACAGCACCTCGATTACTCTATCTTCACAGCAAAAACGGAGAGACATACCCTCTCATGTTAAAATAATAACACGTTCCACCCCATGGGTCAAGGGGTCAAAAAAGGGCGCAGCGACAGGCCCCGATAGGGGAGAGCCCTATATAAATAGGTAGGCCGGTGCAGAGTCTGGCGGTCGATTGCAGGGGAAATTGTGCGGATTACCAAAACAGCCCCGGGAATTGGATACAAATTTAACAATTCGGCAATTGACAAAACCTTAACAAGATGGTAAAACTATAGTAGAGTTTCTGGAAATGCGCCGGAAACCTTTGCGGCACCAGCCGCCGCGCACCTGACCGAGCCGGTTTTATCAGGACCCAACGAGCCAGCCACGGCGCCGGTGCCTACATTTCCGCCCTGAATTGTTTAATTTTTAACAGATAGGGCGAAACCGGAAAGGTTTGTTCATCATGCCCATCGCCATGTACCCCGGCAGTTTCGATCCCGTCACCCGCGGGCATCTGGATATCATCAAGCGCTCCAGCCGTATGTTTGACAAGCTGATCGTTGCCGTACTGGTCAACAGTGCCAAGACGCCGCTGTTCACGGTCGAGGAGCGCGTTGCCATGCTGCGGGAATGCTGCAAGGATATGCCCAATGTGGAGGTGGATTCCTTCAACGGGCTGACCGTCAGCTTCGCCAAGCAGAAGAACGCCACCGTCATGGTGCGGGGACTGCGGGCCGTCACCGATTTTGAGAACGAGATCCAGCTGGCCCACACCAACTACGCCATGATGCCCGAGATCGAGACGATGTTCCTGGCCACGGCCATCAAGTGGAGTTATCTGTCTTCCACCATTGTGCGGGAGGCCGCCCACTACGGGCAGGATGTTTCCCGTTTTGTGCCCCCCAATGTGGAAAAGGCCCTGCTGGCCAAGCGGGCCGAGGGGCGGCTCTGATTCGGAATTCACGCCGCTTCGGCGGTTTGAAGATATAACGGTTTACCAAAGAAGTCTATCCACCAAAAGAAATGCTTTCAGGAGGCTACTTATGAAGAAGATCGTCATCGCAAGCGCCTGCCGTACTGCCATCGGCAAATTTGGCGGCACGCTGTCCAACGTTCCCGCTGCGGAGCTGGGCTCCATCGTCATCAAGGAGGCCATCAACCGCGCCGGTATCCAGCCCGAGCAGGTTGACCATGTCTACATGGGCTGCGTCATCCAGGCCGGTCTGGGCCAGAACGTTGCCCGTCAGGCCAGCCTGAAGGCAGGCCTGCCCGTCACCACCCCGGCTGTCACGGTCAACGTGGTCTGCGGTTCCGGTCTGAACTGCGTCAACATGGCCGCTCAGATGATCGAGGCCGGCGATGCCGACATCGTGGTTGCCGGTGGTACCGAGAACATGGACATGGCTCCCTTCGCCATGATGAAGGGCCGCTACGGCTACCGCATGGGTTACCCCATGGGCAAGAGCGAGCTGGTGGACACCATGGTCAACGATGCGCTGTGGGATGCCTTCAACAACTACCACATGGGCATCACCGCCGAGAACGTGGCCGAGCAGTGGGGTCTGACCCGCGAGCAGCTGGATGAGTTTGCTTACAACAGCCAGGTCAAGGCCGACGCCGCCATCAAGAGCGGTGCCTTCAAGGACGAGATCGTGCCCGTCACCATCAAGACCAAGAAGGCCGAGATCGTCTTCGATACCGACGAAGGCCCCCGTCTGAGCCCGATGGAAGTGCTGGGCAAGCTGAAGCCTGCCTTCAAGAAGGACGGCATCGTCACCGCCGGCAACTCCTCCGCCATCAACGACGGCGCTGCGGCCCTCGTCATCATGAGCGAGGACAAGGCCAAGGAACTGGGCATCACCCCGATGGCTACCTGGGTTGGCGGCGCTCTGGGCGGCGTGGATCCCTCCATCATGGGTGTCGGCCCCATCGCCGCCACCAACAAGGTCATGGCCAAGACCGGCCTGACCGTGGACGACATGGACCTCATCGAGGCCAACGAGGCTTTCGCTGCGCAGAGCCTGGCCGTTGCCCATGACCTGAAGTTCGACATGAACAAGGTCAACGTCAATGGCGGTGCCATCGCCCTGGGCCATCCCGTCGGCGCTTCCGGTGCCCGTATCCTGGTCACCCTGCTCTACGCCATGAAGCATCGCGGCGCCCACAAGGGCCTGGCCACCCTGTGCATCGGCGGCGGCATGGGCTGCGCCACCATCGTGGAAATGTAAGCTACGGAGGAAACCACAATGTCCTTTGTCAATACCGAAATCCAGGACGCCGTCGCCGTTGTGACGATCGACCGTCCCAAGGCGCTCAACGCCCTGAACCCCGAAGTGCTGGCTGACCTGAAGGCCGCCTTCGAGGCCATCGACCAGAACACCGTGCGCTGCGTCGTGCTGACCGGTGCCGGTGACAAGAGCTTCGTTGCCGGTGCCGACATCGGCTCCATGTCCACCATGACCAAGGCGGAAGGCGAAGCCTTCGGCAAGCTGGGCAACGACATCTTCCTGATGATCGAGCACTTCCCGCTGCCCGTCATCGCGGCCGTCAACGGCTTTGCCCTGGGCGGCGGCAATGAGCTGGCCATGAGCTGCGACATCCGTCTGTGCTCCGAAAACGCCGTCTTCGGTCAGCCCGAAGTGGGCCTGGGCATCACCCCGGGCTTCGGCGGCACCCAGCGCCTGGCCCGTCTGGTGGGCATGGGCATGGCCAAGCAGCTTGTCTACTCCGCGTTGAACATCAAGGCGGACGAGGCTCTGCGCATCGGCCTGGTCAACGCCATCTATCCCCAGGAGGAGCTGCTGCCCGCAGCCCTCAAGCTGGCCGGCAAGATCGCCAAGAACGCGCCCATCGCCGTGCGCAACTGCAAGAAGGCCATCAACGACGGCATCAGCCTGCCCATCGAGAAGGCGGTTGAAGTCGAAGAGAAGCTGTTCGGCGACTGCTTCGAAACCCACGACCAGGTCGAGGGTATGGGCTGCTTCCTCAGCCGCGAGAAGCCGAAACCCAAACCGGTTTTCACCAACAATTGATTGTATCATAACATTTTCAGGGAGGTTACTACTATGAAGGTAGGCGTTATTGGCGCTGGCACCATGGGCCAGGGCATTGCAAAGGCTTTTGCACAGGTCGAGGGTTACACCGTTGCACTGTGCGACATCAAGCAGGAATGGGCCGAAGGCGGCAAGGACAAGATCGCCAAGGGCTATGCCAAGCTGGTTGCCAAAGGCAAGCTGGATCAGGCTGAAGTGGATCGCCGTATGGCTGCCATCACCCCGGGCCTGAAGGAAGACCTGTGCGCCGACTGCGACCTCATCGTCGAGGCTGCTTTCGAGGACATGAAGGTCAAGCAGGACACCTTTGCTGCCCTGGACAAGATCTGCAAGCCGGAATGCGTTTTCGCTTCCAACACCTCTTCTCTGTCCATCACCGAGATCGGCAAGGGCCTGTCCCGTCCGCTGGTGGGTATGCACTTCTTCAACCCCGCTGACCGCATGAAGCTCATCGAGGTCATCGCTGGTGTGAACACCCCCGCCGAGACCGTCGAGACCATCAAGAAGATCAGCGTCGAGATCGGCAAGAGCCCGGTTCAGGTCAATGAGGCTGCCGGCTTCGTCGTCAACCGCATCCTGATCCCCATGATCAACGAAGCTGCCTTCATCAAGATGGAGGGCGTTTCCGACATCGCCGGCATCGACACCGCCATGAAGCTGGGCGCCAACCATCCCATGGGACCCCTGGAGCTGGGCGACTTCGTCGGCCTGGACATATGCCTGGCCATCATGGATGTCCTGTACAAGGAAACCGGCGACAGCAAGTACCGCGCTTGCCCGCTGATCCGCAAGATGGTCCGTGGCGGCAACCTGGGCTGCAAGACCGGCAAGGGCTTCTATGTCTACAATGCCGACCGCACCAAGACCCCGGTGGACGCCCTGTAATTCAGTAAAACTTTCGCGCCTGGCGCGGGCAATACCGCGCCGGGCCGCGTTTGTTTGAGTATATGGAGGTTTATCAAATGGATTTTACTCTGTCCAAACAGCAGCAAATGGTCCAGAAAATGTACAAGGAGTTTGCTGAGAACGAAGTCAAGCCTCTCGCCAAAAAGGTCGATGCCGAGGAATATTTCCCCGTTGAGACCGTCCAGAAGATGGCGAAGCTGGGCATGATGGGCATCTACTTCCCCAAGGAAGTCGGCGGCGCCGGCGGCGATGTGCTGTCCTACGTCATGGCCGTTGAGGAGATGTCCAAGGTCTGCGGCACCACCGGTGTCATCATCTCTGCCCACACCTCTCTGTGCGCCGCTCCCATCTTCGAGAACGGCACCCCCGAGCAGAAGGCCAAGTACCTGCCCAAGCTGTGCAGCGGCGAGTGGATCGGTGCTTTCGGTCTGACCGAGCCCGGCGCCGGCACCGACGCCCAGGGCCAGCAGACCTTTGCCGTGGATGAGGGCGATCACTGGAAGCTGAACGGCTCCAAGATCTTCATCACCAACGCCGGCTACGCCAACGTCTTTATCATCATCGCCGTCACCGGCACCGTGCTGGACAAGCGCGGCCGCAAGCAGAAGGAAATCTCCGCCTTCATCGTCGAGCGCACCGACCCCGGCTTCAAGGTCGGCAAGCCCGAGGACAAGATGGGCATCCGTGGCTCCTCCACCTGCGAGCTGATCATGGAAGACTGCATCATCCCCAAGGATCGTCTGCTGGGCGTCAAGGGCAAGGGCTTCCAGCTGGCCATGGCCACCCTGGACGGCGGCCGTATCGGCATTGCTGCCCAGGCTCTGGGCATCGCCGAGGGCGCTCTGGACGAGACCGTTGCCTACGTCAAAGAGCGTAAGCAGTTCGGCCGTTCCATCTCTGCTTTCCAGAACACCCAGTTCGAGCTGGCCGAGATGAAGGCCCGCGTGGATGCCGCCAAGTTCCTAGTGTACCAGGCCGCTCTGAAGAAGCAGAGCGTGATGGACGGCGCCAGGGCCCGTTACAGCGTCGAGGCCGCCGAGGCCAAGCTGATCGCCGCCCGCACCGCCAGCGATGTGACCCGCCGCTGCCTGCAGCTGTTCGGCGGTTATGGCTACACCCGTGACTATCCCATCGAGCGCATGATGCGCGATGCCAAGATCACCGAGATCTACGAAGGCACCAGCGAAGTCCAGATGATGGTCATTTCCGGCGCGATGCTGAAGTAAGGAGGCAAAACGTACCATGAAAGCAATTGTTTGTGTCAAACAGGTTCCCGATACGCAGGGCAAGGTAGCTGTCAAAGCCGACGGCACGATGGACCGCGCCGCCATGGCCACCATCACCAACCCTGACGACCTGAATGCCGTCGAGGCCGCCCTGCAGCTCAAGGAAGAGACCGGCTGCGAAGTCGTTGTCGTCACCATGGGCCCGCCGCCGGCCGAAGGCATGCTGCGTGAGCTGATCGCCCGCGGCGCCGACCGTGGCGTGCTGGTTTCCGGCCGTGAGTTCGGCGGTTCCGATACCTTCGCCACCTCCCAGATCCTGGCTGCTGCCGTCAACAAGATCGGCGTCGGCCCCGAGGACATCGTCTTCTGCGGCCGTCAGGCCATCGACGGTGATACCGCCCAGGTTGGCCCCCAGATCGCCGAGAAGCTGCACCTGCCCCAGGTTACCTATGTCACCGACATCAAGAAGGACGGCAACGCCCTGGTTGTCAAGCGCCAGCTGGAAGACGGTTACATGGAACTCAAGGTCAACACGCCCTGCCTGCTGACCTGCATCAAGGAACTGAACACCCCGCGCTACATGAGCGTGTCCGGCATCTTCGAGTGCTACGACAAGCCCATCGACGTGTTCGACTACAACACCCTGAAAGATGACCCGCTCATCGAGACCGATACCATCGGCCTCAAGGGCTCCCCGACGAATGTTTACAAGTCCTTTGCTCCTCCGGTCAAGGGCGCGGGCATGATGGTCGAGGATGCTGCCCAGCTGGTCGGCATCCTGAACGACAAGCACCTGATTTGAGGAAGGAGAAACGTACAATGGCTGAATTCAATGCAATGGACACCGCCGCCTTCAAGGGCGTGTGGGTTTTCTGCGAGCAGCGCGAAGGCCAGATCCAGACCATCAGCTATCAGCTGCTCAGCGAAGGCCGTAAGCTGGCCAACGACCTGGGTGTGGAGCTGTGCGGTGTTGTCATGGGCAACGAGCTCAACGAAGATTACATCAAGGCGCTGGGCGGCTACGGTGCCGACCATGTCTACTACATCGAGAGCCCCCTGCTGAAGGACTACACCACCGACGGCTATGCCAAGGCGCTGTGCGACCTCATCATGGAGAAGAAGCCCGAGATCATGCTGATCGGCGCCACCAACCTGGGCCGTGACCTGGGTCCCCGCTGTGCTGCCCGTCTGCACACCGGCCTGACCGCCGACTGCACCCACCTGGATGTGGATGTGGAGAAGTACAAGGAATTCCTGCGCACCACCTCCAACATCGATGTGGACAACACCAAGTTCGAAGAGAACACCAACCTGAAGATGACCCGTCCGGCCTTCGGCGGCCATCTGATGGCCACCATCATCTGCCCCCGCTTCCGTCCGCAGATGTCCACCGTCCGTCCCGGCGTTATGCAGACCCAGCCCTACGACGAGGCCGGTGCTGCCAAGGTCGTGGTGGAGAAGGTCACCCCCGCTCTGACCGCCGACGATATCCATGTGGAAATCCTCGACATCAAGAAGAGCGCCAAGAAGCTGGTTGACCTGATCGGTGCCGATGTGGTCGTCTCCGTGGGCCGTGGTATCAGCTCCGACGTGGACAAGGGCATTGCTCTGGCCGAAGAACTGGCCGGTGTTCTGGGCGGCGTCGTGGGCGCTTCCCGTGCCGTCACCGATGAAGGCTGGCTGTCCAGCGATCATCAGGTGGGCCAGACCGGCAAGACCGTGCATCCCCGCATCTACGTGGCTCTGGGCATCTCCGGCGCCATCCAGCATGTGGCTGGTATGCAGGATTCCGAGACCATCATTGCCATCAACAAGAACGAGAGCGCGCCCATCTTCGACGTTGCCACCTACGGCATCGTGGGCGACCTGTTCAAGGTGGTTCCCGAACTGATCAAGGAGATCCGCGCCGCCAAGGCCTGATTTTCGGATCGGTTGACATAACTACAAAAGGCGCCGCAGCGAAAGCTGCGGCGCCTTTTGTAGTTATGCCCTTCGTTAAGAGCTTATTTGTGTGCGAATGCAGTGGAGGATGTAGGTCACCTGACCAACGCCCCAGGGTACCAAGGCGGTCAGAACCGGCAACGGTCCGACAGGGATAAAAATGTTGAGCACTGCCATGGCCAACCAAAGAAACAGGGATGTGTAACTGATAAGAATAAAAGCGGAGTAGGAAGCTTCTCCGATGCGCCGCCGTTCAGCCTCATCACAGCTGCCATACCATTTCTTGCGGAATTTTATATCATAGACGCTGCCCTGCTTTTCGGGGTTCATGCGGCGGGTCAGATCTACCACCCGGCGCTGCAGGCCGATGCAGAAGAACAGTACCACAATAACAAAAAACAGAACGATAAGAGCAACGGAAGATTGTATGGCATCCAAGGGCAGCAGAGAAAAACAGAGTCCCATAGCTATAAAAACAAGGAATTGGGTAATGCTGATCCAAAGCAGGGCCCAGTTCAGTCGTTGCTCAATTTGTTCGGGCAGTTGTTCGTCATCTCCGTCCCAACGGTCAAAAAGCATCTGGGCTTTATGCAGACACAAGAGTGTAGCAGCCAGGAAGAAAAGACAGCACAGCGCCAGAAAGGGGGTGGCGGTGCCCAGTGCCTGCGTGGTTGCATGGGCCAGTTCTGCGGGGGAAACGATCACCGCCAACCAGTTGCTAAAGATACCTGTGCAAGCGCCTATCA
Source organism: uncultured Subdoligranulum sp. (assembly GCA_904374465.1). Lineage (GTDB taxonomy): Bacteria > Bacillota > Clostridia > Oscillospirales > Ruminococcaceae > Gemmiger. The sequence goes on from CAJFFY010000015.1 coordinate 13,719, forward strand.
CGCCGCCCAAGGCAACAAGGAACAGAAAACCAGGCAGCTTATTGCGGTTTTCTTTTTGAATTTTGTCTTGTTTATCGGTTTGTTTCATGGTCGGTGCCCTCCTCATAGATAAAAATATCTTCCACGGTCACGTTGCACAACTTGGCCAGCTTCAAGGCTAGTGTGACCGAAGGGGAGTAATCTCCCCGTTCAATCTGGCTGATGGTCTGGCGGGATACCCCTGCCATGGCGCCCATTTGCTGTTGGTTGACACCCAGCCGGGCACGGTATTCCTTCAAACGGTTGTAAAGTGGCATCCGTCCACCTTCCTTTCTGTGCCTCGATGAATTGACAAGGATTGTTTTCATAATGACAACTTTACTTGTCATATACAGCATAGCATTGACAAGGATTCTTGTCAATGGGTTCGCCAAAAAAAGACCGCCCCTTCCCACGGAAAGAGCGGTCTTTTGTCGGTTGGTGCAACAGGATCAGATCTCAGCGTCCTTGCTGTTCTGGTAATCGAAGGTTACACCCAGGGCATCGGGGGCGGCGGACATCAGGGCATCCACGTCGGTCAGCTCACTGTTGGTCATGACGAACAGGACCTTGTCGTCAAAAGTGGCTACACGGGCTTTATCGGCCATGGTGCAGACCCACTTGTTCATCTGGATGTTGTCGAGGATGGCGTCGGCAATGGTCTGGGCATCGGCTTTGTCCTTGACCCGCAGCAGCACCAGGCTGTAGGCCTGGCTGCCCGTGAGAGATTCGGACAGTACCCCGGCATCCACCAGGGTTGCCTGGTCGGCGGTCAGGCCGGTGTTGTAGGTCAGCCAGCTCAGATCGTTCAGGTTGACGGCACTGGTGGTCAGCAGCATCAGGTCCACCGGATGGGCTTCGTAGAGCTTGTCCACCATGCCGCTGAGCTCCGCGTCGACATCCGGCTCGGTGGCGGTCTCAGGGGTGACTTCCATGCCGGGGTCGCTGGCCATTCCGTCGTCCGACGCCACGGGATTGTTGATAATCTCCTCCGGCAGCGGGGTGGGAGTGGGTTCGGCGGCGTCTTTGCTGCCACCGCAGGCGGTCAGGGCCAGAACGGCCAGCAGGCTCAGACAAAACAGGGCTTTTTTCATACAAAAATTCCTTTCTCGGTCAAAATTTCATGGGGGGCAAAGGGGACGTCCCAGGCTTCGCCGGGGATGTCCGGCAGAATCAGGGCGGAAGGGCAGAGCAACAGCCGGTCCCCCTTAGCATGTGCCAAAAAGCGGTCATAATACCCACCGCCCCGGCCTAGACGGACACCATCGGTGCCCACCGCCAGACAGGGGATCAGAGCAAGGTCGTCCGCTCCGTGGAAGGGGGGCAGTCCGTCCGGAGGCTCCCAGATGCCGTAAGTACCCCGCTGCAGCAGATCCAGATCGGGAATCTGCACCCAGTCCATGGTGCCTTGGCCGGTCACACGGGGGAGCAGCAAGGCCTTTCCGTCGTCCAGCGCCCGGCGCAGGATGGGAAGGGTGTCAGGCTCATCGGGCATCGAAACAAAAGCACGTACCGTGCGGGCAGTCTGCCAGCGAGGCAGAGCAAATAGATGCTGCGCCATGGCGGCGCCAATTTTTTCCATGGGCAAGGCGGCACGCAGCGCTTTGGCACGGGTCCGGGCTTGTTGTTTGGTCATGGGAAGGCCTCCTTCCTGGGGTTCGGGGCTATCATACCACAGCGGGCTTTTTCTGGCAAGACGGAAAAAACACCGGAAACCCGAGGCCCCATCTTGCCCGCAGGGGGAAAATGGAGTATAATGTATCCTGTATCGTTATGTAAAAAAACAAACATCTTTTGTACAAATACCGTGTAGGAAATAAAGGAGCAATCTAGCATGGGTAAGTTCAATTTTATCAAGACCGAGATTCCGGAAGTTCAGATTATCGAGCCCACCGTGTTCGGTGATGATCGTGGCTATTTTATGGAGACCTACCAGATCGACGATTTTGTGGCCGCCGGTATCGACAAACCCTTTGTACAGGACAACCAGAGCCGCTCCACCAAAGGCGTGCTGCGCGGCCTGCACTTCCAGAAGAACCACACCCAGGGCAAGCTGGTGCGGGTGACCATGGGCGAAGTGTTTGACGTTGCCGTGGACTGCCGTCCCCACAGCGCCACCTTTGGCAAATGGGTGGGCGTGACCCTCTCGGCCGAGAACAAGAAGATGCTCTACATCCCCGAAGGCTTTGCCCACGGTTTTGTGGTGTTGTCCGATGTGGCGGAATTCTGCTACAAGTGCACCGATGTGTACGACCCCACTTCCGAGGGTGGCATCCCCTACGACGATCCCACCGTCAACGTACAGTGGCCGGACTGCGGCTGCGAGCACAAGACCAGCGCCAAGGACAAGGAGCATACCCCCTTTGCGCAGCAGAAGTTTGAATTCTTTGAGAAGTACTAAGGAGTTATTGTGCAGAGTCTTAAAAACAGTTTTGCCAGTTTCTGGAAGTACCGTTACCTGCTGCAGAATCTGATCACCCGGGACTTCAAGCTCAAGTATCGACGCAGTGTGCTGGGCGTGGCCTGGAGTGTGCTCAATCCGCTGCTTACCTGTCTGGTCATGTTCCTGGTGTTTGACTCCATCATGAAAGGACTGCGGGGCGAGGGAATCCCCAACTTTGCGGGCTTTCTGATCATCGGCCAGCTGCTCTTCAACTTCTTCCGGGAGTCCACCTCCATGGCCATGGAAAGTGTGTTGAAAAACGCCCCGCTCCTGCGCAAGGTGTATATCCCCAAATACATCTTCCCCATGGAAAAGTGCTGCTTTGCGCTGGTCAACTGTGCGTTCAGTTTCATTGCGCTGGTCATTGTCTTTGTCATCACCTGGACGCCGGTCACCTGGGCCACCGCCTGGATGGCCATTTATCCGCTGATCATGCTGTTCTTCTTCAGCCTGGGCATCGGGTTGCTGCTGTCGGCGCTGTACGTTTTTGTACGGGATATCATGCATATCTGGGAAGTGTTCTGCACGCTGCTGGTCTATGCCAGTGCCATCTTCTATGATCCCGAAACCCTGTCCGGCATCATGCAGCGGCTCATCCACATCAACCCCATGTACTGGTACATTACAGCCTTCCGCCGCTGCGTGCTGTGGGGCCAGGGCCTGGATGCCACCATGCTCATCGTCTGCTTCCTCTGTGCGGCCGTCAGTATGGTGCTGGGCATTGTGGTCTTCAAGAAAAATCAGGACAAGTTTGTCCTGTACATGTAAGGAGGGGCGCAGCTATGGCAGCACAACAGCCGATTATCTCCATCGACCATGTCTCGATGCGCTTCAACCTGGCCAAGGAAAAGCATGAGAGCCTGAAGGAATACTTTGTGGCGCTGATGCACGGCGGCGTCCGCTTTGACGAGTTCTTCGCCCTGGACGATGTGAGCTTTGACATTATGCCCGGCGATTTCTACGGGCTTATCGGCCTCAACGGCAGCGGCAAGAGCACCCTGCTCAAGATCATCTCCGGCGTGTACAAGCCCTCCGCGGGCAAAGTCATGGTACGGGGGACCATTGCCCCCCTCATCGAGCTGGGCGCCGGCTTCGACATGGACCTGACCGCCCGGGAAAACATCTACCTCAACGGTACGGTGCTGGGCTATACCCCCAAATACATCGACTCCAAGTTTGAGGACATTGTGGAATTCAGCGAGCTGCGGGATTTCCTGGATGTACCGCTGAAAAACTATTCTTCCGGCATGGTGGCGCGCCTGGCCTTTGCGGTGGCCACCATGACCAAGCCGGATATCCTGATTGCCGACGAGATCCTCTCGGTGGGTGACTTCCTGTTCCAGGAAAAGTGCGAGCGCCGCATGGCCGAGCTGCTTTCGGGCGGCACCACGGTGATTCTGGTCAGCCATTCCATCGAGCAGATTGAGAGAATGTGCAACAAGGTGGCCTGGCTGGACCACGGCCACCTGCGCCGCAACGGCCTCACTGCCGAGATTACACCGGAATACCGTCATTTCCAGAAGGAAGACGCCCTGCCCGCCAAGCGGACGGAGGAATGAGGTTTTCATGAAGCAACAACCCAACAACGAGCGCCCCGCCGACCTGGCCGTCCAGGACAGTGTGGGCGGTATGGCCCGGCGGCTGCTCAACCCCGCCCACCTGCAGGATCTGGTCCGCCGTTCTGTGACCACCCTGCGGGAGCAGGGGGCCGAACAGCTCTGGCGGGACATCTCCTTCCGGGTGGGGCTGGCCTTTCACCATGACGACTGGCGGCACCGGGCGGATCTGCCCCTGCGGCGCACCCTGAAAGCCCAGCGGGCCGCCCGTTTGCAGGGGCCCTGCGTCAGTGTGGTGGTGCCGGTTTTCAATACGCCGCTGCGCTTTTTTGATGAGATGGTGCAAAGCGTGCTTCGCCAGACCTATGCCAACTGGCAGCTGGTGTTGGTGGATGCCAGTGACGATGCCCACGATGCCGTTTCCCGGCGGGCCCGGCAGTATGCGCAAAAGGACAGCCGCATCACCTGTCAAAAGATTGAAAACCGGGGCATTGCCGCCAACACCACGGCGGGGTTTGCCACCGCCACCGGGGAGTTTCTGGCCTTGCTGGACCACGACGATGTGCTCTACCCCAATGCCCTCTTTGAATGTGTGCAGACCATCCAAAAGACCGGAGCAGACTTTGTCTACAGTGACGAGATCGTCCTTTCGGCGGACCTGAAACAGCTGGGCGGGTACCACTTCAAGCCGGATTTTGCCCCCGACTATCTGCGGGGCGTCAACTTCATCACCCACCTGGCGGTGTTCAGCCGCACGCTGCTGGACGCGGCAGGCGCCTACGAATCCAGCGAGTTTGACGGTGCCCAGGACCACGACCTGATTCTGCGTCTGACCGAAAAGGCCAAAAAGATTGAGCATATCAAGCAGGTGCTCTACATCTGGCGGGGCCACGCCGGTTCTACCGCCGCGGGTATGGAGGCAAAACCCTACGCCATCGCGGCGGGGGAGCAGGCCATCGACGCCCAACTGCAGCGGCTGGGCCTGCCCGGCCGGGCCATGGCGGTGCCCGATGCCCCCGGCGCTTTCCAGGTGCGGTATGAGCTGACGGGTCATCCGCTGATCAGTGTGCTGATCCCCAACAAAGATCACACCGACGATCTGGACCGTTGCCTGACCAGTCTGTACCGGAATGCCGGGTACGACAACTTCGAGGTCCTTGTCATCGAGAATAACTCCACCGACCCGGCCACCGAAGCCTACTACCGGACCCTGCCCCAGCGGTTTGAACGTTGCCGTGTGGTGCGGTACGAAGGCCCCTTCAACTTTTCGGCCATCAACAACTTCGGCGCCCGGTTTGCCGAAGGGGAACACCTGCTGCTCCTCAACAACGACATCGAAGTGCTGTCGGAGGATTTCCTGCGGGAACTGCTCAGCTACAGCCAGCGCCCCGACGTGGGCGCGGTGGGGGCCAAGCTCTACTACCCCGACGACACCATCCAGCATGCCGGGGTGCTCATGGGCATCAACGGCAGCGCAGGCCACAGCCACAAGAGCTATCCCCGCACGGCGGTGGGAGATATGTACCGGCTGGTCACCACCCAGGACTATATGGCCGTCACCGGTGCCTGCCTGATGACCAAGACCGCTTTGTACAAGGCCGCCGGAGGGCTGGACGAGGAACAGTTTGCCGTGGCCTACAATGATGTGGACTATTGCCTGAAACTCTGGAAACAGGGCTTGCTCAACGTCTACACGCCCCGGGCCGAAGCTTACCACTACGAGAGCAAGAGCCGGGGGCTGGATACCCTGTCGGAAAATGCCAAGCGGTATGAGCGGGAGAAAGCCAACTTCTACGCCAAGTACCGGGAATATATCGACAACTACGACCCCTACTACAATCCCCATTTCAACAATCTGTTCGAAAACTTCGGCCTGAAATAAGGAGGCTACCCCCATGAAAAACCGTTTCGATACCCAGCTCCTCATCGAGGGGCATGACCTGGACGAGGACGTGATCCACGACGGCATCCTCAACTGTGCCGAGGGCGACTGCCTGCTGGTGGTGGGGGACGAGGACCTGATCAAGGTCCACTACCACACCGACACGCCCTGGAAGGTGCTGGAGTATGCCGCCACCCAGGGGGATATCCACACCATCATCATCGAGAATATGGAGCGTCAGGCCAACGGCCTGGACGGCTGATGCCATGAGTCTGCAAACCAAACGCATCCGGGAACTGTTCGGCTATGCGCGCACCCTGACCAAGGAGCAAGGGGTGGGCGTTATGGCCACCCGGGCCGCCGGCTTTTTCAAACGCCGGTTTTTCGGCAAGAGGGCGCGGTATCTGCCCGTCAAAAAGACGCTGGAAGCCCAGCGAGCCGACGCGGCCCGGCATGGAAAAGACTGGCCCACCATCAGTATCCTGACACCGCTGTACAACACGCCGCCCCGCTTCTTGCAGCAGTTCCTGGACAGCGTCCAGCAACAGACGGCACCCAACTGGCAGCTGGTGCTGGTGGACGCCAGCGACAGCGCCCACGCCGATGTGGGCCAGGAAGTACAGCGGCGGGCCGCGCAGGATGCCCGCATCCTGTACAAAAAGATCGAGAACCAGGGCATCGCAGCCAACACCAATGCCGCAGCAGCCCTGGCCACCGGGGATTACCTGGCGCTGGCCGACCATGATGATATGCTGGCGCCCCACGCCATCTACTGCATGAGCAAAGCCCTGGCCGAAAGCAAAGCGGATTTCGCCTACAGCGACGAAGCCCTGTTTGAAAAGACGCCCCAGCACCCCCGGGTGGGACATTTCAAGCCGGACTATGCGCCGGACTACCTGATGGCCGTCAACTATATCTGCCACCTGGCGGTGTTCCGTCGGGAACTGTTTGAAGCCGTGGGCGGGGAACGCCCGGAATGTGACGGCGCCCAGGACCATGACCTTTTCCTGCGTTTGATCGACGAGATGCAGCGCCGGGACCCGGCGGCAAAACCCATGCACATCCCCCAGGTGCTCTATTACTGGCGGGTGCACGCAGCCTCCACCAGCGGCGGCACGGCGGCCAAACCCTATGTGGAGGACGCCGCCCGCAAGGCGGTGGCCGACCATCTGGCCGCCACCGGCCGCCACGGCACGGTGGAACCGGGCAAGTTCCCCGGCACCTGCCATGTGGTGTGGGAGATTCCCGAACCCCAGCCCCTGGTTTCCATCCTGATTCCCAACAAAGACCATACCGATGATCTGGAAACCTGCCTGCACAGCCTCTACGCCAAAACGACCTACGAAAATTTCGAAGTCATCGTTATCGAGAACAACACCACCGATCCCGCCACCGCAGAATACTACAAAAATCTGCCTCAGCGGTACGACCGCGCCCGGGTGGTGCGCTATAAAGGCGGGTTCAACTTCAGCCGCATCAACAACTTCGGCCGCAAGTACGCCGCCGGCAGCTTTTTGCTGCTGCTGAACAACGATGTGGAAGTCATCAACGGGGACTGGCTTACCCAGATGGTGGGGGAGTGCAGCCAGCCCGGTGTGGGCATCTGCGGTGCCATGCTCTACTATCCCGACAATACCATCCAGCACGCCGGCATCATTACGGGGTTGGGCGGTTATGCGGGACACAGCCACAAGTACCACAAGCGGGGCGGCAGCGGCTATATGTTCCGGCTGGCCACCGTGCAGGATTTCTCGGCCGTCACGGCCGCCTGTCTGCTGGTGCGCACGTCGGTGTTTGATGGGGTGCATGGCATGGATGAGAGCCTGACCGTGGCCTACAACGATGTGGATTTCTGTCTGCGGGTGCGGGATGCCGGGTGGCGCATCCTCTGGACTCCCTACGCCGAGCTTTATCATCACGAGAGCAAATCCCGCGGTTCCGATGAGAAGGACCCCGCCAAGAAGGCCCGGTTTGACGCCGAGCATGACCGCCTCTATGAAGTGCACGGCCGGGAGAACATCCTCCACGATCCCTACTACAATCCCTCCCTGTCTCTCGATTACGAGGACTTCCGGGAGAGCGGCGATCTGCGCCATCTGAAATAAGCGGCAAAACGCCCCGCACATCCAGTGATGTGCGGGGCGTTTTCTTTTGGAATTTATTGCACGGTGGTCTGCAGCTGGGGCGCACCGCCGGCCAGTTGTTCAGCGGTCAGGGGGGCCGGGGATTCGGCGGGCTGGTTCAGCCGCTCCCGGGCCACGGCCAGCATCAGCTTGATGCGGTTCTCCTGGTTGACACGGGTGGCGCTGGGGTCGTAGTCCACCGGGGTGATGTTGGCTTCGGGGTGCAGGGCGCGGATCTTGTTGATCATGCCCTTGCCCACAATGTGGTTGGGCAGGCAGCCGAAAGGCTGGGCGCAGACGATGTTGCCGTAGCCGCCCTCCACCAGTTCCAGCATCTCGGCGGTGAGCAGCCAGCCTTCGCCCATCTTGGCACCCAGCGAAATGATGCCTTCCGGCTTTTTCATCAGTTCCCGGAAGGAGCCCGGCGCATAGAAGCCGTACTTCCGCATAGCCTCGTAGCTGGCCACACCAATGGAATCCAGCCAGCCCAGGAAGGCATCGGCGCCGCCGGCCACCAGCTTGTTGCCGCCATACAGGTCAATGTCCAGCCGGGTATTGGCCACACAGTATTCCACAAAGCCCATCAGGCCGGGCAGGTTGACTTCGCAATCCTGGCTTTCCAGGAATTTCTCCAGGTCGTTGTTGCCCAGGGGGGAATACTTGACGTAAATCTCACCCACGACACCCACTTTGACCTTGGGTACCCGGGTGACGGGGATTGTCGCATAGTCGGCGGCAATGGCAGGAAACTGCTTTTTCATGTCATGGGCCGAATAGTTCTTGTTGTTGCGGATCCATTCCTGGATGCGGGCAATCCATTTTTCGGTCATGGCGTCGGCATCGCCCGGACGGTTCTCATAGGGGTGGGTCTGGCTGCGCAGCGCCACCAGCATATCGCCGTAGAAGATGGCCGCGATGACCTTGCGCAGCAGCGGCAGGGTCAGGGGCAGACCGCTGCCTTTTTCCAGACCGGAGAAGTTCAGCGAAGCCACCGGAATGTTTCCGTAGCCGGCTTTGACCAGAGCCTTGCGCAGCAGTTTGATGTAGTTGGAGGCACGGCAGCCGCCACCCGTCTGGGTGATCAGCAGCGCTGTGTGGTCCAGGTCGTACTTACCGCTGTTCAGGGCGTCCAGGAACTGACCGATGACCAACAGGGCAGGGTAGCAGGTATCGTTGTGGACGTATTTCAGACCTAGCTGGGCTACCTCGCTGCCGCAGTTGCCCAACACCTCGGTCTGGTAGCCTTCGCTGGCCAGGGCGGCCTGCATCAGACGGAACTGGGTCACCGCCATGTTGGGGATCAGAATCTTATGGGTTTTTACCATCTCTTTGGTAAAATTGGGGGTCATGTATTCCATATACTTTGCCTCTTCTGTGGGAAAAACGGCTGTCAGGCCCGTTCGGCGGCGGCCTCGCGGCGCTCTTCCAGGGCGGCAAACAGGCTGCGCAGCCGGATGTTCACGGCGCCCAGGTTGGTGATCTCGTCGATCTTCAGCTGGGTATACAGCTTGTCGCCGGCCTGCAGGATCTCCCGGGTTTCGTCGGTGGTGATTGCGTCCAGGCCGCAGCCGAAGGATACCAGCTGTACCAGATCCATGTCGGGCTGGGTGGTGCAGTATTTGGCGGCAGCGTACAGACGGCTGTGGTAGGTCCACTGGTTCAGCACCGAGGTGTTGAATTTTTCCTCGTGCCAGCTCACCGAATCCTCGGTGACCACGGCGGCGCCCTGGCGGATGATCAGCTGGTCGATGCCGTGGTTGACCTCGGGGTCCACGTGGTAGGGACGGCCGGCCAGCACGATGATGTGTTTGCCTTCCTTGCGGGCTTCGGCGATGATGGCCGTACCCTTGTCCCGTACCTGCTGCATGTGGCGGGCGTACTCCTCGTAGGCGGCATCAATGGCCGCATGCACCGCCTTCTTGTCCAGTCCGGGGAAGGTCTTGGTGATGGACTGGTAGAACCGTTTGTAGAAGTCCTTGCGGCGCTCCAGGTTGAAGTAGTCGTACAGCAGCGGGATCTTGGTCAGTTCGGGGCAGTTGCCCTCCAGCACTTCGGGGTAGTAGGCCACCACCGGGCAGTTATAGTGGTTGTCGCCCAGGTGTTCGTCCAGGTTGTAGCTCATGCAGGGGTAGAAGACCGCGTCCACACCCTGCTCCGCCAGCCAGTGGATGTGCCCGTGGCTGAGCTTGGCCGGGAAACAGGCTGTGTCGCTGGGGATGGTGGCCTGGCCGGACTGATAGAGCTTGCGGTTGGAGAAGGGGCTGACCACCACCTGGAAGCCCAGCTTGGTAAACAAGGTATGCCAGAAGGGCAGCAGTTCATACATATTCAGGCAGAGGGGAATGCCGATCTTGGCCCGGGGCTGTGCCGGGGTCGGGGCGTTGCGGTACTCCTCCAGCAGTTGGAGCTTGTAGGCGTAGAGGTTCAGGTCCTCGTCGTTTGCCTTGCCAGTCACAGGCTTGTCGCACCGGTTGCCCGAGATGAACCGCTTGCCGTCCGCAAAAGTGTTGACGGTCAGCTGGCAATGGTTGCCGCATCCGTTGCACTGGACGGTCTTGACGGTCTGGCTGAACTGCTCCAGTTCCTCCTGGGTCAGCACGCTGCTGTGGGCGTTTTCACCCGCATGGCTGCGTCCGTGCAGGGCCGCACCGTAGGCACCCATCAGGCCGGCAATGTCGGGGCGGATGACCTCCACCCCCATCTCCTTCTCAAAGGCGCGCAGCACCGCTTCGTTGTAGAAGGTGCCGCCCTGGACCACGATGTTGCGGCCCAGTTCCTCGGGGCTGGAGGCGCGGATGACCTTGTACAGGGCGTTCTTGACCACCGAGATGGAAAGTCCTGCGCTGATGTTCTGGATGGAAGCGCCGTCCTTCTGGGCCTGCTTGACCGAGGAGTTCATGAACACCGTGCACCGGCTGCCCAGGTCCACCGGTTTGTCGGCGAACAAACCCAAAGCGGCAAACTCCTTCACGTCGTAGCCCAGCGCCTGGGCAAAGGTCTGCAAAAAGCTGCCGCAGCCGGAGGAACAGGCTTCATTGAGGAAGATGTTGCTGATGGCGCCGTCCTCGATCTTAAAGCACTTCATGTCCTGGCCGCCGATGTCGATGATGAAGTCCACATCGGGCAGAAAATGTTTGGCAGCGGTGAAGTGGGCCACCGTTTCCACCAGACCGCGGTCACAGTGGAAAGCGTTTTTGATCAGCTCCTCGCCGTAGCCGGTGGTGGTCACGCTGGCAATCTGCAGGCCGGGGTGGTCCTTGTACAGTTTGAGCAGCGTGTCCCGTACCAGCGGTACCGGGTTGCCCAGGTTGGGGCGGTAGCTCTCAAACAGAATGTTGGCATTCTGGTCGATGACCACCAGCTTGATGGTGGTGGAACCGGAGTCGATGCCAATGTGCACCGGCCCGCACTGGGCACTGAAAGGCAGGCATGGAACCGTGGCCTTCAGGTGGCGGGCATGGAATTCTTCGTATTCCTGCTGGTTGGCAAACAGCGGCGGCAGGCTCACATAGGTGGCGGTGGCGCTGTAGTCGTCCAGACGGCGGGCCACCTCGTGCAGATCGGACTCCTCGTCGGCGTAGAAGGCGGCGCCCAATGCCACAAACAGCAGGCTGTTCTCGGGGCACAGGCCCTTGACCCCCAGGGTCTTGTCAAAGCTTTCCCGCAGCGTCTTGCTGAAGGTCAGCGGGCCGCCCAGGTAGACGATATTGCCTTTGATGGGGCGACCCTGGGCCAGGCCGGCGATGGTCTGGTTGACCACGGCCTGGTAGATGGAAGCGGCGATGTCACCTGCCTGGGCCCCCTGGTTGATCAGGGGCTGGATGTCGCTCTTGGCAAAGACGCCGCAGCGGCTGGCAATGGTGTAAGTACGGGTGGCGGTCTGGGCAGCCTTGTCCATCTCGTCGGCGCTCATCTTCAAAAGGGTGGCCATCTGGTCGATGAAGGCGCCGGTACCGCCGGCACAGCTGCCGTTCATGCGCACCTCGGTGCCGCCCGTCAAAAAGAGGATTTTGGCATCCTCGCCGCCCAGCTCGATGATGCAGTCGGTGCCGGGGACCAGGCGGTTGGCCGCCACACGGGTGGCAAAAACCTCCTGCACAAAGGGCACCTTGCAGCTGTCGGCCAGGCCCATGCCGGCCGAACCGGAAATGGCCAGATACGCCTTGCCGTCGGGCAGGTACTCGGCGGCTACTTTTTCCAGCAGGGCCTTGCCTTTTTCCAGAATATGGCTGAAATGACGCTCGTAGGTGGAGAACAGGATCTCGCCGGCGTCGTTCAGCACCACACATTTAATGGTCGTGGAACCAATGTCCAAACCAACTCTCATACGGGTGTAACCTCCTGCGGGTAACGGGACAATTGCGGGACGAGATATCGGTGTACCGTTTGTTTTTGGCGCTATAAGGCATAAAATGCCTACTCCTACCGATACCATATCATCTTATTCTACCTTTTTTTGCTTGGTTTGGCAAGTGTGATGCCACAGAAAAATGGCTTTTCCGGGCGAAAAAACGCCAAAGCGGCACAGACCGGAGTCCGTGCCGCTTTGGCGTCAAAAGAAAAGAGGAGTATGGATGAAAAAACTTGGGGTCCCTGTCTCAGGTCGGGTCCCTGCTCCCTTCCTGAGAACACTTACAGTATATCGGGAGAATGTGTCAAAGAGGTGAAAGAAATTTCAATAAATTGCAAAAGAAGTGGGAACAAACTTTAAAGCGCCGGAACGTTGCCACTTGCAAAAAAGTGCCAAGAAAAGTGCCGGAAGGTAATGCAAAACGCCGCGGTATATGCTATCATGAAAAGAGCGAATTTTGTCCGGCCCGTGGCCGCTTACTTTATATAGAGAAAGGACCCCCGTATGCCCAACCGCATCAATTACCAGCAGGAGATGGAGAAGGTGCTGCAGCAGCTGGATGCCGCGGCATCGCGCCCCCGTCTGCTGTTGCATGCCTGCTGTGCCCCCTGCTCCAGTGCCACACTGGAGCGGCTGGCCCGACACTTTGATCTGACCATCCTGTATTATAACCCCAATATCTACCCGCCGGAGGAATACCACCGTCGGGAAGCAGAGCTGGAGCGGTTTGTGGAGCAGGCGGGCTATCATTATCCGGTGGTGGAATTGCCCTACAACCCGCAGGAATTCTACGATGCGGTGAAAGGGCTGGAGCAGGAACCCGAAAAAGGGGAGCGCTGCACCGTCTGTTACCGGTTGCGGTTGGAGCAGACGGCCCGCTATGCCGCCGAGCACGGTTTCGACTGGTTCTGCACCACCCTGTCCATCTCCCCCATGAAAGACCCGGTGCGGATCAACACGCTGGGAACCGAGCTGGGGGCGCGGTACGGGGTACGGTTTCTGCCCAGCGAGTTCCGCAAAAAGGACGGGTACAAGCGCAGTCTGGCCCTCAGCGCCGAATACGGGCTGTATCGTCAGGACTATTGCGGGTGCGTTTTCAGCAAACAGGAGCGGGGTGTGTGAGCAACCCCACCGCACAAGGGAAAGAACAGGGAAATACTATGGAAAAACACATTCTGGTGGCGCTGCCCCTTTCGGAGGCGCAGCGTGACATCATCCGACAGGCGGCACCGCAGTTTGCCTACCGCTTCACCACCGAGGAAACCGCCACCCGGGAGGAGATCCTGTGGGCGGACGCCATTCTGGGCAACGTGCCGGTGGCACTGATCCGCCAGAACAAGCATCTGGAATGGTTCCAGTCCAACTTTGCGGGGCCGGACCCCTATCTCGAACCGGGTGTCCTGCCCGAAAACTGCCTGGTCACCAATGCCACCGGCGCCTACGGTCTGGCCATCAGTGAGTGGATGCTGGGCATGTGGTTGGCGCTGGCCAAGGATCTGCAGCTCTACCGGGACCGGCAGCGGCAGCATCACTGGGAGGCAATCCAGCGCCCGGTGCGTTCCCTCTTCGGGGCGCGGGTGCTCTGCGTGGGCATGGGGGATATCGGCACCAGTTTTGCCCGGCGGGCCCATCTGTTGGGAGCCCAGGTGGTGGGGGTGCGCCGCCATGGGGGAGACTGCCCCGATTCCTGTCTGCGTGTGGTGGATACCGCCCACCTGGACGAGGAACTGCCCCAGGCCGATCTGGTGGCTATGAGTCTGCCGGGAACGCCGGAAACCTATCGCATGTTTGACGCTGCCCGCCTGGCCCGCTGCAAGCGCGGCGCCATCCTGCTCAACGTGGGACGGGGCAGCACGGTGGACTGTGACGCCCTGGCCCGGGCGGTGCAAAGCGGTGCCCTGTACGGCGCGGCCCTGGATGTGACCGATCCGGAACCGCTGCCGCCCGACCATCCCCTTTGGTCGCTGGATACCGTGCTCATCACACCCCATATATCGGGCCGGTTCAGCCTGCCCGCAACCCTGGAAAAAATCGTGGCCATCTTTGCCCACAACCTGCAGCGCTATGCCGCCGGGCAGACCCTGGACAACCAGATGAGCCGTTCCACCCACTATGTCAGCGAGGACACCCCCGGGCGTCGCCTGACCTGCGAGTAAGAGGATTTTTGGTATGGGATTCTATCACCTGTTGTATCTGTTTTTCGCCTATTCTTTCCTGGGTTGGGTCGGTGAGGTGGTGGTTACCGCCGTCCGCAAGCACCGTTACCAGGACCGGGGCGTTCTCAACGGCCCGCTGTGCATCCTGTACGGCATCGGCGGTCTGATCATCAGCTTCACCTTGGGAGAATTGCAGCAAGGCTGGTTCTTCCTGTTTGGCCTGGGGGCCATCTATGCTACGGTTATTGAGTGGGTGGCCGGCCATATCCTGGAACGCACCAGCGGCACCCGCTGGTGGGACTACAGTGACCAGCCCGTCAATCTGGATGGCTATATCTGCCTGGGTGCATCCATTCTTTGGGGCGCTCTCAGCGTCATCCTGATCAAATGGGGCAACCCGCTGCTGCTCACCCTCTTCGGGCTGGTTCCCGCCACCATACGGATCATTGTACTGTGGGTGCTGTTTGTCATCTTTGTCATCGATGCGTTCGGCACCGTCATGACGATGCTGGGCCTGCGGTATCGCTGGCCGCCGGCCGAGATGGTGGAAAACCGCCTGGCCAACCTGACGCTGCGCGCCGGTCTTTGGATTCTGGACCGGGTGGAACGCCGTATGGCCAAGGCCCATCCGGCCCTGACCTTCGAGCACAAAAAGCGCGAAAAGGCTGCCGTCTTTGCCCAGGGGTGCAGCCCCTACAAGATTATCCTGCTGTTCATTATCGGTTCGCTGCTGGGCGACATCACCGAGACCATCTTCTGCCGCATCACGGCCGGTTACTGGATGAGCCGTTCCAGCCTGGTGTGGGGGCCCTTCTCGGTGGTGTGGGGCATGGCCATCGCCCTGGTGACGGTGCTGCTCTACCGGTATAAGGACAAACCGGCCAGCTGGCTGTTCGTGGTGGGTACGCTGCTGGGCGGCGCCTACGAATACCTGTGCAGTGTGGCCAGCGAGGTGGTCTTCGGTGCGGTTTTCTGGGATTACAGCCACATTCCCTTCAACCTGGGCGGCCGTATCAACCTGCTGTACTGCTTCTTCTGGGGCTTTGCGGCGGTGGCCTGGTTCAAACTGTTCTATCCGCCCATCTCCCGGGCCATCGAGCGGATTCCGCGCACCTTCGGCAAGGTGCTTACCTGGGCTTTGTGCCTGTTCATGGTGGTGGATATGGCGGTCAGTGCGTTGGCCCTCATCCGCTACAATGCCCGCATCGAGGGCGTGCCTGCCCAGAGCAGCCTGGCGGTGTATCTGGACGAACACTACGACGATGCCCGGATGCAGAAGGTCTACCCCAAGGCCGTGCATGTGGGCTGAAACGACACCAAATTTTTTGGTATCATTCTTTCGTAGGTTGTGCTATAATCATTTTGTGCGAAGAAGAAGCTGTAAATTTGTGAAATGTGACACAGGAAATTCGAGGAGGATTTTGCTATGACCCGTGCGGAGGCATTGGAGTATTATCTCAAAGCACAAAAACTGGGGCAGCGGGACTATCGTGAAAAAACGGCCGCCGGCAAGTCTCCCTTCCTGCCGGTGCTGGACGACATCCTGCAGAACGTGGATATTGAAAACCAACTGCCGCTGGGCCTCATCGAGGTTCCGCTGGAACTGTTGGTGGGAACCAAAACCGCCGGCCGTACGGCGGCGTTTGCCAGCAATTTTATGCCGCTGCTGGAGCCCAAGACGGAATTTGCCAGCAAATGGACCAATCTCTGTGTGGCCCATCTGGAGGAGGGCATCCGTGACCCGGTGCGCTGTTTTGAGTATATGGGCCGCTTCTATGTGCAGGAGGGCAACAAGCGGGTCAGCGTCCTCAAATATTTTGGGGCCAGCAGCATTTCGGCCAACGTGACCCGGGTGGTGCCCCGCTACAACGACACCCCCGAAGTGCGCCTCTATTATGAGTTCATGCACTATTATCCGCTCATCAAGACCTATACGCTGCGCTTTACCAAGCCGGGCAGCTTTGGACGCCTGCAGAAACTGATGGGCAAGGGTCCCGAGGAAGCCTGGGCGGACGAAGACCGCGCCGATCTGCTGTCGCTGTACAATTGGGTGGGCAAGGCCTTCCAGGTCCACGGGGGTGACCGGCTGCGGTGTACCACCGGCGATGTGCTGTTGCTGCTGCTGAAACTGTATTCCCGCAAGGAACTGGCCGAAAGCTCCCCCGCGGAGCTGGGCAAAAAGCTGGACGCCCTGTGGGATGATGTGCTGGCTTTGCAGAACGACGACCCCGTTACGGTCAGCGTCAAACCTGCCGAGCCCGCCAAACCCAAGGAAACCATCATTGACCGCATTCTGCCCGGCATCCGCCCGGCGGCGCCCACCCACCTGAAGGTGGCCTTTGTGCACGAGCGGACCCCCGAAACCAGCGCCTGGACCAGCCAGCATGAGTTTGGCCGGTCCCAGTTGGATACTGTGTTTGAGGGCAAGGTGGAGACGGCGGCCTATTTCAATGCCGTCCCGGGCGAAAACGCCGACCAACTGGTGGAACAGGCCATCGCCGACGGCGCCGATATTGTCTTCACCACCAGCCCCAAGCTGGTGGGCGCTTCGCTGCGCGCGGCGGTGCAGCATCCCCAGGTGCGCATCCTCAATTGCTCCATGGAGATGCCCTACGCCAGCATCCGCACCTACTATACCCGCGTGTATGAAGCCAAGTTCATCACCGGCGCCATTGCCGGTGCCATGGCCACCGGGGACCGCATCGGCTATGTGGCCGATTACCCCAGCTTTGGCGTGCCGGCCAACATCAATGCCTTTGCCCTGGGCGCCCGGATGGTCAACCCCCGGGTCAAGATCCAGCTGTTCTGGACCTGCTTGCCCGAGCAGGAAGATCCGCTGACCCTCTTCACCCGGGAGGGTCTTACCGTGGTGTCCGGCCGGGATGCGCCGGTGCCGGGGCGTCCCCAGCGGGAGTTCGGCACCTTCCTGATCCGTCCGGGTGGCGTGCTGCAGGACCTGGCCACTCCCTTCTGGCATTGGGGTCAGTTTTATGAAAACGTGGTGCGCAGCGTGCTGGACGGTGGCTGGACCCGCGACAAGTCCGGCACCGACGGCCGTGCCGTCAACTACTGGTGGGGTATGAACAGCGGCGTCATGGACGTGCTGCTCAGCCGGGAACTTCCCCCCGATGTACAGCACCTGGCGCGCATTCTGCGGGAAGGCATCATCTCGGGCATGATTGATCCCTTTGCCTGCCGCATCACGGCCCAGGACGGCTCCCTGAAAAACAGCGGTCTGCACGGGTTGGACCTGGAGCAGATCGTGCACATGGATTGGCTGTGTGACGCTGTAGACGGCCATGTGCCGGAATACGACGAACTGGCCGAAGCCTCCCGCGCCATGTATCGCATGCAGGGGATCCACCGGGATCGCCTTCCGGCCGAGAAGGAGGCCACGTTATGAAATTGCTGGCCGTTGCGGATGAGGAATGCAAGGCACTGTGGGACTACTACAGCCCCGACAAACTCAAGGATGTGGAGATGATCCTCGCCTGCGGGGACCTCAACCGTCACTATCTGGAATATCTGGTCACCATGGCGCCGGTACCGGTGTTTTATGTCCATGGCAACCATGACGAAAGCTACGATGAGCGCCCGCCGGAAGGGGCCATCTGCATCGATGACGATGTCATCGAGTACCATGGCCTGCGCATTGCGGGCCTGGGCGGGGCCTGCCGGTACCGCACCGGTGCCTGGCAGTTCACCGAGGCAGAAATGAAAAAGCGGGTCAACCGGCTGCGGGGCAAGATCGACCGGCACCACGGCCTGGATGTGCTGGTCACCCATGCGCCGCTGCACGGTTACGGGGATATGAGTGACCTGGCCCACCGCGGCTTTACGGTATTCCGGGACGTGCTGGACCGGTATCACCCCAAACTGATGCTGCACGGCCATGTACATATGAGCTATGGCGCCAACATTCCGCGGGAACAGTCCTACGGCAGTACCCGCATCGTCAATTGCTATGAGCGGGTCTATCTGGACATAGAGCCTGCCCCGCGGCGTCAGGCAACCCATTCGCTGCTGTCCCGCTTGTGGCAGCGGTAACGGGAACGGCTTACAAACTTTGGTAAGGAGAAGAACTATGATCAAAATCGCAGTTTTCGGCGCCGGAACCTGGGGCATTGCCCTGGCACGGCTGCTGGCGGTCAACGGGCGGGATGTGACGGTGTGGAGCGCCATCCCGACCGAGCTCAAATCCCTCAGCACCACCCACCGCCATCCCAACCTGCCCGGCATGGAACTGCCTTCCTCGATGCATTACACGGCGGACATAGAGGAAGCCTGCACCGGCAAGGACATTCTGCTCTTTGCGGTTCCGTCCCCCTTTGTGCGTTCCACGGCCAAAAAGGCGGCCCCCTATATCCCGGAAGGCCAGCTGATCGTGGATGTGGCCAAGGGTATTGAGGATAAGACGCTGATGACCATGAGCGAGATCATTGAGGATGAGCTGGCCAAGCAGAAGCACACCGCCCGGGTGGTGGCTTTGTCCGGCCCCACCCACGCGGAGGAAGTGGCCCGGGACATGCCCACCCTGATTGTGGCGGCCAGCCAGCAGGAGGAGGCCGCCAAGGCGGTGCAGAAAGCCTTTTCCACCCCCACCTTCCGTGTGTACACCAATGATGACCGCCGCGGTACCGAGCTGGGCGGTGCGGTGAAAAACGTCATCGCCCTGGCGGTGGGCATCGCCCTGGGGCTGGGCTACGGCGATAACGCCAAAGCCGCCCTGATCACCCGCGGCAATGCCGAGCTGGCCCGGCTGGGTGCGGCCATGGGCTGCAAACCCGAAACCTTCTCCGGTCTGTCGGGTATGGGGGATCTGATCGTCACCTGCACCAGTATGCACAGCCGGAACCTGCACGCCGGCATGCTGCTGGGCCACGGCAAGACCGTCGAGGAAGCCAAAACCGAGGTGGGGCAGGTGGTGGAAGGGATCAATGCCCTGCCCGCCGCCTGCCGTCTGGCCAAGAAGTACAAGGTGGACATGCCCATTGTGCAGAGTGTGGACGCCATTCTGGGCGGACGTCTGGCTGCCAGCAATGCCCTGGCCTCCCTGATGGGCCGCGACCTGAAGCGGGAGTAAGGCGGCTTGCTGAACCGGACCGTCCGGTTTGCCGGCAACCTTTTTGCATAGCCTTTTGTCCCCCTGCGTAGACTATACGCGGGGGGATTTTTCTATGTCGTCCTGTCTGCAACGTCTGCGCACCCGGCTGGCCAACTGTCCGGCCCTGGATGTCCCGTTTCTGGCCATCCTGCTGGCCCTGCTCTGTTACGGGCTGATTATGCTGTTCTCGGCCGGGTATGCCGTGGCGCTCTACCGCCGCGGGGATGCCTACACCTACATCCGGCCCCAGTTGCTGTTTGCCGCGCTGGGGGTGGTGGCCATGTATGCCGCCAGTCTGGTGGACTATCACATCTGGCATAAGCTGGCCTGGCCCATTCTGGGCGTATCGATGGTCCTGCTGGTGGTGGTGCTCTTCATGCCGGAGTACAACGGCTGCAAGCGGTGGATCGTGCTGCCGGGGCTGGGCACCCTGCAGCCCAGTGAGATCGCCAAGTTTGCCGTGGTGCTGGTTTTTTCCCACATCATCTCGCTCAATCACGACCGGATGCAGACCTTTGCCACGGGGGTACTGCCCTTTGGGGTGATCCTGGGCACGGTGGCGGTGCTCATGCTGCTGGAGCCGCATCTGTCCGGTACCTTGCTCATCCTTTCCATCGGGGCGGTGCTCATGTTTGTGGGCGGTACCGGACTCAAATGGTTTGGCATCGCGGGTGGACTGGGCCTGGGCGCCATCGCGGCGGCTGTCATTGCCCTGCCCGAGCTGGTGCCCTACGCCACCGACCGCCTGGTATCCTGGCGGGATCCCTTCGCCGACCCGCTGGGGGAGGGGCACCAGACCATCCAGAGCCTGTATGCCATTGCCTCGGGCGGGTTGGCAGGGCTGGGGCTGGGCAACAGCCGCCAGAAGTACCTCTATGTGCCGGAACCGCAGAACGACTTCATCTTTTCCATCCTCTGCGAGGAACTGGGGTTTCTGGGGGCGGCGCTGGTGGTGCTGCTGTTTTTGCTGTTGCTGCTGCGGGGAATTTCCATCGCCGTGCGTGCCCGGGATAAGTTTGGGGCGCTGCTGGTGGTGGGCTTTGTGGTCCAGGTGGTGCTGCAGGCCGTGCTGAATATTGCGGTGGTCACCAACACCATCCCCAACACCGGCATCAGCCTGCCCTTTTTCTCCTCGGGCGGCACCAGCCTGATGATGCTGTTGGGGGAGATGGGGATTGTGCTGTCGGTTTCCCGTCAGACGGACCTGGTCTGAGTAAGGGACAAATTGCGACAAAATTTCACAGGGCCACGGTTGAAACCCGTGGCCTTTTGCCGTATAATAAATCAGTATTGCTAGGAAAGCGGGGTGGAGCCATGCCGACGCCACAAAACCGGAAGTTGCCCTTTGCGCTGCGTGCGCTGGGAGTCTTTGCGGTTACCTTGGCGGCGCTGTTTTTGCTGCTGTGGGGCGCCTATGCGCTGCCCGGCGGTCCGGTGCGCGCCCATCTGCGGGACTCGGCCCGGACCATCCAGCAGGAGGGACTGTATCCTGCCTTTTTCGGGTTCAAGTTGTTCCAGATGGACAACTACACCGATACCCTCATGCTGATGGAGGCGGCCTCGGCCGATGAGCAGGACCCGCTCACCGCCATGATGACCAACACCGCCTACAATGTGGATAACTTCGAGACGCTGGGCGATGACCTGGAAACCTATCTGGATGCCCGGGACGCGGGTCTCACCGGCGCCCAGGCCGGGCTGGAGCCCTTCTCCTACGCCCGGTACTGGCATGGATATCTCATCTGGCTGCGCCCGTTGCTGTGTGTTATCCCCTATGCCGGGGTGCGGGTGGTGCAGTATGGGGTGCTGTTCGCCCTGCTGGCTGTTACCCTCTGGCTGCTGCGCCGCCGCTGTGGGATTCACGCGGCGGTATGGTTTGCCCTCAGCCAGATGCTGGTCACGGTATTCTGGGTGCCCCATCAGGTGCAGTATTTCACCTGTTTCGCCATCGCCTACGCGGGCTGCGTCTGGGTGCTGGCGAAACCCCGCCGCAGCGACACCCTCTGTCTGGGATTGGTGGCGCTGGGGGTGGCCACTTCCTTCTGTGATTTGCTGGTGACCCCGGTTCTGACCCTGGGCCTGCCGCTGACCTGCTGGCTGCTGCAACCCCAGCAACGGCTGCGGGGCGGTGGGCGACAGTGCGCGCTGGCGGTGGGCGGATGCCTGAGCTGGGGCGTGGGCTACGGCCTGTGTTGGGCCTGCAAATGGGTGCTAGCCAGCCTGGTCACCGGGCAGAACATCCTGGCCGATGCATTGCATCAGGCGGAGGTGCGCACCGCCGCCGATACCTGGCATGGGATGGAACTGACCTGGGGCAACATTCTGGCCTTTGTCTATGACACACTGCAAAGCAGGGGACTGTTCTGGCCGCTGCTGGTGCTCTGCCTGCTGGCGGTGATACTCTTTGTGGGCAGTGTGCGCAGCGGTGCCGCTTTACGCCGTACCGCACCGCTGGCACTGGCTGCGGTGCTGCCGCTGCTCTGGTTTGCGGTCCTGCGTACCCACAGCATCCAGCACGGCTGGTTTACCTGGCGGGACCTGGGCCTGACGCTGTTTGCCGGCATGGCATTTTTGGAATATGCCTGTGACGGACGTCGGATACTGTATCGTCTGCAACAAAAAGGAAAAAAGCAATGAACAAGACTGAGGAAAAACCAAACACCGCGCAGGAGGAAACCTCTGCCCGCAAAAAGCTGCCCCGCTGGGGAAAAATACTGCTGGGGGTGGCGGCGGTCGTCATCGTGCTGGCCGGCGCCGGGGCATTGTATGTGAACGGCAAGCTGGACCTGCTGCGCTACAACGACGGCAGTGTCAGCCAGATGGGCACCATCGACGCCAGCGAGGACCAGGACCTGGATGGAACCGGTCTGGTACATAACAGTGACGAGATGGAGATGCCGGAAGGCAGCCCCTTTGCCGATGAGGACGTGCTCAACATCCTGCTCATCGGCACCGATGAACGCACCGAGGCCGTCAACGACGCCGATGCATTCACCCACCTGAATCAGCTGGACGGCACCGAGGACACCACCGAGTTCAGCAACGATGCCCGGGCCGACTCGATGATTCTGGTTTCGCTGGACATCAAGGACCATGTGATTCGGCTGGTCTCCATCGAGCGCGGCACCGGTGTGCCCATCCTGCTGGACGGGTACGAAGGGGAGTATGACTGGATCACCCATACCTTCCGCTACGGCGGTGCCAAGCTGACCATGGACACGGTGGAAGACTGCTTCAACGTGCAGGTGGACCACTATGTCCGGGTCAACTTCAACTCCTTTGTGCAGATTGTGGATGCCGTGGGCGGTGTGGACATCAACATCACCGACCTGGAGGCCAAGGCCCTCAACTGGGAAGTGCCCTCCAACTCGATGCTCATTGTCAACAAGGTGGAGCCCGGCCTCAACCATTTCGACGGCTATACGGCGCTGCAGTATGCCCGTCTGCGCAAGATCGACAACGACTGGAAGCGCATCGAGCGCCAGCGCACTGTCATCCAGGCGGTGCTGGACCAGGTGAAGAATGCCAGTGTGGTGGAACTGGACAATCTGCTCAACACGGTCCTGCCGCTGGTGCAGACCAACTTCACCAAGTCGGAAATCGCCGCGCTGCTGGTGCAGCTGCCGGGCTTCCTGGGCGCCGACGTGGAACAGCTCTCCATGCCGTTGCAGGGAACCTACGGGGTACGCACCGGCATGGACGACCGGCTGATGTATGACCCGGACTGGGCGGTCAACATCAAGGCCCTGCAGGATTTCCTGTATAACGACAAAACGGCTGAGGAAGTCATTGCCGCCACGCCGGAAACCGCCGCTGCCGAGGCGGAGAAGGCCACGGCGGAAACGGCGGACTCCTCCGGGGAAGCAACCTCTGCCTGGGATCGGGAAACCGATCCGGAGGAAAGTTATATCCGCCAGAATCTGCATACGGTGGATCTGGCGTACCCCCTCAGTGATTCGGACTTCGGCAACAGTGCGGATTACCGGCTCTTCCTGGCACAGCTGGGCGGCAGCCGGGATATGGATGTACAGAACACACTGGTGGACTACCTGACTGCCCAGGGCGTTCAGGTGGTGGCTGTGCCGGGAGGAGCGGCGGCCGGCGTACTGTTGGATGATTACCTGCAGACCGGCGACACCCTCTCGCTGAGCCGGTATCTGAGCACGCTGCCGTCGGACCAGCGGGAGGCGGCGTCCGCCCTCTGGCAGCAGATGTATGCCCGCTATCCCGGCCGGCTCCATGCGGCTGGCACCGGTACGGACAAGACCGGTGCGGCCGTGGGATATGCGGTGGCGGTGCTGGTGCAGAACAGCTACAATATACCCGACGAGGAACTGAGCACGGCGGTGGAGGCCATGGGCGGCGGCAACAGCCGTACGATCCTGTATTGGTTCCGCCAGGCCATGGAACAGTATCCCGAACAGATGGAAACCTACCTGGGGGATGCCTACGATATGGCCCTGCGTCTGTACCAGGGGGTACAGGGTACGCTGGAAACCAGCGGGGATGCCCTGGTGGCCGAAGACCTGCAGCGGGTGCTGGAGGCCTACCCCGATGCCCGGGTGCTGGCCTTTGTGGATGGCAACGGGGCCCTGCAGACCCAGGACAGCCTGGCGCAGCAGCTGCAGGATGCTCTGGGCGAGGACGAAGCCCTCTGCTCCATCGGTGTGGTGTACGGCAAGTGGGGCTATGATGCCACCTTTACGCCGGAGGATACCGATACCCTCTGGAACGGGGACGGCCTCGGTAGCCGGCTGGGTGAGTATGTCACCCCCGGCAAGGACCTGATGTTGCTGCTGGACGGCGAGGACTGCCCCTTTACCGAGGGGGACTCTCTGCTGCAGGCGGAAGACCAGGATGTGACCCAGGTGGCCCAGAAATTGCTGATTCTGGATCCTGACAACAAAATTGACGAATCCACGCCGGAAAATGCGGAAGTGGATGAAGGTCTGTAAACTTTTTTGCCCAAAGGCGTTGACAAACCCGCGGTGTTGTGGTATAAATGCTTCAAACCAATGAAGCGAAAGTAAAACTGCAAGCGCAGCCACAGAGAGTCCCCGGTGCTGGGAAGGGGATGCAGAGCGGTGCAGCACAATGGTTCGCGGAGGGCACGGGGAAAGGGCTGGACCTGAGTATCCGTTGACGGGCGCTCCCGTTACAGAGCAGGGGAATGTTGGTTCCCTACAGAGTGGCCGTGGTACAGTGTACCCGGCAAGCAAGGTGGCACCACAGATTTTGATCTGCCCTTGCACGGAAGGTATTCTTCTGTGCAAGGGCAGTTTTGCTTTTGTACAGCCAGACCGGGAGGTACACCATGAAAACAATCCTGCTGAAAGAGCGATGGCGACTTTTTCCTGTATGACGTCCATCCACAATCACATTGAAAAGGAGTCTCTACCATGAAAAAGTTTGTCGCTGTTCTGTCCGCCGCCGCTCTGCTGACCAGCCTGTCCGCCTGCGGTGCTACTGCCGATACCACCTCCGCCTCTTCCGGGGCTTCCTCGACCGTTTCGGCCACCGCCGAAACCACCGGCGCAAAGGAATACAGGGTTGCCATTGTCCAGCAGATGGACCACGCCAGCCTGGACGAGATCCGCACTGCCATCGAGGCAGAACTGGACGCCAAGGCGGCCGAGCAGGGGATTACCATCGAGTACAAGGATTTCAACGGCCAGAACGATGCCACCACCCTGAACCAGATCGGCACCCAGGTGGTTTCCGACGGATATGACGCCGTGATTCCCATCGCCACGCTGGCGGCCCAGTGCATGACCACCGCCTGCGAATCCACCAAGACCCCGGTGATTTACGCGGCGATTTCGGACCCCGACTCGGTGGACCTGACCGGCATCGACTACGTGACCGGCACCTCCGATGCGTTGAACACCCAGTCCATCCTGGATATGATGCTGGCTGTCCAGCCTGACGTCAAGACGGTGGGGCTGCTCTACTCCAACTCGGAGGCCAACTCCGCCACCCCCATCGCCCAGGCCAAGGAATACCTGGACTCCAAGGGCATCGCCTACATTGAAAAGACCGGCAACACCAACGACGAGATCATGACAGCCGCCGCCAGCCTGGTGGGGCAGGTGGACGCGGTCTTTACCCCCACCGACAACGTGGTCATGGGCGCGGCTGCTGCGGTGTCCGAGACGCTGACCGACGGCGGCATCCCCTTCTACACGGGGGCTGACAGCTTTGTGAAGTCGGGCGCCTTTGCCACCTGCGGCGTCAACTACACCGATCTGGGAACCTACACCGCCGACATGGCGCTGGATGTGCTGGAAACCGGTACCGTGCCGGAATACCACGTGATGGACGGCGGCATTATCACCGTCAACACCGAGACCGCCGCTGCCCTGGGCATTGACTACAGTGCCTTCCAGGATCTGGCGGGCCAGGTGGTGGAAGTGACCACCGAAGCCGAATAAGTTTCCCATCCGGAGGAAAGGACGCTCTCCACGTCCTTTTCTCTTTTGTGTTGAAAAAAGTTATAAAGGAGCGTTTTGTCCCATGTTTACCGTTGCCACCGTGCTGAGTGCACTGGAACTTGGCTGTATCTATGCGCTGGTTGCCATGGCGCTGTTCCTGAGCTTCCGGGTGCTCAACATCGCCGATATGACCACCGACGGAGCCTTCACATTGGGCTGTGCGGTGTCCGCCACCGCCGCTGTGGCCGGGCATCCCTTCCTGGGGTTGCCGCTGGCCATGCTGTCCGGTGCCGCCGCGGGATTTGTCACCGCCTTTTTGCAGACGCGTCTGGCGGTTCCCTCCATTCTGGCCGGCATCATCACCAATACCGGTCTGTACACCGTCAACCTGGCGGTGATGGGGTTCTCCTCCAACGTGCCCATGCTCAAAACCCAGACGGTATTCACCGCAGCCCAGAGCCTGCTGGGAGAAAACGCCCCCTACAAGCTGATCGTCGCCGCGCTGATCACCCTTGTGGTCTGCGCTCTGCTCATCCTCTTTCTGGGAACGCGGTTGGGACTTTCCATCCGAGCCACCGGTGACAACCCCGACATGGTGCGGGCCTCTTCCATCAATACCACCTTCACCATCACAGTGGGGCTGTGCATCGCCAACGCCATGACCGCGCTGTCCGGTGCGGTGCTGGCCCAGTACCAGAAATCCGCCGATATCAACCTGGGCACCGGCATGGTGGTCATCGGTCTGGCTTCGCTGATTATCGGCGAGACCCTCTTCGGCCGGGGCGGGCTGTGGACCAAGGCGGTGGCCGCCGTGGCAGGCAGTGTGATTTACCGTTTCATCATTGCCATCGCCCTGCGGGCCAACGTTCCGTCGGAATGCCTCAAACTGATTTCCGCCGTCATCGTGGCGCTGGCCATTGCGGCCCCCGCCCTGCAGGCGCGGGCTGCCTTCCGGCACCGCCGCGCCCATGCCGAGAAAGAAGGTGCTTCCCGTGCTTGATCTGAAACATCTCAGCAAGACCTTCAACCCCGGCACCGTCAACGAGAAGGTGGCGCTGCAAAATGTGGACTTGCATCTGGAACCGGGGGACTTTGCCACCATTGTGGGCTCCAACGGCGCCGGAAAATCCACCCTGTTCAATGCCATCGCCGGGGAATTCATCGCCGATACCGGCACTATCACACTGGATGGCAAAGACATCACCCTGTTGCCGGACTATCGTCGTTCCAAGGTCATCGGGCGGATGTTCCAGGACCCGCTCAAGGGGACCGCGCCCCACATGACCATTGAGGAAAACCTGGCCCTGGCCTTCCTGCGTGCCTCGGGGCATACCTCACCTTTCTCCCGCATCAGCAAGGCGGACCGGGTCCTTTTTGCCGAAAAACTTTCCTCCCTGGGCCTGGGGCTGGAAGACCGGATGAAACAGCCGGTGGGGCTGCTTTCGGGCGGGCAGCGCCAGGCGTTGACGCTGCTGATGGCCACCATGGTCACCCCCAAGCTGCTGTTGCTGGATGAACACACGGCGGCGCTGGACCCCGCCACCGCCGACAAAGTGCTGGAACTGACCAAAAAGATTGTGGCCGAGCATCACATCACCTGTCTGATGATCACCCACAACATGCACGATGCCCTGACGCTGGGCAACCGTACCCTGATGATGGACCACGGCCGCATTGTGCTGGATGTGGGCGGGGAAGAGCGCACCCGCATGACGGTGCCGGAGCTGCTGGAACGGTTTGCCCAGAATGTGGGCCACCAGCTGGACAATGACCGCATCCTGCTGAGCAAGGACGCCTAAGCAAAAGGACCACCCCTTGGGGTGGTCCTTTTTTCAGGTGGTGGCTTGGCCGGGCCAGCCATCGGTCTGGGTGGTGGACCCGTCCGGGTACATCCACAGGGCTTGGTAGCCATCCGGCAGGAGGGTGCGGCCGGTTTCCTCCGGCAGGCAGAAGAGCGCGGTGGAGAGAGCGTCGGCCAGACCGCCGCTGTCGGCCGGCGCCAGAATGGCCGTGCTGCTGCAATACCGAGCCGGAAAACCGGTGGTCAGATCGATCAGGTGGGAATAGCGCACCCCCTCATATTCGAAGTAGCGCTGGTAGTCCCCGCTGATGATCAGACTGTCGCCGGGAAGCAACGAAAGGGTCTGGATGTAGGCGGGATCATTGCCCCAGGGATTTTCCACCCCCACTGTCCAACTGCCTTCGTTGTTGGCCTTCTTCCCGATGGCCCGCAGGTTGCCGCCGATGTTCAAAAGGGCACTGTCCAGACCCCGTGCCTCGGCGGCTTCGGCGGCCAGTTCCACGGCATAGCCCTTGCCCACGGCCCCCACATCCAGGCTCATGGCCGGGTCAGTGAAAAAGACCGTGTGGGCTGTGGAATCCAGCTGCAGATTGTCCATCGAGATGTGCTCCAGCGCCTGCTGCAGGGTGGTTGTATCGGGCGGGGCCGGGGCTTCGCTCTCCCGGGCGTCATGCCAGAGGGACAAAACCGCCCCGGCAGCCACGTTGGTGGCACCCTGCGTCTGGGGATAAACTGTTTCCGCACACCAGTCCAGAAAGGCGTACAACTCTTCGGAAACCGCCACAGGCGCCATCGCGGCCCCGGCGTTGACGTCGTACAGATTCACCATGCCGTCATAGTGGTGGTAGATGTCGAACAATTGATGGTAGTGCAGCAAGTCGGCGTGGAGTGCCTCCATCTGTTCATCCCACTCGTCCTGGCTGCGGGCATAGCCCTTGACAATGGCCACCGTGTCGAACAGATCAAACCAGGTGGTGGTATAGAGGGTGCGGCGGCTCAGCAGGCTGTAGGCCACGATGCCCACAAGCGCCGCGGCGGCCAGCAGACCGGCTGCCCCCCGACGGAACCGGTTGCTCATGCCTTTTCGCTGCCCCCGGCCACCGCCTCGTGTTCCCGGTTCAGTTCCTGCAGCAAAGCCGCCAGGGTCCAGGTTTTGCTGGTGGGGGTTACCATGGCGCGCAGGGGCAGATCGGCCCCGCTTTCCCGCACTAGGTCAATAAAACGGCCCAGCTCCCCGGTCTGGTGGCTCAATCCGCTGACGATCAGGGCCGGAAGCTCCGGCACTGCGGCCAAAGGTGCGGCAGCCGCAGGGGCCTTACCGGCACACAGCTCTCCCACCGGGGTGCCCAGTTCGGCATTTCCCACGGTGCGCAGCGTCACGCCGCACAGGCGGGCGGCCCGCTCCACGCCGGCGTAGCCGGCGCTGTCGGCGTCAAAGCGCCACAGCAGGGCGCAGCGGGGGTCGCGAACGATATGTGCTTTCATACAAATACCTCGTGTTGCAAAAAGCGCGCCGTCTTACGGCGGCGCGCTGGAAAGATTCGGTTTACAGGTCGGGGTGGTACTCCTTGCAGGTGCACTTTTTCCACTTCAGACCGCTGCCGCAGGGGCAGGGATCATTGCGGCCGATTTTGGTCACCCGCACCGGGGCGGAACCCTTGGCACCGGCCTTGGCAGGTGCTCCCTCGCCGGTGGGCTGGGCAATCTGCTCGCGTTTGGGCTGGGTGTTCTGCTGACGGATCTCGATGGTCAGCAGCATGTGGACGGCATCCTCCCGGATGGAGGCGATCATCTCGTCAAACATGGCAAAACCTTCGATGCGGTATTCCACCACGGGATCGTGCTGGCCGTAGCCACGCAGGCCCATGCCCTGTTTGAGCTGGTCCATGTTGTCAATGTGCTCCATCCACTTGGAGTCCACGTTGCGCAGCAGGCAGATGCGCTCCAGTTCCCGCATGGTGGGGGCGCCGTACTTGGCTTCCTTGGCGGTCAGGATGTCCATACCGCGCTTGTACAACTCGTCGGCAATGCCTTCCCGGGTCAGATCGCTGAGCTGCGCCGTGGTGTAGTTGAAGTCGGTGGGCAGGCACAGCCAGTTCATGAAGTGGCGGCGCAGACCGGCAAAATCCCAGTCATCGGCGGTCTCGCCGTTCAGGTAGTTGGCACAGGCATCGTCAATGCTCTGGCGCATCATCTCATGGAGCTTGTCCGAGATATCCTCGCCGTTGAGCACCATCTGGCGCTGCTTGTAGATGATCTCGCGCTGCTGATTCATCACGTCATCGTACTGCAACACCTGTTTGCGGATGGCAAAGTTGGAGGCTTCCAGTTTTTTCTGGGCGCTCTCGATGGTGTTGGTGATGAGCTTGTTCTCGATGGGGACATCCTCTTCCAGACCCAGGCTGTCCATCAGGTTCTGGACGCGCTCACCGCCGAAGATGCGCATCAGGTCATCCTCCAGGCTCAGGAAGAAGCGGGAGGCACCCGGGTCACCCTGACGGCCGGCACGGCCGCGCAGCTGGTTGTCGATGCGGCGGCTCTCGTGGCGCTCGGTGCCGATGATGAACAGACCGCCAGCTTCACGCACGGCTTCCGCTTCCCGCTTGATTTCGGGCTCAAACTCGGCGCACAGCTCGTCAAACCGCTTGCGGGCAGCCAGTACCTCGGTGTCCTCGGTATCGGCGTGGCCGTCGCACTCGGTCAGCAGCATTTCCAGTTTGGCGTCGATGTCCGCCTCGGGCGGGGTAGGCAGCTCAGCCCCGGTGGCTTTGGCCCGGGCCTTGGCGTGCTCGTACTCGTCCTTGCGCTGGTCCAGGTCCTTGGTCAGCTCTTTGGTCAGTTCCTTTTTCAGGGCGGCCTTGGCCATGTAGGTCACGTTGCCGCCCAGCATGATGTCGGTACCACGGCCTGCCATGTTGGTGGCGATGGTCACGGCGCCCTGCTTGCCGGCCTGGGCTACGATCTCGGCTTCGCGCTCATGCTGCTTGGCGTTCAGCACATTGTGCTCGATGCCGCGCTTTTTCAGCAGCTTGGACAGCGCTTCGCTCTTTTCCACACTGACGGTGCCCACCAGCACGGGCTGACCCTTGGCGTGACACTCCGCCACCTGCTCGATGACGGCGTTGTACTTGCCGTTGACGGTCTTGTAAACGCTGTCCGGCAGGTCCTTGCGGGCACGGGGCTTGTTGGTGGGAATGCTGACGATCTGCAGACCGTAAATCTCGCTGAATTCGTCCGCCTCGGTGGAAGCCGTACCGGTCATACCGGCCAGCTTGTCGTACATGCGGAAGTAGTTCTGGAAGGTGACGGTGGCCAGCGTCTTGCTTTCTGCGGCCACGTTGACGCCTTCCTTGGCTTCGATGGCCTGGTGCAAACCATCGTTGAAGCGGCGGCCGTACATCAGGCGGCCGGTGAATTCGTCCACGATGATGACTTCGCCGTCTTTGACGATGTAGTCGGTATCCCGGTGCATGACGCCCCGGGCCTTGATGGCGCCGTCAATGTAATGACGCAGCGACATATTGTCGGCATCGGCCAGATTCTCCACGCCAAAGTAGGCTTCGGCCTTCTGGACGCCGGATTCGGTCAGGGTGGCGGTCTTGCGCTTTTCGTCCACCACGTAGTCGCCGTCCACCTGTTCCTCGGCGGCTACCTTGTCGTCCAGCTCCACGATGACGCTCTTCTTCAGGGTCTTGGCAAAGTCGTCGGCGCGCTTGTACATGGCGCTGGAATCCTCGCCCTTGCCGCTGATGATCAGCGGGGTACGGGCCTCGTCGATGAGGATGGAGTCCACCTCGTCCACGATGGCGTAGGCATGGCCGCGCTGTACCATGTTGGCCTTGTAGACCACCATGTTGTCCCGCAGGTAGTCAAAGCCGAACTCGTTGTTGGTGCCGTAGGTGACATCGGCGTCGTAGGCCTTTTTGCGGTCGGCGGGGGCCACACTGTGGACCACCAGACCCACGGTCAGGCCCAGGAAACGGTACACCTTGCCCATCCATTCGCTGTCACGGCGGGCCAGGTAATCGTTGACGGTGACCACATGGACACCCTTGCCGGTCAGAGCATTGAGGTAGACGGGCATGGTGGCCACCAGCGTCTTGCCTTCACCGGTCTGCATCTCGGCAATGCAGGCGCGGTGCAGCACAATGCCACCGATGATCTGTACGGGATAGGGTTTGAGACCCAGCACACGCCAGTCCGCTTCCCGACAGACAGCAAAGGCCTCGGGCAGCAGATCGTCCAGCGTTTCGCCCTTGGTCAACCGGTCTTTGAATTCGGCGGTTTTGGCCTGCAGCTGCTCATCGGTCAGCTTCTGCATCTCCGGCTCCAGCGCCAGCACTTTGTCTGCCAAAGGCTTGATGCGCTTGAGCTCCTTGTCCGAGAAGGAACCGAACAGTTTTTCAAAAAAAGACATAGGAAAACCCCTGTATTTCCGCCGCATTCAGCTGCGGCAAGTTAGTTTTACACACTTAAATATAATACACCCGCACAGGGGATGCTGTCAAACCTGTGCGGGTGTATTTCAGAATTAATTTACGGTTTTGCGGGATTCTTTGTGGGGAGCGGGCAGACTCAGCAATACCAGCATCACAAAGATGCAGGCAAAGCCCAGAGCATCCCAACTGGTGAAGGGGGAACCCAGCACCAAAGTGCTGATGATGGCAGCGGTGACCGGCTCGGCAAAGCTGTACAGGCTGGCCCGCTGGGGGCCGATGAGCGGTACACCGGACATATACAGACTGAAAGCCAGCACGTTGCCCACAATGACCACCACCACGATGCCAAAGACACCCATGGCGCTGGGCACATACCCCATGGACCAGGGACGGAACACCAGGTGGAACAGGGTGCCACCCATCAGGAAAGCCCAGCCCTGCAGCATGGGGGTGGGGTACTGGGCCTGCAGTTTTTTGGGCCACATGGTGTAGATGACCACGGTGCCGGCACAGACAATGCCGGAAACCAGAGCCGCGGGGCTGATGGCCAGGCTGGTAAAGCTGCCGTGGGTGGTCAGCAGAAAGACTCCCACCAGTGCCAGCAGGATGGAGCAGAGCTCAAAGGGGCGGGGGGACCGACGTTGCTGCAGGCAGAGCACCAGCAAAATCAAGACCGGGGACAGGTCCTGCAGGATGGTGGCGATGCCCGCTGTGGACAACTGGATGGTCAGGAAATACAGGAACTGGCAGCAGCTGACACCGGCCACCCCGTAAATCAACAGGTCGACGGCATTGCGGGGATTCTTTTTTACGTTCCACGGGTCGAAGAGAACCTTGCGATCCTTGAAAAAGTAGAACCCGCACAGCAACAGCCCGGCCAGAAACAGCCGGATGGGCACCAACCAGGTGGAGTCCATATTTTCCCGCGTGAAGAGGTATTGTCCCATACAACCGGAGACACCCCAGCACGCGGCGCCGCCCATGGTCAGGCAGGCACCCTTTACACGATCAGACATTGTTTTGTTCCCTCCCCAAAATCCATTGCACGGCCTGGTGCAGATCCGGCACCACGGTGGCACCGGTTTGGCACAAAATTTCCGGCGGTTGATGGCCGCTGCTTTGCAAAACACAACCGACACCCAGTGCCTGGGCCACCTCAAAATCGTGGGTGGAATCCCCGATCATCACAGCCAGCCGGGGATCGAACCCGGCCTGTGCCAGATACTGAAGTCCCAGGTCCACCTTGCTTTTGGCGTAGATGTCACCCAGCCCCAGCAATCGGTCAAAATAGGGGGCAACCCCTCGCACCGCCACCTGATGTTCCAGGGTGGTGATGGGACTGGCCGAAAGAATTACCTGACGCAGCCCGGCGCGGGCGAAGGCGTCCAGGGCCTCCCGGGCGCCGTCCAACAGCGGGCAGGCTTCACTGGCGGGGATGTAATCCTCCATAAAACTCCGGGCCAGGTCGTCAAAACTGTCCCGGGTGAAATCAAACCCGGCACGGGCGTAATAGTCCTGTACCGGAAAACCAAAAATGGCCCGGTACTGTTCGTGGTTGTACCGCTGTGGGTAGCCGTAGCGTGCCAGCAGACGGTTGAGCGCGTCCACACACAGGGCCACATCATCCAGCAGGGTACCGTTCCAATCCCACAAAATCAGTTCCGGGCGCATAGGGTGTTACCTCTGAATTATTTTTCGGTGAAAATCCGCTTGAGAGCGGCGTTGGATTCAATGAGTTTGACCAGGGCCACACCCAGGATGGTGCAGCTGATCAGTTCGCCGATGCCCACGGTGATGCCGTTGGTCAGGCAAAGCACCCACAGCGGGGCGCTCATGGCAGCGGGATCGGTGAAGAAGACGGTGATCTCAATGCCCACGATGACGGCATTGAAGAGGACCGGCGGCAGGGAAGCCGGAATGGCCAGCCCTTTGATGCGCAGGTTGCGCAGGCGGTAGGTGACCAGGCAGGCCAGCAGGGTGGCCAAGGTGCCGAATACCACATCGATGATGGTGGAACCGAACAGGTTGGCCAAAAAGCAGCCCAGCGTCACGCCGACGATGTACTCGGCACCGAAGACGGGCAGCAGGCAGAGGGCCTCGGCGATGCGGACCTGGATGGCGCCGTAGCTGAAGGGAGCCAGCACCAGGCAGAGCACCACGTACACGGCGGCAATGACGGCGCAGCGCACCAGGCGCTGCACCGAAGCATGACCTTCGGTACGGGGCAAAGCAAAACGCACAGCCAGACCGGCCACCACCAGGGCAGCCACGAACAAGATAGCAATATACATACAGACACTCCGGCGGATAGATTTTGACCGCATGCCAGACCGCCAGCCTGGCACCGGTTTGCGCCGCGAAAACCGCGGCGGAGCCTAAAATCCTAAGTTGCTCAACAAAATGCTATTATAGCAAAGCCGTTACGCCGTTGCAAGGGGGAGTGCCGCAAAATTTGACGGGAAATCGCAAACAGGCTTGACTTTTTGCGGAGGACAGTTTATAATTCAATAGTTACTTGCCGGTGTGTTGGAATTGGCAGACGAGACGGACTCAAAATCCGTTGGTGGTGACACCGTGTGGGTTCGACCCCCACCACCGGCATACAGAAAAGCCCCGGGAACTTAGGTTCCCGGGGCTTTTTGTATAGCCGTTGTGCGAACGCCAAGTGTGTCAGGCGGCATCCGTGGATGGCGTTTCTGCCGTTTCGGCGGTCTGCAGGAAATCGGGCACGGGAACCTCCTCCCACTCTCCGTACGACTGATTGCTATAGTCTTTGACGAGATAATGCTGCGTCCCCGCGTCATCAGTCCAGAGATAGGAAACATCCACTTCATCCTCACAGAGTGTGGCGAAAGCAAGGCACAAATCGTTGGAGGGATATCTGTCATTGGGAGGTATGTAGTCTCCCGGCTGTACCTGATAGGTATCGAAAAAGTCCGGTGCAGTGAAGATCAGTTTCAGGTCGTCTGTATCCGGAAGGTTCCACTCCTGAAAAATAATTTCTTGTGCGGATTTGTTGGTTGGTAACGAGAGCTCAGTAACCGAGGGAAGCCCCTCACCCGACAGATTTTGCCGCTGATCTTCCGGTACGACGTATCCTTCAGGGGCGATCCATCGATAGTTGAGCCGGTACCAACCATACGATTCCGAGAGGCCCATAAAATTGGCGCCCCAATGATACTCGCTGTCACATTCCAGTAAAACGGTGCCGTCGTCTGCCACAACGATGTTGATGATGTGATAATCGTCCAGGGGATAGACGGTACCATTGGTGTCTACCAATTCATAGTCCGGATAGGCGGTTGGTATGACAGTGTCGCGGGTTGGCAGCGTTTTCAGGCGCAAGGTCAGGCCGTCAGCCAACTGGATGGAATTCGTCTGGCACAGGCGGTAATTGGTCATGTGGCCGGTGTCTCGGATGCCAAGGCCGGGCAATATCTTTTCACGGAACGCCACGAAGGTATCGTAGTCTACCTCTTGCACCACATGGCCGGTGGTATCAATCTGGTAGAAAAAGTCCAGGTCGACGCCGTCGTACTGGCCATACCCATCCCGGGTGTAGCCGTATTTAATGCCGTCATCGACGCGGCCCGCTACCATGCAGGTGCCGTCAAGGAAACCGGTTGCATCAATGACCAGCTTGCTCTGAAACTCCTCCAGCTCGTCAAAGCGGAAAGCAAATTCACCGCTTTCGTCCAGAAATCCCACAATGGCGCGATCTCCATGAGTACCTCCGGATCCCTTATCGTACAGCCGTGCCAGGTCAAAGTAAGTGACGTAGGCCAGTCCCTCGGAATAAAAGCTGTTGGTCATAAAGGTGCTGCCGC
>CAJFFY010000016.1 GCA_904374465.1 uncultured Subdoligranulum sp.
CGATAAGGTTCCACAAGTTTCAGTTTTGTTCAATTTTCAAGGTCCTGCTCGCTGTTCGCATCTCACGTGACAGCCTATTTATTATATCTCGCGAAGTTCCTTTTGTCAAGAACTTTTTTGAGATTTTTTTGAAGTTTTTTCAGGAACCGGAGTTTCCGAAAAGCCCTCAAAGGCTGTTGTTATGCGGTTTTCAGCGGCTGCCGTGGTCGCTCTCGCGCCGGACAGCCTGAATATAATACCACCCCAAACCAGCTTTGTCAACACCTTTTTCAGATTTTCTGACAAATTTTTCGCTTCATTTTTGTTTAATCGGTATATCGTGGTTTTGGGTGATTGGCTCCACAAGTTGTGGGGCGGATGGGCTGCCCCTTGCAATTTGCCTTTTATTATAATAGTATAAAAGCATCTTACAGAAAAGAGGTACAGCCATGATCCTGGCTTTGAATATCGGAAACTCCAACATCACCTTCGGGTCCTACACCAGGGACGGCAAGCTGGTGTTTTCTTCCCGGTTGTTTGCAGACGTCGCGCTGAGCAGCGACGAGCTCTTATATAAGATGGTAAACATGCTGGCCTTGTACGGGGCGAACCCCCAGGAGATCACCGATGTGATCTTTTCCAGTGTGGTTCCGGCGCTGACGCCGCGGATGCGGGAAGCCCTGCACAAGATGTGCGAAGCGCCGGTGATGGAGGTGGGCCCCGGCCTGAAGAGCGGGGTACGCATC
The DNA here is from genome assembly GCA_904374465.1 of uncultured Subdoligranulum sp. Lineage (GTDB taxonomy): Bacteria > Bacillota > Clostridia > Oscillospirales > Ruminococcaceae > Gemmiger. The sequence goes on from CAJFFY010000016.1 coordinate 726, forward strand.
CGGATGGACAACCCCGCCCAGCTGGGCGGCGAATTGCTGTGTGCGGTGGTAGGAGCCTTGCAGCGGCACACTCCGCCGCTGGTGGTGGCCAACTTCGACACGGCCATCTCGATGCTGGCGGTGGACGGCGAGGGCGCCCTGGTGGGCGGCGCGATTTTGCCGGGACCGCAGCTTTCGCTGGCGGCGCTGGTGAAAAACACCGCCCAGCTGCCCCAGGTGGAGCTGGACGCCCGCCCCAAGCGGATGGTGGGCGCCAACACGGCGGATTGCCTGCACAGCGGCATGGTGCATGGCACGGCGGCCATGGTGGACGGCATGGTGGAGAATTTCCGCGCTGCCCTGAAAGCCCCCGACGTCCCGGTGGTGACCACCGGCACGTTGCCCCGCAGCGTCTGGGCCGCCTGCCGCACCCAGGTTGATCACCGGGAAACCCTGGTGCTGGATGGCCTGTACACCATCTGGAAGCGCAACGCCCGCCGGTGATGCCTGCCCCTATACATTATATAGTAGAGCGTTTCTTTGGTTCCCTTTTGCGCCTTCCCGCGGGAATGACCCCGCCTTACATTTTGCAACCATCCGCCGGGGGTATACCATGATTTATCTGATTGCCGGGGCCTCCCATACGGGCAAGACCCTGCTGGCCCAGCAGCTGCTGGAACGCCGCCACATCCCCTACCTGAGCCTGGACCACCTAAAAATGGGCCTGATCCGCAGCGGCACCATTGCCCTGTCCCCCACCCAGGACGAAGCCCTTACCGCCGTTGTGTGGCCCATCGCCCGGGAGATGATCCGCACCGCCCTGGAAAATCGCCAGTCCCTGATCGTGGAGGGGTGCTATATCCCCTACACCTGGCAGCAGGATTTTTCTTCCGAAGAACAGGCCCATATCCGCTACCTTTGCCTGATCATGAGCCGGAACTATCTGCTGCGGCATTTTGCCCGGGTGCGGCAGTACGCCAACGTGGTGGAACACCGCCTGGACGACAGCGACTTCACCCTGGATACGGCCCTGGCAGACAACGCCGAAACCCTGCGGCAGTGCCGACTGCACGGGCTGCCCTACCGCCTGATCGATGAGGAATACCCCCTGGAGATAGATTGGTAATCGAACACCTCACTCCCGGGCAAAAGGTTAGAGTTTCTTCGGTTCCTTCTTTGCAAAGAAGGAACAAATCCAGAGATTTCCAAAGAAAGAGGACTTCGGGCCCTCTTTCTTTTTTTTGTGAACTGTGCTATACTGGCTTTTGTATGTATCTCTCATTGGTATAAGAAAGGTCAAGAGATTTTCCCATGCAGACGTTAAAAACCATCAACTGGAAAAAAGTATTGTTGCAGGGTGTACTGCCCTGCCTGCTGGCCGTGGCGGTAGCGTTCATCTCCCGGTATCAGCTGGAGTTGTCCGACGGCGTGACGCCCAACTACCTGGCCGGGCAATGGCCGGTGTATGCTCCGCTGAACGCCATGACAGCCTTCTGCCTGACGCTGGTATTGTTTGCAGTGCTGGGTCGGTGGTGGCTGGCCACCGGCATTTCGGGGATTTTCTTCACCATCGTGGCGCTGGTGAACTACTATACCCGGGACCTGCACGGTTCGGCGCTGATGCCCCAGGACATCCTGAACCTGGGCACCGCCGCCGAAGTCATGGGCAGCTACACCCTCAAGATCAACCGGACGGTGCTCACCATCGGGCTGCTGGTACTCCCGGTACTGGCCGTCAGCGCGGTGCAGTGGCTGCTGACGAAAAACGCCCCCAAACGGGCCAGCTGGACCGGCCGCGGCGTGCGGGTGGTGGTATGTGCAGCGTGCATCTTCTGCGTGCTGTTCTTCGGGTATTTCGGGCCCAACCCCATCAAGCCGAAAGCCACCTACGGCTGGGCCTGGCAGGAAACCTACTATAAGTACGGGTACCTGGCAGGTACCATCGAGGCCACCAGCCTGATGGCGGACCCCATCGTGGAACCGGAAGGCTACTCCGACCAGGCGGCCGCCGATGCCGCGGCGCTGGTCCAGGGTACATATGCCACGGCCGAAAGCGCCGACTACCCCGACATTGTGCTGATTCTGTCCGAAAGTTTCTACGACTTTGACCTGGTCACCGACCTGCAGGCGGACACCGACATCATGCCGGTGACGAAGAACCTGCAGAATGCGGTGCTGGGCCATACGGTGAGCCCCCACGTGGGCGGCGGCACCAACAACAGCGAGTACGAGATGCTGTCCAGCAACTCGATGACGCTGATGCCCTCCATCACGCCCTTCAACTGGCTGAACCTGTACGGCGCCAACAGCCTGGTCAGCTACACCAAGAGCCTGGGCTACACCACCATGGCCGCCCACCCCTACACCAACTCCAACTATCGCCGGGATTCCGCCTGGCGGGCCCTGGGCTTTGACGAAACCCATTTCCAGGAGGATTTCCCCACCCAGGAATACTACGGCGACCGTCCCTACCAGACCGACTCGGCCTCCTACCGGGATTTTGAGGCCATGTACGAGGCCATGCCGGAGGACCAGCCCCGGTTCGCCTTCCTGGTTTCCATCCAAAGCCACGGCGACTACGACATGAACGACGCGTCCCAGGACATCGTCCATGCCGCCACCGACTACGGCGAGTACGACGAGCTGATGGACGAGTTCCTCAGCTGCATGAAGATGAGCGACGCCGCCGTGGCGGAACTGTGCGACTACTTCACCAACCTGTACGAGACCACCGGCCGCAAGGTGGTGGTGGCCCTGGCGGGCGACCATGCACCCAGCTTTGTGTCCCATGTGGCGGATACCTCCCTCGCGCCGGAAAACGAGCTGCAGATTCTGGAACGCAGCACCCCCTTCTTTATCTGGGCCAACTATCCGTTGGAAAACATCGACGCCGCCACCAGCACCACCGATCCCCTCAACCGGATGGATATGATTATGCTGGCCCCCACCATCGCCCAACAGGCCGGTCTGCCCCTGAGCACCTTCTACCAGTATCTGCTGGAAATGAAGGACGTTACCCCGGTCATCACCGGCGCCAACGATTACATGACCCCCGACGGCCATACTTCTACTTTCGGGGAAAACGAAACCCTCGACGCCTGGGTCCACGGATACCTCAACCTGGAATACAACAACGTGGGCGCCCACGCCAAACGCGACCAGTCCCTGTTTGACGCCCAATAACCTACTTTCTTTGAAAAGAAAGTAGGCAAAGAAACTTTCAAACCGGATAACAAGAGCAGCCAGGCATCACCCGCGCCGGAGCCGGGCAAGGTCGGCACGGTTCCTTTGCAAAGCAAGCAGGCAAAGAAACTTTCAAACCGGATATACTGAGCGGTATGGCACCACCCGCGCCGAAGCCGAAAATCCGTATACTATCCAAAAAAGGCATGGTCCGCAGACCATGCCTTTTTTCTGTAGAGTTCTTTGCCCCGCTTTCTTGCAAGAAAGCGGGAACCAAACCCAGTCACATAAAATCTTTCAGGTAAACCGCCGCGCTGCGGCTCATCTCGCGGGAAAAGTCGCTGTCGTACTTGCGCTGGCAGAACGCCTGCAGGTAACGGTCAAAGTCAAATTCCGGCAGATCGGCGCCCCGCAGGGTGAAATCCTCCCGCAGCTGGGCCTCGGTGCGGTCGCGGTAGGTGTTTTCGCAGACGACGGCCTCCTCCCGGAAGCGTACCGGCTTTTTGCGGGCCTTCTGTTGGTCGGTGGGCCGGCCGAAAACCACCATGCAGGCGGGCACCACATGGGACGGCAGGGCCAGGGCCTTGCGCATGGCCTCGGCGTTTTCCAGCACGTCCCCGATGTAACAGCTGCCGATGCCCAGACTTTCCGCCGCCGTCACGGCGTTCTGGGCCGCGATGCAGGCATCCGCCATGGCCAGCAGCAGGTCCCCGGGACCGGGGTCGCGGGGCGCCGCCACACCGGCGGCACGGTAAGCCCGGGGCCAACGGCGGCAGTCCGCCAGGAACACCAGGCAGAGCTTCGCCTTTTCAATGAACGGCTGGTGGTCGCACAGGTCGGCCAGGGTGGCTTTCAGGGCCGGGTCGGTGATGTCCAGAATCGTGTAAAGCTGCTGGTTGCCCGCCGTGGGCGCCTGGAAAGCCGCCTGCAGAATGGCGACACGCTCGTCGGGCGTCACCGGCTCATCGGTAAAGACCCGCACGCTCTTGCGGGCGCGCAGGGCCTGCAGAATCTCGTTGTCCATCTCAGGCCGCCTTTCCCTTGTGGAGGAACCGTCCCAGCAGTTTCTGGGCCAGGCTCAGCACCTCCCGGATGTTCAGGGCGCACACCACCACGGTGAGCACCACCACCGGCACCACCCAGGCCGAAAGATTCATCAGGCACCAGATTTCCGCCAGGACCAGGGCCAGGTTCATTACCAACCAGGCCGGGTGGAAGTCGATGCGCAGCAGCCCCCGGGTGGAGTAGGCCCGCAGCAGGAAGACCAGCAGCAGGCTGAGGAAGCTGGCCGGGGTGACGCCCCAGGGTCCCCACAGCACAATGAAGATGCCGTTGAGGATGACGTTGAGCACAGCACCCGCCAGCATGGTCATCAGCGAGCCGGTGGACCGCTTGTAGACCACATAGACGCTGTTGAGGAACTGGTTCAGGCAGGTGGCCATCGAGCAGAGCGTCAGGAAAGGCATAAAGGTCCAGCCGTCGTAGTACTCGGCCTTGAACAGGTGCATCATGGGGCGGCAGAGCATGATGACCCCCGCCACACAACAGAACATGCCGCTGGCATACACCCGGAAAATCTTGGAGAAAAAGGCTTCCCGGTCCTGCTCCTCGGTAACGGCGGAAAGCTGCCACGCCTCATAGAAGATGCCGCCCAGGATGGTGATGACCTGAGGCAGGAAATACCCCGCCGACAACAGGCCCACCCAATAGTTGCCGCTGCGGCCCTGGTAGTCCTCGCACATGGCCTGCACAAAGAACATATCGCTGGCGTTGATGATCCAGAAACTGATGGACGCCGGGATCATGGGCAGGCAGTAGCGCAGCATTTCCTTCCACAACGCCCCGTCAAAGGCTTTGGGCTTGCAGTACCGCCAGCACCCGCCCGCGATGAAGACAAAGACCATCGAGGTCAGGTCGGCGCAGGCGTTGGCCAGCAGGAAGCCGGTGGCCCCCATGTGGAACCAGCTCAGGAATACCAGGTAATAGACCAGCAGCGCGCCGGTGGTCATGACGCCGTCCACCGCCACCAGCCGGTTGATCATCCGCGCCCGGATGAACTGGGTGCACAGGGTGCGCAGACAGCTGGCCAGCACGCAGAGGTACAGCCAGGGCAGGTACTCGGCGGCGTTGGGGATCAGCCGCACCAGCGGCATGGCCGCCAGCAGGATGGCAAACCCCGCCAGGATGGTGACGCCGCCGTTCACAAAGACGCTGTCCTTGCGCACGGCTTTGTCCAGCCCGAACCGGATCACCGCATAGGACACCCCCAGGCTGACCACCGGGATCAGCAGGTTGGTGGCCTGCTGCAGCAGGCTGGACACACCCATCACGTCGGGGGAATCCAGGGCGTAGCTCAGGTAGGGCCGGATGAAAAAGCTCAGCAGTTTGGAGCTGAAGTTGGACAGGGCGAACAACAGCGTGTTGTTCACCAGAGTGGTGTATTTTTTCTCTGAAGAAGCCAAGAGCGCAACCTCCGTGGAATCGTACTCGGGCGGCAAAGCTCACCGCAGCAGTTGTTGGCGCTGGCGGTAGTCCGGCAGCACCGCTTCCACCGCCGCCCAGAACGCCGGGCTGTGGTCCGGGTGGGCAAAGTGGCAGAATTCATGTACCACAACATATTCCTGGGCCGGACGGGGCGCCACACACAGCCGCCGGCTGAAGGCCAGCGTGCCGGTTTTCAGGCTGCAGGACCCCCACCGGGTGTGCATGTCCCGCACGGCAATGCGGGGGAACACCCCGCCCGGGCAGGTGGATGCAAACTGGGGATAGTATGCCCGGCAAAGGGCGGTCATCTGGGCCAGGGCGTCGGCCTTTTCGGGCAGGGCCGCGTCGGCGGCGGCATCCCACCGGGCCCGCCGGGCCGCCCGGTCCTGGGCCGCGCGCACCCAGCCCGCCCGGGACGCCACAAAGGCGTCCACCAGCGCCGCCGGCACCCGGGGTGCCGCGCTGGCGGCCACGCTGCCGTCCGCTCGCACCCGCAGGTTGATGTTACGCACCCGCCGCCGGGTCAGGGTGTAGTCAATCCCTGCCACATGGCGGGCGTCCGTTTTGCCGGCCATTGCCCATTCCCCCTTATGCTGCAAGATACGCCCCTATTGTACACGCATCGGACACAAAGTGCAACCGGTTCAGGTGCCCCGCACGGCCTGGATGTACTGCCGGGGGGTCTGGTTGTATTCCGCCTTGAAGGCCCGGTAGAAGTTGGCGTAATCCCCGAAGCCGCAGTACTGGCAGACCTCGTTGGGGGGCACGCCCCCGGCCAGCAGCTGTTTGGCGTTGAGCAGCCGCTTTTGCAGGATATACCGGTGCACCGTGGTGCCCACCTGGGCGTCGAACTTGCGCAGCAGGTGGTATTTGCTGATGAAAAACTGCTCGGCCAGCTGGTCCAGGGTCAGGCTTTCGCTGTAATGCTCGTTGATGTAGTGCAGCACCGCGTCCACCACCTGGTCGCTGCTGCCCGCCGGGCGGCTGTCGCCCCGCTCCTCGGCGGCGCGGTTGATGCCGATCATCAGCTCCACCAGCGCCCCCTGGGCCAGCAGGTCGTTGCCGTATTCCCGGGAAGCCCGCAGCGAGGCCAGCCGCTCGATGGAGGCCCGCAGCTGGGCCCCCGCCGCCCCGGGCAGCCGCAGCAGGTTGGTGTGGGTGGAAACGCTGGTATCAAAACACCGGGTCAGGCTGGTGCGGGGGGTGGACAGCCGGTCCAGGTAGGGCCGGGCGATCCACAGCACAAACCGCTCGTAGGCGTCGGCGTCGGTGGCAATGCGGGCCTGGTGCAGTTCCAGGGGGCTGGTCAGCATCCAGTCCCCGGGGCGCATGCGGTAGATCTGGTTTTCCACAATATACTCCACCCGACCCCGCAGCAGCAGGTACACTTCGTAGAAGTCGTGGTGGTGCAGTTCCACCTCGTTCATGTAGGTGGAGCGGTAGCGGTAGATCTCGTAATCCTGGGCAATCATGGTCTGACGGCGGGTATAGGGGTTGAAATTGGTGCTTGCCATCGTGGTTTTCCCCCTTTGCGGCGGCGTTTTTTGCCATAAAATGTTCTATACTATACTTTACCGCAACTTTTACAATCTTTCAAGCAATCTCGGCCATTTTCCTAATAAAAATTGCGCGTTATACTGAAGGTAACATGGACGGCCAAACGTTCGTCCACCAAGAGTGAGCAAAGGAGAAAACCGCTATGCAGATGAATGCCTCTTCCATCGTCAATCAGAAAGCCGAGTGGGAAAAGCTGGGCGTCAAGCTGCCCCAGTTCGACCATGCGGCCATGACCGCCGCCACCAAGGAACACCCGATCTGGGTACACTTCGGCGCAGGCAACATCTTCCGCGGCTTTATTGCCGCACTGCAGCAGAAACTGCTGAACGAGGGCCTGGCCGACCGCGGAATCATCGCCGCCGACACCTTCGATTACGACATCATCGACAAGATCTACACCCCCTTCGACAACCTGACCATGATGGTCACCCTGAACCCGGACGGCACCACCAGCCGGGAGATCATCGGTTCTGTGGCCGAGGGTCTGCGCGCCGATTCCTCCGACGCGGCCATGATGGCCCGCTTCAAGGAGATCTTCACCGATCCCGGCCTGCAGATGATTTCCTTTACCATCACCGAGAAGGGCTACGCCCTCTACCGTCCGGACGGCAGCCTGATGCCGGTGGTCCAGGCGGACATTGACGAGGGTCCCGCCCATGCCCGCCATGCCATGAGCATGGTGGCCGCCCTGCTGCTGGAGCGTTTCAACGCCGGCAAGTATCCCCTGGCCGTGGTGTCCATGGACAACTGCTCCCACAACGGCGAAAAGCTGCAGACCAGCGTCATGACGGTGGCCAAGGCCTGGCAGGAGAAAGGCTATGTGGGCCAGGACTTCATTGACTACCTCAGCGACGAGAGCAAGATCGCCTTCCCCTGGTCGATGATCGACAAGATCACCCCGCGTCCCCACAAGATGGTGGAGGAATCCCTGGAGAAGGACGGCATCGAGGATATGACCCCCATCGTCACCTCCAAGAACACCTTCATTGCGGCGTTCGTCAACGCCGAGCGTCCCCAGTACCTGGTGGTGGAGGACAAGTTCCCCAACGGCCGTCCCGCGCTGGAGAAGGCGGGCGTCTACATGACCGACCGCGACACCGTCAACAAGACCGAGCGCATGAAGGTCACCACCTGCCTGAACCCGCTGCACACCGCCATGTCGGTCTACGGCTGCATGCTGGGCTACACCCTGATCTGCGACGAGATGAAGGACGCCGACATCGTGGCGCTCATCAAGCGGCTGGGCTATGTGGAGGGTCTGCCCGTTGTGGTCAACCCCGGCATCCTGGAGCCCAAGGCCTTCATTGACGAAGTGGTGGAGCAGCGCCTGCCCAACCCCTTCATGCCGGACGCGCCCCAGCGCATTGCCACCGACACCTCCCAGAAGGTGGGCATCCGCTTTGGCGAGACCATCAAGAGCTACATCGCCGAGGGCCGCGACCTGAACACCCTGGTGTCCATTCCTCTGGCCATTGCCGGTTGGCTGCGTTACCTGCTGGCCGTGGACGACAACGGCAACGCCTTTGAAGTTTCCGCCGATCCCCTGAAGGAAGACCTGCAGGCCAAGCTGGCGGGCATCGAAGTGGGCAAGCCCGACACCTACCATGGCCAGCTGAAAGCCATCCTGGCCAACGCTTCCATCTTCGGCACCGACCTGACCCAGACCGTGCTGGCCGACAAGATCGAGGCCTACTTTGTGGCCGAGCTGGCCGGCCCCGGCGCCGTGCGCAAGACGCTGCACGACGCGCTGGCCTAATCTCCTCAAAGAGGGGAACAGTCCCGCACGGCGAGGTCTTGACCCCGCCGGATAACCACCGTATCGTAACGATAAAATTCACATACTAGGAGGTCCTTTATGTCCATGAAAATGGGTTGGCGCTGGTATGGTGAGGGCAACGACCCCATCAAGCTCAGCGACATCAAGCAGATTCCCGGTGTAGAGAGCATTGTCTGGGCGCTGCACAGCAAGATGCCCGGCGAAATCTGGGAAGAGAACGAGATCAAGGAAGTGGTGGACCAGATCCACGCCGCCGGTTTCAGCGCCGAAGTGGTGGAGAGCGTCAACGTCCACGACGACATCAAGATCGGCCTGCCCACCCGGGACGCCCTGATCGAAAACTACAAGCAGTGCATCCGCAACCTGGCCAAGTTCGGCGTCAAGGTGATCTGCTACAACTTCATGCCGGTCTTTGACTGGACCCGCACCGACCTGTTCCATCCGGTGGGCGACGGTTCCACGGCGCTGTTCTATCAGAAGGATCTGATCAAGGACGACTACAAGGCCATGGCCGAGTATATCATGAGCTTCACCGAGAAGTACAACATGACCTTCCCGGGCTGGGAGCCCGAGCGTATGGCCAAGCTGGACGAGCTGTTCAAGGCCTATGCCCCCGTCACCAAGGAAAAGCTGTGGGAGAACCTGAAGTACTTCCTGGAAGCCATCATGCCTACCTGCCATGAGTGCGACATCAAGATGGCCATTCACCAGGACGATCCCCCGTGGGACATCTTCGGTCTGCCCCGTCTGCTCACCGACGCCGAGGCCATCGACCGGTTCCTGTCCATGGTGGATGATCCGTACAACTGCCTGACCCTGTGCTCCGGCAGCCTGAACGGCAACCCCAACAACAACGTGGCCGCCATCGCCCGCAAGCACAGCGACCGCATCCCCTTTGCCCACGTGCGCAACATCCATCACTTCGACAACGGCGATTTCATCGAGGCCGCCCACCGCGATTGCTGCGGCGAGACCGGCATCATCGAAATCCTGCGCGCCCTGCATGACGGCGGCCATGACCTGGTCATCCGTCCCGACCACGGCCGTCAGCTGTGGGAGGAAGGCCCCGGCAACTGCCGCCCCGGCTACGGCAAGTATGACCGTGCCCTGGGCACCCAGTACATGTTGGGCGTCTGGGATATGCTGGACCGCCTGGACGAGGAGAAAGCCAAGGCGTAATGCGCCCTGTTCTTTTCTTGCAAGAAAAGAACCAAAAGAACTCTAACTAAAAATCCCCCGCAGGGTATTACCCTGCGGGGGATTTTTGATTGGAATTTCTTCGGTTCCTTCTTTGCAAAGAAGGAACAAGCGCTCACACCGCGCCGTAGATGCCGGAAACCGACACTTCGCCGGTAAAAACGCGGGTTTCGCCGTTTTCCCCTTCCACGATCAGACGGCCTTCCTCGTCCACATCGGTGGCGATGCCGGCGCCGCCGTCGTAGGTCACCCGGCGTCCCAAATTGATGCAGGCGTCCTTGTACCGCTGCCGGTAGGGGGCGAAGCCCTCCACCTCGTAGGTATAGAGTGCCCGGTCAAAGCCGAAATCCGTCATATACTGGGCCAGCCATTCGGGGTCCACTTCCAGGTCCACCGGCACGCCCTGCAATGCCAGGCTGGTGCCGTGGGGCAGGCCCGCGGCGTCAAAGTACGCCTGGGGCTGGGCCAGGTTGATGCCGATACCCGACAACACACTGTGCCCGTCGGGGGCACCCTCGCACAGAATGCCCACCAGCTTTTTGCCGTTCAGCAGCAAATCGTTGGGCCATTTGATCTGACATTGCACGCCGTAGCGCTGGTACAGCGCGTCCGCCACCGCCAGGCTGGAAAACAGCGGCAGGGTGGAAGGCTGTGCCAGCGGGGTCTTGAGCACCACCGTATAATACAGGGCCTTGCCGGGGGCGTCCACCCACTGGCGGCCCAACCGGCCCCGGCCGGCGGTCTGGCGGGTGGTGTACACCGCGCCGATGGGCCCGAACTCCTCCAGATGGGCCTTGGCCCAGGTATTGGTGCTGTCCACTTCGGGCAGATACCGCACACTCTCGTTCACAGTTCGGGCACCCTCTTCCAACTGAACTGGCACTGGCCGTCCGTCACTTCAATGACGCCGTAGCGGTGTTCGTCCCGCAGACTGCCGGGATTGAACAGGGTGGGGGCCACCCCGTGCCCCGGCACCAGCTGGGAATGATGGGTGTGGCCGAAAAGCGCCACATCGGCGCCCCGGGCGCTGGCGGTTTCCAGCAGCTCGCTGAAGGTCCACTTGACCTGGTAGCGGTGCCCGTGGGTGTAAAAGAACAGCACCCCCGCAAAGGGAACCAGCCCCTCGGTGGGGTCCTGGTACCCGGTATCGCAGTTGCCCGCCACCCGGTAGATGGGATAGGGCACGGGGGTTTTGCGGCTTTCCAGGGCGTTGTCCAGGTCATACAACCCGTCGCCCAGATAAAACAGCGCGTCGGCGGTTTCGTTGTCCAGCAGCCAGCGCAGTTCCCGCAGGCGGCCGTGTACGTCGCTGATCACAAGAATTTTGGAAGTATCGGACATGGGAGTGGATCCTTTCCGGAATGTGTTGTGCACCCTTTCTTTGCGAAGAAAGGACCAAAGAAAACGCCGCAGCCTGTTCATGCCTTGGCGATCAGGGCTTTGTAGATTTCCCCCTTGGCGAAGGGGGTACCGGCGGCCGCCTGTTTGGCGGCGGCGGAAGGCGGCATACCGCCTTCCAGCAGGGCGCGGGCCGCCGCCACCACATCGTCTTTGGTGGGTTCGGCGTCGGCGGCTGCGGCGGCGGGGTCGGCTCCGGCCACCACCAGCACGTATTCGCCGCGCGGATCGTGGTCCCGGTAATGGGCAACAGCCTCTCCCAGGGTGGTTTTTACAATCTCCTCGTGGAGTTTGGTCAGTTCCCGGCACAGGCTCACCGGCCGGTCAGCACCCAGGGCGGCGGCCAGGTCGTCCAGCGTGCCCCGCAGTTTGTGGGGCGCCTCATACAACAGGATGGTCCGGGTTTCGCCCTGCAATGCAGCCAGCCGTTCCCGCCGTTCCCGTTTGGGCACCGGCAAAAAGCCTTCAAAGACGAACCGGGCGGTGGGCTGACCGCTGGCAGCCAGCGCCGTGATGCAGGCGGACGCCCCCGGCACCGGCACCACCCGGATGCCCCGGGCATGGGCTTCGGCGACAATCTGCTCGCCGGGATCGCTGATGCAGGGCATGCCCGCGTCGCTGCACAGGGCGCAGTCCTCCCCCGCTTCGATGCGCTGCAAAATGGCCTCGCCGTGGTGCAGGGCGTGCTCGTAGTAGCTGACCAGCGGTTTTTTCAGACCCAGATGGTTGAGCAGCCGCAGCGTTACCCGGGTATCCTCGGCGGCCACAAAGTCCACCGCCCCGAAGGTGGCCGCCACCCGGGGCGGCATGTCGTCCAGATTGCCGATGGGCGTCGCCACCAGATACAATGTCCCCGCCACAGCCAGGCCCTCCTTTTCTATAATATTTCTATTATATCCGACCTGTGCGCCGTTGGCAAGCACTCCCGCTTTTCCTTGTCCTTTCTTTGCAAAGAAAGGACCAAAGAAACTCCAAACAAAAACAGACGGGACCAGATCCCGTCTGTTTTTACAGATTTTTCCCTATCTCCGGGCACCGAGCGGCAATCCCCGTACCATTCCACCGTGAATCCGGTACCGGAATTTTCCGCCGGCCGGTGCCACGTTGTATCAGTTACACGTAGGGGCCGGGTACACCCGGCCCGGGCCATCGTGCGGTCCTCGCCACACCCCCGGGCGGCCTATAGGCCGCCCCTACAATCAAACACCGAACCGTGATACCCGCACAATCCCACGGCGGGGTCAAGACCCCGCCCTACGGGTGGTGCCTTTTTCCGGCTCCGGCGCGGCAAGCTCCCGTGCCTCCCGATATACCCGGTTCAGAGTTTCTTTGCCTACTTTCTTTGCAAAGAAAGTAGGTGCAAAGAAAGTAGGTCAGTCGCCGCTGCGTTCAGTGAAAGAATACTCGTGTTCCTCAAGGGGGAGGTTATCCACGGTCATTCCCTCGATGCGTCCCCAGCGGCAGGTTTTTTCAATCAGGGGCACAAGTTTTTCCAGCTGTGCCGGTTCGCCCTGGGCTTCCAGGGTCACGCTGCCATCCCAGTTGTTGGCCACCCACCCGGTCAGGCCCAGTTTCTGGGCAGCGCAGGTGGCAAAATACCGGAACCCCACGCCCTGCACCCGGCCGGTGAACCGCCAGCGCCGCCGTACCGCGCTCATCCGTCGATCCCCGTCACCGTGTAGTCCTTGGCCTGCACGGCGTCCTGCAGGACGGCGTTGTCCAGCGGGGCGGTCAGGGTCACCACCGCAGTCCCCGCCGTATGGCTGACGACGGCGCTTTCGACGCCATCCAGGGCTTCCAGCGCCTTTTTCACGGTAGCTTCGCAATGGGCACACATCATGCCCTCGATATGCAGGGTCTTGGTCATGGTTTTTACCTCCTGTGCGTTGGGCCGCTGTACCGGGCATGCCGCCGATGCGGCAGGGTGGCGGGGCGGCGCCTTGCGGGTGGGCGGGGCGTCATGGTCGGCGTTGCGGGGATCAAAGGTATTGAGCCGCAGGGCGTTGGTGACCACACAAACGCTGGACAGGCTCATGGCCGCCGCGGCAATCATGGGATTCAGGGTAATGCCCAGCCCCGTAAAGACGCCCGCCGCCAGCGGAATGCAGATGGCGTTGTAGAAAAACGCCCAGAACAGATTCTGGTGGATGTTGCGCACGACGGCACGGGAAAGCCGCACTGCGGCGGGCACGTCGGCCAGGTCGCTGCGCACCAGCACCACATCGGCGGCATCCAGGGCCACGTCGGCCCCGGCGCCAATGGCAATGCCGGTTTCGGCCCGGGTCAGGGCGGGGGCATCGTTGATGCCGTCCCCCACCATGGCCACCCGGCCCTTCTTCTGCCAGCGGCGGACTTCCGCCTCCTTGCCGGCGGGCAATACCCCCGCCACCACATGGCGCTCGTCCAGGCCCACCATCGACCCGATGTGCCGGGCGGTGGCTTCGTTGTCACCGGTGAGCAGCACCACCTTGAGGCCCAGGGCCTTCATCTGGGCGATGGCCCCCGCCGAGGTCTTTTTGACCACGTCGGAAACGCCGATGACGCCCGCCGGACTGCCCGCCAGCGAGAAATAAAGGGGCGTGATGCCGTTGCGGCTCATCTCCTGCCCGGCCTCCTCCAGGTCGGGGGGCAGCACGCAGGTCTGGCGGATGAAATCGGCGTTGCCGCCCGCAATGACCTTGCCGGCCACCTTGCCCCGCAATCCCTGGCCGGGCACCGCCTCAAAGGCGGCCACGGCGGTGTATTTGATCTTGTCCTGTTCGGCCCGCTGCAGAATGGCCCGGGCCAGGGGATGTTCGCTGCGCAGCTCCAGGCCGGCGGCCATGCTCAGCAGGAACTTGTCGGGCACGCGGCGGGTGCCCACAATCTTGACCACGCTGGGCTCGCCGGTGGTGATGGTGCCGGTCTTGTCCAGCAGGACGGTGTCGGTGTAGCCGGTGGTTTCCAGGCTGGCGGCGGTTTTAAACAGGATGCCGTGCTTGGCGCCCACGCCGCTGCCCACCATGATGGCCACCGGGGTGGCCAGACCCAGGGCGCAGGGACAGCTGATGACCAGCACCGAGATGCCCCGGCCCAGTGCCCAGGCAAAGGACTGGCCCAGCAGCAGCCAGACCAGGAAGGTCACCGCCGCAATGGCGATGACCGCCGGCACAAAGATGCCCGACACCCTGTCGGCGGTCTTGGCCAGGGGCGCCTTGGTGGCGGCCGCGTCCCGTACCAGCCGGATCACCTGGGAGAGGGTGGTGTCCTGGCCCACACGCTCGGCGCGGCAGGTCAGGGCGCCGTTCTGGTTGATGGTGGCGGCGCTCACCGGGGAGCCGGGGAACTTGTCCACCGGCATGCTTTCGCCGGTGAGGGCGGCCTCGTTGACGCTGGACACACCCTCGGCCACCGTGCCGTCCACCGGGATGGCCTCCCCCGGCTTGACCAGGAAGATGTCCCCCACCGCCACCTCGCTCACCGGCAGCTGCACCGGCTGGCCGTCCCGCAGGACGGTGGCGGTCTGGGGGGTCAGGGCCATCAGGCCCTTGAGGGCGTCGGTGGTGCGGCCCTTGCTGTAGGCTTCCAGGGTTTTGCCCACCGTGATGAGGGTCAGGATCATGGCGGCGGACTCAAAATACAGGTCGTGGCGGTACTGCAGCACCAGGGCCTCGTCCCCGGTGCCCAGGCCCACCGCCATCATCATCAGGGCAAAGATGCCGTAGACCAGCGCCGCCCCGGCCCCCAGCGACACCAGGGTGTCCATGCCGGGGGCTTTGGTGCGCACGCCGTTCCAGCCGCTCACAAAGAAGGCCCGGTTGATCCAGCAGACCGGCAGGGTCAGCGCCAGCTGCAACAGGCCGTAGACCAGCGCCCCGGCACCGCCCCCCTCCAGGAAGGACGGCAGCGGCAGGCCGATCATATGCCCCATGGAGAGATAGAGCAGCGGCACCAGAAAACACAGGCTCTGCACCAGCCGCTTTTTCAGGCGGGGGGTCTCGGTGTCCTCCAGGACCTCGGCCAGGGTATCGTCGGCCGGGGCGGCGCCGTAGCCGGCAGCCTCCACCGCCCGGCAGACCCGCTTTTGCAGCATCGCCTCGTCGGTGCCGGGGGCGGGTTCCACCTGCATGGCGTTGGTCAGCAGACTGACCGACACCGACTGTACGCCGGGCACGGCGGCCACGGCCTTTTCCACATGGCTGGCACAAGCCGCACAGCTCATGCCGGTGATCTCATAGCGTTGCATCGTGCAAACTCCTTTGCTCTTGGGGGAACGGGGCCGCAGCCCCGGAAGGGTCGTTCTGCAGGGACTGCCAGGCCTCCTGCCGGATGCGGCGGGCGGCATCCACCAGACGGTCGGGGTCGTCGTCCCAGCCGTCCAGCAGACAGTCGGCCAGCTGTTTCAGCCGGTCCACCGGGGGCTGCATCTCCTTGCGGTAGGCGGTTTCGGTCAGGGTACCGGCGTCGATGGCATACCGGTCCAGCGACCGGCGCAGCCCGTCGTCCCGGCCGATGCAGTCCGCCCGGTCCATGGCGCGGCCGTAGTGGGTGCACACCGCCGCACAGGTTTCCAGCAATTGGGCCAGATATTCCGCCAGCATACGGCGGCGGGCGGTGCCCGGCACCCCGTCGATGGCCGCCACACAGTGGTCCAGCGCCTGCCGGATGGGGTCGGCGTCGGGGGCGCCGCCGGGGGGCGCTTCCTGCCGGCCGGTGAGCCAGGCGGGGGTGGTCTGCAGCGCCTGGGCCAGCGCCTGGATCACCATGCTGCGCCCCGGGTTGACGCCGTCCGCCTCGTACCGCTGTACGGTGGATTTGTTCACCCCCAGCCGGCGCCCCAGCTCGGGCATGGAAAGGTTCAGTTCCAGCCGCCGGGCGCGGATGCGCTGCCCCACCTGCTGCGGCGTGAGCAGATCGGTCTGTTCCACCTTGGTTCACCTCCCTGTTTGTGTTTCAGTATAGCACACACCGGGGCAAACCGCAACGGAGTTTTGGGATTTTGCCGGGGTTTTTTCGGGAAACGGTTGCAAAACGCGCCCTTTTCTCGACACAAAGTTGCAAAATGCGCCTTTTGGGGAAAATGCAAAAAACCGCCGGGAAAACGGCAGTCACGCGCGTTTTCCCGGCGGCACAGGGGGTTGGTTGCGGGGGTTCCGGCCCAGCCGGAGGTTTACTTTTTGCGTTTACGCCAGATCACGATGCCTGCCAGGCAGCCGGCGGAAACCACCAGCAGCACCACCCACAGCAGGGGCTGGCTGTCGTCGCCGGTCTGGGGCAGCAGGCTGCGGACCCACTGCTGCAACACCTGCAGCGGATTGGCGGGCGCGGCGGGCTGGGTGGGTTCGGGGTTGGTGCCGCCGCCACCGCCGCCATCGCCGTTCTCCTCGTCGGGCGTTTCCGGCGGATCGCTGGGCGGGTAGTAGCCGTTGACAAAGGTGGCCATACCGGCGCTGGGCTTGCCTTCCGCCCGGTAGACGGCGTGCAGGACCTTCAGGGCGTCGTCCTGTTTGCCCACCTCGATTTCCAGCGTCCACTGGGTGGTGTCGTAGGTGTAGCCGGCCTTGCCGTCGTTGACTTCCTGCAGGGTGAAGCGGTAGGTACCCGTCTGGGTGAAGGTGATGGGGGCAAAGTAGGCCACGCCCTCGTGGGTGAGGGTGACGCGGTCACCGCCCTGGTCGATGCGGGCCGCCTCGCCGTAGGATTCGGCGGGGGTCAGCGTGAAGGTGAAGGACTGTTCCTGCGGGCGGGCCTGGCTGTCGCTGGTGAAGGTCTTGCGCACCACCGGGCTGTACTGGGTACGGAAGGCGGGCAGATACCGGTTGGTGAAGGTTGCGCCTTCCGGCACCGGGGTCCAGCTGCCGTCGGCGTTCTGCCGGCTGTAGGTGATGGTGGTCTCCAGACGTTGGTTCTGGGCGTTGCGGCCCACGTTGACCTCCGCCTTCCAGAGGGTGGTGTCGTACCGGATGTTGTCCAGCACGGCGCCCTGGGCCTCGGCGGGCAGTTCCTCGCGCAGGTAGTAGGTGAACAGACCCACCCGGTCCGCCTGGATGGGGGCAAAGGTGATCTGTCCGTCCACGTTGCGGGCGGTCTGCAGGGTCTGCATCTGGCCGTCCAGCAGGGTGAAGGTGAACTGGTTGTCCCGCAGGGTGGTGCCCTCCATCGTCTTGGCGGCGGTCAGGGTGTATTCCACCTCGGTGCGGTTGGTCACGGTGACGGTCTGGTTCTGGTTGGTCACGTTGTCGGCGGGCACGCCCAGCACCCAGGCGGGGCCCGGGGCGGCGGTGCCGGTGTAGGCCTGCAGCACGCCGTCGGCGTTGGCCGCGGTGGCGCCGTCCAGCTGATAATAGTCGGCGCTGTCCGTCTCCACGATGACGTAGTTCTGGAACCAGTTCAGGTTGGGTACGGTGGCCTGGCCGTTGGCGTCGGTGGTCACTTCGGCCACCAGGTTTTCGTCGGTCAGGGCGGCGGTGTTGGCCGCCTCCACCGTGGCAAAGGGTCCGTAGATCCGGAAGGTGGCGCCTTCCAGGGTCTTGGTGGGATCGTTCTTGGCCACCTTTTGCAGAAGCAGGTTGCGCTGTAGCACAAAGCCGATGTCCTTGGTGTTGTCGAACTGGGTGGCGGGATCGGCGGTGGCATACAGGAAGAACCGTTCGGAAATATTGTTGCGTGCCGAAGTGCCATCAACGGCAAAGAAGTTGTTGTCGCTGGCCTCGTCGGCATGGGCGCCGCCGGGGGCCAGGTCGTCGGGATGGCGGGAGAAGCCGGTCTGTTCCTTATGGTCCTGGCCGCCCAGGGTGGTCACCTGGTTCAGGATGCCGGAAGTTTCCGGCACGGTGACCAGGATGCGGTAGGTCTTGGGGGCTTCGCCCTTGAGGAGGGCGGGGTTCAGCGGGTCGCGGTTATCGCCGCTGCTGTAGAGCTGGTCCTCGGTGAAGTTGTCCATCCGGCTGGCGGGTTCCAGGCCGGTGAACAGGAAGTTGGCTTCGCTGTACCAGTCGGGATCGCTGCCGGTGGCGTAGCTCTGGGCCTGGCGGACCACGTCGCTGTTGCCCTCGTAGGTGTAGAGGGTGACCTCCACATGGTTCAGCAGGGACTGCACCAGGGCGTTGTCGGCCAGGGCATCCACCGACTCGTCGGCCTGCCAGACACCGTCGGCGTTCTTGTCGATCCATACATGGCCGCCCACCTGCACCAGGCTGGGCAGGATGGTGTTGGACACCGAGTTGGACAGCATGGTGGTGTTGGAGGGCACGGCGTCGTCGGCGGTCTGGTTGCCCACGTACCGGTCATAGGTAAAGATGAAGTTGTTGACCGCGTTGGTCCAGGACCGGTCGGCCAGATCCTCCTGGCTCAGGTTGCCCACCCGCAGGCGGTACTCGGCCAGGTAGCTGCCGTGGGAGGCCAGGGCGCTGCGGTCCTGTTTTTCCACCGCGATGGCAATGGCCGTGGCCCCCTGGGTGGGGGTCCTGGTCCAGCCGGCGGGGGCTTCCTGCCCGAAGCGGATCTGTTCCACGCAGGCGTAGACGTCGTTGATGTTGTCCCGGGTGATATCGCCCGTGTAGTAGAAGACTTCGTACTGGTCGGTGCCCAGGATCTGGGCGTTGCCGTTTTCATCCAGGCGCTGCAGCTGCACGCCGGTGGGGTTGCCCGCCGCGGCGTAGGTGTCGGTGGCAAAGGTCATTTCCCACTGGCTGCCGCGGTTGGAGCCGCCCTGGCTGCGGTCCCCCACGAAGGGGAAGACATCCAGCACCGTCACGTTGGTGAAGTGGACGTTCTGGTCCGCCGAGGAGAGGTTGCTCACCTGCAGGCGGTAGTCCATGTAGCCGTCGTTGCCCACGGTGGACAGCCGGTCGGAGGTGAAGCCCAGATCGGTGGACAGGTTGCCCTGGCCGGTCTTGACCAGGCCGGCGGCCGAGGTGGCCGACCAGTTGCTGTGCACAGTGGCCGACACATAGCCGAAGTCCTTCATTTCGCCCAGCATGGCGCGCAGGCTTTCCAGCCGCTGGGTTCCTGCCAGGCTGGACAGCACGGTGTCCAGTCCGTAGGGCCACAGGTTATCCGCCGTCTTGTAGGAGGAGCCGTGGGGGTTGTTGACGCTCTTGACGCCGGCCACCCGGCTGCCCACAAGGGCATAGTTGCGGATTTCGGGGCCATAGACGGCGATCTCGGCGGTGGTATATACCTGCAGTTGCAGCTGCAGGGTGGCGCCGGGGGCCAGCTCACCCGTAAGGAAGACGAAGAGGGCGGTTTCCCCGTTCTGGGTGGAGATGCGGATGTTTTCAATCTCAACGCCCGCGGGCGGGTCGATCAGGGTGACGTTGCCGCTCTCCCCTTCCAGGCGGGTGCCCTGGGGCAGCAGGTCCACCACGAAGGGCCGCTGCATGGCAGCTTCGGCCTCGGGGGCGTTGTGTACGGCGATGGTGTAAGTCAGGGTATCGTTCTGGGTGGGATGGTCCTTGTCCACCGTCTTGTTCACGCTGATCAGCGCGCCCTTGAGCTCCGCAAAGGTATTTTCGGCGGTGGCGGTCCTGGTCAGGGTTTGCTCGGCCAGCTTGGTGCCCTGGCCGTCCCAGGGGTTGTAGGTCAGGGTGGCGGTGGCGGTGTTCACCACGCGGGTGATCTCCTGCACATCCACACCGCCCTGCTGCTGGTCCAGCGTCATCCGGATGGTCACGGCGCCGGGCCGGAAATTCTGGCCCAGGGCATAGCCGGTGGCCTCTTGCAGGGCCGGGGACCGGTAGCTTACCTCCACCCGGGCGATTCTGCTGTTGCTCGCAGGGGTCAGGGTGGCCGTCCGGGTGGCATCCTCCACGGTCTGGCTTTCCACCGCGTTGCCCGCAAAGTCGTAGAAGGTCACGGTGGCCTGCAGGCCGGTCTGTCTGCCGTCGGCGCTGTAGGCGGCCCCGTCATGGCTGGAGGGAGCCAGCGTCACCTGGGTGATGGCATACTTGTCCTGCAGGTAGGTGGCAAAGTCCAGCGGGGTGTCCTGGTGGTAGGCGGTCAGGCCGGTATCCGCCAGCACAAAGCCGTTCAGCGGGTAGGTGTTGTCCTCCACGGTGGGGGTCAGGGTGTAGCGCAGCTGGGCCGGGGCGGCCAGCAGGCTTTCGTAGTGGGTGGTCTCGGTGGTCTTTTCCAGTTTCAGCTCGGCGCGGCCCGGCACGTTTTTCAGGGTCACGACCTCAAGGCCGGTGGTGTCCGCCGGCACCGTAAAGACGGCGTACCACACCTCGTCGGCATGGTCGCGGATCTGGGTCATGGTGGCGTCGGTTTCCAGGGCCAGGTAGGTCTTGCCGCCCACCACCGTGTTGTCCACCCAGCCGTACTTGAACCGGCTGTTGGCGGTAGTGTCGCTGCCGTCCAGATTCACCGCCACGCCCTGGGCCACCCGGGTCACGTCGGTCCGGGCCAGCAGGGCGCTGACCTGTTCCTCGGTGAGGGTGGTGGGGGTGTCGGCGGGCACTTCATACAGGTCCACCGTGGCTTCGGGCTGGGTTTCGGCGGCGGGATGCAGGGCATCCTGCTTGCGCAGTTCCAGCCGGATGTAGGGAACGTTATGGGCGTCGTAGGCGTAGGTGCCCTGGGACAGCACCAGCGGTTCGCCGCCGTTGATCAGGTAGTAGGTGCGGGTTTCGTCCCGGGCGGTGGGGACCCAGCCGGTGCCGTCCCACAGGCCTTCCAGGCCCTGGTAACCGGCGGGGATGGGATTTTCCGCCACGGAGTAGACTTGGCCGTCCTCCACCGTAAAGGTCAGCACACCGTTTTCATCGGTGGTGGCTTCCTCCACAAAGGTCCAGGCGGTACCGTCCTGGCGGTAGAGGGCAAAGGTGACCTCCGCCTGGGGCAGGGGGTCCAGCCCCTCCCGGGCGTTGTCGTACTTGGTCAGCTGAATCTTGACGCCGGGGTAGTTGTTCACCGTCAGGGCTTCGTTGGTGGCGGGGCTGGCGGCGTCGCCGGGTTTCACCGTCAGGGTGACGGTGTTGTCCTTGCGCACATAGCCGTCGGGGGCCGCGGTCTCGGTGATGGTAAACTCGTTGCCCTCCACCCCGGTGAGCGGCACCACGGCGGTGGCGCTGCCCGTCTCGTCGGTGGTGACGGTGATGGGCGTCATGGCGGGGGTACCCGTCCGGTTGATGGTAAAGGTGGCCCCGGCCAGGGGGCTGCCGTTGCTGCCGTCCTGCTTTTGCAGCGTGATGCTGCCCTGCAGGGCGCGGTTGGTGGCGGTCACCGTCAGGCCGGTGCCGTCGGTGGGCAGGGTGAGCGATACGCTGCTGTTGCCCTGGGCATCCTGGGTCACCGTCAGCGGGTTGCCGGCGGCGTCGGTGATGCCGGTGAGCACAAAGCCGTTGCGGTGAGTTTCGGTCAGGGTGTAGCTGCCGCCCTGCTCCAGGTCTTCAAAGGTCACCTGTTGGGTGGCGCCGTTGGCGGTACCCTTGGCAAAGGTAACGGTCTGGGAATCCAATTCCGTGGTGCCGCTGTAGAGGGTGAAGGTGAAGGTTTCTTCCTGCTGCAGGGGCACACTGCCGGTATCCAGCCGCTTGGTGACGGTCAGATCCACCTTTTCCTTGTCGGAGACGGTGGCCCGGTTGTTCAGCGTCTGGCCGTTCCAGGTCAGGTTCTGGGTCAGGCCGCCGATGACGATGGCGTACCGGGGGCTGGTGTCGGCGGTGTAGCCGTCGGGGGCCGTTTTCTCGGTGATCTTGTAGATGCCGGGCTCCAGGTTTTGCACCGTCACGGTGCCTTCGGCGCCGGTTTGGTCGGTTTCGGCCACCTTGACGGTCCAGCCGCTGCCGTCATCGGTGAATGCCGCGGCCTCCGCCTGGGACCAGGCGGCGAAGGGCTTGTAGGCCAGCGTGAAGGTGGCACCCGGCAGCGTTTCGCCGGGCTTCTGGGCATCGGTCTTGGTGATGGTCAGCGAACCCAGGGCCGGGTCCTGCACGGCGATCATCAGCGGGTCCTGCATCTGGTAGTCGTTCAGGTCCACCTTGTTGGTGACCACCGGCTCGTCCCCCTGCTGGGCAGTCTGCAGGCCCAGGTAGATGCCGCTGGTGGCAAAGTCTTCCAGGGCATAGGAGGTGTTCGCATCCACCGTATAGACATACCCCTCACTGCGGGGGTAGGCGTCTTTCAGGTAGGCGGTCAGGTAGGCCTTGCTGTAGCCGTCCGCCGGCTTGGTTTCCTGCAGGGTGTAGACGCCGCCGGCAAGGTTTTCAAATTCCGCATAGCCGCTGTCGTCGGTGGTGGCCTCCAGGTTGTTCAGCCGGAAGGTAGCCCCCTCCAGTTCCCGGCCGGTGGTGTCGGTCTTGGCCACCGTGAGGCTGAGCTTCCGGGGGTTGTACAGCGACAGGTTGAGGTTTTCGGTGGTGACGGCAAAGTAGTAGGCCTTGACGTTGTGGAAAGCGTCGCCGGCCACCGCGCTGCCGTCATACATCCGGATGTACCCGGTGGCACCGGCATCCTCGATGAGGCGGTAGCGGCCCACCGGCACCCCGTTGGGGAAGGCATACCAGCCGTCCGTGGTGGTAAAGGTGGCGCTTTCGCTGCCGTCGGCATGGGTATAGACATAGTCCGCCCAGGTCTTGCTGGTGCCGTTGTAGCGCTGGATGCGCATTGTCACCTGCAGGGGCACCCGGTCGTCGCCGTTGGTGCCGGCGTCGTAGTAGGCGTCCAGCTGGGCGGCGGTCATGTTCAGGTTGCTCTGGATTCCGGAGGGGATGTCCTCCTCGTGGACGGTGTAGCCGTATTTGCTCACCGTCACCGCAAAGTTGTCGATGGGCAGGTTGACCAGACGGTACTGGGTATCGTCCTGGGTCAGCCGGTTACCGTCGGCATCCACGGCGTAGCAAGGCCAGTCGTCGCCGATGGTGCTGGCCAGCGGCACCGTCTTGTCGGTGGTTTTCACATAGAACAGGTCGTTGAAGGTTTCGGATGTTTCCGCCCCGTCCGCCACCTTCTGGAAAAAGAGGGTCATGCGGAACTCATGGGTGAGAGTGCTGTAGCCCGCGGGGGCACTGGTCTCCCGCAGGATCAGGCGGGCATAGGCGTTGCCGTCGGCATCCGTCCAGAAGATGTCCCCGCCCTCGGGGGTTCTGTCGCCCTGGTCCAGCTCGCCGTAGGCATTCATCAGGGCGTTGTAACCAAAGGCGTAGGAGGACGCCCAGGCGGTCAGGTTGCCGCCGGTCAGGCTGGTGTTGTCCAGGCCGGTGGTGACGGTATCCAGCAGGGCCGCGGTGGTGCCGTCGGCGTGGGCCAGATAGATGGCGAAGGTGGCGTTGCCCAGCGGGGTGTAGTCCTGCTGGAGGACGCCGTCCTCATCGTAGGAATCCGCCCACTTGGTCAGACGCACGGTGGCGAACTGTTCGTTGCCGGGGCCCGTCACCGGGTCGTTTTCCACCTTGAGTCCGCGGTTCACCGTATCCCTTGTGTAGGCATAGGTGTTGGTACAGTCCACGTCGGGGTTTTCCAGCGACTTCGACTGGTTGGAATACTTCTGGCCGCTGGGGTAGATGAGCACGATCTGGCTTTCCGGCTTGATGGCCGCCCCGATGCCGGGGGTGCGCTCCACCAGCCAGTAGACCACGTTGTCGGCGGCCTTCAGCACGTCGGTGCCGAACCAGCCGTCCATCCGGTCGCCGGTGGCGGGGTCGTAGAGGGTACCGCTGCTGTAGTGGCCGATGTGGGTGTAGTCCGCGCTGCCGTCCACATAGGTCAGCCCGACTGTCTTGCCATCCTGTATCAGCTCCTCATCCACCACCTGCATGTACAGGTCGAACTCGGCGTTGTTGATGGGCCGCTCGCCGTTCACCTGGCTGTCCGCCGGGACTGCGGGGGCGGTGTAGTTGGCATCCGGCACATACTTCTTGATGTGCAGCTGGGTCCAGTGTTCCTCGTTGATCAGCTTGGCGGTCTGGTCCTTTTGGCCTTGCTTGTCGCCGTCCTTGGCATTGTAGGTCACATAGTTGAGGCGCTCCAGCTGCGTTGCCGTCAGGCTGGTTCCCTCCAGTTTCGTCGGATCGCCAAACCCGGTCTCCTCGGACAGGTAGCCGCCCTGCTGGGGTTGCAGATAAGCATAGTCCGCCTCTGCGGGAATGTCATACTCCACCGCCACATACACCGTGTCCTGGCGCAGGTCGGTAAAGCGCACCTGGCCCAGGTCGTCGGCGGTGGCCAGTTCCCGGAACTTGTAGGTTTTGCCATCCTGGGCAAACAGGGCCACCCGGGTACCGGGCAGCAGATATTCCTTCTGGGTGAAGCTGTGTTCCCACAGGTTGTAGTACACCTTGGTGACGGTAAAGCTGCCCGACGGAACATTGACGAAGGAATCTTTCAGCTCGGTCACGGTGCCGGCGTTCAACGTGATGTGGGGCTCCTCTTTGCTGATACTGTACCCCGGAGGCGCTTGGATTTCCCGCACGTAGTAGAAAATCTGACTGCCATGTTCGTCGTAGATCGGCAGGTCGGTAAAGGTTGCCAGACCCTGGGTATCGGTGGTGGCTCTGCCCATCTCGATCTCTTCCTGGGTATCATCAAACCGGTAGGTGATGAAGATGGCCCCGGCCAGCGGGTTGCCGTTCTCGTCCTCCTTGTTCACCCGCAGGGCGCCGTTTTCGCTCAGGTTGATCGCCCGGAAGGTGGTGCCGGTTTTCCATTCGTCGCCGTCCTTTGTCACGGCGGAGAGGGTGACCGGCCCGAAGAAGAGTTCCGTCTTCGTCGCGTTGACCAGCCGGATGGTATCCTCCACATTGGCATACTGGTCCATATGGGTGTTGGGGTCCAGCGCGCCATCCGGCGCGCTGATTTCCTTCAGTACATAGCTGCCCGGTGCCAGGTGGACAGGTTCGCCGCCGGAGGTAACTTTCAGCGGTACATCCTGGTCGCCCTCCCTGACCATGACCTGGTCGCCCAGCGTTCCGGTTTCCGGGTCATATTCGTACACGGTAAATTCCACGCCGTCCCGGGTGGTGGCACCTTCTTCGCCGGTCCAGTTGCGGATTTCCTTTTCCACCGTCAGGGTGGGGTCGGGCAGGTTTTCCATCACCACGGTGACGACTTCGCCCTTGTCCACGGTGCCGCTCTCCCAGCCGGTGGCGGAGGCATCCTCCCCGTAGTAGGGGTGATACCCTTCGGGGACAACGCTCTCGGTAACGGTGTAGGACCGTCCGGCTTTCACCTTCACAAAGGTGCCGTCGGCATCTTCCACCGCACCGGTGGTTTCGGTGGTTCCGTCGGTGACCTTGTACTCCGCGCCGGGCACAAAGCTGCCGTCGGTGGCGTCCTGTTTCTGGATCAGCAGGCCGCCGGCATCCTCGTCGTTGCGCAGTTCGATGGTCTGCGTCGGCATGGCGTCAAAGTCAAAGGGGCCAAAGACGGTCACCGAGGTGCCGTCCTGCAGCGTCACGGCAGTCTGTTTTTCCGCCGCGGTGTTGCTGCCGGTCTGTTCGTCCACCAGCACAAAGTCCGGGGTGCCGCCCAGCACAGCGGTGTCCGCGGTCATGGGAACTTCTTCCAGGAAATACTGGATGGGGGTGCCCGCCGCGTCGGTGCGGGGCAGGTCGTCGATGCTCAGGGTGCCGTTTTCGGTCCTAAAGGTCTCGGCGGCCCGGTAGGGGGTCACGGCGCCCTCGGTGCCCACCCGACTGTACAGCCGGAAGGTGGCTTCGTAGCTGCCGTCCGCCAGGGGCTGCAGGCCGGTTCCGGTCATGCCGTAGAAGGTCTTGTGGATGACCAGGCCGGTGTCCCGCTCATTGCGCAGCACCACCGGCGTCACCTGGGCCGCCGTCTGGCTCAGGTTGTCCACCAGGGTAAAGCCGTCGGTGGCGGCCTCGGTGGCATCGGGGTCGTCGGGGTCATGCCAGCCTGCGGGCAGCGTTTCGTGGAAGCGGTAGGTGATGGGCTGGTTTTCCGCGTCATAGACGGGCAGTTCCACCACCAGCTGACCGGTGGTGCCGTTCAGCGAAAGGCCGGTCTGGCCCGTCACGTCCTGCCATTCGCCGTCCACCAGCTGCTGCACCGCAAAGGCGCCGTTCAGCTGGCTGGCCAGGCTGCCCGGTGATGGGGGCAAAGTCGGCGCCCTCCTGCCGCTGTTTTTCCAGCTTGGCGTAGGCCAGGTTGCGGTTGTCCAGCACGGTCTTGCGCACCAGGGGCGCTTCCCGGCTCAGGGTGATGGTCTCCACCTGGGCGGACAGGGCGTAGCCGTCGGGGGCGGCGGTTTCTTTTAAGTAATAGGTGCCGTAGGCCAGCCGGTCAAAGCGCAGCTGCCCGTTGGCGTCGGTGGTGCCGGCGGCCACCTGCCGGGTGCAGTCGGCGTCGGCATACAGGGCAAAGCCCGCCCCGGCCAGGGCCACGTTTTCGCCCTGGGCGTTGGGGCCCTGCTTGGTCAGGAGCAGCGTGCCGGCGTCCTCCCGGTTGTAGAAGGCGGCGGTCTGCTGCGCCCCCTGGACCAGGGTCAGCGTCTTGGGGTCACTGTTCTTGCCCTGGTCGCCCTCGGCGGCGGCGATGGCCACGGTGTTGTCGGGCAGGGCGGTCTCGGTGACGGTGTAGCGGCCGGGGTCCAGGTAGATCGTCAGGGTACCGTCGGTGCCGTTGGCGGCGCCGCTGCCCTGGGGGTCGATGGTGACGGTGTTGCCCTCCAGGCGCTGGTAGGTGCCGTCCTCGCTGCGGGCATAGAGGGTCACCGGCGCGTCGGGATCGTCCGCGTCGGTAAGGGTGAACTGGGCCGGACCCCGGATGACGTCATCCGCTTCGCTGTACAGGGCGGCGGTGTTCTCGGCGTTCAGCAGGTATTTTTCCAGATGCAGGGCGGCGGGGCTGACCACCTCACCGGCCTCCACCTTGGCCTGGCTCTCATGGGTGCGGGTGGTATTCTCGCCTTTGAGCTGGTAGGTAATGCTGACGTTGTTCAGGATGGTCAGCAGGTCCTGGTTTTCCTCATAGTAATGGGCCACAAAGGGGTCGTAGTCATAGACCACTTCCACCAGGTAGGTGGACACATAGGGGGCGCTGCCGTCCACATTCGGCAGGGGGGCCGTGCTGTCGCTGCAGGTGCGCAGCGGCAGGGCCTGGGGCTCGCCGGCGGTGAAGGTCAGGGGGGTGCCCTCCCCGAACTGGGGCGTCACGGTGATGCTTTGGGGCTGCAGGGGGTTGCCGTTCCGGTCCAGGACGGTGGGGGTCTCGGTGAGCAGCAAGTCCCCTTCCAGCGGCACACGGCCGGGGCGACCGTAGGTGGCGTTGTTGGGGTTGACCACGTCGTCGGTGAGCAGGCCCACCTTCAAAAAGAAGCTGGCCGTCACGGTGGACTTGTCCTCGCTGACCGTCACGGCGCCGCTGGCGTCATCCTCGGCGCGGCCGGGGGTTTTCTGGATACCCCAGCGGTCGTCGGTGACCAACGTCTTGTCGGTGAGGTTGTTGGTGCCGGTGATGGTTTTGCCAAAGGTCTTGTAGGGTGTTTCCGCCGCGGGGTTGGTGCGGTCCATGATCGTGAAGGCGGTGTCCATGGTCACGGTGCAGCCGGAAAAGTCCAGCAGGGTGCCCACCGGCAGCACGCCGTTGCCCTCCACCAGCAGGGGCAGCAGCAGGGTGCCCATAAAGCTGGAGTCGGCGGGCAGCGTTTCGGTGAGGGTCAGCTTCCAGGTCTGGTTGCCCAGGTCCTCGATGCCGGTGACATTGTCCAGCGTGCCGGCCTCGTCGGTGTCGATGGTCACATGTTCGGGCAGGGTCAGCGTGATGGTGGTATCGTCGTAGCTGTCAAACAGGGGCTGTTCATAGCTGGTGTAGTTGTAGGTGGCGGCGGCGTTGAGCACAAAGTCGATGACCATGCTCACGGTGTTGCCGGCCCGCAGCTCGTCCCCGGAGGTGGAGGCGCTGCTCCACTGCAGGGTGACGTTGCCCACCGGCAGGGGATTTTCGGCGTCGTCGCCGTAGTAGTCTTCCACCACGTCCGCAAAGGAGGCGTTATCCTCTCCGCTGCGGGGCGCCGCAAGGGCCTGGTTGGCCGGAGTCCGGGACATCGTTTCCTCCGTGGCTTCGGCTGTGGGCACAGGGGTGGCCGTGGGCGCAGGGGTTTCCTCCGCCACCGGGGCAGCCTCGGGCGCAGCGGGTTCTTCCGCCACCGGGGTAGCCTCGGGCGCAGGGGTTTCCTCCGCCACCGGGGTAGCCTCGGGCGCAGCGGGTTCCTCCGCCACCGGGGTAGCCTCGGGCACGGGGGTTTCCTCGGGTGCAGCGGATTCTTCCGCCACCGGCGTGGCCTCCGGGGCGGGGGATTCTTCGGCGGGCGCTTGCTCCTCCGGAACCGGCTCGCTCTGGGTGGGGGCGTTCGCCACCTCCACGCTCTCCTCCAGGGCGTAGATGGGGGTGGACGCCACACTGCACAGCATGGCCAGGCTCATCAGACCGGCCAACAGTCGCTTTGTTTTCATACGCTTTCCTCCGGCTTGCTGGGAATGGTTTGTCCGGCCGCCCACCGGGGCGCCGGGCAAGGGACAGGGATACAATTCCATTTTTTATGCATTCATTATATAGTTAGCCGGATGCAAATGCAAGCATATAAACAAAGTATTCGTTGGTTATCCACAGTTTTTTGTGTATTTTTTCCGCTTTTTGTGTTATAAAAAGGCGTTGAACCCCCCATTTTTTTTCATTGGTTGGATTTTCATACAAAAAAATGCGCAAAAAAAGCGCGCGGAAAATTTCCACGCGCATTTTTGTGCAAATTATCTATTGGGATCAGAACAGCCCCTCCGGCAGGCAGAGATCCTGCCGGGGCACCCGCGCCCAGCAAAAATCCGATACCAGTTCTTCGGGGCGCACCGGGCGGGGCGCATCCTGCAAGCCGCAGGCGAACGCCAGCCTGCCGATGACCTCCTCCGGGGCGTATTTTTGCCGCAGGTGTTCCAGGCTCTGGTCCCCGTCCCGCTTGGACAGCCGCCGTCCGTCGGCGGCCAGCAGCAGCGGCAGATGGTAGAAGGCCGGCGGGGTCAGCCCCAGTTCCCGGTACAGCCAGAGCTGCCGCGGGGTGCTGCTCAAAAGGTCGGCCCCGCGCACCACCTCGGTGACGCCCATCAGGGCGTCGTCCACCACCACGGCCAGCTGGTAGGCAAAGACGCCGTCCGCCCGGCGCAGGTAAAAGTCCCCGCAGTCCCGGGCCAGGTTTTCGGCATAGGGGCCCATATGGCCGTCCACGAATGCAATTTCCTCGTCAGGCACCCGCACCCGCCAGGCGGGGGCGCGGATTTTGCGTTTTTCGGCCACCTGGGCGGGGGTCAGATGGCGGCAGGTGCCGGCGTAGATCACCTGGCCGTCGCTGCGGTGGGGGGCGCTGGCGGCATGCAGCTGGCTACGGCTGCAAAAGCAGGGGTAGACAAGCCCCCGGTCGGCCAGTTTGTCATAGTAATACTGGTAGATTTCCGCCCGTTCGCTCTGGTACAGAGGCGGTTCGGGGCCGTCGGCGGAAAGTCCCAGCCAGGCCAGGTCCTCCACGATGGCGTCGGCAAAGTGCCGGGGGCACCGCTGGGTGTCCAGGTCCTCGATGCGCAGCAGCACCTGCCCGCCCTTGCTTTTGGCGGACAGCCAGGCCAGCAGGCAGCACAGCAGGTTGCCCAGGTGCATCCGGCCGCTGGGGCTGGGGGCATACCGGCCGGTGATCATGCCAGGGTGTAGACGCCGTCGCCCAGGGCCCGCAGGTGGACCCGGTAGAAGGCGGCCACGGCCTGGACCATGGCCTCGGCGTCGGTGACGGCGGCGGTTTCCACGGCGGAGTGCATGGCCAGCTGGGCCAGGCCAATGTCCGCCATGGGGATGGGCAGCGAATGGCTCTGCAGATTGCCCAGGGTGCTGCCGCCCGGTTCGTCGGCCCGGTTGGTGAAGGTCTGCACCGGCACCCCGGCTTTCTGGCAGATGGCCCGGAAGATGCCGCCGCTCAGGGCGTTGGTGGTGTATTTCTGGCTGGCGTTGTATTTCAGCACCACGCCGCCGCCCAGCCGCACGGGGGCGGCGGGGTCACTCTTGGCGGCGAAGTTGGGGTGGGTGGCGTGGCCGTTGTCGGCGCTGAGCATAAAGCTGTTGGCCATGGCCCGGTGGGTTGCCTGGGCGCTGTGGGGGATGGCTTCCAGAATGCGGTCCAGCACGTCCCGCAAAAAGCTGCTCTGGGCGCCCTGCCGGCTGGAGGAACCCACTTCCTCGTTGTCCAGCATGGCCCAGACGGGGGCGCAGGCGCTGTCGGTTTCGGCGCCCGCTTCCAGGAAGCCCAGCAGGGTGGTGGCGGCGCATTCCAGGTCGTCGATGCGGGGCGCCATAAAATATTGTCCGTCGGGGCCGATCTGGGTGGGCGCCTGGCGGGTGACCAGCTGCAGGTCCCGGTCCAGAATGTCCTCGGGCTGCACGCCCAGTTCCTCACACAGCAGGTCGGTCAGGGTACGGCCGTCGGCGGGGCCCCACAGGGGCTGCATGTCCACCTGGGGGTTGTAGTCGTGGCCCTTGTTCACGTCCCGCTGCATATGGATGGCCAGCGACGGAATGACCAGCAGATCCCGGTCAAAGTGGACCAGCCGGGTTTCCACCCCGTCCTCGGTGCGCAGCAGTACCCGGCCGGCCACCGTCAAGGGGCGGTCCAGCCAGGATGCCATGTTCATGCCGCCGTAGCCTTCCACGCTCAGCCGGCGGCAGCCGTCGTTCTGCACAGCGTCGGATTTGATCTTCCACCCGGGGGCGTCGCTGTGGCTGGCGGTGATCCGCCACCCGCCGATGGCATGGGCGGGGATGCGCCATGCCACCACGGCAGAGCCGTTGCGCAGAATATAGTATCCCTTGCCGGGTTCCAGGTTCCAGTAATCGGCTTCTTCCAGCCGGGTAAAACCGGCGGCGTCCAGCCAGGCTGCCGCGGTGGCCGCCGCATGGTAGGGCGTGACGCCCTCCTGCAAAAATTCAAACAGATCGTCCAGCATCGTTTTCTTTCTCCCTCATAACTTGCAGCGCCCGCAGGCGCATTCTGTTATCATTCTACCGCAAAACCCTGCCGGGGGCAAGTTGCAACGGGGGAAAATTCGGGGTATAGTGGAAGCAGCACACCCTGCAACATAGTATAAAAGCACAGGAGGGGATGGGTATGCGCAGATGGATCAGTCTGATTCTTGGTTTGTTGTTGTTGACCGGCTGCGCGCCGGTTTCTGCGGAAAACGGCGGCAAGTTTTCCACAACGGAGAGCGCCACGGTGGAAAACGCGGCGGCCGCGGTGAAAACCCAGCGGCTGACGGTGGTGCTGAACGGATGCATCGCCTATGAGGTGGACAGCGCGGGCGGCAGCCTGAAGACGGCCATCGCCGCGGCGGATCTGGTGGTGTTCCTGGCAGGGGATCTGGTGCCGGACGACCTGTCCGGCGAGACCCAGGCCTGGCAGGCAGACCTGAGCACCGACGACCGGGCCACCATGGATGCCAACTGGCCGGGGGTCTACCGCTGTGCCCGGGATATCTGCGATGACCCCGCCGCCCAGCAGGGGCTGCTGGATGATGCGGGCGTCACCACGGATTTTTCCGCCATGGACCTGACCGACGTGCCCGCCCAGCTGGACGAGATGAACACCGCCCTACTTTCTTTGCAAAGAAAGTAGGCAAAGAAACTCTGAACCGGGGGTAAGGGCGGCACGGCATTGTTCGCGCCGGAGCCGGAAGCGGGTGCCTTGCAAAAAACAGGCAAAGAAACTCTGAACCGGGGGTAAGGGCAGCACGGCATTGTTCGCGCCGGAGCCGGAAGCGGGTGCCTTGCAAAAAACAGGCAAAGAAACTCCAACCCGGGTTTTATGGGAGGCATGGCAAGGCCCGCGCCGGAGCCGGGAAATTTTTGGGTAGGTTCGTAGGGCGGGGATTCATCCCCGCCGGACAACCGCACGGGATTTACAAAGGTTTGTGTGGTTGCAGGGGCCGGATACACCCGGCCCGCCCGCGACGGTGGGCGGAATTTCCGATCGGGAGCCCGGGTGAGCTCACACGGTGGGCACGGGCGGTCCGGTTGCTAGAGCATGGCCCGCTGCGAGAAGCGAAAACCATCTCGGGCGACCTCCGCAGAGCTCCGGGGTTTCTTAAGGGGCCCGCAGGCCCCTTGAGCCGTGCCCCGCGCCTCGGAACTAGCGGCGGCTTTTTCGGTTCCTTTTTGGCCGGTCAAAAAGGAACATACCGCGAACCTCCCGGGTAGCGCGCACCTCCCGTTCTATATAATAGGTACAAACCAAGAGGGGCAGCCCGCAGGCTGCCCCTCTTTTTGGGAGAAAACGTATGAATCTGTTGTTGGATTATTCCACATCCTGCAAAGCGGCGTAGTCCTGTTCGCCGGTGCGGACCTTGACCACCTTCGCCACGTTGTAGACGAAGATCTTGCCGTCGCCGATGTGGCCTGTGTACAAAGCCTTGGTGGCCGCGTCGATGATGGTATCCACGGGGATCTTGCTGATGACCACTTCCACCTTGACCTTGGGCAGCAGGGTGGCGTCCACTTCGGCACCGCGGTATTTCTCGCCGCTGCCCTTCTGCAGGCCGCAGCCCATAACCTGGGTCACCGTCATGCCGGTGACGCCCACCTTGTTCAGCGCCTGTTTCAGGGCGTCGAACTTGGCCAGCCGGACAATGATGGAAACCTTGTGCATGCCGGAATCCAGTTCGGCGGGCAGCGGGGCTTCCTTCTGGACCTTGACGGCAGCAGCCACCTTGGCAGCGCTGGCCTTGTTGATGTCGTCCTCGCCCAGGTCGGTGTTTTCGTTCACATCCAGGTCGGCGTAGGTGGCGTCGTTGATGGCAAAGCCCGCGTAGGCGCTGGTCAGGCCGTGCTCGTGGATGTCCAGACCGTCAATCTCTTCCTGCTCGGTGACGCGCAGGCCGATGGTCTTTTTGATGAGGGTGAAGATGATGAACATGGAAACCAGAACCCAGACCAGCACGCTGAGCAGGCCCAGAACCTGGATGCCGAAGAAGGAGAAGCCGTGGCCGTAGAAGACGCCCTGGCTGGTGGAGAACAGGCCGGTGGCCAGGGTGCCCCAGGCACCGTTGGCACAGTGGACCGAGACAGCGCCCACGGGGTCGTCGATCTT
The DNA here is from genome assembly GCA_904374465.1 of uncultured Subdoligranulum sp. Taxonomy (GTDB): domain Bacteria; phylum Bacillota; class Clostridia; order Oscillospirales; family Ruminococcaceae; genus Gemmiger. The sequence goes on from CAJFFY010000016.1 coordinate 34,349, forward strand.
GGCCACATTGTCGAAGAATTCCACCGAGAAGATGCACAGAACACCGGCCACGATGCCGATGATGGCGGCGCCGAACGGGTCGACCATGTCACAGCCGGCGGTGATGGCCACCAGGCCGGCCAGCGCGCCGTTGAAGGTCAGCGACACATCGGGCTTGCCGTAGCGGATCCAGGTGGTGATCAGGGCGGCGCAGGTAGCCAGAGCAGCCGCCAGGTTGGTGTTGAAGCAGATCAGGCCGGCAGAAACCATCGTGTCGTCGCCGGTCATGCTGACGGTGGAACCGCCGTTGAAACCGAACCAGCAGAACCACAGGATGAAGACGCCCAGCGCCATGGCGGTGAGGTTGTGGCCGGGAATGGCGCGGGCTTTGCCGTCCTTGCCGTACTTGCCGATGCGGGGGCCCAGCATCCAGGCGCCCAGGCAGGCGGTGACACCACCCACAAAGTGGACGGCGGTGGAACCGGCGAAGTCATGGAAGCCCAGCTGGCTCAGCCAGCCGCCGCCCCAGATCCAGTGGCCGGAGATGGGGTAGACGATCAGGCTGATGGCCGCCGAGTAAACGCAGTAGGCGCTGAACTTGGTGCGCTCGGCCATGGAGCCGGAAACGATGGTGGCGGCGGTGGCGCAGAACACCGTCTGGAACACCACGTACACCCACAGGGGCAGGCCGCCGAAATCGTAGCTGCCCTGAATGAACGGATCAAAACCACCGATGAAAGCGCCGGTGCCCGCAAACATTACACCGAAGCCCACCAGCCAGAAGCAAGGCGTGCCGATACAGAAATCCATCATATTCTTCATCAGAATATTGCCGGTGTTTTTGGCACGTGTCAGGCCCGCTTCGCACAAAGCAAAACCTGCTTGCATGAAGAACACCATGAACGCCGCAACCAACGTCCAGGTTACATCTGCCGAATTGTACATGAACATAACCCCTTTCTTTCCCCGGACAAACACAAAGGCGCCGGGCAGATTCCTCCGCCCGGCGCCTTTGCCGTTTGTCTCGATGCGCTTATGCTAGCACCATCCTATGCGCCCGGTCAAGCAATTTTTGCCCTTCTGCGCATTTTTTGGAATCTTGCTTTTCCGGCCCCGCGGGTTTCCCACCGTTTTTGGGCAACCTGACGAAGCAAAACTTCATTTTCTTTTGCAAATCTGTCTTCAACCAATGCACACACCCTGTCCTATTTTATTTTATTAAGTATACACCGGATTTTTCCCGCCCGGCTGGCCGGCAGCCCACGCCGGCAGTGTCTGCCGGCGCGGCGGGGTTCCGGTGCCCTCTCGTTCAACCCGCCAAACATTTCACCCCCTTCGTTAATTTTTTTGTAAAAAAATCTACCAAAAAAATCCACATTGTGGTATAATACATTCAAATGTCGCTTGTGCAAAATTTAACATGGGTACTATGCCAAAAGGAGGAACTCCACTATGCCGAACATTGCACTGCTGGCGCTGGAAGCCAGTGACGGCATCGTCGTACTGACCAGTATCGTGCTGGTTTTTGCGATGCTGATTGCCCTGTGCCTGATCATCATGATCGAAGGCAAAATTTTTGACAGCATCAATCACAAGGCTGCCAAACCGCAGCCCCCCAAGCCGTCCAAGGCAGCGCCCCCGGCGCCGCCCAAACCGGCCCCCAAACCTCAGCCTCCCGTGGCCAAGGCCGCGGAAGGTGCCATTCCCGGCGAGGTCATCGCCGCCATTTCGGCTGCCGTTGCCTGTGTCATGGGCGAAGGTGCGGTGATTCACGGCATCCGCCGCGTGACGAAGTCCGGCAAGGGATCCCGCCGCGGTGCCTGGGGTGACGCCGGCGTGCGGGAACACACCACGCCGTTTATGTAAGGAGGGCTGACCATGGGTGCGATTTTTACCAACATTGCCGAGATTTTCGGCAATTCCGGTTGGGCACAGATTTTCTTCACCGAGGGCGGCTGGAAATATGCGGTCATGCTGGCGGTTGCCTGCGTGCTGCTCTACCTGGCCATCGTCAAGCAGTTTGAACCGTTGCTGCTGCTGCCCATCGGCTTCGGCATGCTGATGACCAACCTGCCGCTGGACGGCATTTTCCACATCGAGATCTTCCTCAACGAGACCAACCACATCAACTGGGAGCTGCTGGGCAGTTCCGGCGGCATGGTGGACTATATTTACTTAGGCGTCAAGCTGGGCATCTATCCCCCGCTGATCTTCCTGGGCATCGGTACCATGACCGACTTCACCCCGCTGATCGCCCGTCCGTCCAGCCTGCTGCTGGGTGCGGCGGCCCAGCTGGGCATCTTCTTCACCTTCATCGGTGCCAAGATCCTGGGCTTCACCAACCAGGAAGCTTCCTCCATCGGCATCATCGGCGGTGCCGACGGTCCCACGGCCATCTTTGTCACCACCCGTCTGGCGCCCCATCTGCTGGGTTCCATTGCGGTGGCGGCCTACTGTTACATGGCCCTGGTGCCGGTCATCCAGCCGCCCATCATGCGGTTCCTGACCACCGAAAAAGAGCGTCAGATCGTCATGACGGCGCCGCGCCAGGTTTCCAAGACCGAAAAGATCCTCTTCCCCATCATTGTCACCATCATTGTTTCGCTGACGTTGCCTGACGCCGCCATCCTGGTGGGCTGCCTGATGATGGGCAACCTGATGAAGGAATCCGGCGTGGTCGAGCGTATCACCAAGACCGCCGGCAACGAACTGATGAACATCATCACGATTTTCCTGGGCTTCTCGGTGGGCTGCACCACCAACGCCTCCACCTTCCTGACCCTCCAGACCGTCGAGATCATCATCTTGGGCGTCATTGCCTTCGGTGTGGGCACCGCGGGCGGCGTGTTGCTGGGCAAGGTCATGTGCGCGGTCACCGGCGGCAAGATCAACCCGCTGATCGGTTCGGCCGGCGTGTCCGCCGTGCCCATGGCGGCCCGTGTCAGCCAGAAGGTCGGCCAGGAATACAATCCCCGCAACTACCTGCTCATGCATGCCATGGGTCCCAACGTGGCGGGTGTTATCGGTTCCGCGGTGGCGGCCGGTATCCTGATCAATATGTTCGGCTGATTTTCAACACCTGTGTGGAAAACAATCCCGGTCGGGACTTCCCGGCCGGGATTTTTGTACACGAATGTCCAATTTTACAAAATGTTCATATCAAAATCATAGTTTCTTCGTAGTTATCCTGTATCTTTATAGGCACAGGGAACCGGAGCCGCAACCGGAACCCTGGAACATGATTCCTCCTCACACCAAACCGATACCCCAAATGCCCCCGCCCGGAGCCGCAACCGGACGGGGGCGATGCTTTGTCCCGAGGTTTCTGTTTGTTCCTTCTTTGCAAAGAAGGAACCGAAGAAATTCCAAACAAAAATATCCCGCAGGGAAATTCCCTGCGGGATATTTTTAATTAGAGTTCTTTTGGTTCTTTTCTTGCAAGAAAAGAACAAACACACGCTCAGGACAAGGTATCCCGCAGGAAGGTTTCGGTGGCTTCCCGCAGGGCCTGGTCCATAACGGGGGTCTGGGGGTCTTCCTTGCCGGAGGGCCCGAAGTAGTTATGGTCGCCGTCCACAAAGGGGTCCAGCACCACCTGGCTGTCGGGCAGGCTTTCCACGGTGGCGATGGTCTCGGCCACGGTCTGTTCGGTGAACAGCGTTTCGTGGCCCGCGTAGGTCAGCAGCACCGGCAGTCCGGCTTCCCGCAGGGCGGCGTTGGGGTCGCTGTTCTGCATTTCCTGCACAAAGACGTCGCTGATCTCGGTATTCCACTTGGGGGCGGACACCTTGCCGTTGGCCAGGGCCTCGGCGGCCATGGCTTCCACCTGGCTGAAATCGTCAATGTTCAGAAATTCCAGGCCCTGCAGCCCGGTGCCGTTGGCGGGGCTCCACAGGACCAGGGCATCCACGGGGTAGCTGCCCTGCTGGGGGTACAGGCTGGCCAGACGCCCGCCCATGCTGTGCCCCACCAGCGCGATGGGCCCGTCCAGGCCGTAGGTCTGCTGCATGTAGGCGATGATGGAATCCACATCCTGGGTCATGTTGCCCAGCGTGTAGGCGGTGTCGGGCTCGGCGCTTTCCCCGCAGCCGGCAAAGTCCATCCGCACGCTGGCCATGCCCTGCTCGGCCAGGTCCTGGGCCAGCTGGGTGAAGTGGGTGTCTCCGCCCCGGTTGCCGGTAAAGCCATGGCACAATACCACCAGCGGCGTCTCGTCATTGCGGGACAGCTTGCCCGGCATCTGGATGGTCGCGGGAATCGTTCCCCGCTGCCCGGGAATCTCCAGCGTTTCCGGTTTCGGCAGGGGCAGCAGCACCGCCAGCGCCCCCGCAATGCACAACGCAATGACCGCTATGCAGCCCCACAGCAAAATCATCGCACGCCGTTTGTTGTTTTGTTTCATGGTCGCCTCCTTTTCGTCTGTACCGGTTCATACCACCATTAAAACCAATTCGGACCCGTTTGTCAATATTCCTTTGTTCCTTGTTCCTTCTTTGCAAAGAAGGAACCGAAGAAACTCCAGACCGGATTCACTGGGCAACACGGGCACCACCCGCGCCGACGCCGACAGTTTTCCCCCGCCTCCCTATTTTTTGTGGAAAACGCTTCTGCCCGTCCTGGCCGACCTCCACGGTGTTCCGTCCGCGGCAGTTTTCCCGCAATAGCCGCAAAGTTTTCCCCGACCTGCTCCCCGTTTGTGGAAAACTTCCCCGAAAAAGCGGAAAATTTCCCCCTTCCGGCGGCTTTTCCGGGGCAAATTTCTGCCTCTTGCCTCCCTATAGCCCCCATCCTCCCGAAAATCCCGCAGATTTTCCCCAACCGGTCTCCCCTTTGTGGAAAACCTTCCTCCACAAAACCAAAACCGCACAAAAAAACATGCCCACCGGGTTTTCCACCCGGTGGGCATGTTTTGTGGAAAATTCTTTTGGTTCTTTTCTTACAAGAAAAGAACGGGACTTACAGTTCGATCTTGCCGAAGGCGAAATCGTCCCCGTCATGGATGCGCTCGGTCACCTTGGGGGCCATAGGCTGGGCATTGGGGTCACGGGGCGCGTCGGCAAATTCACGGCCCGGCACGCTGGACCGGGGTCCGCGGCTGCCGCCCTCGCGGCGGGGTCCGCGTCCACTGCGGCCGCCACGGCCATCCCGACGCCCACCGCGGCCACCGTCACGACGACCGCCACGACCGCCCTCACGGCGTCCGCCGCGGGCGTTGCGGCCGTTGTCACGGTCGGGCAGGTTGCTGGCGTTGGGGTCGGTGGAATAGATCACCACGCGGCGGGCGGGGCCTTCGCCCTTGCTCTCGCTGCGCACACCCTCGATGTCCGCCACGGCGGTGTGGATGATGTGCCGCTCGTAGGGGTTCATGGGTTCCATCTCATAGTAGCAGCCGGTGCGGATCACCCGCTCGGCGATGCGGCGGGCCAGGGCAGCCAGGTCGTCCTCCCGCTTGCCGCGGTAGCCGCCCACATCCAGGCCCAGCTTCACATAGGGGCCGTCCATCCGGTTGACCACCAGGCTGGCCAGGTAGGACAGGCTTTCCATCGTCTCGCCGCGGCGGCCGATCAACGCACCCATGTGGTTGCCGGTCACCCGCAGGATGGTGGCCTCCCCCTTCTTCAGGGCCGAGAAGGCAAAGTCCTCCACGCCCATCAGCTTGAAGATGGGGCTCAGGTAGTCCACGGCGGCCTGCAGACGGGCGTCGGCGTCGATGTCCAGCGGCACTTCCTCGTCGGCAGCGGGCTGGGCCTGCTCCGGTTCCTGTGCCGGGGCGGCAGAGTCCTCAGCGGGCTGTTCCGCAACGGCCGGTTCTTCGTCGGCAGGGGCAGCCGGTGCGGCGGCTTCTTCCGGTACCGGAGTGGGGGCGGGGGTTTCCGCGGGGGCGGCCGGGGTTTCGGTCTCCGGTTCCTCCACAGTCACCCGCACCTTGGCGGGGATGGTTTTGAACAGTTTGCGGGCGGGGAATTCCAGAACTTCATAGCTGACGTTGAGATCGTTGCGATCCACGCCCAGCGCCTCGCAGGCAGCCTCCACGGCGGCCTCCACGGTGCGGGCGCTCATTTCCATGCTGCGCATTGCGCTCCCTCCTTACTGATTCAACGGTGTGGTCCGTTCGTCCTTGTACAGTTCGGCCTCGCGCTTGCGGGCCAGTTCCAGGCGCAGCTTGTTGGCTTCGCCACCCGTGACTTCCTTGGTGACGGTCTTGCCGTTCTCCTCCACGGTCACGGTCTTTTTCTTTTTCTTCTCGGCGCGTTTGGCGGCCAGCTCGGCCTCATACTGGGCCTTGAACTTTTCGGGGCTGTAGATGCGGTAGGTCACAAAGCTCTGGCCGATCTGGAACAGGTTGGACACACCGTAGTACAGCGAGAAACCGACGGGGGCATTGAAGCAGAAGGACACGAACATCAGGTTCATGACCCACATCATGATCTTCATGCTGCCCTGCATCTGGCTGCTCATACCGGACAGTTTCTGGGTAAAGATGTAGCTGACGATCATCGTCACGGCGGCGATGATGGGGAAGATGGCGATGGGCGTGATGTGGAAACCGGGGATATCGCACATGTCCATGCCGAAGAACATCGTGTTGAAGTTCTTGATTTCGGCCACCACGTCGGGGGCAATGATGTCGGGGCTGATGGCCGCGCCGTTGTGGATGGCCTGGATCAGCGAGGTTTGCATGTTGGTGGCGTTGGCGGTGGCGATGCCCAGCGCCTCACAGGCAGCCTTGACCGCATCGTTGGAAACGCCGAAGATGTAATGTACCGGATAATACACGACGCCCAGGAAGCCGAACAGCACCAGCATGGTCAGCAGCATGGGCAGACAGCCGGCCATGGGGTTGAACCCGTGTTCCTGCTGCAGCTTCATCAGTTCTTCCTGCTGCTTTTCGGGGTTGTTCTTGTACTTTTGCTGGATTTCGTTCATCAGCGGCTGGAACACCGACATCTTGGCGGTGGATTTCTGCTGGTGGATCGCCAGCGGGAAGAGCAGCAGCTTGATGATCAGGGTGGCAACGATCATCGTTGCCGCGTAGTTGCCGATGAAGTTGTACAGGATCTTCACCAGCGGGCCCAGAATGATGGCCAGAAAGTAGAAAATTTGCATAGCTTGTCCATTCTGCCCCGGCTGCGCCCGGAAGCGTGTATTTTAACGTAGGTCTTTGCCGCGCAGCGCAAAGACATGAGAGGCATAAATAAAAACGTTTTGTTCCTTCTTTGCAAAGAAGGAACCGAAGAAACTCCAAACAATTTTCCACAGGCAGTATCGGGAATGTGGAAAACAAGCCGGATTTTTCCCGTCACGGGGGTCCGGGAACCCCCGGATTGTAAGTGGAGCACCGCCAAAACGGCAGGAAAAACAGTCTCTCCAGGCGTTTTTCCCCGTTTTGGCGTGGGCGACTTCTTCTTTGGGGGTCTTGGGGGCGTGCAGCCCCCAAGCCGTGCCCCGCGCCTCGGAACTAGCGGCGACTTTTTCGGTTCCTTTTTGGTCGGTCAAAAAGGAACATTACCGCAACCTTGCGGCAGCGCGAACCTCCCGGTTCACCCCCGGGTGAGTTTCCGCTTTTCGTTGATCCAGCGTCCCTTTTCCGGCACGGGGTCAAACCCGAACTTGCCGAAGGGATTGCAGCGCAGCAGCCGCCAGACTGTCAGGATCAAACCCTTGACAAGGCCGTGGACAGCCAAAGCCTGCATGGCGTATTCGCTGCAGGTGGGCACAAACCGGCAATGATGCCCCAGGTGGGGGCTGATGAACCGTTTATAGCCCCGCAGCAGGGCGATGAGCAGCCGGGTCATTGGGGATTTTCCACCGCGGGCGCGGGCTGGGCGGGTCTGGCCAGGTCGGGAAGCCCCGCCTTGGCAAACAGTTTGCCCAGGGTCTTGCTCAGCTGGGTGCTTTTCAGGTGGGGGGTCTGGCCGCGGGCCACCAGTATTATATCATATCCGCCGATATTTTGCGAGAGATGTTCGCTCAGTGCGGCGCGCATGATGCGGCGGGCGCGGTTGCGCTGTACGGCATGGCCCACCTTTTTGGTGGCGGTCAGGCCGATGCGGGTATAGCCCAGCCGGTTCTTGGCCACGTACAAAACCACGTGGGGATGTACATAACTTTTGCCCCGGCCATACACCCGGTTATACTGCCAGTTTTTGTTCAACGTGCGGTAACGCATGGGCACAACTCCACAAAACGAAAAAAATAATATCCGGGGCGGGCACCGCCGTGCGGGCCGGTTCCCCTCTTGGAAGGATAACGACAGTTTCGAAAAAAGGGCTGCTGATCAAGCATCAGCAACCCTTTACTTCCTCATTTTTCCAAAGATCAGACCGTCAGGCTCTTGCGACCCTTGGCACGGCGACGGGCCAGGACTTTGCGGCCGTTCTTGGTGGCCATGCGCTGCAGGAAACCATGCACGCGGCTGCGCTGACGCTTCTTGGGCTGGAAAGTACGCTTCATTTTTCATTCCTCCTGTTGAATTCCCGGTATGGGCGGTTGGTTTCAGGGCTTTGCCCATACAGGGGCAGCCTTGCAGTCTTAGATTATACGCGATAACCGCCCCCTTTGTCAATACTTTCCCGACAGTTTTTTTCGCAAGAGCGTACAGTTGTGGCACCCAAAATCCATACCCACCATATTTAGTGGCGGTTGTGGGGCGGGGCGGGGACAAAAAAATTCCTACTTTATTATAATAGGGTGTTGTTTTAAAGGCCGTTTTGTGCTATACTGTATGTAGTGTTTTTGCGCCCTCGTGGAAGGGCGCGATTTTTAACAGGAAGTGGGGAGTATCGAAAGCCATGGATTCCATCAACGACGTATTGGACGCGGCGAAAGCCTATTGCCGTGAACATACTGCCGAGGCAACCTATCAGTATTATATCAGCGACATCAAGGCGGTCAGTTTTGAAAATTCCAACACCATCACGCTGGAGATCCGCAACGCCTTCATTCTGGGCATCGTGTCGGACCGGTACACCGCGATGTTGAAGGATGCCTTCAAGTCTGTGCTGGGTTTTGATGTCGACCTGGTGTTTGTCACCCCGAAAAAAGAGGAAGAGCCGGAAAAACCCAAACTGGAAGAAAAGAATCTGCCCAGCGGCCGGTACGACTTCACCTTCGAAAACTTCATCAAGGGACCGTCCAACCAGTTTGCCTATGCGGCGGCCCAGGCCGTGGCGGCGAATCCGTCCGGCGCCTACAACCCGCTGTTCATCTACGGGCCGTCGGGGCTGGGCAAGACCCATCTTTTGAACGCCATCCAGATCGAGATCAAGAAAAACCATCCCGATTTCAACATCGTTTACGTGGACTGTGAAATGTTCACCAACGAGATCATCACGGCGGTCAAGACGGCCACCACCGAGCAGTTCCGGCAAAAATATCGTCAGGCCGACGTTTTGCTCATCGACGATATCCAGTTCCTGGCCGGCAAGGAAAGTACCCAGGAAGAATTTTTCCACACGTTCAACACGCTGCACAACGACGGCCGACAGATCGTCATTGCGTCGGACCGTCCGGCCAAGGAGATCAAGAGTCTGGAGGAGCGTCTGCGCACCCGGTTTGAGTGGGGCCTGACCGCCGACATCCAGCCGCCGGATTTTGAAACCCGCGTGGCCATCGTCAAGCGCAAGGCCGAGCTTTTGAACCTGGACCTGCCCGACGACGTGGCGGAATACATCGCCAACCACCTCAAGCAGAACATCCGCCAGCTGGAAGGCGCGGTGAAAAAGCTCAACGCCTATTATATGTTGGAGGGCATCGCCCCCTGCATCGGTGTAACCACCACCGCCATCAAGGACACCCTCAACGACAGCCAGCCCATTCCGGTGACCATCGAGAAGATCCTCAACGAGGTGGCCCGCACCTACAATGTCATGCCGGCGGATATCCGGGGCAAAAAGCGCAACGCCAACGTCAGCGCGGCCCGGCAGATGACCATGTACATCATCCGGGAAGTCACCGGCATGAGCATGGAGGCCATCGGCCAGGAATTCCAGCGCGACCATTCCACCGTCGTCTATTCCATCAAGACCATGGCCGAGAATATCACCAAGGACCAGCACCTCAAGGAAATGTGCAGCGATATCATGAAGAACGTCCGCACGTAACCTACTTTTTTGACCTCCTTTCTTGAAAGAAAGTAGGCAAAGAACTTTTAAACAAAATCCAACTGCGTTGGATTTTTACGATATTCTGTGCTTTTCTGTTTTGTAAACATCGAACGATGTTCGATGTTGGTTGGAATTTCTTTGGTTCTTTCTTTGTAAAGAAAGAACCATCCACTTTTAAACAAAGTTTTCCCTTTTCAACAGGCGGTTTTCAAGAACCGCGGTGAAAAACTTTGGTTTTCCCGGTTTTCCACCATATTCTGCACAGACGGTGGAGAAAAACTCAACGGCGATTTTCCGCGCCGTTATCCGGGCCGGTGGAGTTTTCCACCGTTTTCACACCCCCTACTACTACTACGAGAATAGTTAATAGTTTCTGCGTCCAGATCCCGATACCTTGGGCGGTTTTCTCCCCAAAAAAGTGCCCGATCTGTGGAAAACAAACGCAAAGCTACTTTTTCTCTTTTGATACACCGGGTCTTTGCGCAAGACCAAGCATCCAGAAAGGACCTGCCATGAAATTTGAATGCGAAAAAAACCTCCTGGCTTCCGCCATCGAGGGCGTTTCCCGTGCCATTACCAACCGTTCCGCCATTCCCGTGCTGGAAGGCATCTACCTGAAAGCCGAAGGATTCAACTTAACCTTGACCGGTTACGATATGGAGATGGGCATCACCACCACCATCGAGTGCAACGTGCTGGTCCCCGGCGAGACGGTGCTGGAAGCCAAGCTACTTCTTTCGATGGTCAGCCGGATGCCCGCCGGCGACGTGCGGATCGAGCTGACCGACGAAGGCCAGGCCATCATCAGCGGCGGCGTGGCGGAATTCGAGATTCCCGCCATGAATGCCTCCGATTATCCCAGCCTGCCGGTGACCGGTGCCGACAACACCATGACCATTCCCACCAGCATGATGCGGGAACTCATCGAAAAAACCATCTACGCGGTCAGCCAGGACGACAAAAAACCCGCCCACACCGGCGAACTGTTCGTCATCGAGCCGGGCAGCCTGACCATTGTGGCGCTGGACGGCTACCGGCTGGCCATCATCCAGCGGGATGTGGAGTGCACCCGCGACATCCGGATCATCATTCCCGCCAAAACGCTGCAGGAACTGCTCAAGATCATGGGCGGACCGGACGATCCCGTCAAGATTGACGCCAACCGCCGGTATGTGGTGTTCACCACCAACGGCTACACCATCATGAGCCGCCTGATCGAGGGCGACTTCCTCAACTACGAGAGCGTCATCCCCAAAGAAAAGCGCACCCGGGTGACGGTGGACTGCAAAACCTTCATCAACACCATCGAGCGCGCGTCGCTGATCATCACCGAGCGGCTGAAAAACCCGCTGCGCATCTCCTTTGCCGAGGACAAAATCACCGTGCGGTGCCAGACCCCTCTGGGCAAAGTGGTGGACGAGTTCGCCCCCGTGGCCATGACCGGCGACCCCGTGGAGATTGGCTTCAACAACCGGTATCTGCTGGATGCCATGCGGTATTCCAAGTGCGAGCGGATGGTGCTGGAAATCAACGGACCGCTGAGCCCCGTGAAGATCCTGCCCGAGGACGGCAAGGACTTCATCTACCTGGTGCTGCCGGTCCGGTTCAAGAACGAGGGTTGATCCTATGGAAAAACTGCGTATCCACACCGAATTTATCAAGCTGGACGCCCTGCTCAAGTTCGCCGGCCTGTGTGAGACGGGCGGCGAAGCCAAGGAGCTGATTCAGGGCGGCGCCGTGAAAGTCAACGGCGAAGTGTGCACCATGCGGGGCAAAAAATGCCGCCCCGGCGACACCGTGGAGCTGGACGGCCAGACCGTGCAGATCGCGGAGGGCGCCTGATGCGGCTGACCCACCTGGAACTGACCGACCACCGGAACCTGGCCCATGCGGTGCTGGACCCCGATGCCAACCTGACGGTGCTGTGTGGTCCCAACGGTCAGGGCAAGACCAACCTGCTGGAAGCGGTGTGGCTGCTCACCGGCGGCAAAAGTTTCCGTGGGTCCAAGGACGCCGAACTGATCCGCCGCGGCTGCGAATTTTCCGTGCTGGAAGGTTCCTTTGAGACGGACGGCGCCGAAAAAACCATCCGTCTGACCGTGGGGGCCAAGGGCAGCCAGCGACCGGGCCGCACCGCCAAACTCAACGGGGTGGACCAGGGCCGGGCCGCCGCCCTGGCGGGCAATTTCCAGGCCGTGGTGTTCGAGCCCGACCTGCTGGCTTTGGTCAAGGGCGGGCCGGAGGGCCGGCGCCGGTTTCTGGATTCGGCGCTGTGCCAGGTGTTCCGGCCCTATCTGGTGGCGCTGCGCCGGTACATGCGGCTGGTGGCCCAGAAAAACGCCCTGCTGAAAAACTACGAAGCTACGCCCAATGCGTCGCTTTTGCTGGACGCCTACAACGAGCAGCTGGCCCAGTACGGCGGGCAGATCATGGCCCACCGGCAGAAATTTGTGGACGCTCTGGCCCCTGCGGCCACCCACAACTATGCAGAAATATCCCATGGTGCCGAGGAATTTTCTTTGCGGTACCAGTGCTGTGCCGACGCCCCCACCGCCGATGCCCTGGCTGAAAAGCTGGCGGCGGTGCGCGCCGGGGAGCTGCGGGCGGGCTTTTGCCTGACCGGTCCCCACCGGGAGGACCTGGATTTGCAGCTGGACGGCCAGCCGGCCCGGGTGTTTGGCAGCCAGGGCCAGCAGCGCAGCTGTGTGCTGGCCATGAAACTGGCGGAAGCCACGGTGGTAGGCAGTTTTTTCGGCCAGCATCCGGTACTTTTGCTGGACGATGTGCTCAGCGAACTGGACGACGAGCGGCAGACCTATCTGCTGACCCGGATGGGCGAGCACCAGACCATCGTCACCACCTGCGACACCGCCGCCTTTGCCCGCACCAACGGCAAGATTGTGTACGTCAAGGGCGGACAGGTTTCCGAGACACCCTTCCCAACATGAAAAACTTTTTCATGTGGTTTCCACACAAGGAGAATTTGTATGTATTTTCATGCAGGCCAGGATTTCGTGCTGAATACCCGGGACCTGTTGGGGGTGTTTGACCTGGACACGGCGGGGGCGTCCCGCCGCACCGAGGAATACTTCCGCAAAGCCGAGGCGGAGGGCGCCGTGGTGGACCTGTGTCCCCCCGGCACGCTGCCCCGGAGCTTTCTTTTGACGGATTTCCCCGACGAGACGGTCTACCTGAGCCCGCTCTCCCCCGCGGCGCTGAAAAAGCGCACCGACAAGGTGGAGTGGTAGGCGGGCATCCGGGCAGCGTACACGCCGCCCCTACAACCCACACACCGCACGGTAATCCCGGTAAGGTCCCGCGGCAGGGTCAAGACCCCGCCCTACGACCGACCTCCGGTCGCGGCCTGGCCCGCCCGCGACGGCGGGCGGGATTTCCGATCGGGAGCCCGGGTGAGCTCACACGGTAGGCATGGGCGGTCCGGTTGCTAGAGCATGGCCCGTTGCGAGAAGCGAAGACCATCTCGGGCGACCTCCGCAGAGCCCCGGGGTTTCTTAAGGGGCCCGCAGGCCCGCGGCGGCTTTTTCGGTTCCTTTTTGGCCGGTCAAAAAGGAACATACCGCAACCTTCCGGGCGACGCGAACCTTCCGGTCCGCCGCCCCGCAATCCTGCAATTTTCTTGTTTTTATAATAGATTCCGAACCCCTCATCCAAACAGGAGGCAATCACTTCATGGCAGAAGAAATCATCACCGAAACCAACCGCGAGACGGCCACCGACCACGCCTACGGCGGCGCCCAGATTCAGGTCCTGGAGGGCCTGGAGGCGGTGCGCAAGCGCCCGGGCATGTATATCGGTTCCACCGGCCCGTCCGGCCTGCATCACCTGGTCTACGAGATCGTGGACAACTCCATCGACGAAGCGCTGGCCGGGTACTGCACCCACATCGAAGTCACCATCAAGCCCGGCAACATCATCGAAGTGTCGGACAACGGCCGCGGCATTCCCGTGGACATCCAGCCCAAGCTGGGCATTCCCGCCGTCACCGTCGTCTACACGGTGCTGCACGCGGGCGGCAAGTTCGGCGGCGAGGATTCCGGCTACAAGGTGGCCGGCGGTCTGCACGGCGTGGGTGCGTCGGTGGTCAACGCCCTGTCGGAATGGCTGGTGGTCCGGGTGCGCCGGGACGGCGCCGAGTACGAGCAGAGCTTCAAGCGGGGCAAGCCGGACGGTGACCTGAAAAAGATCGGCCCGGCCGCGTCCACCGGCACCACGGTCACCTTCAAGCCGGACCCCGAGATGTTCCAGGAAACCACCCTCTACCGCTACGAGATCCTGCTCAAGCGGCTGCGGGAGGAAGCCTTCCTGAACGCTGGCGTGCGGATCACCCTGACCGACGAGCGGCCCGAGAGCGACCGCCCCAGCGACGAGCAGGGCGCCGACAACGACGGCCGCAGCGAAACCATGTGCTACGAGGGCGGCATCCGCTCCTTTGTGAGCTACCTGTGCGAGCGCCGGGACCTGACCCCGCTGACCCCCCAGGTCATGTATATGAAGGGCGAGGGCCAGGGCGCCGTGGCCGAAGTGGCCTTGCAGTATTACGACAACAGCTACAACGAGCTGATGCTCAGCTTTGCCAACAACGTCCACACGCCGGAGGGCGGCACCCACGAGGAGGGCTTCAAGCTGGCCCTGACCCGTGTACTCAACGAGTACGGCCGCGCCAAGGGCATCCTGAAGGACAAGGACGAGAACCTGTCCGGCCCGGACGCCCGCGAGGGCATCATTGCGGTCATCAGCGTCAAACTGCAGGAGGCCCAGTTTGAGGGCCAGACCAAGGCCAAGCTGGGCAACACCTTCATCAAGGGTCTGGTCAGCAACGTGGTCTACAAGGCGCTGAGCGAGTATTTTGAGGAGAACCCCGCCGCCGCCAAGGCCATTCTGGAAAAGGCCACCCAGGCGGCCCGGGCCCGCGCTGCGGCCAAGAAGGCCCGGGAACTGGTGCGCCGCAAGAGCGCGCTGGAATCCAACCGGATGCCCGGCAAGCTGGCCGACTGCCACGAAAAAGACCCCAGCAAGACCGAACTCTTCATTGTGGAGGGCGATTCTGCAGGCGGTTCCGCCAAGATGGGGCGGGATTCCAACATCCAGGCCATTCTGCCGCTGTGGGGCAAGATGCTCAACGTGGAGAAGGCCCGCGCCGACCGCATCTACGGCAACGACAAGCTCATGCCGGTGGTGACGGCGCTGGGCACCGGCATCGGGGATGAGTTCGATATTTCCAAGGTGCGCTACCACAAGATCTTCATCATGGCCGATGCTGACGTGGACGGTTCCCACATCTGCACGCTGATGCTGACCTTCTTCTTCCGGTATATGCGCCCGCTCATCGAGCACGGCTATGTGTATGTGGCCCAGCCGCCGCTGTTCAAGCTGCAGAAGGGCCAGACCGTCAAGTACGCCTACAACGACGACGAGATGAAGGTGCTTTCGGCCGAGATGCCGGGCGCCAAGATCAACCGCTACAAAGGTCTGGGCGAGATGAACCCCGACCAGCTGTGGGAAACCACCATGAACCCCGACAACCGCGTCATCGTCCAGATCAAGATCGAGGACGCCGAACGCGCCGACGAGGCGTTCAGCATCCTGATGGGCGAGCAGGTGGAACCCCGCCGCCAGTTCATCGTCAAGAACGCCAAGTTCGCGAATTTGGACGTGTGAAAAATCAACGGGGGTTCATGTTCCTTCTTTGCAAAGAAGGAACCGAAGAAACTCCAAACCAAAACGACAAAGTGGACCCGGTTCCGCTTCGGACCGGGGCGAAAAATTGCCGTATGCAGGAACCAAAACGAAAAATCGTCCGGTTGCCGGACTTCGGCTATGGTGCCGGGGCCTGGTATTTCATCACGGTATGCACCAAAGACCGCGCCCGTCTGTTAGGGCAGATTGTAGGGGCGGCTGATCAGCCGCCCGTACAGACCTGCCTGAGCGCCATCGGGCAGATTGCCGCGCGCAATCTGCTGGCCATCCCGGCCCATCTGCCCGGGGCCCGTGTGGAACAGTATGTCATCATGCCGGACCATGTGCATCTGATCCTATCCATCACAGACGCGGAAAGGCAGACGGGCGGCGTGTACGCCGCCCCTACGGTCCCCCGGGTGATGAACGCCTGGAAAGGCAGCGTCAGCCGGGCAGCCGGCAGGTCGGTCTGGCAACGTTCCTACCATGAACACGTCATCCGCGGTCCCCAGGACCTGGCGGAAATCCGGCAGTATATCGAAAACAACCCCCTGCAATGGGTGCTGGACGGCAAAGCCTGAAACGGGCGGCCACGGGGCGGCAGCGGCAAAATGCCCCGGGCGACGTGTACGCCGCCCCTACCCACAACCCGGTAAACAAATCCTTCTTTACAATCTCCAAGGTGGTACACTGAATGGAAGAAAATATCATTATGGTGCCGGGGTCCGGCACCAAGGTCATTGAGCGCGACGTCAAACAGGAGATCGAGACGGCCTTCCTGGACTATTCCATGTCGGTCATCGTCTCCCGTGCGCTGCCCGATGTGCGGGACGGCCTGAAACCCGTCCATCGCCGCATCCTGTACACCATGCACGAGCGCGGCAACGACCCGCAGCATCCCTACCGCAAATCCGCCGACACCGTCGGTGCGGTGCTGGGCTCCTACCATCCCCACGGCGACGCGTCGGTGTATGACGCCATGGTGCGTCTGGCTCAGGATTTCAGCCTGCGGTATCCGCTGGTGGACGGCCAGGGTAACTTCGGTTCCGTGGACGGCGACCCCCCGGCTGCCTACCGTTATACCGAGGCCCGCATGTCCAAGATTGCCTGTGAGATGCTCACCGACATCGAGAAGGACACCATCGACTGGGACCCCAACTTTGACGAGACCAAAAAGGAACCCCACGTGCTGCCCAGCCGGTTCCCCAACCTGCTGGTGAACGGCAGCCAGGGCATCGCGGTGGGCATGGCCACCAACATCCCGCCCCACAACCTGCGGGAAGTGGTGGCCGGCATGTCCGCCCTGATGGACAACCCCGACATTGACCTGGCGGGCCTGATGGAATACGTCAAGGGCCCCGACTTCCCCACCGGCGGCATCATCATGGGCCGGTCGGGCATCCGGGCGGCCTACGCCACCGGCCGCGGCAAGATCACCCTGCGGGGCCGCGCCGAGATCGTCGAGAAGAAGAACGGCCGGTATGAGATTCTCGTCACCGAGATCCCCTATATGGTCAACAAGACCCGCCTCATCGAGTCCATCGCCGACCTGGTCAAGGACAAGCGCATCGAGGGCATCTCGGACCTGAACGACGAATCCTCCAGCCGCACCGGCATGAAGATCGTCATCGAGATCAAGAAGGACGCCAACCCCCAGGTGGTGCTCAACCAGCTGTACCGCTACACCCAGCTGCAGGACACCGTGGGCGTCATCATGCTGGCGCTGGACGACGGCGTGCCCAAGGTCATGAGCCTGAAAACCGTCATGGAACGCTACATTGAGTTCCAGATGGAAGTCATCCGCCGCCGCACCGCCTTTGAGCTGAAGAAGGCCCAGGAGCGGGAACACATCCTGGAAGGTCTGCGCAAGGCCGTGGACATCGTGGACGAGATCATCGCCACCATCCGCGCCTGCAAGGGCGGCTTTGCGGAGGCCCGTCAGGCCGTCATGGACCGGTTCGACTTCGACGAGCCCCAGGCCGACGCCATCGTCAAGCTGCAGTTGGGCCGTCTGGCCGGGCTGGAAATCCTCAAGATCGAGCAGGAATTGGGCGAACTGCAGGCCGCTATCGCCGATTACAAGGACATCCTCTCCAACGACGAGCACGTCAAGCGGATCGTCAAGACCGACCTGAACGCCCTGGCCGAAAAGTACGGCGACGAGCGCCGCACCTCCATCGAGGCGGTGTCCGGCGAGGTAGACATCGAGGACCTGATCCCCGAGGAGACCTGCGTCTATACCCTGACCCACGAGGGCTACATCAAGCGCACGGCGCTGGACACCTACCAGGCCCAGAACCGCGGCGGCCGCGGCGTGCAGGGCATGACCCAGAAGGACGACGACTTCACCGAGGAGCTGTTTGTGGGTTCCACCCATGACTATATGCTCTTCATGACCGACCAGGGCCGGGTTTACCGGTTGAAGGGCTACCAGGTGCCGGAGGGCAGCCGCACGGCCAAGGGCAGCCACATCGTGAACCTTTTGCAGTTGCAGGAGGGCGAGAAGGTCACCCTGATGCTGCAGCAGAGCGCCAAGGCCGACGAGGAAAACACCTACCTGACGATGGTCACCCGTCAGGGTCTGATCAAGCGCACGCCGCTGTCCCAGTTCCGCAACATCCGCAAGGCGGGCCTCATCGCCATCGGCCTCAACGAGGGCGACGCCCTGGTGTGGAGCCACCTGACGGGCGGCGATGATGAGATCATCGTGGCCACCCACGACGGCGCCGCTATCCATTTCACCGAGTCGGGCGCCCGTGCCATGGGCCGGACCGGCCACGGTGTGCGGGTCATCAAACTGCGGGAGGGCGATTATGTCATCGGCGCCGGGGTCTGCCGCCCGGGTGCCACCGTGCTCACCATCACCGAGGAAGGCAAAGGACGCCGCAGCCGCATTGACGATTACCGCATCACCAAGCGTGGCGGTCTGGGTATCCGCAACTATGCCAAGGGCGGTGTGGCCGGTATCAAGATCGTGGACGAGACCGATGACCTGATCCTCATCAGCGCCAACGGTATCCTGATCCGCATTCATGCCTCCGACATCAACGTTCAGAGCCGCTACGGAAGCGGTGTCCGGGTCATGCGCCTGGCCGAGGGCGACAAGGTCGCCATGGTCGCCCGCGTGGACCGCGACAACGAGGCAGAAACGGCCCAGGTGGAGGCCGACGCGTCGGATGACGCCGAACCCACCGACGAGGAATTGGCCGCTCTGGAGGCCGCCGAACGGGCCGACGAGGCCGCTGACGTCCCCGACGACGAATGATCTCGGTTCTTTTCTTGCAAGAAAAGAACCAAAAGAACTCTAAACCGGGTACCATTTGCCGGCACGGGAACATCTGCGCCGGAGCCGCAAGGTTGCAAGCTGCCGGACACCTTGCAAGAAAAGAACCAAAAGAACTCTAAACCGGGTACCATTTGCCGGCACGGGAACATCTGCGCCGGAGCCGCAAGGTTGCAGGCTGCCGGACACCTAGCAAGAAAAAGAACCAAAAGAATTCTAATTAAAACTCCCCGCAGGGAATTTTCCCTGCGGGGGATTTTTGTTTGGAATTTCTTCGGTTCCTGCTTGACAGGATGACGGGCCGCTTTTTCCCGGCGTCGGCGCGAAAGCTCCCCTGTTGCTCATAAAGCCCGGTTTGGAGTTTCTTCGGTTCCTTCTTTGCAAAGAAGGAACAAAAGCAAAGAAGGAACAAAGACTGGACGGCGGACGGCGGAGGTGTTATGCTGGTTAAAGGATAAAGAGAAAAGGAGTAGGATGGAATGAAAAAAGAGATAGGATTGTCCGGCGTTGCGGTGCTGTTGGCGGTCTGCCTGGCGGGATGCAGCACGGGCGGACAGGCGGCTGCCACGGCAGAAACCGCCGCGCAGGACCCATCGGCAGAAACGGTGGCGGCCACGCCGGAACCGGTGGTCTATACCGGGCCGCTGTACGAGGTAACGGCCACCCGGCTGGACGGCAGTGCCCAGGCCCCGCATTTTGACCAGGTATATCCCGGGAAAAGCCGGGAATCCCGCATCAATTACGGCGGTCTGGTCCTGTGGGAAAACTACCGCGAGAACAACACCCTGGTGGCGGGCTTCCCGAAATACACGAACATTGGCGGTGCGTCGGGCAAATATGTGTTCACGGACGCCGACTGCAACGAAATACCGTTTGCCCAGAACGACGACTATCTGGAATTTCTGGCGGGCTATAACGGGTATCGGCTCTTTTCCTGCGGGCCGGTTTCCGAAGCGGCGCTGGCCCTGTATGACGAAAATCTGCAGCGGGTCACCACCACCTTGGGGTATGCGCCGGTGACGAGCGGTTACACCAACCTGTTTTATCTGGGCCTGACCAGCGGCTGGCAACCCATGTGGAAGGTGGAGGGCGACGAATATGGTTTTATGAACCTGTACACCGGGGAATGGCATCCCCTGCCGGATGGCATCATCCCGGCCAGCTCGGGTATGGAGGGCAGCAAGGAAGCCGGAACCATGGGCGCCAGCTTTTATTCCGACGGGCTGGCCTGGGTGTGCAAGAACGAAGTGTCCCGCATCTACGATGCCAGCAGCATGAACTTTTATCAGGAATGCCCGGTGATCGGTTTTGTGGACGAAACCGGAAATTTTGCCTTCCGGTTCGATGAACTGGATGCCTTTGCCGGCAAACTGGTGGTGGATGTGACCGGCTTTTACAACGGCACCTGCATGGTGGCCGGCCGCCAGGATGATGGCGTCCAGACGGCTGTCGAAGGGGACAACGTGGAAGGCCGGTACGAGGGCCTTGACCTGGAATTTTTCTACGAAATCGACAAGACGGGCAACATTCTGCGGGAAGTGACCTACGACGACTATGTGGCCTTCCGCCAGAAGATCCTGCCGGCGCTGGGCATCCGTGACCCGGAACTGGGCAACTATGCGCTGTATCACACCGACAGCATCCAGCTGGCCGACGGGCTGACCCTCTCGGTGGACAATCCCCTCTCGGCCACGGAGGTGATCCTGGAAGAGGATCTGGGCGGGTTCACGCTGCAGGATTGCAACGGCACCGACTACCCGCTGGACGATTACCTGATCCGCGGTATCTACGTGGGGGACGACGGCACCGTGCTGATGGAATGCACCGACGCGGTGGAAGCCGCCACCGCTGAAAGCGCCTACCAGGCCGAGCAGTGTACCGCCTGGTACAAGCTGAACTATACCTGGATCGCACCGGAAGGCTACCGCGTGCCGGACGGTACACAGAAAAACCTCTCGTCACAGGGGCTGGAAGACCTGTGGGACTATGAGGCCGACATCCAGTATGTTCCGGTTTCGCTTCTGCAGGCAGAGGACGTGCATGACCTCGTCCTGACCTTTACCACCCCGGCTTTCACCAGCAGCTATACCGTGCCGGAAGACAGTTTTGAGGATTATTCCGATGTGGCCATCATGGGCCGGACCCTGGGACTGCATATGGCCGTCCTTTCCCAGGAGGAGGTGACCATCACCGCCCAGTGGAATGACAGCCAGGGAAATCCCCACCAGGGCGTGTACGACGGAATGCTTTCCCTGAAAGAAACCGCCTGATTCCTTGTTCCTTCTTTGCAAAGAAGGAACCGAAGAAATTCCAAGTAAAAATCCCATGCAGGAATAATCCTGCATGGGATTTTTGTTTAGAATCTTTCGGTTCTTTTCTTGCAAGGTGTGCGGCAGTCCGCAATCTTGCGGCTCCGGCGCGGATGTTCCCGTGCCAATACTTGGTATCTGGTTTGGAGTTCTTTTGGTTCTTTTCTTGCAAGGTGTGCGGCAGACCGCAACCTTGCGGTTCCGGCGCGGATGTTCCCGTGCGAGAATTGGTATCCGGTTTGGAGTTCTTTTGGTTCTTTTCTTGCAAGAAAAGAACAAGAAAACTCAGTCGTGGCGGATAGCCTCCAGGGCGCTGATCTTGACGGCGTTGTTGGCGGGCAGAATACCCGAAACGAGGCCCACCAGGGTGGCAAAGACGAGGGCCGCCAGCATGAGCCAGACCGGGATAACCGAGATGGTGCTGGACATGGCGCCGTACATTCCGCCGCCCAGAATGCCGGACAGATCGATACTCTGGCCGAACATCGCCAGGATCATGGACAGGTTGTTGAGCAGGAAACTGACCACCAGGCTGATGGCCACCCCGATGACGCCGCCCAGGAACCCGATGCAGGAGCTTTCCATCAAAAACATCGTGCGGATGTTGTTCAGCTCGCAGCCCAGCACCTTCATGACGCCGATCTCGCGGGTACGCTCATAGATGGCCATCGTCATGGTATTGATGATGTTGATGGCCGCCACCAGCAGGGACACCGCGGCCACGCCGCCGAAGATCATCTGGCTGCGCACCACCTGTTTCTGCATCTCTTCCCGCTGCTGGTTCATGGAATAGGTGTTCTCAAACCCCAGTTCATGGATGGCCTTTTCCACGGCGGGCACGTTGTCCAGGTCGTCCACCTTGACATAGACCTGGTCATAGGACGTGTTGTTGTTGGTGATCTTGGCCATCTTGTAATAGGCGTCCTCGATCATCTTCAGGTCCTGGGTGCGCAGGATGATGTTGCTCTGGGTCCACCAACCCTTGCTCACGTCCTGCTGGATGTGGCCCACCACGTCCAGCTCCCAGGTCTGGGTCTTCTCGGTGGAGTCCTCCCCCGTCTTGATGGTCAGGGTCATCTTGTCCTTGTCCACATTGACGAAGGGCTCCACCGGGTTGCCCTGAGCATCGGTCATGCCCTGCCAGCGGTACCGGTTGGGGCTGTTTTCACTTTTGCGGGAATCATAGAAATTGTAGCCGGTGTAATCGCCCACCAGCACCTGGATCTTGGTGGCCTTCTTGTTGGCGGGGCCGGTGTCGGGCCAGCGCCCCGACGCCAGCTGAAACCCCATGGGCTCCATGGCCGCGGGGTCCACGCCGGTCAGGGAACTCAGGTCCATCACATACCGGTCGTTGGTGCCCGCCGTCACGCTGCCCTGCAGGGAATAGGCCGACACATAGGCGGTGGCTGCCACCACATGGTCCAGCTGTTTCAGGTTTTCAATGGCTTTGTCGTCCAGCTTGAGCACCTTGCCGTCCGCACCCATCGACCGTCCGCCGCCGTAGACCTGAATCTGGGTCAGATCGCCCCAGCTTTTCAGCATCTCGTCGTTGGCCTGGGTCTGGGCAATGCCCAGCGAGATCATCAGCACCACCATACAGGTGCCGATGACCACGCCGATGAGGGTCAGGGCCGTGCGGCCCTTGCGTCGGGTCAGGTTGCGGGCGCTCAGGACGATTTCATCAGAGATCTTCATCGCTGTCCTCGGCTTCCAGGGCGGCCAGCGCCATGGCTTTCTTCTTCTTGTGACGCTTGACGATGACCACAATCACCACAATGACCACCACGCCGCAGACCACAATCAGCCCCACGGCCCAGCCGGGCAGACCGGCGGGCTGGGTTTCGGTCTCGGTCATGGAGGGGTCCATCATGGACGGGTCAAACTGCATCTCCTCGGCGGTGGAGGAAAACTCCTTGGTGATGGTGCGGGGCTCACCGCTGGCGTCCTCGTAGCTCAGGGTGATGGTGCCGGACACCGCACCGGCGGATTCGGGGGCAAGGTCAAAGTCCACGCTGCCCTCGGTACCGGCGTTCAGATTGCCCAGGTACTGGTAGCCGCCGGCGCCCAGGTTGGTGCCGGTAAGCCGGGCTTCCAGGTTGGAAACGGGGTTTTTGCCCTTGTTCACATAGTTCAGCGAGACGGTGGAGGTTTCGCCCAGCACAATGGAGGAGGGCGCCTTCAGCTCGCCCACCTCGAACCGGTCGGGCTGGCTGACCGGCACCGAGATGGAGGTGGTGCCGGACACCGCTTTGCCGGTGATGGAACCGGTGCCGGTCATGTTGACGGTGATGTTGGCCACCGTGCCGGTAAACCCGGAGGCGGGCAGCACCGGGAAGGTGACCTCCCGGCTGGATTCCGGCGACAGGGTGCCGATGTAGGTGGACAGGCTACCGTTGGCCAGGGAAACGTTCTCCGGCAGGGTCAGCGAGACAATGACGTCGTTGAGGTCCTCGCCGCCGTTGGTGGCGTAGATGCCCAGCGAGAGGGTGAACTCCTCACCGGCCACGGCGCCGGTGCCGTAGCTGGAGCTGCGCACGATCAGGTTGGGGGCGGTGGTCTGGTCCTTGTCCACACACTGTCCGATCTGGACGCTGAACTGCTGCATGGGCTTGCTGGTGTCCAGGTAGGTCAGGTTGATGGGCAGGGTGTTGCCGCCGCCGTTGTACACCACATCCCGGAACAGCAGCACGTAGCTGTAATAATTATAGTAGGCGTTGGCCTTTTTCTCTTCCTCGCTGGCCTCGCCGTTGCGCACCCGCTGCAGCCGCTGCTGGTTGGGGTCGTCGTTGTTGTCAAACAGCTGGCCGATCTCGCCGATGCCGGTGTACTGGAACACCGAGGAGTTGATCCGGGCGGAAATCTCCTCCGGCTTGACGCAGTACCGGGCCGAAGAATGGTCCACCACCTGGAGCACCACGTTCACATGGTCCCCCACTTCCACGGTGGTGATCTCGCCGCCGGCCAGGTCGGTGACGGTGTAGCCCACCACGTACACCCCGTCCGAGGTGGCCGGGGTAGTGTTGTCGGGGGTGGGCGCCGGGGTGGCCACCGGCTGTTCCACGGTGGGGGTGTCCACGGTGCCGGTGACCGCATCCTCGGCGGCGGCCGGCAGGGCCAGCGCCGTGATCAGCGCCAGCAGGGCAATCAGGGAAAAGATACGTTTCAAAGTAAGACCTCCAATGATGGGGAGCGGGACACCGTTCCGGTCAGGACGGGGACTCCGTTTTCTCCGTTTTTTTCTCTTTACTGGCGCTGCCGCCGATGTCCAGGTTCCCTTTCAGATCGGCAAACAATTCGTCCCGGTATTTCTGTTTGGTTTCGTCGTCCTGGACCACGCTGGACTGGACCTTGCCGTCCAGAATGGTCACGATGCGGTCGGCACACTGGGCCAGTTCCGGCTCGTGGGTGACCATGACGAAGGTGACTTTCTGGGTTTTGGACAGTTCCAGCATGCGGTACAACACCTGTTTGCTGGTCATGGAGTCCAGGTTGCCGGTGGGTTCGTCGGCAAAGATGACCTTGGGATTGCTCACAAAGGCCCGGGCAATGCCCACCCGCTGCTGCTGGCCGCCGCTCATCTCGGTGGGCAGGTGGTTGGCCCGCCCCAGCAGCCCCATGCTTTTCAGTTCCTTGCGGGCCAGCTTTATGCGGGTCTTTTTGTCCACTCCTTTAAAAAGCAGCGGCAAAGCCACGTTCTCGGCTGCCGTCATGGTGGGCAACAGGTTGTAACTCTGAAAAATGAACCCCAAATGGGCCTGGCGGAACCGCGCCAGTTCGGTTTCGGTCATGGCACTGATCTCGTGCTGACCTATGTACACCTTGCCCCGGGTGGGTTTTTCCAGCCCGGCCAGCATATTCAGCAGGGTACTTTTGCCGCTGCCCGACTGGCCCACAATGCAGCAGAACTCCCCTTTTTCGATGGCCAGATCCACGTCGTTGAGCGCCACCACGCGCTCCTTGCCCACGGCGTAGACCTTGCGCAGTTTTTCGGTACGGATGATGGGTGCCAAACATCTGCCCCCTTTCCAAGCGTATATTGGCCCTATTCTACCATACTTCGACATTTTTGAGAAGACCAATCCGTGTAAATTTTTGCCCGGCCAAGCCCGCCGTTGCGCGGTTCTGCCCGGTGCTATATAATAAGTACGAGCAAGGAAGACCCCATTTTGCAACTTTTGGTAAAAAAAGTTATTTTGCAACAATAAGTGGGAAGTGCGCGCTACCCGGGAGGCTGCGGTATGTTCCTTTTTGACCGGGCAAAAAGGAACCGAAAAACCCGCCGCTACTTCCGAGGCGCGGGGCACGGCTCTTAGGGCAGAAACCACACTGCCTCAGCCCCGCATCCATCTACTGCAAGTATCCCGCTGCTGCGTCGCTCGTCCTCGCAAGACATACAGTATTGCGTCGTCCTCGCTTCTTGCATCGGAACGCTTGCAGCGAAGGCTTCGGGACTTTTGCAGTGTGGTTTCTGCCCGGGTTCCTGCGGGCCCCTTAAGAAACCCCGGAGCTCTGCGGAGGTCGCCCGAGATGGTTTCTGCTTCTCGCAGCGGGCCATGCTCTAGCAACCGGACCGCCCGTGGCCACCGTGTGAGCTCACCCGGTATCACATAGTTAAAGATATTGGTGTCATTCAATCAATCTTGCCGATAAAGCGGTAGAAGATTTCTACCTCCTGTTCCCTGCTTCCGTCCTCAC
>CAJFFY010000017.1 GCA_904374465.1 uncultured Subdoligranulum sp.
CAGGAGTGGCGCCGCTGACGCTGCGCCACTCCTGCTAAAACTGAATATTCCTGCCCAGGGGCTCTTTTTGTGCTGTCTGCACAATCTGGGGCGGTTCAGACGGCCGGGGGCTTTTTACTGTCTGAAGGGCGGGTGGATTTTTTCCGGGGTCTGCGGCCTGCCGGTGGTCACAGGGTGCACAGCCCCTGCATGGCCAGCACCGAGGTATCCGCCGCCACGTGGAGGGTGATGTCCAGTTCTGCACACAGTGCCTGCAGCGGCGCACCGAACATCGAAAAGCTGCAGGTGATCTGCCCGCCCAGGCAGAGGCATTCCGGCCGGAAGGCGCGCAGGAAGGGCGCCAGCGCATCCCGCAGCCGGGTGCCGAATTCCAGGAAGCAGGCCGCCGCGGCCTCGTCCCCCGCTTTGACCCGGGCTGCCAGCGCGGCCCCCTCCAGGGGTTGGCCCAACCGCTGTGCGGACAGCTCCACCACGCCCCGCTTGGAGATGATGTCGTCGATGGTCTTGCCCAAAAACGGCGTGGCGTAGATCTCACCGCTTTCCGGCACGCCGTCCACCCCGCGGGGGGCCTGGCGGGTCCCCACGCAGAAGGCACTGCCGCAGCCGGTGCCGATGCAGACCGACATCGACCGGGCGGTGTCCCGGGCGTCGCCGTAGTGGGTTTCGCCCAGGGCAAAGGCCGCCACATCGTTGACAAAGCGGATGTCCCCCGGCGTTTCCACCCAGCCGGGCAACCGGGCGAACAGTTCCTCCCGCAGGCTGACGCCGTACAGCGCATCGTACTTGTCCAGTCCTTGCACCAGACAGATACCGTTTTCGTAGTCGAACGGCCCCGGGAAGGCCAGCCGCAGCCCGCCGATGGCCGGTGCGTCGATCTTTTGCCGCAGCGTGCGGAAAATGGAGACAAAATTTTCCAGGATGGTTTCGCGGTCCTCGTGGGAGCGGGAGGGAAAATGCTGCAATTCGGTCAGCACCCGCCCCTCCTGTACGACGGCCCCCTTGATTTCGGTGCCGCCCACGTCGAGACAAAGCAGTGGTTGGTTCATAACGGACTCCTTCTTTCCGGTGACTTTTTCTTTGAGTATAGCGGTTCATCCCGCATTTGTAAATACAAGGCGGGCTTTTTATTTTCGAAAAAGGCACATTTGTATTGACATATGCAAAAAAGCGGCCTATGCTGTAAATACAGAAAACGTGAGGAGGCGCGACAACGATGGAACAAAGCGGAAAGTATGTACAACATCCCCGGGTGGCGGTGCATTGCCCCGACGCCCGCCTGGCAGAAGGGTTTGCACAGATTGTCCCGGTGCTGCGCGAGGCGGCCGCCGGCAAACGGGTGCTCAGCGTGGAGTGTTACCCCGGCACCGACCAGGAGGAGCTGCGCCGCGGGCTGGCAGCCCTGGATCCCGTGCTGGTGATCCACAGCGATGACCTTGCCTGGGAGCCGGACAAGCTGGACGCCGCGCTGGCGCAGGACCTGCTGCCCGACGACCCGGTGTTCGGCATCCTGACGGTGCGTAAGCTGGCCGACTTTTTTTACCCGGAAAAGCTTGCCGACGCACGCCGCCGCATCGATGCCGCCCCCGCCGGGCTGGTGCTGGTGTATGGCGTGGGGGCCACGCTGGTCCATCCGGGGGATGTGCAGGTGGTGGCCGACCTGACCCGGTGGGAGATCCAGCTGCGCTACCGCAGCGGCATGCCCAACTGGCGCACGGCACAGCCCGACCTGCCCAAGTTGAAAAAGTACAAGCGCGGCTTTTTTGCCGAGTGGCGCTGGGCTGACCGCGAGAAGGACCATCTGCTGCACACGATGGACTTTTACCTGGATATGACCACCCGGGGCAAGCCGGCGCTGGTGGACGGTGCCGCCTACCGGGAAGCGCTGCGTCAGACGGCGCGGCGGCCCTTCCGGATGGTGCCCTATTTTGACCCGGGCGTGTGGGGCGGCCACTGGATGAAGGACCACTTTCAGCTGCCGGAAAACGGCAGCAACTACGCCTGGAGTTTTGACGGCGTGCCGGAAGAAAACAGCCTGCTGCTGGACTTTGGCGGCGTGGTGATCCAGACGCCCGCCCTGAACCTGGTGCTGCAGCAGCCCCGCGCCCTGCTGGGGGAACGGGTCCATGCCCGGTTCGGCAAGGAGTTTCCCATCCGGTTTGACCTGCTGGACACCGTGGGCGGGCAGAACCTGTCCCTGCAGGTGCATCCGCTGACCGAATACATCCAGCAGCAGTTCAATATGCGCTATACCCAGGACGAAAGCTATTACATCCTGGACGCCGGGCCCGATGCCGCCGTCTGGCTGGGGGTCCGCGACGGGGTGGACCCCGCCGCCATGGAAGCCGACCTGCGCCGCGCCCGCACGGGGGAGGCCCCCTTCCCCGCCGAGCGGTACATCAACCGCATCCCGGTCCAAAAGCATGACCACCTGCTGATTCCCGCCGGCACCATTCACGGCGCGGGGGCGGGCACCATGGTGCTGGAGGTCAGCGCCACCCCCTACATCTTCACCTTCAAGCTGTGGGACTGGGGGCGGGTGGACCTGGACGGCAAACCCCGGCCCATCCATCTGGAACACGGCCTGGCCAACATCCAATGGGACCGCGACACCCGCTGGGTGCAGCAGAACCTTCTGCACCAGGAGCGAACCGTACACCGGGACGAACACAACCTGGTGGAGCGCACCGGCCTGCATGAGCGGGAATTCATCGACACCTTCCGCATCACCACCGACGTTGCGGCGCCCCTGCCCCGCAACGGCAGCGTGTATATGCTCAACCTGGTGGAGGGCACCCGCGCCCGGCTGGTCAGCCCGGACGGTGCCTTTGCGCCCCTGGAGCTGCACTATGCCGAAACCTGCATCCTGCCCGAGGCAGCCGGCGACTGCCGCATCGAGGCGCCGGACGGTGCCCCCATCCAAGTCATCGCCGCCTGCGTGCGGCCCTGAAGGCCGAAAACCGCCTGCCGGTCCCGGACCGACCCGGCGGCAGGGATTTTTTGCCAAAAATGCGGGCGGACCGTGCAACCGGTCCGCCTGTGTGATATAATGAAAAGACTATCGGCTTGTTTCACCGGTCACAACCGGGGGTTCCCTTATGCCCCCACCCGAAAGCCGTTACCGGGCCCGGCCGGCCCCCCGGACATGCGGGGCACCGGCCGCCGCGGCCCCACTGATGAAAGGATGATGCCTGTATGGCCATGCTGAAACTGAAACCCGCCTGCAAGGATTACCTGTGGGGCGGTGACAAACTGCGCACCGACTTTGGCATCGAGAGCGACCTGCACCCCCTGGCGGAGGCGTGGGTACTCTCCTGCCACCCGGACGGGCCCTCCACCATTGTGGGCGGCCCCCACGACGGCCAGACGCTGGCCGACTACCTGGCCCGGGCGGGCCGCGGGGTGCTGGGCACCGACTGCGACAAGTTCGAGGATTTTCCCATCCTGACCAAATTCATCGACGCCAAGGGCAACCTGTCCATCCAGGTGCACCCCTCCAACGCGTACGCCCTGGAACACGAACACCAGTACGGCAAGACCGAGATGTGGTACATCCTGGACTGCGAGCCGGGGGCCTTCCTTTACTACGGCTTTGACCACGAGATCAGCCGGGAGGAATTTGAGCGTCGCATCCAGGACAACACCCTCACCGAGGTGCTCAACGCCGCGCCGGTGCACAAGGGGGACGTCTTCTTCATTCCCTCCGGCACGCTGCACGCCATCTGCCAGGGTATCGTTATCGCCGAGATCCAGCAGAACTCCAACGTGACCTACCGGGTCTACGACTACGGCCGGGTGGGCGCCGACGGCAAGCCCCGGGCGCTGCACATCCCCCAGGCGCTGGCCGTCACCGAGCGCAAGCCCCCCGTGGCCCACGACTTCGGCGGGCACCTGGGCCGGTGCGATTACTTCACGGTGGATGTCTACGACAACGACTTTGCCGGCACCGCCGGGCCGGAGAGCTTCGTCTCGCTTCTGGTGGTGGACGGTGCGGGCACCGTGCGCTGCGGCGGCGAAACGCTGACCGTCAAAAAGGGCGACAGCATCTTTATTCCCGCGGGCAGCGGCGACTTTGCCGTGACCGGCACGCTGCAGACCCTTTGCACCCGGGTATAATGTTCTGACACAAAGACAGCAGGCCACGGCGCCTTATGGCGCCGCGGCCTGCTTCGTTTTTTCCCCCACCGGGCCCGGTCAGTTCAGAATCCGTGCCAGGTGCATGGTCAGGTAGATCAGTTCCTCCCGGGGGACTTCCACCCCGAGGTTTTTCTGCACATAGGCCGCGATCTTCTGCGCGCAGCCGTAGGCCCGGGGATGTTGTTCCAGCACCGGTTCCAGCACCGAGATATCCTCGCTGCCCAGCATTTTGCGGTCCAGCACGCGGTCAATGAAATACTGCATGTGGGTCAAAAACCGGGCGTAATGCACCGAGTTTTCGTCGATGCGCTGCCCGCAGGACAATGCCACGATGTTGTAGATGTCCTTGAGCATCCGCACCGCCTGCAGGGTGTGGGTCATGTCGGGGTTT
Organism: uncultured Subdoligranulum sp.; assembly: GCA_904374465.1. Taxonomy (GTDB): domain Bacteria; phylum Bacillota; class Clostridia; order Oscillospirales; family Ruminococcaceae; genus Gemmiger. The sequence continues at coordinate 4,526 of CAJFFY010000017.1, forward strand.
TCGGTCTGGGCGTTGACCAGGTGGAAGGCAATGTTGCCGGCCTCCTCGGCGGGCAGGTCCAGGTCCAGGCGCTCGTTCAGAAAGGCGCAGATCTGCTGCCCCGCCGCGTATTCCCGCGGGTAAAACCGCCGCACCTCCCACAGCAGGCGGTTGGGCAGCACAATGTGCTTCTGGCAGCGCTCGATGGCGTAGACCAGGTGGTCGAACAGCGTGACGAACAGCTGGTCGTTGAGCCGGCCGGGGAACTGCTCGTAGGCAAGCTGCAGGGCTTCCTCCAGCACTTCGGCGGTGCGGGGCGGTACGTCCTGCAGCAGTTCCCGGTAGCGGTCCACCACACCCTGCTGGCGCAGCACAAACACCTTCTGCACGTGTTCGGGGGGCAGTTCCTCCCCCACCCGGCAGAAGAACCGCAGCCCTTTGCCCATGACCACCTGTTCCCGGCCCGCCTCGTCGGTGGCCAGGATCAGATTGTTATTCAGAATCTTCTGCACGGTCATGCCGGTTGCCCTCTCTGCTGATGATCTAGGCTCATTTTACAGGTTTTTGCCGTTTTCTGCAATGACCTGTTTGTACCAGGTAAAGCTGTCCTTGGGAATGCGCCGCATCGAGCCGCCCTCGGCTTCGCCGCGGTCCACATACAGAAAGCCGTACCGCTTGGCGTAACCCTGGTGGGTGCTGACCACATCCAGCGCCGACCAGGGGCAGTAGCCCAGCATCTGCACCCCGTCGGTGATGGCCTCCCGCAGGGCGTGCAGGTGCTGGCGGTAGAATTCGATGCGGTAGTCGTCGTGGACGGTACCGTCCGCCTCCAGCACGTCGGGGGCGCCGATGCCGTTCTCGGTGATGAGGATGGGCAGGTGGTACCGCTCGCAGACTTTGCGCAGGGTGTACCGGAACCCGGTGGGGTCGATGACCCAGCCGTATTTTGTCTTGCCCACATAGGGGTTTTCCGCCGCGCGGTAGACCCCCTGCTCCCCCAGCATGATCTGCTGGTCGCCCGCCCGGGCCGACACGTCGGAGGCGTCGCCGTGGCTGGCCGCGATGGTGGCGGTGGAATAGTAGTTCATGGCGATGAAATCCGGCGCGGCCCCGGCCAGGGTTTCCCGGTCGCCGGGCAGCACTTCCGGCATCAGGCCGCGGTCCTCCAGGTAGCGCACCGCCAGCGGGTGATACCACCCGAAGACCGGCACGTCGGCAAAGTTCCAGCAGCGCAGCACCTCCCAGTTGTGGGCGGCGATGGCATCCTCGGGGCGGCAGGTTTCGGGGTACATGGCGGTGAGGTTCAGGGCCGGGCCGATCTTGGCCCCGGGGCACAGGGTGTGGCAGAGCTTCATGGCCCGGGCCTGGGCCAGCATCAGGTGATGGTTCTGCTGGTAGAGGGTCTTGCGGTCGGGCAGCACGCCGCCCTTGGGCAGACCGATGGCACCAGGGTGCAGGATCATCGTGTTCTGCTCGTTGATGGTCAGCCAGTAGGTGACGTCCCTGCCAAACTCGGTAAAGAGCACCCGGGCGTAGTTTTCAAAGGCGTCGATGGTGGCACGGTTGCTCCAGCCGCCCTGTTCCTCCAGGCACCAGGGCAGGTCGAAGTGGTACATGGTGACCACCGGCTCGATGCCGTGTTCCCGGCAGGCGCGGATGACATCCCGGTAGTGTTCCACCCCGGCAGGGTTCACCGCCCCGGTGCCGTTGGGCAGGATGCGGGTCCAGGCGATGGAAAAGCGGTAGGCCTTGAGCCCCATTTGGGCAAAGAGGGCGATGTCCTCCCGGTAGCGGTGGTAGTGGTCGCTGGCCACCTTGAAGTCGGCGTAGCCCGCCGGGTGCTCGTACATATCAATGATGGAGGGGCTTTTGCCGTCGGCGTCCCAGCCGCCCTCCACCTGGTAGGCGGAGGTGGAAGCGCCCCAGAGGAAATTTTCCGGGAAATCCAGCAATTTGTGGTACAGCATGGTTTTCTTCCTTTCTGTCAGGAAACGGTCAGCACGCGGTCGCCGGGCACCACGTCCCGGCCGGTCACGGCCTGCACGTCCCGGTAATCGTCGGTGTTGGTCAGCAGCACGGGGGTCACCGTCTCGTAGCCGGCGGCCTCGATGGCCGGACGGTCAAAGGTCAGCAGCAGGTCCCCGGCACGGACCTTGTCCCCCACCTTGACGTGGGCTTCATAGTATTGGCCCTGCAGGTTCACCGTGTCGATGCCCACATGGATGAGGATCTCCATGCCGTTATCGCCGTGCAGACCCACGGCGTGTTTGCTGTCGGGCAGCGAGGTCACCTCGCCGTCCAGCGGGGCACGGACCTCCCCCGCCGTGGGCTGGATGGCCAGCCCGTCGCCCAGAATCTTCTGGGAAAAGACGGCGTCGTTGACCTGGTCCAGCGGGACGGCGTGCCCGGCCACCGGGGCCACGGCAAAGGCCTCACCGGCGGGCGCCTTGGGTGCGGATACCGCCGGGGCCTCGGGCTGGGCGGGGGCGGCGTCCTCCTCGTTGGCGGGGTCGTCAAAGCCCAGCACCCAGGTGGCCGCAAAGGCCGCCGCAAAGGAGATCAGGCAGGTGACGATGGCGTGGACGATGTTCATGGGGTTGGCGCCGATGAAGGCGGGCAGCGCCGCCAGACCCGGCGAGACAAAGGCGTAGCGCACCAGGCCGGACAGACCGGCGTAGATGCCGCCGATGCCGCCGCCGATCATCGAGGCGATGAGGGGCTTTTTGAGCTTGATCAGCACGCCGTACAGGCAGGGTTCGGTGATGCCCATAACGCCGGTGAAGCCGGAGGAGGCGGCCAGCTGGCGGAGCTGGTGGTTCTTGGACTTGCAGGCCACGGCCAGGCTGGAGGCACCCATGGCGATGTTGGAGGCCAGCATGCCGGGGCCGTTGACGATCTCATACCCCAGGGCGGAGATCTGGACGGTGGCGATGGGGGTCATGGCCCAGGCCGTACCGGTGAGCACCAGGAAGGGCTGGAAGGCACCCATGAGCATGGGCAGCAGCCAGCTGGCCCGGGCGTTGATGAAGTTGGCGCCGGTTTCGATGAGGGTATTGAGGAAGGCGCCGAAGGGGCCGACGATGATCAGCGCGATGGGCGCCGAGATGAAAAGGATGAGCAGCGGCTTGACGAAGAACTTGATCACCGAGGGGGTGTATTTTTCGGCAAAGCGCTCCACGTAGGACATGATCCAGACGCTGAGCAATACCGGAATGACCGAGTAGGTGTAATCCACCAGCCGCACCGGAATGCCGACGAAGTCCACCGGTTCGCCGGCGGCCACCATGCTGTTCCAGGTGGGGTGCAGCAGGGCGCAGGTCAGCGTCATGGCCAGCACGGGGTTGCACTCGAACTTGATGGCGGCACCGTAGGCCAGCAGCACCGGCATGAAGTAGAACGCCGCGTCGGAGACAAAGTTGAGGATCTGGTAGGTGGAGCTGGTGTCCGGCAGGCCGCACAGCACCAGGATGGAGAGCACGGCCTTGATCATACCGCCGCCGATCAGCGCCGGGATGACCGGCGTGAAGGTCGTCGAGATGACGCTGATGATGCGGGTGATGAGGGAGGGTTTCTTTTCGGGGGCGGCGTCGGCGGCGGTGCTGCTGCCGCCGGTGGCGGTGCCGCCCATCTCGTTGATGAGGGCGCGGTAGGTCACCGGCACGTCGTTGCCCACCACCACCTGGAACTGGCCGCCCTTTTCCACCACACTGATGACACCGGGCGTTTTTTCGATGGCTTTGTCATCCACCTTGCTGCGGTCGTGGAATTCAAACCGCAGCCGGGTGGCGCAGTGGGTCAGTTTGCTGATGTTCTGCACACCGCCCACCAGCGGCAGCAGATCATAGGCGAGTTTTTTGTAGTCCATAAAAATCCCCTTTCTCTTGGCGTTGCCGGCGGGCCCCGGCAGGCACAAAAAAAGACCACAAAAGAACACACCGCCTGCAGCAGTGGTTTTTTGTGGTCTTGCCTGCATTACCAGTAACAGCCAATATTTGCTTGATGCTATGATAGCAAAGCCGGGCCCACAAGTCAACGGCAAACCCTGCCAAAATCAGGCGCGAAAAGTTGTGCAATCTGTCAAGCGGGGTACCGGGCCGCCGCTTGACCTTTTGGGGTCGGGGTGTTATTCTTTTGGTAGAATAACGCCCGGGAGGGGACTATGGAACAGGAAGCGAACATCAAACTGACCAAGCTGGCCCACTGTGCCGGCTGCGGCGCCAAGGTAGGCGCCGGGGTGCTGGCCCAGCTGTTGGGGGATATCCGCACCCACCACGACCCCAACCTGCTGGTGGGGTTTGACAAATCGGACGATGCCTCGGTGTACAAGGTATCCGACACGCTGGCCCTGGTGCAGACGGTGGACTTTTTCCCGCCCATTGCCGACGACCCCTATCTCTTCGGGCAGATCGCGGCCACCAACGCCCTGTCGGACGTCTACGCCATGGGGGGCGAACCCAAACTGGCGCTGAACCTTTTGTGCATTCCCGAATCCATGCCCAAGGAAGCGGTCCACGACATTCTGCGGGGCGGCTACGACAAGGTGTACGAGGCGGGGGCTCTGATCACCGGCGGCCACAGCATCCATGACCCGGAGCCCAAGTACGGCCTGGCGGTGACGGGCTTTGTCCACCCCGACCGGGTGCTGACCAACGCCGGGGCCCGCCCGGGGGATGTGCTGCTTTTCACCAAGCCCTTGGGCATCGGGGTGGTGACCACGGCGGCCAAGGCCGACCTCTGCCCGCCCGCGGTGTTGCAGAAGGCCTACGCCCTGATGACCACCCTGAACAAGGCCGCCCGGGACTGCATGGTGCGCTACGAGGTCCACGCCTGCACCGACGTGACGGGCTTCGGCTTTCTGGGCCATGCCTACGAGATGGCCCAGGGCAGCGGCGTGGGGCTGGTGATCGACACCGGCGCCGTGGACTTGCTGCCCGAAGCGTTGGAATTGGCCAAACTGGGCCTGCTGCCCGAAGGGATGTACCGCAACCGGCACTACGCCGAAGGGGCGGTGGACCCGGGCACCGTGCCGCTGGCCGTGCAGGACCTGCTGTACGACCCCCAGACCTCGGGCGGGCTGCTGATGGCCGTGGCCCCGGGGGATGCCGACGCGCTGTTCCGCGATTTACAGGCCGCGGTGCCCAGCGCTCAGCGGGTGGGCGTGGTGACCGAGGGACCCGCCGAAGGCCGCCGCATTATTCTGCGGTAAGGGCGCGGATGGCGGCCAACGCCGCGTCGATGTCCGCTTCCGTGGTGGACCAGCCGGTGGAAAACCGCACGGTGCCCCGGGGGAAGGTGCCCAGCGTTTTGTGGGCGGCGGGGGCACAGTGCAGCCCGCACCGGGTCAGGATGCCGTAGTCGGTTTCCAGCCGGTAGGCGATTTCGGCGTTGTCCCGCCCCACAAAATCCAGACTGAACACCCCGACCCGGCGCGCCGGGTCGGCGGGGCCGGCCAGCCGTACACCGGGTAGGTCCGCCAGACCGTCCAGGAACCGGCGGCTGAGGGCCAGATCGTGGGCGCGCACCGCCGCCACCCCGACGTCCTGCAGCCAGGCCAGGGCGGCCTCCCAGCCGTAGATGCCGGGCAGGTTGGGGGTGCCGGGTTCGAACTTGTCGGGCAGATAGGCGGGCTGTTCCTCGCTGTCCGAGGCGCTGCCGGTGCCCCCTGTCACATAAGGGGTGAGCGCTTTGGCAAAGTCCGGCGCCAGCAGCAGCGCGCCCAGTCCCTGGGGGCCCAGCAATCCCTTGTGGGCCGGCACGCTGAGGGCGGACAGCCCCAGTTCCCGGAAGGAGAGGGGCAGGTGCCCCGCCGTCTGGGCGGCGTCCAGGCAGAAGGGCACCCCGCGCTCGGCACAGAGTTTGCCCACCGCGGCGGCATCCTGCAATGTGCCCGACACGTTGGAGGCATGGGCCAGTACCACAAGCCTGGTGTTGGGCCGGAAGGCTGCTTCCAGCGCGCGCAGGTCCAGGAAGCCCGCCCCGTCGCAGGGGACGCGGGTAAAAGTCACCCCCTGCCGGACCAGCTGCTGCAGCGGCCGCATGACAGCGTTGTGCTCCATGCCGGAAACCACGCAGTGGTCGCCGGGGTGCAGCGCCCCGCCCAGCACCAGATTGAGCCCCCAGGTGTTGCCGGGGGTGAGCACCACATGGGTGGGGTCGGCAAAGTCGAACAGTTCGCACAGCCGCCGGCGCAGCCGCAGCGCAACGAGTTCCGCCTGCTGGGCGGCGCCGTAGTTGCCGCGGTTGATGTTGGCCCCCACATGGGTGAGATATTCCGTCATGGCCGCTGCCACACAGGGCGGTTTGGGGAAGGACGTGGCGGCATGATCCAGATAGATGGCGGGCATTACCAGGGCCCCTTTCTATAGATACAGGATAGCTACAGTGTAGCACAGGGGCCCTGGCCCCTGCAACAAGGAGGAATTGTGTTTGAAAAAGAGTAACGTGCTGGTCCCGGTGACCGGGCTGGTGGTGGGGCTTGCGGCCCTCGTGCTGGTCAGCCTGGGCAACCCCGGCAACATGGGGTTCTGCATCGCCTGTTTTGAGCGGGACATCGCCGGCAGCCTGGGGCTGCACCACGCGGCCAAGGTGCAGTACCTGCGGCCCGAGATCATCGGCCTGGTGCTGGGCGCCGCCGCCATGGCCCTGGCCGGCAAGGAGTTCAAGGCCCGGGCGGGTTCCGCCCCGGCGCTGCGGTTTGTGCTGGGCGGCATCGTCATGGTGGGGGCGCTGGCCTTCCTGGGCTGCCCGCTGCGGATGGTACTGCGGCTGGGCGGCGGTGACGGCACCGCCCTGGCCGGTCTGGCCGGGTTTGTCTGCGGCATCCTGGTGGGCGTGGCCTGCCTGAAAAAGGGCTTCTCGCTGGGGCGCGCCTACAAGGTCAAGCCCGCCGAGGGCTTTGTGCTGCCCGGCTTCATGCTGGCCTTGCTGGTGCTGCTTCTGGCCGTGCCTTCGGTGCTGCTCTTCTCCACCGAGGGTCCCGGCGCCAGCCACGCGCCGTGGTTCATCGCCCTGGCCGCGGGGCTTGTGGTGGGCGCCCTGGCCCAGAAAAGCCGCCTGTGCATGGCGGGCGGCATCCGGGATGCCGTCATGTTCAAGGATTTTCACCTGCTCAGCGGGTTTGTGGCGATCTTTGTGGTGGTGCTCATCGGCAACCTGATCCTCGGCCGGTTCCACCCCGAGCTGGCCGTCCAGCCGGTGGCCCACCACGACTACCTCTGGAGCTTCCTGGGCATGACCGCCGCGGGCTGGGGGTCCATCCTGCTGGGCGGCTGCCCGCTGCGCCAGCTGATTCTGGCCGGTGAGGGCAACGGCGACAGCGCCGTGACGGTGTTCGGCATGATGGTGGGCGCCGCCCTGGCCCACAACTTCGGCATGGCCGGCAACGCCGACGCCATGACCGACGGCGCCTTTGTGGCGGGCGGCGTGGCCCTGCCCGGCAAGGTAGGCGTGGCCGTCTGCCTGGTGCTGCTGGGCGTCATTTCCTATGCCAACCTGTACAAGAAGGAGAAAAACCAATGATCGACGCAAGAGGACTTTCCTGCCCCATGCCGGTGGTGCTGGTGCAGAAGGCCGTGCAGAAGGATGCCCCCGCCACGCTGGAAGTGCTGCTGGACAACCCCTGCTCGGTGGAAAACGTGACCCGCTTTGCCTCCAACAGCGGCTACGGTGTGGAGGTAACCCCCGCCGACGAGGACGAGTACCGGCTGGTACTGACCAAACAATGAGCGACTACCTTGCCACCTTCCACACCCATCTGAGCGCCCTGCTGAGCTTTGAGGCCCTGCAGGGCCGGGGGGTGACGGCCCGGATGATGCCGGTACCCCGGGTACTGAGTTCCAGCTGCGGGACCTGCGTGCGGTACACCGCCCCCGACGACTGCCGGGACCTGCTGGACCGGGACTGCGAGGCGGTGTATGCCTGCCGGCAGGACGGCTACGACTGCCTGTTCACGGCGGAGGACCCCTGAGATGAAAGCCTGTATTGCCATCATCGGTGCGGGCGGCAAAACCACGGCGATGCGCTGCCTGGCGCATCGCCTTTCGGCGTTTTCCGTGCTGTGGACGACGACGACCCATATCTTTCCCGCCGGGGCGGCGGACTGCCGCCGGCGGCTGGATGCCCCCACGGCGGAGGAACTGCGCGCGGCGCTGGCCCGGCCCGGGGTGGTCTGCGCCGGGATGCCGGCGGGGGAAAAATTCACCGCCCTGCCCCCTGCCGTCTGGGCGGCGGGCTGCGAAGCGGCGGACTACATTCTGTGCGAGGCGGACGGCGCCCACCGTCTGCCGCTGAAACTGCACCGCCCCGACGAGCCGGTGCTGCCCGCCGAAACCACCCACTGCCTGGCGGTGCTGGGGCTTTCCGCCCTGGGGCGCCCTGTGGGGGAAGTGGTCCACCGGTACGCCCTGCACCCCGCCTGGGCCGCCCGGCCGGACACCCCGGTGGGGGTGGCGGAGCTGTGTGCCTGCGCCCGGGAAACAGTGGCCGCCAGCGGGCTGCCGCAACAAAAAATCCGCCTGTTGTTCAACCAGGCGGATGACGGGATACGGTTACGGGCCGGGCGGCAGGCCGCGGCGGCGCTGACCCGGGAGGGTTTTGTCTGCCGGGTGGGCGCGCTGCAACGGTCGGACGACTTTTTGCTGCCCTGGCTGCTGGAAAGGTGACTTTTCCCGGGGAATATGGTACAATTCAGAGCAGCGAAATGCCCCGCTCCCCGGCGAGGGAAAGCAGCGCTTCCACCACGCCCCCGGCGATGGCCCGGGCCTTGTCCGACACGGTGTCGCAGTTGTGCACCTGTTCCAGCCGCGGGTCGATGTCGGCGATTTTCAGCCCCCGGGTGACGGGGTAGCCCCGGCGGATAAGTCCCCGCAGCACCCCGTCCAGGGTGGCGGTCACTTCCACCCCACCCACCTTGCCGATGCACTGTCCCTTGTGCACTACGGCGCCGATATCCACGGGGGCACCGGTGGCATCGGGCACAAATTCCATCGGCCCCGATGCCGGGGCGTGGATGACCCGCTCGGCCGTAAACCCGCCGATGTTGCCCGGCACCCCGGTGTTGGGGATGGCTGTCCCCTGCCGGATGACCCGGCCCAGCTGGTGGCCGCGCATGGTTTCCACCACGGCGTCCACGTCCTGCCCGGCCGTGAACCCGGGGCCCAGCCCCACCGTGAGGGGCGCCATGCCCCGGTGGGTGCCCAGGTTTCGCTTGGCCAGAATGGCGTCCACCACGGCCGCCGGGTGCAGCACTTCGGCGGCGGCACAGTTTTCATCCACCAGCAGCGGGATCTCCCCCGCCGCGCTGACGGCATCGGCTTCGGCGGCGGTGTGGATGCGACGGCAGGTGGTGCCCTCCACCGTGGCGGCGCCCTGCCAGACGGCCTCACAGAAGGCGGCCTTGCGGCGGATGGCCGACGGGTCGGCACATTCCAGCGCCAGCACCTTGAACCCGCAGCGGTGCAGCCGCAGTATGGTGCCGGTGGCCAAATCCCCTGCGCCCCGGACGATGACCCAGGGCCGGTTTGCGCGGTTTTGTTCCATTGTTTTTCCCCCTTTTGGGGTCTATTGTATCACCGGCGGCGCCGTCCTGCAACGGTGCCGCCCAGGAGGTTTTGCCCATGAAACTCATTGCCACCCAGGATGCCGTGGGGCAGGTGCTCTGCCACGACATCACCCAGATTATCCCCGGCGTATCCAAGGGGCCGGTCTTCCGCAAGGGGCACATCGTGCAGCCCGAGGACATCCCCGTGCTGCTGCGCTGCGGCAAGGAACATCTCTACGTCTGGGAATGCGACGACACGATGCTCCACGAGAACGAGGCCGCCGGAATTCTGCGGGACCTGTGCCAAAACGAACACATGACCGCCTCGGAACCGAAAGAAGGCAAGATCGAGCTGACCGCCGACTGCGACGGGCTGTTTCTGGCAGACGCCGAACGCATCCGGGCCGTCAACGCCCTGGGCCGGATGATGATCGCCACCCGGTCCTCCGGCTTCCGGGTGCAGAAGGGGGACAAACTCTGCGGCACCCGCATCATCCCGCTGGTCATCGAAAAAACCACCATGGAACAGGCCCGCCAGGTGGCCGGCACCGAGCCGCTGTTGCAGCTGCGGCCTTTCCGGGCGCGCAGTTTCGGCGTGGTGACCACCGGCAGCGAGGTGCAGAAGGGGCTGATTCAGGACGCCTTCACCCCCGTGCTGGAACAAAAACTGGCCGAGTACGGCTGCACCATGGCCGCCCACGCCACCCCCGGCGACAACAGCGACGCCATCACCGCGGCCATCCGGAAGATGGCCGACGACGGCGTGGAGCTGATCCTCTGCACCGGCGGCATGAGCGTCGACCCCGACGACCGCACGCCGCTGGCTATCCGCCAAAGCGGCGCCGCCGTGGTGGGATACGGCGCGCCGGTGCTGCCCGGGGCGATGTTTATGCTGGGCTACCTGCCGGACGGCCGCCCGGTGTGCGGGCTGCCCGGCTGCGTGATGTACGCCAGGCGCACGATTTTTGACCTGGTGCTGCCCCGGCTGCTGGCCGACGTGCCGGTAACCGCCCACTGGCTGGCTGGGCTGGGGGTGGGCGGGCTCTGCCTGAACTGCCCGGAATGCCACTTCCCCAACTGCGGATTCGGGAAAGGAATGTAAGGAGACACCATGGAACTGACACACATCGACGCGGCGGGCAATGCCCGGATGGTGGACGTGGGCCAAAAGCCCGACACCCGGCGCACCGCCGTGGCGGAAGGATACATCACGATGAGCCCCGACTGCTTTGCCACGATCGCAGCCGGGCGCGCCAAAAAGGGCGACGTGCTGGGGGTGGCCCAGGTGGCGGGCATCATGGCCACCAAGCACACGGCGGACCTGATCCCGTTGTGCCACCGGCTGAACCTGAGCAAAAGCGCCGTGATCTTTGAACTTCTGGAGGAGCGGCACGCCATCCGGGCTGTGTGTACCGTCCAGTGCGTGGGACCCACCGGCGTGGAGATGGAGGCCCTGACCGGGGTTTCCACGGCGCTGCTGACCGTCTACGACATGGCCAAGGCCCTGGACCGGGCCATGCGCATCGACGGCATCCGCCTGCTGGAAAAAGAGGGCGGCAAGAGCGGCCACTACCGGGCGGAGGGCACCCCATGACCGACCGCTACGGGCGGAACATCCGCTACCTGCGCCTCTCGCTGACCGACCGGTGCAACCTGCGCTGCCGCTACTGCATGCCCGCCGAAGGGGTGGCTCTGTGCACCCACGAGGACGTTTTGCGTTACGAGGAGATTGTGCAGATTGCCCGGGCGGCGCTGGCCCTGGGCATCGACACCTTCAAGCTGACGGGGGGCGAACCGCTGGTGCGCCGGGACGTGCCGGCGCTGGTATCGGCGCTGAAAGCCCTGCCCGGCACCCGGCAGGTGACGCTGACCACCAACGGCCTGCTGCTGGGCGACCAGCTGGACGCCCTGGTGGCGGCAGGGCTGGACGCCGTCAACGTCAGCCTGGACACGCTGGACGACGCCCAGTACCACGCCCTGACCCGGCGGGACTACCCTGTGGCCGGGGTGCTGGACGCCGTGCGCGCCGCGGCGCGGGTGCTGCCGGTGAAGATCAACGCCGTGCTGTTGCCCGAGACCGCCGACCAGTGGGTGCCGCTGGCCAGGCTGGCCGCCGACCCCGGGGTGGACGTGCGGTTCATTGAGCAGATGCCCATCGGCAAGGGGGAAGCGGACCCCGCCGTTTCGGCCGACCGGCTGCTGGCGGCGCTGCGCGCCGTCTGGCCGGACCTGGCCCCCTGCGCCGAGCGCCGGGGCAACGGCCCTGCCCACTACTACCGGGCGGCGGCACTCAGCGGGCGCATCGGCTGCATCGACGCGGTGAGCCATAAATTCTGCGCCGCCTGCAACCGGCTGCGGCTGACCTGCACGGGGATGCTGCGCCCCTGTCTGTGCTACGACGACGGGGTGGACCTGCGGACCCTTTTGCGGGGCGGTGCCGGGCCGGATGCGCTGCAGGCGGCCATCGAAGCGGCCATCGCCGCCAAGCCGGAAGCCCACTGCTTTGCCGCTTGCCACGGCAGCGAACAGACGATGAATACCATTGGAGGATAAGATGGAAGGAATTGTACGGGCCGTCTGCCTGAGCAGGGCGCGCGGCACCGAAAAGACCAACGTGGGCCGGGCCGAGCTGCGCCCCGACTGGGGCCTGGTGGGGGATGCCCACGCCGGGCACTGGCACCGCCAGGTGAGTTTGCTCAGCGCCGACAAGATTGCGGCCTTCAACGCCCGGGGGGCCGACGTACAGCCCGGCGCCTTTGGCGAGAACCTGGTGGTGGAGGGGCTGGATTTCCGCGCCCTGCCGGTGGGCACCCTGCTGCGCTGCGGCACCGCCCTGCTGGAGATGACCCAGATCGGCAAGGAATGCCATACCCACTGTGCCATCTACCACCGCATGGGGGAATGCATCATGCCCCACGAGGGCGTTTTTGCGAAAGTCGTGGAGGGGGGCGTCATCGCCGTGGGCGACACCATGACGGTGGAAGCCCGCCCGGCGCCGCTGCCCTTCCAGGCGGCGGTGATCACCCTGTCCGACCGGTGCGCCGCCGGCGCGCGGGAGGACAAAAGTGGCCCCGCCATCGTGGCGCGGCTGCAGGCGGCGGGGTACGAGGTCATCGAAACGCTGCTGTTGCCCGACGACCGCGCCACCCTGGAAAAGGAGCTGCGCCGCCTGTGCGACCAGCGCCGCCCCGACCTGATCCTGACCACCGGCGGCACGGGGTTCAGTCCCCGGGATGTGAGTCCCGAAGCCACCCTGGCGGTGGCCGAGCGGCAGGCCCCCGGCATTGCGGAAGCCATCCGCGCCGCCAGCATGCGGATCACGCCGCGGGCGATGCTGGGCCGGGGGGTGTCGGTGATCCGCGGCAAGACGCTGATCATCAACCTGCCGGGCAGCCCCAAGGCCTGTAACGAGAGCATGGACGTCTTTCTGGATCAGATGCCCCACGCCCTGGCCCTTCTGCGCGGCGCCGTAACCGACTGCGCCGCCCCCGCGGGCAAGGATTGACGGGGCACGTTTTCTCCGACAAAGCGTGTAAATCCACGTTTTGCATAGATTTTGCGAAGAGCAAAAAAGGAGATTGTCGTATGAAAAAAGTACTTTCCCTGCTGCTGGCAGGCGCCCTGGCCCTGTGCCTGGCCGCCTGCGGCACCCCGGCGGCGTCCTCCGCCGCCACCGAACCCACCGCCGCCCCGGCCTCGGCCGAAACGGCAGACGAACCGGTGGAACTGGTGGTCTTTGCGGCGGCCTCGCTGACCGAGACCCTCAACAAAATTGCCGCGGATTACAAAACCGTCGCCCCCGACGTGACGCTGACCTTCAACTTTGATTCCTCCGGCACGCTGAAAACCCAGATTCAGGAGGGAGCCGTCTGCGACGTCTTCCTCTCGGCGGCGCCCAAGCAGATGGACCAGCTGGACGCCGCAGCCGCCCCCGCCGTCAACACCGAGGGGCTGGACTTTGTGGACGATGCCACCCGGCTGGACCTTTTGGAAAACCGGGTGAGCCTCTGTGTGCCGTCGGGCAACCCCGCGGGCATCGAGAGCTTTGACGACCTGGCCCGGAAGCTGACCGACGGCGGCATCCTGATGGCCATGGGCAACAGCGACGTGCCGGTGGGCCAGTACACCCAGAAAATCCTGGCCTATTACGGGCTGGATGAGCAGACCCTGGCCAACGCCGGGGTGCTGAGCTACGGCACCAACGTCAAGGAAGTGACCACCCAGATCGCCGAGGGCAGCGTGGACTGCGGTGTGGTGTATGCCACCGACGCCTGCATCGCCGGGCTGACCGTGGTGGACACCGCCACCGAGGCGCTGTGCGGCCGGGTCATTTACCCCGCCGCCGTGCTCAAGACTTCCGCCCACCCGCAGGAGGCCCGGGCCTTCCTGGACTATCTGTCCACGCCCCAGGCCATGGCGGTCTTTGAGGCAGTGGGCTTTACAGCACCGTAAGGGGGCGCGGCATGGACTGGTTTCCCCTTTTCAACTCGCTGCGCATCGCCTTGCTGGCCACCGGGCTGGTGTTTTTTCTGGGCATCGGGGCGGCTTACTACGCCGCCCGGCTGCCCAGGCTGGCCAAGGGTCTGCTGGACGCCCTGCTGACGCTGCCCATGGTGCTGCCCCCCACGGTGGTGGGGTATCTGCTGCTGTTGCTCTTTGGCAACCGGCGGCCGCTGGGACAGCTGCTGGCCCAGTGGGATGTGCGCTTTGTCATGACCTGGTACGGCGGCGTGCTGGCCGCCACGGTGGTGGCCTTTCCGCTGATGTACCGCACGGCCCGGGGTGCCTTTGAAAGTTTTGACGTCACGCTGGCCCAGGCCGGGCAGACACTGGGCCTTTCGGACACCTTTGTGTTCTGGCGCGTCCGGATGCCCGCCTGCCGCCAGGGCATTCTGGCCGGGGTGGTGCTGGCCTTTGCCCGCGCCCTGGGCGAGTACGGCGCCACCAGCATGCTCATCGGCTACACGCCGGGGCGCACGGCCACCATCTCCACCACGGTCTACCAGCTGTGGCGCACCGGGGACGACACCGGGGCCCTCTTTTGGGTGGGGGTCAACCTGGCCATCTCGGCGGCGGTGCTGCTCACCGTCAATCTGCTGGAACGCCCGGCGAAAGGAGGCCGCCCGTGAGCCTGTCTGTGGACATTGAGAAGAAGCTGGGCGGGTTTTCGCTGCGGGTGCAGCTGGACACCGACGACGCCATCACCGGCCTGCTGGGGGCGTCCGGCTGCGGCAAAAGTCTGACCCTCCAGTGCATCGCGGGCATCCAGCGGCCCGACCGCGGGCGCATCGTGCTGGACGGCACCGTGCTGTTTGACAGCGAGCACCGCATCGACCTGCCGCCCCAGCAGCGGCGGGTGGGGTTTCTGTTCCAGCAGTACGCCCTCTTTCCCACCATGACGGTGGTCCAGAACATCCGCTGCGGCGCCCACGCGCTGCCCAAGGCGGAGCGGGAGGCCGTCACCCGGGAAATGATTGCCCTGCTCCACCTGGAAGGGCTGGAATCCCTGCGCCCGGCCCAGCTTTCCGGCGGGCAGGCCCAGCGGGTGGCCCTGGCCCGGATGCTGGCCGCCCGGCCCCGGCTGCTGTTGCTGGACGAGCCGTTCTCGGCGCTGGACGCCCACCTGCGGGACCAGCTGCAGCCCCAGCTGCGGACCCTGCTGCAGCAGGTGGGCCGCCAGACGGTACTGGTGACCCACAGCCGGGACGAGGCCTACCGGCTGTGCAGCAGGCTGTGCATCCTGGAGGGCGGCACCGCGGTGCGCACCGGCCCCACCAAGGCGGTGTTCGCCGACCCGCAGAGCGTGGCGGCCGCCCGGCTGACCGGCTGCAAGAACCTGGCCGAAGCCCGCCGCCTGGACGAGAACACCGTGGAGGTTCCCGCCTGGGGCATCCGGCTGCAGACCGCCGTTCCCGTACCGGAAACCCTTTGCGCCGTGGGCCTGCGGGCCCATTACTTCCACCCCCGCACCGCCGCCAACCGGTTTGCGGTGCAGCCGGCGGGCAGCATGGAGGAGCCCTTTGAGTGGTGCCTGCTGTTTCGCTACGCCGGGCAGAACCCCGGCAGCGACGCGCTGTGGTGGCGGATGCCCAAGGAGAAAAAACCGGCGCAGATGCCCGCCGAGCTGGGCATTGCGCCCCAGAACGTCCTGCTGTTGACCCGACCCTGAAAGGAGAATGTTCCATGGATGCATCGGTACTGACCGCCGCCCGGGCGGCCCTGGCCGCCGAACGCCGCCCCTGGCTGGTGACGGTGGCGGCTTCCACCGGGTCCACCCCCCAGCGCCCCGGCGCCTGGATGGCGGTGGATGAGACCGGCCTGCTGGCGGGCACCATCGGCGGCGGCAACCTGGAATTTGTCTGCACCGGGCTGGTGCAGCGCGGTGAAGCCCGGCCGGGGCTGCGGCATTTTTCGCTGAACAACCGCGAGGCCGGGGCCGTGGGGATGATCTGCGGCGGCAGCACCGACCTGCTGTTCACCCCGCTGGCGGACGGCACCCCGCTGAACGAAGCCCTGGCCCTGCTGGACACCCGGCAGGTGGGGGTCTTCTGCCTGCCCGCCGATGGGGGCCTGCCCACGGTGCGCCGCTGCGACGCCCCGCCGCCCGAAGCCGCCTTTGTGACCCGGGACACACCCGCCCGGCTGGAACTGGCGCTGCTGGATGCCCGCCGGGTATTTGTGGTGGGCGGCGGCCATGTGGGGCGGGAGGTATCCCGCCTGCTGGGGCAGCTGGGCTACCGCCACTGGGTGGTGGACGACCGCCCCGACTTTGCCGCCCCCACCCGCTTCCCCGATGCCGAGCGGGTGGTCTGTACGGCCTTTACGGCGCTGGATGCCCTGCCGGCCCCCACCGAAGGGGATGCCGTCTGCATCATGACCCGCGGCCATGAGGGGGACGCCGCCGCCGTGCGGTGGGCCCTGGGCACCGGGGCGGGGTACATCGGCCTGATGGGCAGCCGCCGCAAGCGGGAGAAGCTCTTTGCGGACCTGGCCGCTGCCGGGTACACCGACGCCCCCGCCCGCCTCACCACCCCCATCGGCCTTGCCATCGGCGCCGAAACCCCGGCCGAAATCGCCGTGTCGGTCTGCGCCCAGCTCATTGCGTTTTTCCACCAAAGTCAATAAAAAATACGGGCCCCGCCTTTGCGGGGTCCGCTTTTCTGTTTGGGGTTACTGTACCTTCTGCACGGCCGCACACGGGGGCAAATATCGCGCAGCCGTGCCAGCAGCTTCCGGCGGGGCAGCCCCATTCCGGCAGGGCAAAGTGAATGCGGTTTTTCAGGGTCAGGCCGCCGTAATCCACGGGGCTGCCAAGGGTTTCGCACATGGCGAGTCCTTCCCGGCGAAGCCCTGGAAGATGTAGACGGTGAAAAAGCTCAAAAACATCAGCGGGGTGGCCAGGATGCGCACCCGCAGGAAGTCGGTGGCCAGGGCCACGGTGAGCCCGTCCGAGATAAAGCCCCCCACGATGCCGGGGGCAAAGGACTGGTACAGCAGGATGCTGACGGCTGCCACCACCAGCCCACAGGCCAGCGACAACCGGATGACCCGGTTCATCCGCTTATGGTTTCCGGAACCGCAGTTGTAGGCCACCAGCGGCACCATGCCCTGGCAGATGCCGATGCCCACGTTGAGGGGCAGACGCTCCACCTTGAGCACGATGCCGATGGCCGCCAGGGCCACCTCGCTGTAGCCCACCATCAGTTTGTCGATGACCACGTAGTCCAGATCGAACAGCAGGCTGGCCACCGCCGAAGGAACGCCCACCCCAAAGACGGCCGCCATGTTCCGGGGCTGGGGCAGGCCGGTGCGCGGGTCGGGGGTGAGCACCGAGGTTTGCCGGATGCGCCACAGCACCACAAGGAAATACCCGCAGGCCACACAGTTGGACAACAGCGTGGCGACACCCACCCCCAATACCTGCTGGCCGTCGGGCAAAAGCAGGTACATGAAGACGGGATCCAGGGCGATGTTGAGCACCGCTCCCAGTGTGATGCCGAACCCGGCTTCCCGGGATATGCCCACGCTGCGCACCAGATGGGCCAGCACGTTGGACAGCACGGTGGGCACCGCCCCCAGCACAATGACGCAGAAGGCATACTGCCGGGCGTAGAGGAAGATGTTTTCCCCCGCCCCCAGGAAGGTCAGCGCCGGGGTCATTCCCACGCCCAGCCCCACCGAGAAGGCCAGCGACAGCGTCACGGCCAACCAGAAGCTGAAGGCGCTGACCTTGCGGGCCTCCTCCGGCTGCCCGGCCCCCAGCAGCCAGGAGATCAGCGTGCCGCCGCCGATGCCCGCCAGCGACGACAGGCAGAGCAGCATGTTGAAGACCGGCAGAATCAGCGACGCGCCGGCCAGCATATAGGGGTTGTTGGTGCGGCCGATGTAGAAGGTGTCGGCCATGTTGTAGATCAGCACGATGATCTGGCTGACCGCCGCCGGCACGATCATCCGCCGCAGCGCCACCGGCACCGGCAGCGTTTCAAACAGTTCATTCCGGGATACTGCCTGCGCCATTCTGTCCGCCTCCCTCAGGGGTTTCCCTCCTCATATTCCGCCTGCTGCACCAGCACTTCCACCACCGCGTGGATGCGGCGGCGTTCCCGTTGCGGCAGCCGGCCGATCTGTTCGGCCAGCAACGATTCCTTGACGGTGTAGCCGCTTTCCACCACCTCGGTGAGTACCATGTCCGCCGAGATGTGCAGCGCGTTGAGCAGCGCCACCAGCGTTTCCAGCGAGGGGATCTTCTCCCCCCGTTCCACCATACCGATGTAGTTGCCGCTGACCCCCGCGGCCCGGGCCAGATCCTCCTGGCGCAGACCGCTTTCCCGGCGGTAGGCACGCAGGTTCCGGCCGATGGACGACCAATCCATGGGCAAACACTCCTTTCCCTTGTTCCACACGAATTCTGTCCTTTGATGATACCCCCACCGTTCCCCAAAAGTCAACCGTTGCCGACACCGGAAAGGCCTTGCCGTGATTTTTCAGCCGTCGGACTGTACAGCGTACCGGCGGCGATGTATAATCAAAAAAAGGAGGAGGAGTCCCTTATGTTGCAGACCCGACAATTGATGGATAATTTGTATTGTTTTGAGGACGGCCATGTGCGGCAGTTCCTGATCACCGCCCCCGACAAAGCCCTGCTGCTGGATGCGGGGTATGCGGACAGTCACCTGCGGGAGGCCGTGCAGGCGGTGACCGACGCCCCCGTACAGTTGCTGCTGACCCACGGCGACCCCGACCACGCCGGCGGGATGGCGGATTTTCCCGAGGTCTGGCTCCACCAGGCGGACTGGCCGCTGGTGAAGAACCAGGCCGGGCTGCATCCCCTGCAGGAGGGGGATCTGTTCGCCTGCGGCGACTATCTGCTGGAGGTCATCGAGGTGCCCGGCCACACCCACGGCAGCGTGGCCTTTGCCGACCGGGAAAAGCGGCTGCTCTTTGTGGGCGACACCGTCCAGAAGGGCGGGCCCATCTACCAGTTCGGCACCCACCGCAGCCTGCGGGAATACCTGCGTAGCCTGTACAAGCTGCAGGGTATGGCCAACCAGTTCGACACGCTGTTCCCCTGCCACTACGACTGCCCCATCGGGCCGGAGTACATCGAGCACACGCTGCAGGATGCGCTGTCCCTGTGGGGCAACCAGCTGCCCAGCACCGACACCCCCGACAAGCCTTGCCGCACCTACCAGGGCCGCTGGACCGCCTTTTATTGCACCGAGGAGGACCGCCAGCGCTGAACCTTGCCCAATCACACCAAAGCCGGACCCCTGGCGGGGTCCGGCTTGTTTTGCGTTCGGGGCATCCGGCAGCGGATTGAGCCGGGCCGGCCCGGCTTTTGACAGGGTGCCGGGGGCATGGTATAGTGAAAGGAACGGCCGGTCACACCCGGCTGAAGGAGGCCGCCACCAGATAGATGGTGTCAAAGGCCAGGGCCGCCCACAGCACCGGGCTGCGCCACGCCCCCGCGGCAGGGCGGGCCGTGACGGGAGCGGGGTCCTGCCGGCGACGGCGCAGGGCCAGCCGGATGCCCCCCACCAGGGCGATGAGCACCGGCGCGGCCACCAGCGCCAGGGTGAGCAGCGCCCCCGCGGTGCCGGCCTGGCGCAGCAGCGGCAGCACCACCGCCACGCTGTTGCCGATGATGTGCAGGACGATGGACGCCCCCATCCCGTAGCGCCAGGCGGCCCAACCGTAGACCAGCCCGCACCAGAAGGCGGACAGCCCCTGGTAGAGGTCGTGGTGCATGAGCCCGAAGCAGAGCGCCGACAGCAGAATGGCCGTCCGGGCGCCGGCGGGACGCAGCCGTTCCATGACCACCCCGCGGTAGAGCAGTTCCTCCAGCACGGGACCCGCCAGGCAGATGTACACGGCCAGCAACGGGGTGACGGTATCGTCGCCCCCCGCCTGGGCCAGCGCCGTCAGGCCGAAACCCTTCCACAGCTGCTCCAGCAGCGGGGTGGCCACCATGACGGCCAGGTTGCCCGTGAGGGCCACCCCCATCAGAAAGACCACCTTCCAGGGACTGGGCCGGGCATCGGCCGGGCGGAACATCCTGCCGGGATTGCCGGCCACCGCCAGGGCCACCCCGGTGGCCGCCAGGGCGCAGAGGAGCAGCAGCCCCCCTTCCGGCAGGCCCAGGGGTTTGAGCAGCCGGGTCTGCAGCAGGGCAAACACCACGCTGTAGCTGATGAGCCCCAGCCACAGGCGGTGCAAAGCGGACGGTGCAAGGGTGTGGGACATGGGAAAAACCTCCTGATGCGGCCGGTTCCGGCCCGCGGATTTGTTTTATTGTAACATATTGACGGTAGACCGTGTGTGAATAAACTGGAAATTTCCCCCATCTGGAAGAGGAGGCTTCCCATGGAAGAATACATTCTGCAACAGGCGGCGGCCTACGCCCGGGACTGCCGGGAGGAACAGCGGGCGCTTTTGTGCACCCTGGCCCTGATGCTGGACCCGCCTGCCCTGTAAATGACAACACCGCCCGCAGCACAGCGCTGCGGGCGGTGTTTGTTTGCCTATACCAAAAGCCCCGGGCGGAAATATCGCCCGGGGCCGGATGGATGGTTACAGGTACCGCAGGAAGAACAGCCAGATCACGGCGAAAAACACCCCCATGACCACCAGCAGCGCCGGCACAAACACCGCCAGCGCGGCCAGAATCATGGCCAGTCGGTCGTTTTTCTCCAGGGGCAGCTCCTCCCGCTCCTTCTGGAAGCGCTCTTCGGCCTGCTGCTGGTTGGTCAGCACACGGCCGAGCTTTTTGCGGAAAAACATGGGAACGCTCCTTTCCCGGGCGGCCCCATCAGGCCGCAAACCCGGTTATTCCACCACTTCGCCGGTGGGCAGGTTGTTTTCGTGCAGGGGGAAATGGCAGGCCACAAAGTGCCCCGGGGTGATCTCCCGCCATTCGGGGGCCTCGTGCTTGCACTTTTCCTGGCAGTAACGGCACCGGGTGTGGAACTTGCAGCCCTCCGGCGGGTTCACCGGGCTGGGGATGTCGCCCTCCAGCAGGATGCGCTGACGGCCGCCGTTGTTTTCCTCGGTGGTGGGAATGGCCGAGAGCAGCGCCTCGGTGTAGGGGTGCAGCGTGTCGCTGAAGAGTTCTTCGGCGTCGGCCAGCTCCACCAGGTTGCCCAGGTACATGACGGCGATGCGGTCGCTGATGTACTTGACCACGCTCAGGTCGTGGGTGATGAACAGGTAGGTCAGGTGCTGCTTTTCCTTCAGATCGGACAGCAGGTTGAGGATCTGGGACTGGATGGACACGTCCAGGGCGGAAACCGCCTCGTCACAGACCACGAACCGGGGACGCAGCGCCAGGCTGCGGGCAATGCCGATACGCTGCCGCTGACCGCCCGAGAACTGGTGGGGGTAGCGGTTGAACATATAGGTGGCCAGGCCGCACTCTTCCATGACCTGGAAGATGTACTCCTTCATGGCGGGGTCGTTCTTTTTGTAGATCCCGTGGGAGGTCAATCCCTCGCCGATGATCTGGCCCACCGTCATGCGGGGGTTCAGCGAGGAGTACGGGTCCTGGAAGATCAGCTGCAGATCCTTGCGCAGCACCCGCATCTGTTCGGCGCTCTGTTTTTTCAGGTCGATGACTTCGTCGTCCCGATGGTACAGGATGTCGCCGTGGGTCTGGGGGTACAGCTGCAGGATGGTACGGCCCAGGGTGGACTTGCCGCAGCCAGACTCACCCACCAGGCCCAGGGTTTCGCCCTCGTAGATGTCCAGGGTGATGCCGTCGTTGGCGCGCACATAGCGCTGTTTTTCACGGAACTTGGTCTTTTTGACCGGGAAATACTGCTTCACATCACGGATTTCCAGCAGTACCTTGCGCTTCTTGTTTTCATTTTGCATTCTGCTGTCTCACCGCCTTTTCCGCATAGAAGCAACGTACCAGATGGTTGGGGCCCACCTCGCTCAGGGGCGGCTCCTCCTCCAGGCATTTCTGGGTGCAGTACTTGCAGCGGGGCGCAAACTTGCAGCCCTTGGGCAGGTACAGGGGGTTGGGCACCGCACCAGGAATGGCATCCAGGCGCTTGCCCTTGGGGGTGTTCAGCCGCGGGATGGAGATCATCAGCCCCTCGGTATAGGGGTGGGAGTAAACCGACTTATGGAAAATCTCCTTGGCGTCGGCCTTCTCGACGATCTGGCCGCAGTACATGACCGCCACCTCGTCGGCCATCTCATGGATGACGCCCAGGTCATGGGTGATGAAGAGGATGGAGGTACCGGTCTGATACTTCAGCTCGTTCATCAGCTTGAGGATCTGGGCCTGGATGGTCACGTCCAGGGCGGTGGTGGGTTCGTCGGCAATGAGCAGCTTGGGCTTGCAGGCCAGGGCCATGGCGATCATGACGCGCTGGCGCATACCGCCCGACAGCTGGAAGGGATATTGCTTGGCCACCCGCTCGGGGTTGGGGATCTTGACGTCCGCCAGCAGCGAGGCCGCCTTGGCGTAAGCCTGCTTTTTGGACATGTTCTGGTGAATCTGCAGCACCTCGCCGATCTGCCGCTCGATGGTGAACACCGGGTTCAGACTGGTCATGGGCTCCTGGAAGATCACCGAGATCTCGTTGCCGCGGATGTGGTACATCTCTTTTTCGGTGCAGTGCAGGATGTCCCGGCCGTTGAAGGTGACGCTGCCGCTGTCGATCCAGCCGTTGCCGTCCAACAGCTTGATGATGCTCATGGCAGAGACACTCTTGCCGGAACCGGACTCGCCCACGATGCCCAGCGTCTTGCCCTCGTCCAGGGTGTAGGTGACGTCGTTGACCGCTTTGACGATGCCCTTTTTGGTCTTGAAATAGGTATGAAGATTTTTAACCTCCAGCAAACTCATAGGTCGGATCACCTCTCCTTCGATTTGGGGTCAATGGCATCGCGCAGACCGTCGCCCACACAGTTGATGCTGATGGTGCAGATGCCGAACGCAATGGACGGGAAGAGCCAGCGCCACCAGTAGTTTTCGATGACCTGGCCGTTCTGGGCGCCGTTGAGCATGTTGCCCCAGGTGGCGTTGGGCTCGGTGACGCCGAAGCCGATGAAGGACAGGCTGGATTCGGTCAGCATGCAGGTGGCAAAGTCCAGCGTGGCGTTGACGATGATGACCGTGATGATGTTGGGCAGGATGTGGCGCAGAATGATGCCGAACTCCTTGACGCCCAGGGCTTTGGCGGCGGTGACGAACTCCTGTTCACGCTCGGCCAGCACGCTGCCGCGCACCAGACGGGCGATGCCGGGCCAGGACAGAAGGCCCAGAATGAACATGATCAGCACAATGCGCTGGGTTTCGTCGATGCTGTTGCCGAGAATGCTGGACAGGATGATACAGAAAGGAAGGAAAGGAATGGAAGAGACAATCTCGGTCAGGCGCATCATCAGGTTGTCTACCTTGCCGCCCTTGTAGCCGGAGATACCGCCCACCAGCACGCCGATGAAGGTGGAGATGATGACCGCGATGAAGCCCACGGTCATGGTCATGCGGCCGCCCACCAGCAGCCGGCGGAAGACGTCGCGGCCCAGCTGGTCGGTGCCCATCAGGTAGCCGTCCAGGCCCCAGCCCTTGGCATGGCCGTTTTCGTCGATGGCATAGCTGGCGTAGTAGCCCGCCGTCACGTCGGTGACGGCGCCCGAGAAGCTGGGCGCATCGGTCTGGCCGAAGTTGTCGTTGCCCCAGGTGCAGACGGTGCCGTCATCCAGAATGGCGGTGAAGTGATACCGGCCGCCCTCGATGGCGGTGACATGGCCCTGGATTTCCTCGGGCACATTCATGGAACCGTAGACATTGTTGCCCCAGGTGTACACCTGGCCGTCCTTGGTCAGGGCGGCGGCGCTCTCGTCGGACAGGGCGATGTCCACAGCGTTGCCCTGCACGCCCTCGGGGATGTTGGTGTAGGAGTTGGTGGAGCTGGTCAGCGGCACCACATCGCCGTCCTTGGTCAGGGCCATGACGATGTTGGGGTTGTCGTCAAACTGGGCGATGTTGCCCTGCACGCCCTCGGGAATGGAGATGCTCAGCAGGTAGGTGCTGCCCCAGTTGAAGAGCTTGCCGCTCTCGGTGAGGGCCAGCGAGATCTGGTAGCCTGCCGAGATCTGCTTGATGGGCGAGGTATTGGTCTTGAGCTCAATGGGAATGCTGGCAAGGCCCATGCGGTCGTTGCCCCAGGTGAAGACCTGGTTGTTCTCATTGACGGCCACCACGTGGTCCAGACCTGCAGAGATCATGGTCAGTTTGCCCATCTCGGCGCTGGAGGGCAGCTTTTTGAGTTTTTCGGTAGGGAAGGTGCCCCACTCGTAGACATTGCCGTTTTTGTCAATGCCCACCGAGAAGGTGCTGCCCGCGGCGATGTCCTGGGCGTTGTCCTTCAGGGCGGAAGGGATGTTCAGCATGCCGAAGCCCGGGGCCACGTTGGCCTGGGTGACATCCTGGTAGTTCATCTGGATGGGGAAGAAGAAGGGCAGGATCATGCAGCACAGGAAGATGATGATGAAGGCGCACAGGCCCGCCATGGCGATCTTGTCCCGGAGGAAGCTGGTGACAACCATCCGCACCGGGCTCTGCATGAGTTCTTCGTCCTGTTCCTCCTGGGGCATACCGCCCATGACCATCCGCTCAGCCGCTGCGGCCGCCGTGGATTTCCTGCCGGCGTCTTTCTTTTTCTTTGCCATAGTCAGGAACCTCCTTAGTTTTCAAGCCGGACCCGCGGGTCGACGAGGGTGTAGGCGATGTCCATGAGGACGTTGCCGGTCAGCGACAGCACCACGTAGAACATCTGCATGGTCAGAACCACCGAGAAGTCGCGCTGCAGCAGGCCGTTGATCAGCATCTGGCCAAGGCCGGGCCAGAGGAAGACGTTCTCGATGACGATGGAACCGCCGAACAGCGAGACCACCCAGGCCGTGGCGATGGTGACGATGGGGATCAGGGCGTTGCGGAAGGCGTGGACATAGATGACGGTTTTTTCCCGCAGGCCTTTGGCCCGGGCGGTCTTGATATAGTCCATGCGCAGCACGTCGATCATTTCGGCGCGGACATAGCGGGTGATGGAGCCGATGCCCGAGATGGACATGACGATGACGGGCAGCGCCATATGCCACAGGGTATCCAGCACCAGCTCAAACCCGTTGCCGCTGAAGCCCGCCGATCGCACGCCGCTGATGGGGAAGACGGGAATCTTCACCGAGAACATGAAGATGAAGAGCAGCGCGATGATGAAGCTGGGCAGACTGTAGCCCACAATGGTGATGACCTGCACAAACTTGTCAAAGACAGAGTTCTTGCGCACGGCGGTGGCAATGCCCAGCGGGATCGCGACGACAAAGGTCACGATCATGGACAGGGCGTTCAGGATCAGCGTGTTGACCATCGGGGTGCCGATGACGTCCACCACCTGACGCTTGTACTGGGTGGAATAGCCAAAGTCGCCGGTGAGCATATTGCCGATCCAGATCAGATACTGGATCACCAGCGGTTTGTCCAGGCCCAGTTCCTGGCGGGTACGGTCATACAAAGCCTGGTAGGCTTCGGGTTTCATGCTGTTTCGGGACTCGCCCAGCATCATGGTGACAGGATCGCCGGGCATGGATTTGTAGATGAAAAACATCAGGATAGAAATGATAAAGAATACAAATACGATATAGACAAATCGTTTGACCAGATAACGGCCTTTGCCCATTGGGTTTTTCCCCCCGTTTCCTATTTCCTAAAAAAGCCGGCGGCCCCCCGGCAAAAGGGGAGCCGCCGGTTACTGCTTGGTTGTGCTACGGTATGCAGCGTTACGGATTATTCGGCAACCCAGGCATCCAGCAGAGCACGCTGCCAACCCCAGATGGAGGAGTTGTACCAGCCCTGCAGCTTGGTGTTGTAGAAGTCATAATACTCGTCGGAGTACAGGGGGATGTCGGGCAGCTTCTCGTTCCAGATCTGGATATAGTTGCGCCAGGCTTCCATCCAGGCCTCGGTGTCGGCGTAGGGGATGCTCTTCATGGCGCCGGCGGCGTTGGAGAGTTCTTCGTCGGCAATCCAGTTGGCGTTGTAGCCGGCGGTCATCCACTGCGGATCAGAGGAGTAGTTGTACCACGGAGAGTTGGCCGTGGCAAAACCGGTGGCCAGGTTGTACATGTTGTAGACGGTATCGCCCGCATGGCTGATGGCATCCGTCAGGGTTGCAAAGTCCATGGTGGTGGGCTGCAGTTCCATACCGACTTCGGCCATGTTGGTGGGCAGCATGGTGGACAGCAGGTCGGAAACGGGGTTGCCGGAGGTGTTGGCCCAGGTGATGACCAGGGGCTTGAGCTCACCGTTGACATCCTTGTAGCGGGTGCCGGTGCCGGAGTACGGAGTGCCGTCGGCATTCAGGGTCCAGCCGTCCTCTTCCAGCAGCTGCTTGGCGGTGTCCAGGTTCATCTCGTAGTGGTTCAGGTTCTGGGCGATCCAGTCCACGTTCTCGGTGTACTCGGGCTGGGCCAGGCCGTAGGCGGCGTCCACCACGGCGGCGTAACCGCCGGAGTACTGACGGGCAAACTCGTTACGATCCAGGCAGTAAGCGATGGCCTGGCGCACGTTCTGGCTGTCGGTGGGGAACTGGCTGCAGTCGAACTGGACCTTGCCGTAACCGTTGCGGTAGTAGGTGGTGTCGGCAGCGAGGCCCTCTTCCACCAGGTCCAGACCGGCGTTGATGGTGTCGGCGCCGGAGCATTCGTACAGCAGATCCACGGTGCCGGCTTCCAGCTCATTCATCATGGTGTCGCTGGAGACGGTGCGAACCACCACGGTCTCGATGACCGGCTTCACACCGCGGTAGTCGCCGTGGTACAGGGGGTTGACCTTCAGGGTCGCCTGCTGGCTGGCCTCGTCGAAGCCGGCGAACAGGTAGGGACCGCAGGTGACCTGCGGGTTGTAGCGGTAGCCGGTGTCGATGTTGTTGATGGTCTCTTTCAGCAGATCGGTGGTGAAGTCACCGGTGATGGTAGCGCCGTTGTCGGTCTCCTCAATGTCGCAGCCCGGGGCGATGACGGCCATGGGGCGGGGACGGACGGCCGCGTAGGAGATATCCCAGTGATAGGGCAGCTCCTCAGCCTTGACAGTGATGGAGAAGGTCATGTCATCGATGAGGTTGACGCCGGCAAAGGTGTCGGCGGAACCGTCGTGCCACTCGTCATAGCCGACGATGGTGGTGTAGGTGTTGCCGGGGTAACCGTCCACACCGGTCATCTCGTCGCTGCACTCAGCCAGCAGAGCGAAGACGTAGTCCTTGGCGGTGATGGCAGAGCCGTCGCTCCAGACCAGGCCGTCCTGGATCTTCATGGTGTAGGTCTTGGTGCCGTCCTCGTTGTCGGTCTCCTCGTGAGAAGCCACGACGGTGTCGTCGAACGCGAACTCGCCTTCCTTGGTGTAGGTGACGGTGTCACAGCCATGGATCAGGTCATACATCATGTAGTTCGTGGCGTTGTTGTTGAAGGAGGTGTCGTAGAACTCATTGACGACCTGGGTGATGGCGCCGATGACCACCTGACCGGTGGGCTCGGTGGGCCGGGTGCTGGTGGGCTCCGCAGCGGTTTCGGCGCTGCTGGTGGCGGTGCTTTCCGTCGGGTTGTTGGTGACGGCGTCCTGGCTGCCGCCGCAGGCTGCCAGAGAAACGGTCATGGCACCCGCGACCAGCAAGGACAAAAGTCTCTTGTTTTTCATGTGTACATTCCTTTCCTGTCCCGAAAACAATACATTTCTACACCGCGAACAACACACAGGCGAACTTCACTCGTCTGCCGCCGTCACGGCAGAAATTGTTTATATTTTAGCAAATACGTTGTGAAAAAGCAACCAAAAGTGTCGAAAAAGTGTCAGAAACGTGAAAACCTACAGAAAATCGCCGTTTTTTTTGGCGCTCATGGGGCATATTTGGGACAAGCAACGTCCCGGGGCGCGGTTTTAGCCCGGCAGACGATTGTCTGTCTCAGCCGTTCAGCAACGCTTCCATCTCGTCCAGCAGCTGGCCGAAGTAGTCCAGCGCCGCGTCGATGGGCGCCGGGGTGGACAGGTCCACCCCCGCCCCCTGCAGCAGGCTGACCGGGTCGGTGGAGCAGCCGCCGCTGAGGAAGTGCAGGTAGTCCTGCACGGCGGGCTCACCCTCCCGCAGGATGCGCTGGGACAGCGCCACCGCGCAGGCAAAGCCGGTGGCATACTGGTAGACGTAGAAGTTGTAGTAGAAGTGGGGAATCCGCGCCCACTCCAGGGCAATGTCGGGGTCGGCCACAATCTCGTCGCCGTAGTAGCTGCGGTTGAGCTCGGCGTACTTTGCGCACAAAGCCTCGGCGGTCAGGGCCTGGCCCTGGCGGGTCTGCTCGCTGCACCACAGCTCAAACTCGGCAAACATGGTCTGCCGGTAGAGGGTGGCGCGGAACTGCTCCAGGAAATGGTTGATCAGGTAGGCGCGCTGGCGGGGCTCGGTGGTCTTGCCCAGCAGGTAGCGGATGAGCAGCGCCTCGTTGCAGGTGGAGGCCACCTCGGCCACAAAGATCTTGTAGTCGGCGTAGGACGGGCTCTGCTCCCGGTTGGACAGGTAGGAGTGCAGCGCGTGGCCCATCTCATGCACCAGGGTGAAGGCGTCGCCCAGCGTGTCGGTGTAGTTGAGCAGCACAAAGGGATGCACGGCGTAGACACCGGCGGAGTAGGCGCCCGAGCGCTTGCCCTGGTTTTCGTAGACGTCGATCCAGCGGTGGGTGAAGCCCTCCTCCAGGATGGAGAGGTACTCCTTGCCCAGGGGCGCCAGTGCCTGGCGGGCCAGCTCCTTGGCCTGTTCAAAGCTCACCTGCTGGTCGGCGTCGGCCACCATGGGGGTGTACAGGTCGTAGTAGTGCAGCTCGTCCAGGCCCATGAGCTTTTTGCGCAGGGCCACATAGCGGTGCATGGTGGGCAGATGTTTATGCACCGTTTCGATGAGGTTGTGGTAGATTTCTACCGGCACCTCGGTGTCGTCCAGCGCCGCGTGCAGCGCCGACGGATAGTGCCGGGCGTCGGCAAAGAACTGCAGCTGCTTCATCTGGGCGCCCAGCAGCGAGGCGCAGGTGTTTTTGACCTTGTCGAACCCGGCGTACAGGTTGTGGAAGGCCGAGGCCCGCAGCGTGCGGTCGGACGATTCCATCAGAGCGATGTAGCTGCCGTGGCTCAGGGCATGGGCTTCGCCCTTTTCGTCCACGGCATCGGCAAAGGTCAGGTCGGCGTTGTTCAAAAGGGCAAAGGTGTTGCCCGGGGCCTGGCCCATGCTGCCGGCGGCGGCCAGCAGGGCCTCCCCTTCCGCCGAGAGGGTGTGTTCCTTCTTGTGCAGGATGCGGTCCAGCAGCAGGCGGTAGGCTTCCAGGGCAGGCTCTTCCTTATAAAAAGAGTCGAGTTTTTCTGCAGGGATTGCCAGAATTTCCGGCGTCTGGAAGGCCTGGGCCTGGCTCCAGGCCACAATGCAGTTGTCGGCCTGGGCGCTCATCTGCTGGTAGACGGGGTTGCGGGTGTCCTCGTCGGTTCTGCGGTAGGCGTAGGAGATCAGCCGGTCGCCGTCCACCATGCTCTGGTCCTGCAGCTGCAGGAAGCCCAGCAGGCTGGCGGCGCTGTCCCCCAGGTGCCCGGCATAACCGGCCATCCGCTCCAGCAGGGCCAGGAAGTCTTTCCGGGCGGCCTGCCAGGCCTCGTCGGTGGGGTAAAGATCGGTGATCTGCCAGGTGGTTTCCGGCGCCAGCTGGCTGCGCTCCGGGATCTGTTTTGCCATAGCGGGTTCCTCTTTTCTGGGATGATGTGGCGGCCACCGGCCGGGCGTCCGCCGTCAGGGTGTGCGCAGTCAGCGCACAACAGTGTTCCTAGTATAGCACAGGCGGAGAGAATTGTCACGGTTTTTTCGTAAAAAACGTAAAAAAAACGGGCACCGCCCGGGGCCATGTCCGTGACACGTGGGCAGTGGGCCGCAAAAGCCGTCCGGGACCGGCCGTTCTTGGCCCCTGCCATGCCGTTTTTTTGGAGGATTTGCGCGGCTTTTGGTTGACATTTCCATAAGGAAGGTTTTTAATAGAAGATATACTTTAGGAGGATTTTGCCTCTTTTGGGGGAGGTCAACCATGCCACACCGCAAATTCAACCAGATTTATGCGGAGCTGAAAGAACGGATCGAGTCGGGAGTCTATACGGTCGGTCAGATGCTTCCCTCCGAAAACACACTGATCAAGGAGTTCGACTGTTCCCGGAACACGGTGCGCCGGGCCGTTGGCTGCCTGGTGCGGGATGGGTATGTCCAGACCTCCCAGGGACGGGGCATCTGCAACATCTATCAGCCGCTGGAGCCCTCCTCCTACGCCATCGACACCATTGAATCTTTTGCCGAGGCTTCCCGACGCACGGGGCAGCACGGGACGTCCCGGGTGGTGCAGTTTGAAACCTGCACCACCGACGAGACCCTGGCCCGAAAAACCGGGTTCCCGGTGGGCACCGCCCTGTTCCACCAGATCTGCATCCACAACATCGACGGCATTCCCCGCATCCTGAACCACAACTATTTCCGGCAGGACTGCATGCCCAACCTGAACGCCGAGATCGCCTCCGGGTCGATCTACCATTATCTGGAGGACGAGCTGGGCATGTCCATCGTGACCAGCAAGCGGATCTTCACGGTGGAACACGCCACCGAGGAGGACCGGGCGCTGCTGCAGCTGGACGGCTACGACTGCCTGGCTGTGGTGCGCAGCCAGACCTACAACAGCGAGGGCGTCATGTTTGAGTGCACCCAGTCCCGCCATTATCCGGGGATCTTCCGCTTCCAGAGCAACGCCGTGCGCCAGCACGTTACAGCCACACCCCGCAAGGCCCCTGCGACTACAACTTCCCGATAACCGCAAAACGCGGTCGGCAAATGCCGACCGCGTTATTTTTTGCGTTATTCTTCAGCGCAGCAGTTCTTCCAGCACCCGGCCGTCCGTGCCTGCCAGCGCGCCGCCCAGGATCCGGGCATAGGTGGGCGCCTCGTCCACCAGACGGGCCTGTTCCAGCAGGGCCCCGGGACGGATGTCCGGCCCGTTGGCCAGCAGAATGGGCTGGGGCCCGAAGGTGGGCAGATAGCCGTGGTCACCCCGGCCGCAGTGGTAGTCCGGCTGGTCCGCCGGGCGCGCCGCGGGACCGGTGCACCAGTCCCCGAAGGAGGTGTAGCCGTCGGTTTCCACTACGAAGGAGAAGTCCCCGCCCAGGTGCTCTTCCCGGCAGGCTTCCTCGGTGGTGTACAGCCGGGAGAAGCCGTACAGCTCGGTTTGCTGCAGCTGCTGCAGCAGGGCGTACACCCGGTCATGGAGGGCTTTGTCCGCCGGGTCCCGCAGGTAGATCAGGGCAGACATGCCGTTGGTCATGCACCAGGCGTCCCAGCTTTCCACCTTGCCGTCCCCGTCCAGGCGGATCAGCCCGGCCCGGGCCAGTTCCACATTCAAGCTCACAAAGCGGGTGAAGTTGCGCTGCCCATGGTCGCTGACCAGGAAAATGTTGGTTTCCTCCAATACGCCGGCTTCCTCCATGGCGTCGGCCAGGGCGTTGAGCCAGTCGTCCAGCTCCTCCACCGCTTTGGTGATGTGGGGCCCGAAGATGCCCTGGGTATGACGCACCGCGTCGATGTTGGCGGGGTGCAGCAGCATCAGGTCGGGCCGGAACTGCCGCAGGATGTCGCAGGCACAGCGGATGCCGAAGAGGTCCCGTTCGGGGTGTTTTTGCTGGCAGTGCTCATAGATGGCCTTGTGCCGCTCCACGATCTGCAGCACTTCCGGCGTGGTGCCGGTGCGCCGGAAGGCCTTTTCCAGGGTATCGCCGGGGCCGTAGGGCCAGTTGTCCGCCAGCAGGTAGTCGATGTCCGGATTGCTGCCCGTCACCGGCCAGAAAACCGCCGCGGTGGTACGGCCCGCCTGTTTTGCGGCCTTGAAGACCGTATCGCACCGGATGGGGCCGTATTCCCAGTGCCAGGGGGCCGGCACCGTGCCGGGGGTCAGCAGCGTGTTGGAGGCAATGCCGTGATGTTCCGGATACATGCCGGTCATCATGGTCACATGGGCGGGCAGGGTCAGCGACGGATAGATGGACCGCACCTGCCGCACCTGGGCGCCGCCGGCAAACAGCCGCCGGTAGGAGGAAGTCTGCCGGTACTGGACCAGGTCCTCCCCCACCATGGCGTCCGAAGAAATGACAAGAACTTTGCTCATGCCTGTGCTCCTTTCCGGTACAGAACCAGCGCTTCATAGGGCCGCAGAGCAATGCTTTGCCCCGTGGGGGCGGCGGCCGGGTAGTTGCCCAGCAGCACCCGGAAGCCGTCCAGCGTGCGGTCGGCCTGCCAGGTGTAGTCCTCTCCGTAGAAGTTGCAGACCACCAGAAGCGTTTCCCCGGGCAGGGTGCGGGCGTAGGCAAAGACGCCGTCGTCCTCCGCCGTGACCGGCTGGAAATCGCCGTCGGACACCACATCATACTGCTTGCGCAGTGCAATGAGGCGCTGGTAATAGTGGAAGACCGAATCCTCGTCGGCCAGTTCGGCCCGGGCGTTGATGGTCTTACAGTTGGGGTTGACGCCGATCCAGGGGGTGCCGTCGGTAAAGCCGGCCTTGGGGGTGTCGTCCCACTGCATGGGGGTGCGGGCGTTGTCCCGGGAGTGTTTGGCCAGGATGCGCAGCGCGTCGTCGGGACTCAGGCCCCGGCGGGTCAGTATGCGGTAGTTGTTGAGGCTTTCCACATCCCGGTAGTCGGAAAGCGTGGGGAAATCCCCGTTGGTCATACCCAGTTCCTCGCCCTGGTACAGGAAGGGCGTGCCCCGCAGCAGCTGGTACAGGGTACCCAGCATCTTGGCGGACTGCTTCCAGTACACCCCTTCCGAGCCAAAGCGGGAAACGATGCGCGGCTGGTCGTGGTTGTTCAGGAAGAGGGCGTTCCAGGCGCCGTGTTCGGCCATGCGGCTCTGCCAGGTAAAGACCACCTGCTTGAAGGAGGGGAAATCCACCGGGGCCAGCACCCATTTTTGGTCGCCGGCAAAGTCGGCGCGCATGTGGTGGAAGCTGAACACCATGCTCAGCTCCTTCTCCTGGGGGTTGGCGTAGCGGTAGCAGCTTTCCAGCTGGGTGGCGGCCATCTCCCCCACCGTTACGATCGCAGGGTCCCGGCCGAAGGAGTTGGCGTTGAGCTCCTTCAGGAACTCATGGATGCGGGGGCCGTCGGTGAACAGGCGGGTTCCGTCGCCGTCGGGGTCGTCCCGGTAGGCGCCCTTGCTGACCTGGTTGATCACATCGAAGCGGAAGCCCTTGACACCCTTGTCCATCCAGAACCGGATGACCTTTTGCAGCTCC
This sequence comes from uncultured Subdoligranulum sp., assembly GCA_904374465.1. Classification (GTDB taxonomy): domain Bacteria; phylum Bacillota; class Clostridia; order Oscillospirales; family Ruminococcaceae; genus Gemmiger. Next base: position 37,896 of record CAJFFY010000017.1, read on the forward strand.
TGCCGCACCGCCGGGTTTTCCCAGTTGAGGTCGGGCTGCTGCACGGCATACAGGTGCAGGTAGTATTCGTCCTGTTGGGGCAGGTATTCCCACGCGCTGCCGCCGAACCGGCTTTGCCAGTTGGTGGGGGGCGTGTGGTCGGGCCCGCCCTTGCGGAAGATGTAAAAATCCCGGTAGTAGGGGTCGCCGGCCAGCGCCTTTTGGAACCAGACATGCTGGTCGGAGGTGTGGTTGAATACCATGTCCAGCATCAGGCCGATGCCGCGCCGGTCGGCCTCCCGGACCAGGTTGTCAAAATCCTCCATGGTGCCGTAGCGGGGGTCCACCGCGTAGTAGTCCGCCACATCGTAGCCGTTGTCCACCTGGGGCGATACAAAGAAGGGGCACAGCCACAGCATATTCACCCCCAGGGTCTGCAGGTAGTCCAGTTTGGAGGTAATGCCGTTCAAATCGCCAAAGCCGTTGCCGCTGGTATCGCAAAAGGATTTGAGGTAGATCTCGTAAATCACGCTTTTCTTGTAGTCCATGGGTGTACGCCTCTCGTCAAAAAATAAGAGGGGGACGGCCTTTTCAGGCCGCCCCCCTTTCTGCCGCGTTGGCGGCGACTGTGCAATCAGGCACCTGCCGTTTCTGCCTTTTGTGCATATTCCGCGATCTGTGCCGCATACTTGTCCAGTGTGGTCTTCACGTCCGCGCCGTTGATGCAGATTTCCTTGGCGGCGTCATTGATGGCCTGCTGCGCCTCGGACCAGTAGGAGACACGGGGCAGGGGCTGTGCGGCCTCCATGGCCTTCTGGGTGGCTTCCAGGAAAGGCTTCTGCCATTCCTCGGCATCGCCGTAGACGTCGCTGCGGAAGGACATCCAGCCGTTTTCTTTCATCAGCAGGGTCTGGACTTCCTTGCTTTCCATGTACTGGATGAAGTTCAGGGCCATTTCCTTGTTCTTGGAGCCCACGGGGATGCCCAGCATCTCGCCGCCCAGCGTCTTGACGAAGCCGTCCGGGCCGGAGAAGCCTTCGGTGGCGGAGATGGTGGTCTTGCCGCCGTCCTTCACCAGGATGTTGGCGCCGAACGGCCAGTTGGGTGCGTAGTAGACTTCATCGGTGGCCAGGTAGGTGTTGGTGGTGCTGAAGGTGGCGGTGGTGGTGTCCTCGGACAGTTCCGGCCACAGCTTCTGCAGGAAGGTGAAGGCCTCGACGCAGCCTTCGTCATTGAGCACCAGCGGGTCGCCGCCGGCGCTGCGGATGAATTCCACCAGTTCGATGGCGTCGCCGCTCATCGAGAGCTTCAGGCAGATACGGCCGATGCCCTCCTGGTCCTTGATGGTCTTGGCGGCGTTGTACAGCTCATCCCAGTTGGTGGGCGGGGTCAGACCGTACTTTTCGAACATTTCGGTGTTGTAGTAGTTGATTTCGGCGTTGGGACGGTAGGGCATGAAGTAGGTCTTGCCGTCAAAGACACCGGCTTCCGCCATGGTGCCCATCGTCTCGGCGGGAATGATGTCGGTATAGTCCGACAGATCCTCCACCAGGCCGCCGTAGACCAGCGCGCTCAGGTTGTTGGCGTCCTGGGCAATGACGTCGATCTGCATATTGCCGGCCTCGTTCATGGCCTGCAGCTGCTTGATGACGTCGGTGGCCTCGATCTGGTCGGCCTGGACCTTCACGCCGTACTGCTCCTCGAAGCCGGGAATGACTTCGTTGCGCATGACTTCCCATTCTTCTTCGCCCAGGGCCATGGTCACATGCAGGGTACCGCCCTCGGTGGACGTTTCGGAGGCAGCGCCCTCCTCACTGGTGGCCGCCGGGGCGGTGCTCTCCGTTCCCTCGGCGGAGGACGCCGCGGTGCCGCCGCCGCAACCGGACAGGGCCAGGCTGGCACTCAACACGGCTGCCGTGGTGAGCGCTACGGTTTTGTGCATCATTTTTTTCACAGTGAATCTCTCCTTTTCTTAATATTGTGGGTAAATTACCCGGGGATTGAAGTGAGTAACCGCAGGCGGCGGGAGGACTGATTGCGTGCTTGCGGTGCAGGCGGCGCCTAAAATTCCTCCCTGCTTCCGCCGCAGGCGGCCTTTGCAACAAGGAACTCTCTTGCGGTGCCCGCCTCGTGCTTCGCGGTTCGCAACCCGCTCGCACTCTCCGACCGCTGCGCCTAAAATTCCTCCCTGCTTCCGCCGCAGGCGGCGGGAGGAATTTTAGCCCTTAATAGCGCCGCTCAGGTAGCCGGACTTGAGGTACCGCTGCAGAATAAAGGTCACAATGATGACCGGGATGGCCAGGATGGTGGCGTAGGCCGCCGTCTGGAACATGCCGCCGCGCTCGATGTAGTAGTAGACCATCAGCGGCAGCGTCTTGGTGGAAAGGGACAGGTACAGCGCGTAGGTGAACTCATTCCAGCAGTTGAGCCATACATACATGCCGGCCACCGCAATGCCCTGCCCCGCCACCGGGAAGATCACCCGCATCAGCGCCTGCATCCGGGTGGCACCGTCGATGTAGGCGGCTTCGTCCAGGTCCCGCGGAATGCCCGAGAAGGTGGATACCAGGATCCAGGCCATGAAGGGCAGCTGACCGATCAGGTCCGCCAGAATCAGGCCCAGGCTGGTGTCCATCAGGTTCCACTTGAGGAAGTTCACCGAGATGGGCAGCGCAATGCCGATGGTGGGGAACATCTTGGTAAAGAACAGCACCATGACGAAGCTCAGCTTGACCTTGCGGCTCAGCCGGGAGATGGCGTAGGCCGCCGGCGAGACGATGAGGATGGCCACCACCGTGGTGGCCGTGGCCACCGTAAAACTCTTGAGCAGCGGGGCCAGCACGTTGCCGCTGGTCAGCACGTCGGCCCAGTGTTCCAGCGTAATGGCGTGGGGCAGCAGCGTGGGATGCTGGGTCATGACTTCCTCGGTGGTGCCGAAGGAGACTTTTACGACGATGTAGATGGGGATGATCATATAGGCGCAGAGGATGGCCAGAATCACCCCGAACCCGATTTTGCGCAGGGTGCGCTTGGTATCAGTCTTCAACGCCAAAACCCTCCCCTCTGTCGATCACTTTGAGGTAGAACAGCGCAAACACCAGAATGATGACCAGCAAAATCGTGGAAGCCGCGCCGGAAGCGTTCACATTGCCGTTGGAGTATTCCTCGTAGGCGTAGGTGGCCAGGTAGGGAATCTGCTGCCCCACCAGAACCTGGGGCAGTTCGAAGATGCGGAAGGCATCCACCGCCCGGAACAGCACCGACATGGTGATGGAGGGCTTGAGCAGCGGCAGCGTGATGTGCCGGAAGGCCTGCCAGCGGCTGGCACCGTCAATCTCGCCGGCATCGTACAGTTCCTGGGGGATGGATTCCAACCCGGCCAGCAGCAGCAACACCATGGTGGGCAGCACCTTCCAGGTGTCGGCTACCACCACCACCAGCACGCCCAGCACCCCGCCGCGGGTCCACTGTACCGGCGTCTGGATCAGGCCCAGCCGGAACAGCACCTCGTTGAGGTAGCCCGATGTGCTGAAGACGTAAATGGCGATGACACCGGAAACCAGCGTGGGAATGCCCATGGGCATCAGCACCAGGGATCGGATGAGCCCTTTGCCCCGGAACTGCCGCTTGAGGATGCTGGCAATGCCCAGTCCCAGAATCAGCTGGAACACCAGGCTGATCAGCGCGGTGGCCACCGTGTTCAGAATGGACTGGGTGAAATTGGGCCGCCCGAACAGGTAGGTATAGTTGGACAGCGACAACGCCCCGGTGTATTCATCCGTGAAGCCCATCAGAATGGATTGAAAAATCGGGACGATGGTAAACCCCAGGATGTACAAGCTCATTGGCAGAACCAGCAAGATTTCGAACCCGTGTCGTTTCAGGATTCTTTTTGCGTTTTCCACCAAAACTTCCCCCTTTCCAGAAATGTTTTGTGAAGAATCAACTTGTTTAATCAAGTTGCTAACAGCATAATCCTCTTGTTCAAACATGTCAAGAGATTTCCCTCATTTTGTTCCTTCTTCCGCCGGTTTTCTACGCAATCCATAAAAAAGTGTCCCGATATTTGGTGGATTTATCAGGTCCCGGCGCAAAAACGGACACAGCCGTAGCTGTGTCCGTTTGGTACATGGCAGTGGGCCGCAGAAGCGGCCGCTCCCCTGCTTACTGGGTATAGTATTGGGCCTGGGCCTGCCACAGTTTGTGGTAGAGCCCCGTTTCGTCGGCCACCAGGTCGTCGTGGCGGCCGGTCTGGACGATGGCGCCGCCGTCAAACACCGCGATGGCGTCGCAGAACTTGCAGCTGGACAGCCGGTGGCTGATGTAGATGGCGGTCTTGTCGCCGGCGATGGCGTCAAAACTGGCGTAGACCTCCGCCTCGGCGATGGGGTCCAGGGCGGCGGTGGGTTCGTCCAGCACCAGGAAGGGCGCGTCCTTGTACAGCGCCCGGGCGATGGCGATTTTCTGGGCCTCACCGCCCGAGATGTCCACCCCTTCCTTGTCCAGGTCCTTGTAGAGGTAGGTGTCCAGGCCGTGGGGCATGGCGTCCAGCCGGTCCCCGAAGCCCGCGTCCCGCAGGCAGCGCTCGGCCCGGGGGCGGTCGTAGTCGGCGGCACCGGCCACGTTTTCGCCCAGGGGCAGCGCCAGCAGCTTGAAGTCCTGGAACACCACCGAGAAGAGCGCGAGGTACTCATCGTACCGGTATTTGCGGATGTCAATGCCGTTGAGCAGGATCTCCCCCTCGGTGGGGTCGTAGAGGCGGCAGAGCAGCTTGATGAAGGTGGTTTTGCCGCTGCCGTTGGGTCCCACCACCGCCAGGCGGCGGCCGATGCGGAACCTGATATTCACATGGCGCAGCGCCCAGCGGTCGCTGCCGGGGTAGCGGAAGGAGACGTCCCGGAATTCCACCTGGTAGTTGCGGTCGGAACGCTTTTCGGTGGTCAGGCTGCCCTGGTACATGGGGTTGGGCAGGTCGAGGAACCGGAAGGTGGTATCCAGGAAGTTGCCGTTGACCCGCACCTTACTCAGCGTCTGCAGCAGCAGGGAGATGCCGCCGAAGAGCTGGGTGGCGCTGCCCACATACCGGGCGACCAGGCCCACATCAAAGGCACCGCCCCAGGATTTGAGGCAGACAAAGAGGTAGACCGCACAGGTCATGACCGCCGTGAGGGACTGGCAGAGCCCGAACAGCAACCCGACCCGGCCCTTGGATAGCTTGGAAACGGAGGAACCGGGGAAGAACGGCAAGGAGGCAGGGTCAGACAGCAGCGGCGTACCGACGTTTTTCAGCTGCTGATAGATGCGCAGATCACCGGCCCGCTTGCGGTCACCCACCAGCCGAAAGCCGTAAAAGCCGAAGATCCGGTTGCCGAAGGTGAAGGTTTCCGCCTCTTTGGTGAGCATGAGCGTCGCCTTGCCGTCGCAAAGGGAGGAGAGCACCACCACCAGCACCATGGCTGTCAGTACCGCCACCAGCGCCAGCGGGCTGTTCAGAAAGGACAGCGGGCTGTCCGCCGGCAGGTCGGTCAAAAACAGCGGCAGCGTAAAGCCGATGCCGCCCAGCACCTGCACGGCGCCCTTGCAGAAATACGGAAAAAGCTGCAGCGTCTGGTACAGGCCGTAGCCGCCCCAGTTGTCGTTTTGGCCGATCTGGGAATAGAGATCCTGCACCTCCTGGCAGTCCATCTGGGCGTAGTCCAGGGTCAGCATCTTGTCGGCCAGCGGTCTGAACCGCACGGCCGACAGCCGGGAGCGCTCGTATTCCTGCCAGCGGTTCAGGGCGCCGTTTGCCAGCGCCAGCAGCGCGGTGACCCCCACCGTCAGCGCCGCCCAGAAGGCCAGCCGCCGGGCGTCGCGGCCGCCGGCCAGCTCGCTGATGATCTGTGCCGACAGCCAGATGGTCAGATAGGGCGCCAGGCCCCCGCCGGCGGAGCTGAGCAGGGTGGAGGCAAAAAAGCCGGGGCTTTGCCGGTACCACATCCCCCAGGCACGCAGGTTCTGCTTCCAGTAATGGGCAAAGGTCTGTCCGGCCTTATCCGATGTCTGTGCCATCTTCCCTGCCCCCTTCCTTGTAATATTTGCTTTGCACCGCAAACAGCCGGGCATAGCCGCCGCCCGCCGCCAGCAGGCTCTCGTGGGTGCCCTGCTCCGCGATGCGGCCTTCGGCCACAAAGATGATGCGGTCGCAGAACCGGGTGGAGGCCAGCCGGTGGCTGATGAAGAGCGCCGTGCGCCCCGCCGTCATCCGGTTGTATTTCTGGTAGATATCGTCCTCGGCCAAAGGGTCCAGAGCCGCGGTGGGTTCGTCCAGGGCAAGAATCGGCCCGTTTTTGTACAGGGCCCGGGCCAGCATCAGCCGCTGGGTCTGCCCGCCGGACAGCTCCACCCCGTCCTCGAACACCTGGCGGCCCAGCTTGGTGTCCAGTCCCTGGGGCAGCGCCCGGATCGTTTCAGTCAGGCCGGCCTTGTCCAGGCAGTCCCACACCCGGTCGGTGTCGATGCCGTCCACCCGCTGGGCCACGTTTTCCGCCACGCTGGCTTCCAGCAGGGAAAAGTCCTGGAACACCGCCGAGAAGAGGGCGTAATAGTCCCGCCGGTTGAAGTCCCGGATGTCCTGACCGTTCAGGAGCACCCGCCCCTCGGTGGGATCGAGGAAGCCGCAGGCCAGCCGCACCAGGGTGGTTTTGCCCGCGCCGTTGAGGCCCACAATGGCCAGTTTTTCCCCGGCATGAATCGTCAGGTCGATGTCGTGCAGGGTATCTTTGTCCGCTCCGGGGTAGCGGTAACACACATGGTCAAACCGGATCTCGCAGGGCAGGTTGGGGTCCCGGGGCAGCGGCTTGCCGCCTTCAAACCGGAAGGGTTCCGGCCAGTCCAGCGTTTCCCGCAGCAGGGAGATATCCAGCGACTGGCGGTGCAGCTCGGTGCCCTTGGACAAGATGCCGGTGACCCACTGGGTGAAACCGCTGACCGCCGTGAAGTAGAGCAAAAACCGGGAGGCATGCAGCCCCTCGGTGAGGGCCAGCCCGATGAGGTAGGCGTAGGCGATGCCGTCCCGGGCAAAGGTGAGCACCAGGTCGGCCACGTCAATCCACAGGTAGTGCCACTGCCGCTGTTTGAGGTAATCCCGGTACAGCCGCTGCAGCCGGGCCCTGACCTCGTCCAGCCAGGGTTTGAGTCCGAATAGGCGGATATCCTTGGCGTTGGCCCGGTCTGTGGCGGTCCGCTGCAGATAGCCGAAGCGGTTCCAGTATTCCTCCTCCGCGTCCCGGTGATGATAGACCCAGGTGTTGACGTGGTTGCTGAACAGGTACCCCGCCACCGTGGTGACCAGCACCACCGCCAGCAGAAAAGGATGCAGCCCCGACAACAGTGCCAGATAGACCCCAAAGCCCAGCAGGTTGGTGAGCAGATCCGTCAGGGTGGTCCAGATTGCTTCGGTGGCTTCCCCGTTGCTGGAGCAGACGTTGAGGGATTTTTCGCATCGCTTCATGAAGGTGGTATCCAGCAGGTTGGGAAAAGACGTCTCCGCCATCTTGTTGCCGACGCGCATCAGCAGTCTGGTACGCACGGCAATGCGCCCGTACAGGGCGTTTTCGGCGAGGTAGGCTTTGAGCCCGTAGAGCACAAACAAGGCCGCGCCGAAGGCCAGAATCACGCCTACCAGTGTTTCCAGCGGAGCGTGGGTTTCCACCCGGGCCAGCACCGCCGGGGCCAGCAGCAGCTGGGCGATGGTGCCCCCTGCCGTGGCCGCCGCAATGCCCACACACAGAAGGGGTACACTCTTGTAGCTGCGCCAGGCCGTACCCAGCAGGAAGCCCACGTTCTGCAGGGTGTTGTATTGGGGTTTTTCTTTCATTCCGTTCACCTCTTGCCTATACCCTACCACAGAAAAACGTCCCCGGCACATTCCGGGGACGAATGGCAGTTCCGGGGGGACGAACCGTTCACAGCTGGGGGATGAGGATCTCGGTGGTGAAGGCGCCGTCCTCGCTGTTGCGGCTCAGGTATCCGTCCAGTTTTTCGATGAGGTTGTCGATGCGCACCAGCCCGAAGCCGTGGCCCGCCCCCTTGGTGGTGGCAAAGCGGCGGCCGATCTTTTTCTGTTTGGCGGTGGCCGTAAAGTTGGTAAAACTGATGTAGAGCTGGGTGCCCTTCATGTCCATATACACCCGGATGAGGCGCCGGTCCTCCGGCAGGGCGAGGCTGGCTTCGATGGCGTTGTCGAACAGATTGCCCAGGATGACGCAGAGGTCCAGTTCGGACATCCGCAGTTTGACCGGGATGCGGGCGTCCGCCTGCACCGGAATATGCCGGGACCTGGCCAGCGAAATTTTGCTGTTGAGGATGGCGTCCGCCATGGCGTTGCCGGTTTTGAGGACGGTGTCCACCGTGTTCAGGTCGGTGTCCAGCTTGTCCAGGTACTCCCGGATGCCCGCCATGTCGTTCTGGGCGGCCAGGGCTTTCATCACCTGGATGTGGTTGCGGTAGTCATGCCGCCAGCCGCGGATCTGCCGGTACATATTCTCCACTTCCCGGTAGTGGGTGTCCACCAGTTCCCGCTGGTAGGCTTCCAGTTCCCGGTCCTGCCGTCTGGAAAGAAATCCCATCCTCTGTCACCCCCTTTGGATGATGGCCCGGTTGATCCGCTCGTAGGCGCCCCGGGGCAGCGGCACCTGGGTGCCGTCCGTCAGGGTCACCGCCGTTTTGCTCACCCGGGCAATACAGCCCAGGTTGACCAGCGCCGACCGCCCCAGCCGGAAGAAATGGTCATCCAGTTCCCTTTCCAGCTGGCCCAGCGTCATTTTCACCGTGCAGTCGGTTTTGGCGTGGATGGTCACATAGTTGCCCTGCACCTCCGCCCAGCGGATCTGGTACAGCGGCAGACGCACCACCTCGCCGGGGCATTCCACCAGCAGCGCCCGCGTGTTGCGGCCCAGTTTTTCCACCGCCCGGTCCAGCACGGCGTCCAGCTTTTCCGCCGCCACCGGCTTCATCAGGTAGTGCAGCGCCTCCACCTCATACCCGTCGGCGATGTAGTCGCTGTACCCCGTGACAAAGATGATCTGCACACCGTCGTTTTCTTTGCGCAGCGTGCGGGCCATCGTGACCCCGTCCATGGAGCCCATCTCCACGTCCAGCAGCAGGATCTGCAGGTCCTTGTCCTCGGCATAGGCGAAGAGAAAACTCTCGGCCGAGGGGTAGGTCTTCAGCCGTACCCTGTGCCCCCGCGTCGCCGCCCAGCGGCGCACCAGCGTTTCCAGATAGTCCCGGTCGGCGGGCGCGTCATCGCAGATCGCCACGGTATAGTCCATCGCGTTCCTTCCTCCCCTGCTGCATTTCTTGCTATTATACCGCCGTGCCGCCGCCCCGGCAAGCGTTCAGCCAAAAAGAAAGCCCCCCTGCACGGTGAACCGCCCCAGATTGTGCAGACAGCACAAAAAGAGCCCCTGGGCAGGAATATTCAGTTTTAGCAGGAGTGGCGCAGCGTCAGCGGCGCCACTCC
>CAJFFY010000018.1 GCA_904374465.1 uncultured Subdoligranulum sp.
GCTTTGGTTATTTTCATCTCTGCTAAGATGTAACCCTAGCTTACTGCGGGGTTCTTTTTATTTCAATTCGCAATTTCTACGGATTACAGGAATGCTCCTGTTTTAAATTAAAACAAATTGCAGCACATTGAACAGGTAGCCCACCAGGATGATGCCCACCACGCAGATGGCCACAAACAGGGCCAGCAGTCTGGGTTTGACCACCTTGCGCAGCAGAATCAGAGAGGGCAGCGACAGGGTGGTGACCGCCATCATGAAGGAGAGCACCGTGCCCAGCTGGGCCCCTTTGCCCAGCAGTGCTTCCGCCACCGGGATGGTGCCGAAGATATCGGCATACATGGGCACACCCACGATGACCGCTGCCAGCACCCCGAAGGGATTGCCGGATCCCAGCACCGTCTCCACCCAGACCTGGGGAATCCAGTTGTGGATGACCGCCCCCACACCGACGCCCACCAGCAGGTAGGGCAGCACCTTGCGGTAGGTGGCTGTCACCTGCGCCTTGGCATACTGCAGCCGGTCCGCCGTGGTCAGGGACGGTGCGTCCAGATCCACCCCGGTTCCGGCCCCGGCATGGGCCAGGGGCTCCAGCTCCCCTTCCATGTGCAGCGCTTCAATCAGGGTGCCACCCGCCACGGCCACCACAAGGCCGAGTACCACATAGACCGCTGCCACCCGGATGCCGAAGACGCCGGTGAGCAGCACCAGGCTGCCCAGGTCCACCATGGGGGAGGAAATCAGGAAGGAGAAGGTCACCCCCAGGGGCAGCCCCGCCCCCGTGAAGCCGATGAAAATGGGGATAGACGAGCAGGAACAGAAGGGCGTGACGGTGCCCAGCAGCGCCGCGACGGTATTGGCCCACACCCCGTGGAACCGCCCCATGATGCGGCGGCTGCGCTCGGGCGGGAAGTAACTTTGAATCCAGGAGATGGCAAAGATCAACACGCAGAGCAGCACGGTGATCTTGATGGTATCGTACAGGAAAAACTGCACGCTGCCGCCGACGCGCCCGGTGATGTCCAGCTCCAGGGCCGTGAGCAGGTTGCCCACCAACCCGTTGAGCCACTGCATGCCCAGCACCTGATTTTGAAAAAACAGCCAAAGATTCATTGGGATTCCCCCTTTTATCATATCAAGATTTTTTGATGTTTCTGTCATAAAAAGTGCCCCGCTGGGGGGCGTTCTTTATTTTCCACAGCAACCGCACGCCGGCGCCTGGGCCGCAGGCGTGGTGATGGCCAGCAGACGTTCCACCGCATGGGCCTGCCCCTCGGGGCTGAGGCGGTAGTGGGTCCACTTGCCCTCCTGCCGGGCCAGCACCAGACCGGACTCGCAGAGGATCTTCATATGGTAGGAAAGCCCCGACTGGGTCAGCGAAAGGGGTTCCTGCAGTTTGCAGGCACAGGTTTCGCCCCGGCGCAGCTGTTCCAGAATGGCCAACCGCTTGGGGTCGCACAGTGCCTTGAAAATCCTGGCGTCCTGGTCGTAGGGTGTCATTGAGCAACCTCACATCAAAATTTCTTGATATGTATTGTACACTCCATCCTTCCGTTCGTCAAGGGAATCTGTAACTTTTTTGTGCAGGGATTGCCGCCGCCCCGCCGGATGGGTATACTGAAAGAAAAGCCAACCCACAAGGAGGGGCCGTTATGTGTACAAGCATTGCCTTTTGGGACCGTGGCCTGTTTGGCCGCAACCTGGACCTGGAATACCATTTTGGGGAGCAGGTGGTCATCACCCCCCGGGACCATGCCCTCATCTTTCACCACCGGGCACCGCTGGCCCACCACCATGCTCTGATCGGCATGGCCAGTGTGGCACAGAACACCGCCCTGTACGCCGAGGCCGCCAACGAGAAGGGGCTGTATATGGCGGGGCTCTACTTTCCCGGCAATGCCCACTATTTTGCCGACCCTGCCCCCGATGTCCTGAACCTGGCACCCTACGAGCTGATTCCGCTGGTGCTGGGCAGCTGCACCACTGCCGCTGAGGCGCGGACTCTGCTGGCCGGGGTACGGCTGGTGGCGCAGCCCTTTGCGCCGGGGTATCCGCTGGCGGCGCTGCACTGGCAGGTGGCCGGGCCGGACGGCAGCTTTATTATGGAGCCGCGGGAGGACGGCCTGCACTTCTACGACGACACCGTGGGGGTGCTGACCAACAACCCGCCCTACCCCTACCAGCGTATGAATCTGAACAACTACCGCGGTCTTTCCCCCCGCACGCCGGACAACACCTTTGCCCCCGGCCTGGATCTGCCGGTCTACGGGCAGGGGCTGGGCGGTTTGGGACTGCCGGGGGACGCCTCCCCCATGTCGCGGTTTGTAAAGGCCGCCTTTTTGCGACAGAACGCCGTATTTCCCGACGAGCGCCCCGCCCAGGTGACCCAGTTTTTCCACCTGCTGGACGCCGTGTCGATGGTGCGGGGCAGCGTCATCACGCCGGAGGGCCGCTGTGACGAGACCACCTATGCCTGCTGCATCGACACCCGGGAAGGGGTGTATTATTACCACACCTATGACAGCGGCTGCCTGCACGCCGTGCGCCTGACCGAAGAGACGGCCAGCGGCACCGCCCTGCGCTGCCTGCCGTTGGCGGACAACCCCCAGTTTGTGTTTGATACTCCCCAATAAAAAAGACGGGGACGTCAGTCGTCCCCGCCGTGATGCCCGGCCCCGTGGTGGCCGGGCTCTTTTTGTGCTCCGGTATCGCCGGCGGCGGAATCCGAAGTTGCCGCCGGGCTCTGTGTGCCCTGCAAAGGCGCTGTGCCGGACAGCGCCGCGATGCGGTCGCGGATTTCCCGCATGGTCATATCCGCCACCTGCTCCGGGGTGACGGTGGGATCCAGCGCCGCCAGTTCCTGATAGGCCCGGTACTTGCCGTAGGAGAGTCCGCAGTCGTGAGCGGCCTCCACCTCGTCGGTACCGGCCCGGTAGCAGTGGGCGTTCTGCCGCCCGGCGGTACAGGCTTCCACACCGGCCAGCAGGTTGGCACAATGGGCGTCGTCGTCCCCGATGACACCGATCTCCACCACGGCGTCCCCCGCCAGCAGCGTTTCGATCGTATCGGTGGAGAGGATGGTTTCCACCGCATCGGTGTAGGAAAGATGGGTCACATCCACCGTTTCGGCCAGGGCGGTGCCGTCATCGTTCCACCCTTGCACTGAGATAACCCGGTCAAACCGGTTGATGCCCAGCTCCAGCGAGGGATTGATGTCGATGCTGATCCGGGCCGTGGGGGTGAAATAGAGCCACCCGCCGCCCAGAACGACGACCGCGGCACAGGCCGCCGTGGCCAACGCCAGACGTACCGGCCGGGCGATGACCGTTCTGCGCCGGGCCCTGCGGGCTACCGCCGCCCGGGCGGCCGCCTTGAATTCCGGCTCGGCATGGACGGCATCCAGCGCCGCACGCAGTTCCTCATGCATCCGCCTCACCTCCCAGTGTCTGGCGCAGCAGCCCGCGGGCGCGGGTCAGCCGTGTGTAGATGGTGTTGACATTCTTGCCCAGAATGCGGGCGATCTCGGGGGCGGTGTAGCCTTCATAGTAGTGCAGGTACACCACATCCCGGTAGGCCGCCGGCAGTGCCTGTACAGCCTGCAGGACGGCCCGGTGCTCGTCGGGCGGTGCCGGTTGCTCGGCCACCTCCTCCAGGGATACGGTGCGGCGGCGGAAGACGCTGCGCAAAAGGTCCTTGCAGGCATTGAGGGTCACCCGGATGATCCAGGCACGCTCGTGCTCCGGCGAGGCAAAGGGCGCCGTGTGCAGCAGATATTTGACGAACACCGTCTGGAAAATATCCTCGGTGTCCGCATGGTTTTTCAGGTGCACCAGGCAGATGCGCCGCACCGTGTCGGCGTACTGCTCAATGGCCCGATTGACCTCTTGCTCGCTGCGCATCCTACTCCCCCATTTGTGTTACCCCCGGCAGGCCCGCTGGCCGCCCCGGCAGCCGTAGCCACCCTTCCGGCAGGTGCCGGTGCCCTGGTAGTCACAGATTCCGTCTCCGTCGGCATCGTTCCGGCAGTCACACACGCCGTCGCCGTTTTCATCGATGAACCGGCAGGCGGCGGTACCGCAGGCACGCTGCGCCGCACCGCGGCCCTGTCCTGCCGCCCACACGCCGGTGGCGCCCACCGTACAGGCCAGCGCCGTCGCAGTCAACAGAATGGCAATCTTTTTCATCGTCGGTTCCTCCGTTTTCTGGTTGTGGTTTTGGGTCTTTCACCTGGAATACGAAGCAGCACCGCCAATCCATTCATCCTGTCCGATATTTTTTTATTTTATCCTATGCCCTTTCCCGGCCCCCTGTCAAGGGCATTACCCGGACCAAAAAAGGGGCGCCCTGCCGGGCGCCCCTTCTCACTTTTCAGTCGTCCTGCTCCTGGGAGAAGCTGAGGATGGCGCCGGTTTCGGCGTCGATCTCATAGTCGTACTCGGTGAAGCCCACCTTCCAGGAAAATTCATAGACGGTTTTGCCGTGGTCTGTGTCTGTTTCCATCTCCAGGGCACGGATATCCCCCTCGGCCACCCCCGCATGCTGCAGGGCAATCTGCTTGGCCTGGTCGGCGGTCACGGTGCTGCCGGCGGCAGAACTGGCGGCGGTGCCGCCATAATTTTCGGCATCGTAGTCATAGGCGAAAATTTCCCCGGTCAGGGCGTCGATCTCGTAGTCGTATTCCTCGGCACCGGTATCGGTGGGGCGGACAAATTCCACATCGTACAGCGCCCGGCCGTCGTCATAGTCCAGGCGGATCACCACCGCCTGCAGGTCGGCTTCGGTCAGACCCGCGTGTTCCAGGGCCGCCGCCTTGGCGGCATCCTCACCGATATAGCCGCTGTTGGGGTCGGCGCTGCCGGCGATGCTGGTGGTGGGCTGGCTGGCCGGGGCGGCCACCGGAGCCGAGGCGGTGGACTCGGAGGGGGAAGCCTCCGACTGGGGTGCCGGGGTGGTCATGGCCTTGGGCGCCGAGACGGTGCCGCTTGCGGCGGAAGCCTGGGTGCAGCCTGCCAGCAGCAGGGCGGTCAGAGCGGCGCCGGCCAGGGAAAGATGCAGTTTTTTCATATGGGTTCCTCCTTTATGGAAGTGGTTTGTTTTTGTTGTGACTCCAGTATAGCACCGCAAAATTAAAATCACATTAAACCGGTTGGTTTTTTTGGCACGGGATGGCAAAGGTGAAGGTGCTGCCCACACCGGGGGTGCTTTGCACCGTCACCGATCCGCCGTGGGCCCCGGCGATCCACCGCACCATGGCCAGCCCCAACCCGGCTCCGCCGCCGCTGCGGGCGGGATCTGCCTGCCAGAACCGCTGCCAGATTTTTTCCCGGTCTTCCGCCGCAATGCCGATGCCGTCATCCTCCACCGTGCCCACAGCCTCGTTTTCCCGACGGTGCAGGGTCAGCCGGACGTGACCGCCCGGGCGGCCGTACCGGATGGCGTTTTCGGTCAGATTGATGAGCAACCGCATGAGCAGGGTTTCGTCCCCTTCCACCGTCACCCCGGGCTCCAGATCAGTCTGCACCGTAATGTCGTGAACCGCAGCCTGTTCCGCCTCGGTTTCTGCCACCATGGCCGCCAGCTCGCTCAGATCCACCGGTTCCCACTGGATGGGCTGCCGCCCCTTGTCGGCCCGGGCCAGCAACAACAACTGGGCCAGCAGGGCGGCCATCCCCTCCGCCTGGGTGTGGATGGTCTCCAGGGCGGCACGGGTCTCGTCGTTGGGATGGGTGTTGGCCAGGGCATACTCGCTCTGGGACAGAATCACCGCCGTGGGGGTACGCAGCTCATGGGAGGCATCGTCGGTGAACTGTTGTTCCCGGGCAAAGGCCTCCTCCAGGCGGGCAAACATGGCGTCAAACTCGGCAGCCAGGGTGTAGATTTCATCTTTGCGGCCGGTCAGACCGATCCGCCGGGACAGGTCGTTCCCTGCCCCGATCTCCCGGGCGGTCCGGGTGATCTGCCGCACCGGCCCGAACGCTCGCCGGGTGACCAGATACCCGCTCACCGCCGCCAGCACCACAAACACCGGCAACACCAGCAATGCCGCGTGCTGCAGTCTGCCCAGGGTGGCATCCACCGCATCGGCCGCCGTGACGCTGCGTACCCACAGCGTACCGTATTCTTCCACGGTAATCTGCTCGTCGTACAGATACCAGCTGCGGCCGTAACTTTCCACCGTGCGCAGCTCTTTGTCGGCAAAGACGGCGGAATTGTCGAATTCCCGGGGAACCAGCCCGAACAGCGGAATGCCCGCCGTGTCATATACCGAAAGATATACCCCGTCGTCAAAGGACTCCAAATCCCGGTCAAAATCCAGAATCCCGTCCTCGGCTTCGATTTCCTGCCGGCTGTCCTCCACCATGCGCTGCATCCGGTTGAGGGTATCCTGCCGGGCCGACTGGGCCCCCGCATGGAACAGAAAGCCCAGGGCAACCCCCGCCAGCAATACCATGAACAGGGTGTACAGCAGGGTTACCCGGGCGGTAATGGAAAGACGCTTCATACTTCCTCCCGCAGGACATAGCCTACGCCGCGCACCGTGTGAATCAGTTTGGGCTCGCGGCCGTCGTCAATCTTTTTGCGCAGATAGCGGATGTAGACATCCACCACATTGGAACCGCCCTCGTAGTCGTAATTCCACACCCCGTGGCTGATCCGTTCCCGGGAGAGCACCGTGCCGGCGTTGCGGGCCAGGTATTCCAGCACGGCAAACTCCTTGGCGGAAAGAGCCAGCGGCTGCCCGCCCCGGGATGCCGTATGGGCCGCACAGTCCACCTGCAAATCGGCCACCGTGATCACGTCGCTGACCTGACCGCTGCCCCGGCGCAGCAATACCCGCAGCCGGGCCAGCAGTTCCTGCAGGGCAAAGGGTTTGACCAGGTAATCGTCGGCGCCGCTGTCCAGGCCGCGGACCCGGTCCTCGATGCCGTCCCGGGCGGTGAGCAACAGCACCGGCGTTCTGTCCCCGGCACCCCGGCGGCGGCGCAACACCTCCAGCCCGTCGATGCCCGGCAACATGATGTCCAGCACCACCGCGTCGTATTCGCCCCCCGCCAGGTAGTCCAGCGCCTCGGTGCCGGTATGGCAGCTGTCCACGCTGTACCGGGCAGCGGTCAGCTGTTGAACCAGCAACCGGTTCATATCCGGCTGGTCTTCCACCACAAGAATCCGCATGATTCCGTTCCTCCTGCACTCTTTTTTTCTATGATACCATAAAAAAATGAGAAGACGATGAGAACCGCCGCTTTTTTACCGTCTTTTTTACTTGACCCAGGCAAGTAAGCAATGGTATACTGGTACCGCCAAGAAAGGAGATCCGCCCATGTTTCGCACCTTTTCCTACGCCTGCACGGTGCTGTACCGCCGGTTCACCCACTATACCTCGGCCCGGCTGGCCCAGTGGGGCCTGAGCTTCGGCACCCTGTTTTTTTTGATTTATGTGGGCAAGCACCCCGGCTGCACCCAAAGCGAACTGACCGCCGCCTTGCACCTGGACTGGGGGCACAGCCAGCGCACGGTGCTCAAACTGGTGGAAAACGGCTTTTTGGTGCGGCAGAAGGAGGGAC
The DNA here is from genome assembly GCA_904374465.1 of uncultured Subdoligranulum sp. Classification (GTDB taxonomy): domain Bacteria; phylum Bacillota; class Clostridia; order Oscillospirales; family Ruminococcaceae; genus Gemmiger. The sequence continues at coordinate 7,563 of CAJFFY010000018.1, forward strand.
GCGTCTACCGCCTGACCCTGAGCGACAAAGGCCAGCAGGCCTTTGCGGCCAGCCACCAGGTCTTTTTTGACTGGGACCGGGAGGCACTGACCAACCTGACCCCCGACGAGCGCACCCAGCTGACAGAATTGCTGTACAAAGCGCTGGGCAAAAACCCCCGCCCCGATGCCAACCCCCGCTGACAGAAAACCGCCCCGCATCCCAGGATGCGGGGCGGTTCTGCGTAGTTGGGTCAATCCAGGCGGAAAACCTGTTCCAGCTTGGGCTGGGCACCGGTGACGGGGTCCATCTCCAGTTCCAGCACATCCTGCATAAAGTCGTTCCAGCGCCGGACCACCGGGCTTTCGGCCTGGGTCTTTTCGGCAAAGGCAACACCTTTTTGGCACTCATAGTAGCCAAACAGCTCGTCACCGCAGCAGAAGATGGAATAGTTCACGATGCCCGCCTCTTTCAGCACCGACACCATCTCGGGCCAGATTTCCTTATGCCGGCGGATGTACTCCGCCTTTTTGCCGGGCTTGATCCGCCCCTTCCACGCCATTCGTTCCATGGTTTAGCCTCCCTTTGGGTATTTTCTTTATCATACACGAATCCGGCAGAATTTCCATGGAATTTTCCCGGCAGTTCCGGTTCTTTTTGCAGAAGGTGCCGTCACAATTTTTTTATAGGTTGTTTGGGGTTTGTTCAAAATGCTTTTATTCCTTCCACACAACTGCCCGCTATACTGAAAACTGTCAACCGAAAGCAAATTCATCGCAGGCAGACGCCTGCACACCTTTTCCACTGTGCCTTGGACCATGCGAGGGCAACCGCCCGGTCAAGGCCAGACAACCCACAAGGCATTACGCCATGACATAGATGGGACAGCGCGGCGCCGCGCTGTCCTGCCACAACGCCCCCGCCGCAGGGTTGCGGTGGGGGCGTTGTGGTGAGGGTAGGTTTTTCGGGCCGGCCGTATTCAGGCGGGCAGAATCATTTCCAGTCCTTTTTGCAGGGTTTCGCCGTCAATGGCTCCCCGGGCCCAGGCCACCAGATGCCCTTCGGCATCGATAAAGTAGGTGGTGGGCAGCGAGTAGACGCTGTAGGTGGCAGCGGCATCCCCGTCGGTGTCAAACAGCACCGGGAAGGTGTATCCCTCCTGCTCCAGCAGAGCCTGGGCGTTCTCCTTGGTTTCCCGGCCGGTGGTCATGTTCACCATCAGGAACTGTACGTCGGAGGTTTCCTCAAATTTCTGCTGGAATTCCGGCATCTCGCTCTTGCAGGGACCGCACCAGCTGGCCCAGAAATTCAACACCAGCGGTTTGCCCCGGTAATCCGACAGACGCACGGCGTTGCCGTCCGCATCGTAGGCGGTAAAGTCCGGCGCTTCCTGCAAGGCCGGTTCGGCTGCCTCGGATGTGGCGGCTTCCCCGTCGGGGGCTGCGGTGGGGGCTGGGGTGGCTTCCACCGTCAGTTGGTCGGGTGTGTACCGGCTGCCCAGGGTTTTGTACAGAACCCCGGCGCCACCGATCACCACCACCAGCACCAAAATCAAAATCCAAGTTGCTTTGCTGCGCATGGGGACCTCCTTAACTGAGCAGATTCAGAAAGCGGCCCATCAGACCGGTGGCCATCAGCACACCGACAAGGATAAGGAAACCGCCGCTGACAGTATTGATGACGGAATAATGGCGCTTGATCCAGTCAAAGGCCGTTTTCAACCGGTCGATGAGGATGGCGCTGAGCACAAAGGGGACCCCAAGGCCCAGGGAATAGATCAGGAGCAGCAGCATACCTTCCAGCACATGCCCCTGCTGGGAGGCCAGCGCCAGGGCCGAGCCCAGGAACGCCCCCACGCAGGGGGTCCACCCCACCGAGAAGATGACGCCGAACAAAAGCGCCGAAAAGAAGTTCATATTGTCGGCCCGGACCGTGTGGTTGGTTCCCTTGAACAGGGTCAGCTTGATCACCCCCAGGAAATTGAGGCCGAAAAAGATGACGATGAGGCCGGACACCAGGTTGACAGCCGTCTGGTACTGCTGCAGAAAGCTGCCCACGGTACCGGCCAGGGCGCCCAGAAGCACGAACACCACGGTAAACCCGGTGACAAAGCCGAAGGCGCCGGTCAGGGTCTTGCGGGTGCTGTGCTCCCCGCCGCCCGCAAAGTAGGAGAGATAAACGGGCAGCATCGGCAAAAGGCAGGGGGACACAAAGGTGATGATGCCTTCGAGGAAAGAGATCAGATATTGCATTGGCAAAACTCCTGTAGATGGTTCTGTAAGGACATTGTAGCGGGAAGTTCCCGGCCGCTTCCGTGACAAAATCACCCAGCGGGACCGTGTGCCCTATCCTACCACAAACCGGCGGGTCCACGCAACGGGAAATTTGTCCCCGGCACTGGGCACCCCCGCAGACGCTGTGCTATACTATAGAAAAAGCCCAAAGGAGGACGTTTTTCATGCTGGAAGTTTTGTTCAGTGACAGTGCCGCCGGAAGCCTGCAGTGCGCCATGGGCCACGGCTCACAGATCGGTGGATGCCTGGGCATCATCGCCACGGACGAAAGCGGCCGCCTCCTTGCCCCCGAGGAAACGGCCCGGCTGCAGCGGGAGGCGGAAGAAAGGATGCGCCGGAACTGGGCCGAAGCGATCCCGATGGAAGGGTCCCCGCAGGACATCCTGTCCTTCCCCCTGTCCCTGGGCATGGGGCCCATCGACGAGGACGGCATCGGGCCCCTGCGGGAAAACGCGCTGGAGCAGCTGCTCTGCATCTTTCCCGAGGGGCGGCAAACGGCCGCTGCACTCGTGACCTCGGCCCGACGGCATCTGGACACCCTGTTGGCCCGGGCACCGAAGGAGCCGGTGCGGTTCTGGGTGGATCGCACCCCCGATGCTGCCTGCGGACTGTGTTGGGTTCTGGAGCAGTTGCGGCCCCTGGGTTGGGAACGGTTGGATCTGCGGGTGGTGGATTTGTCCCGTCTGGCGTCCGACAAGGAGGGGCCTTTCGGCGGACGCTGTGCCGGTGAAATCGACCCACACGCATGGGGCAAACTGGCCCGGGAAGCCCGGCCCCTACCCGCCCGCCGGGCGGAAGCGCTGGCACAGCACTGGCACCGGCTCCGGCAGGAGGATGCTCCCCTGCGCGCGCTGCTCAACGGGTTGCTGGTCAGTGCCGCCGTGGACCTGTATGATCCCTATCTGCGGGCCGAACTGGAGGAACTGGACGACACCTTCCGGGAGGCGGAGCTCATCGGGCGGACGCTGGGGCGGTTCCCACTGGGCTTCGGCGATGCCTGGCTGGCCCTGCGGGTGGAACAGTGGATTGCCGACGGCAAGCTGGAAGCCGTGACCAAGCCGGACGCCCACCTTCCCCTATACCACAGAACACTGCGAAAAACGGAGGAATGACCCATGATCTTGCGCCCATATGTTTCGGCCGATCTGGAGGAACTGCTGACCCTTTTTTATGAAACAGTACATACCGTCAACGCCCGGGACTACACCCCTGCCCAGCTGGACGCCTGGGCGGGCCCCCACACCGACCGGGAACGCTGGGACCGCACCCTGCGGGAGCACACCAGCCTGGTGGCGGAGGAAAACGGGCAGATCATCGGCTTTGGCGATATAGATACCACCGGTTACCTGGACCGGCTGTATGTACACAAGGACTGGCAGCGGCGGGGTGTGGGCCGCGCCTTGTGCGATGCCCTGGAAGGCGCCGTGGCCGCCCCGGTGCTGACCACCCATGCCTCAGTAACGGCCCGGCCTTTTTTTGAGGCCCGGGGGTATACGGTGGAGCGTGCCCAGCAAGTGGAGCGGCTGGGTGTGACCATGCCCAATTTTGTCATGAAAAAACAACGATAAAACGAAGTCGAAAACTGCCTGGAGGAAAATTTCTCCAGGCAGTTTTTGTTTTGTTGCAAAAAAACAATATTCCCGATCGTTAATATAGGCAAAGGACATGATCACCCCAAACAAGGAGGCTCCCCATGAAAATTTTGCTGACAACCGATACCTGGGCCCCCACCGTCAACGGTGTGGTGACCTCCACCATGGCCCTGCGCGCCGAACTGCAGGCCCGCGGCCATGAGGTGCGGGTGCTGACCCTGGCAGGCAGCAGTCACACCTATGCCCGGGACGGCGTGATCGGTCTTGGCTCCCTGGATGCCGGGCTGATCTACCCCGGCGCGCGGCTGCGCACCCCCGCCCTGAACGGCGCCCTGTACGAACTGGCCGCCTGGCAGCCGGATGTTGTTCACTCCCAGTGCGAGTTCAGCACCTTTGCCCCGGCGCGGCAGATTGCCAAAGCGGCCGGTGCCCCGCTGCTGCACACCTACCACACCGTCTACGAGGATTACACCCATTACTTTTCCCCCAGCCGCCGGATGGGGCGTCAGCTGGCAGCGCTGTTCACCCGCAGCATCTGCGACGCCTGCGACGCGGTCATCGCCCCCACGCCCAAAATCCAGTGGCTGCTGCACGGGTACGGCGTACACCGCCCGGTGTATGTGATTCCCACCGGGCTGGACCTGGAGCGTTTTTCCGTGGCGCCCGATCCGGCCCTGCGCACGGCGCTGGATTTGCCCCAGGATGCCCCGGTGCTGCTCTATCTGGGCCGTCTGGCCAAAGAGAAAAACATCCACGAATTGCTGGAGGCCATGCCCCGCATTCCCCGGGGGGTGCTGCTGATTGTGGGGGACGGCCCGGAACGCCCCGCCCTGGAGTCTCAGGCCCGGGAACTGGGCTTGGGGGACCGGGTCCGCTTCACCGGCATGGTAGACCCTGCCGACGTGCCCCGGTACTACGCCCTGGCGGACGCTTTCGTGAGCGCTTCCACCAGCGAGGCCCAGGGTCTGACCTACGTGGAGGCACTGGCCGCCGGGCTGCCGCTGCTCTGCCGGGACGATCCCTGCGTGCGTTCCCTGCTCGCGTCCGGTCAGCGGGGATGGGTCTGGCGCTCTGCCGGGGAATTCGCCGCCCTGGCCTCCAACCTGCCTGTCGGCGCGGCCGCTGCCCCGCTGCGGGAAGCCGCCCGCCAGGGGGCTCTGCCCTACGGGCGGCAGGCCTTCGGGGACAGTGTGGAAACGCTGTACCGCCGCACCATTCTGGAGAAGCCCTCCGCCAACGGTCTTACCCACAAAAGGAAGGTGATTTTATGGTAAAAACCATCAACCGTGCCGCCTCGGTACTGGGGCTTGTACTCTGCTGCGTCATGGCCTATTCCTTCTGGCGGGCGGGGCTGTTTGACTCCCGGGAGGCGTTGACCTCCTACATCGGCCAGTTCGGTTGGGCCGGGCCGATGGTGTTCATGGCATTCCAGGCCGTGCAGGTGGTCATTCCCATCCTGCCCGGCGGCCTGGGCTGTCTGGCCGGCGTCATTCTGTTCGGCGCCTGGCAGGGGTTCTGGTACAACTACATCGGCATCTGCGTGGGGTCCTTGGCAGCCTTTGCCATTGCCCGGGCCTGCGGGCGGCCGCTGCTGGAATCCCTGTTTCCCCCCAAAATGATTGAAAAATACGACCGCTGGATGGGCACCGGCAACCGGTTTGCCCGGTGGTTCGCCTTTTTGATCTTTATTCCGGTGGCGCCGGACGATTACCTGTGTTTTCTGGCCGGCACCACCCGCATCGACTGGCGGCTCTATACCGCCATCATCTTTCTGTGCAAGCCGGCGGCCATCGCGCTGTACAGCCTGGGGCTGACTGTGGTTGCCCAGAACGTACTGGGACTTTGGAGGTGACAACGATGTTTCGTGTGCATATCTATACCGGCTCGCTGGCCCTGGTGGGCAAAAGCGGCGTGGGACAGGCCGCCAACCACCAGCGCGCGGCACTGGAACAGGCGGGCGTCCCGGTGGTGACCGACTGGCAGCCCAAGGCTGACGTGATTCACCTGAACACCGTGCTGCCCTGTTCCTTCCGGGCGGCGCGCCGGGCCCGGCGTCAGGGCATTCCGGTGATCTGGTACGGCCATTCCACCGAGGCGGATTTCCGCCATTCCTTCGTGGGGTCCGACCTGCTGGCGCCGCTGTTCAAGCGGTGGCTCTGCCTGTGTTACAACCAGGCCGACCTGGTGCTGACCCCCACGCCCTACTCCGCCTCCATCCTGAACACCTATGGACTGCGTGCCCCGGTGCGCGCTCTGTCCAATGGGGTGGACACCGACTTTTTTGCCCCCGATGCCGCCCGACGGGCAGCTTTCCGGCAGGCGTACGGCCTGGCGGAGGGCGATAAGGCCGTCATCAGTGTGGGACACTTCATGGAGCGCAAAGGCATCCTGGATTTCATCGCCCTGGCCCGGGCCATGCCCTCGGTACGTTTTTTCTGGTTCGGACACACCGACCCTGCCCTGGTGCCCCGTCCCATCCGGGAGGCCATGGCGGCGGCACCGGCCAACCTGGAATTTCCGGGGTTCCTGTCCCAGAGCGAGCTGCGGGACGCCTACTGCGGCGCCGACGCCTTCCTCTTTTGCAGCCATGAGGAGACCGAGGGTATCGTGGTGCTGGAGGCACTGGCCTGCGGCACCCCCACCCTGGTGCGGGACATCCCGGTGTACGACGGCTGGCTGGAGGACGGCGTGAACGTCTACAAGGGCCGCACCAACGCCGACCTGCGCATCAAACTGGCGGCGCTGCTGCGGCACCGCCTGCCCGATGTGACCGCCGCCGGCCGCCAGGCGGCCCTGGACCGCAGCCTGCCCCGCATCGGCCAGGCCCTGCGGCAGATCTACGCCACCCTGCCGGCGCCCCAAAAGCGGCATCTGCCCCGGCTGCGGCACCGCACCGTCCGGACATAAAAAAAATCCCGAACCATAGGGTTCGGGATTTTTTGTTCGGGATTTTGGTTTGGTTTACAGTCCGTTGCGGCGCATACTGCCGTGCAGACGGGCGTTGGCACGGGCCAGAGCCGCCTTGCTGCGGAAGTATTCCCGCTGGCTTTCGTGCTGGCGCAGACGCTCCTCGGCGCGCTCCTTGGCGCGCTGGGCGCGGGCCGCATCGATTTCCTCGGGCTTTTCTGCGGTGGAAACCAGCAGCACCGCATACTCCGAAGTGATCTCGGCAAAGCCCTGGGTCACGATAACCTCGTGCCAGACGCCGTCCGCCTTGAAACGGGCCTCGCCGGGCTCCACCGCGGTGACCACCGGCTCATGACCGGGCAGCACACCGTACTCGCCATCCAGGGCGGGCAGCACCAGGCTTTCCACCGGACCGGTGAAAAACTGGCGTTCCGGGGTGATGATTTCCAGCTGAAAGGTCTTTTCCATCAGACCGCCCCCTGTGCACGGGCTTTCTCCCGCACTTCATCCACGGTACCCACCGAGGAGAAAGCGGATTCGGGGTATTTGTCCAGCTCACCGCCCAGCAGAGCCTCAAAGCCCTTGAGGGTTTCGCTCAGCGGCACATACCGGCCCTGCAGACCGGTGAACTGTTCGGCCACGAAGAAGGGCTGGGAGAAGAACTGCTGCATACGGCGCGCGCGGGCGACGGTGCGGCGGTCATCCTCGGACAGTTCCTCCATGCCCAGAATGGCGATGATATCCTGCAGGTCGCGGTAGCGCTGCAGCAGCTCCTGGGCACCGCGGGCAATCTCGTAATGGCGGCGGCCCACAATGTCGGGCTCCAGGATCCGGCTGGTGGATTCCAGCGGGTCAACGGCCGGGTAGATGCCCTGTTCCACGATCTTACGGGACAGAACGGTGGTGGCGTCCAGATGGCTGAACGTGGTGGCGGGGGCCGGGTCGGTCAGGTCGTCGGCGGGCACGTAGACGGCCTGCACCGAGGTGATGGCGCCGTCCTTGGTGGAGGTGATACGTTCCTGCAGGGCGCCCACTTCGTCGGCCAGGGTGGGCTGGTAGCCCACGGCGGAAGGCATACGGCCCATCAGGGCGCTGACTTCGGAACCGGCCTGGACATATCGGAAGATGTTGTCGATGAAGAGCAGCACGTTCTGCTTCTGGCGGTCACGGAAGTACTCGGCCATGGTCAGACCGGTCAGGGCCACGCGCATACGGGCTCCCGGCGGTTCGTTCATCTGACCGAAGACCAGGGCGGTCTTCTGCAGAACGCCGCTCTCGCCCATTTCGCGCCAGAGGTCGTTGCCCTCACGGGTACGCTCGCCGACGCCGGTGAAGATGGAGTAGCCGCCGTGTTCGGTGGCGATGTTGCGGATCAGTTCCTGGATCAGAACGGTTTTGCCGACACCGGCACCGCCGAACAGACCGATCTTGCCGCCCTTGGCGTAGGGCGCCAGCAGGTCGATGACCTTGATGCCGGTTTCCAGAATCTCGGTGGTGGGGCTCTGTTTATCGAAGGCCGGAGGATTGCGGTGAATGGACCACTTTTCCGGCGCGTTGACGGGGCCTTTTTCGTCGATGGGCTCGCCCAGGACGTTGAACATACGCCCCAGGGTGGCTTCGCCCACGGGGGTTTCGATGGTGTGGCCGGTGGCGATCACTTCGTCACCGCGGCCCAGACCTTCGCCGGGCGAAAGCAGGATACAGCGCACGGCGCCGTGCCCCACATGGCGGGCCACTTCCATGACGCGGCGCTCGCCGTCTTTTTCGACGGCCAGCTCCTCGTTGATCTGCGGCAGGCTGCCCTCGTCGAACTGTACGTCGACAACAGGACCCAGCACCTGTGCGATCACACCTTTGTGTTGCATAGCAGTCTTTCCTTTCTCTATGGTTGGTCCGGTCCTTGACCGGAAGTTACAGGTCGGCGGTTTCCTCGTCGTCCCAGTCATCGTCCCAATCGTCGCCGCCCGGCTGCGCACCGCCCACGATCTCGGTGATCTCCTGGGTGATGGCGGACTGACGGGCACGGTTATAGTGCAGCGACAGTTCTTTCAGCAGCGAACGGGCGTTGTCGGTGGCGGTGTCCATGGCGTTCATGCGGGCGTTCTGCTCGGAGCAGAAGGACTCCACCAGGGTACCGAACAGCAGGCCCTTCAGGTAGGACGGCACAATGTGGTTGAGCACGTGCTCCGGAGAGGGCACGTAGGTGACCACGTGGCGCTCACTGCCGTCGGCAGCGCGGCGTGGCGTCCAGGGGAAGGCCTCCCGGTCCAGGGGCAGCAGCTTGACCATGCGGGGTTCCATCTCCATGGCGGTAACCATCTCGGTGTAGACCACATAGACTTCATCCAGATGGCCCTTGCGGAACAATTCGATGAAGGTATCGCCGATCTCCCGGGCACGGTAGACTGTGGGGTCCTGGGCGGTGTACATGAACTCGCCGTCGATGTTGACACCCTTGTGGCTGAAGTAGTTGCGGCCGGCCTGGCCAATCAGGAACAGGGTGGGATCCTCGGTCTTTTCCAGCTGTTCGTCCACCATGCGCAGCACGTTGTGGTTGTAAGCGCCCGCCAGGCCCTTATCGCCGGTGATGACGATGTAGCCCACTTTGTGGGGACGGCCGGGGCGGGTGTCGAAGTAGACATGATCCACGCCCTCGGTGCGGTGCAGGATATCCGAGATGGTCCGGGTGATCTTTTCAAAATAGGGCTGCACGTCATTGAGCTGACGGCGGGCCTTGCGCAGCTTGGAGGAGGAGATCAGGTACATGGCGTTGGTGATCTTCAGGGTCTGCTGCACACTGTCGATGTGGGTGCGGATCTCCTTTATGCTTTCCATGTGGCGCTCACCTGCTCTTTGTAGCTTTGCAGCGTGGTGCGGATCTGCTCGGTGGCGGTACCGGACAAGGCGCCGGTATCATTGATTTCCTGCACAAGGGCGGACTGTTCCCGCTCCAGCAGGTCGACGAAATCCTGTGCGAAGCCGGAGACCTTTTCCAGCGGCACATCGGCCAGCAGGTTGGAGGTGGCAATGTACAGGATGATCGCCTGGCGTGCCACCGACATGGGCGCACACAGGGGCTGGCGCAGCAGCGCCATCATCTGTTTGCCGTGGTCCAGAGCCTGGCGGGTCTCGGCATCCAGATCAGAGCTGAACTGGGTGAAGACTTCCAGCTCGCGGAAGCGGGCCAGATCGATACGCAGGGTACCGGCGGTCTTTTTGATGGCACGGGTCTGGGCAGCACCGCCCACACGGGACACCGACAGGCCCACGTTGACAGCAGGACGCTGGCCCGAGAAGAACAGGCCGCTCTCCAGATAGATCTGGCCGTCGGTGATGGAAATAACGTTGGTGGGAATGTAGGCCGAAACGTCGCCGGCCTGGGTTTCGACGATGGGCAAAGCCGTCATGGAACCGCCGCCGTACTCCTTGGTCAGGCGGCAGGCGCGCTCCAGCAGACGGGAATGCAGATAGAAGACGTCGCCGGGGTAAGCCTCACGGCCGGGAGAACGGCGCAGCAGCAGGGACAGCGTACGGTAGGCCACCGCGTGCTTGGACAGATCGTCGTAGACGATGAGCACATCCTTGCCTTTGGACATGAAGTACTCGCCCATGGCCGCACCGGCGTAGGGAGCGATGTACTGCATGGAGGCACCTTCGCCCGCGGGGGCGGAGACGATGATGCTGTACTCCAGGGCGCCGTGCTTCTTCAGGGTCTCCCGCAGGCGGGCGACGGTGGAAGCCTTCTGGCCGATGGCCACATAGATGCAGATCATGTTCTGACCCTTCTGGTTCAGAATGGCATCGGTGGCGATGGAGGTCTTGCCGGTCTGGCGGTCGCCGATGATCAATTCACGCTGGCCGCGGCCGATGGGCACCATGGCGTCGATGGCCAAGATGCCGGTCTGCATGGGCTGGGTGACGGGTTCACGGCTGACCACACCGGGGGCCTCATGCTCGATGGGGCGGGTCTCGGTGCAGTGGATGGGGCCCAGACCGTCGATGGGGCGGCCCAGGGCGTCCACGGTGCGGCCGATGAGGGCCTCGCCCACCGGCACGTCGGCGGGACGGCCGGTACGGCGGCAGAGGCTGCCTTCGGTCAGGCCCTCGGCGCTGCCCATGAGCACAACGCCGGTGCGCTTGCGGCGCAGGTCGAGGATCAGGCCGGCGGTGCCGTTTTCAAACTCCACACGCTCGCCGTAGACGGCGTGGCGCAGGCCGCTGACGTTGGCAATGCCGTCGCCGATTTCCAGCACGCGGCCGGTCTCGGTGGCCATGGTATCGCCGGCGCTGCCGTTGAGGGCTTCCTTCATCTGGGCAGCCAGCTGATCCAGCGAATCGTCGGCGGGGGCGTCGTTGACGCCGCGGGCCAGACGGTCCAGGCGGCCCTTGACGCTGCGGTCATAGGTCACACCGTCCACATCCAGCACAAAACCGCCCAGCAGGCTGGGGTCGATCTTGATCTGCAGCACGGCGTTGTCGGCGCCGCGCAGCTTGCAGACCGCCTTGCGCACGGCTTCCTGGGTGGCCTCGTCCGGCTGGCGGGCGCAGGTCATCACACATTCCACACCGCCCTGGGCGTTGAGGGCCAGGCGGTTGAACTCGGTCATCACTTCGGGCAGGGCATCCAGGTGCCCTTCCTCCAGCAGCAGGTTCAGAAACGCTTTCAGGGCGTCGCAACCGTCCAGCTGGGGCGCACCGGCCAGCAGTTCCTTCTTTTCGGTGTCGGTGGCGGCGGCACCGGCCAGCGTATTCCAACGCTGGGAGTCAGCCATCAGGGCTTCGGCGGCAGCGCGCACGGCCCCCGCGTCGCCCTGGGCGGCTCCGAACAGAGCCGCAGCGTAACGCTCGGTCGCTTCGCTCATGCCTGCTCACCCACCTTTGCCAAAAATTCCTCGGCCAATGCACGGTCGGAGTCGGTGTCCAGCCGCTTGCCGGCCACCTCGGTGGCGGCCATCACGGCCAGGCGTGCCACTTCGCCGCGGGCAGAACGCAGCATCTCGCCGCGTTCCGCCGCAATGCGGGCCTCGGCTTCCGCCGCCGTCTGCTTGGCGTCGGCTTCCGCCTGGGCCATCCGGTCGGCGTAGGCCACATCAGCGCGGCGCTTGGCGTCGGCCACCAGATCGGCGGCTTCCTGCCGGGCACCGGCCAGCTTGTTCTCATATTCCTGCTTGGTCTTCTGGGCCTGGGCGTTGTTCTGCTCGGCCTCTTCCACCTGGGTACGGATCAGCTGTTCACGCTGCTCCAGCACGGCATTGATGCGCCCAAACAGGAATTTGCGGAAAAAGAAATACAAAATCAACAGGTTGACGATGGTAAAAAAGATCGTCCACGGCTGGAAATCCAGCATTTGGGCACACCTCCTTTTAACCCACGAAGATGATGATCAGCGCGGTGATGAAGCCGAAGATGGCAGTACCTTCGGCCATGGCGCAGCCCAGCAGCAGGGTGCTGTTGATCTTGCCGGAAGCTTCGGGCTGACGGGCGATGGCGTCGCTGGCGTGACCGGTGGCGATGCCGATGCCGATACCGGCACCAAAACCGGTGAGAACTGCGAGACCTGCGGCGATGATTCCGATAGACATAGTAGTTTCCTCCTGAAAATTCATGGTCGCGCGGCGACACCGCGCGGATGGGGCGGGGCTTACTCTTCTTCCTTGATGCCCTCGCCTGCGAACAGAGCGGTCAAAAAGACGAATACGATGGTCTGGATGAGGCCGTCGAACAGATCAAAGTAGATGCAGAAGACGGCGGGTACCACGGCGGGCACCAGGAACTTGATGATCTCCATGATGATGAAGGCACCCAGCACGTTACCGAACAGTCGCATGCAGAGCGCCAACGGACGGATGGCGATCTCCATCAGGTTGATGGGGATCAGGACCGGCATGGGGTCGGCAAAACGCTTCATGCCGCCGCGCAGACCGTTATAGCGGAACTGCGCACCGTAGATCAGCACCAGACTCATGAACGCCAGGGCGGCGGTCACGCTGACGTCCTTTGTGGGGGGCGTCAGACCGAAAATGCTGATGATGTTTGCCAGGCCGATGTAGAGTGCCACACTGCCCAGGTAGGGGGCAAAGGGCCGCCAGTGAGGACCAATGGTGCTCTTGACGAACCCGTTGAGGAATTCCACCGCGGATTCCAGCACGATCTGCAGCTTGCCGGGGTTGCGCACCTTCAGGTTGCGGGTTGCCAGCAGCGTAAAGATGATCCAGAACGCCATAATGATCCAGGTCACCAGCACAGCCGAACTGATGGGAATTCCGCCCAATACCGGGATGGTAAAGGCAGTCTCGTTAGCCAGGGCATCGACCAGGGCTTCTTTGAAACCTTCCAAACTTGTTCACCTCTTTTACCAGTCTATCTTACGCCCGCGGGCACCGGGCTGTAAGGCTTACGAAAATAAAAAAAACAAAACCGTGCAAAGGCGTGCAATTGTCTGCCCGGTGGCGGAGAAACTTTGTGCAAGATTGACGATTTTGTGGGAAGATGGTATCATAACCGCAAAGCAACGCCTTTTTTGGTGTATGATGGAAGCAGAAAGGAGGCTGCCCATGGAAAAACGCTCCACCGGCCATACCGTCTACCAGCAGATCCGCCGGGTATCGGTGCTGGGCATTCTGGTGGCCATGGTACTGGCCACCGGCGCCGGACTGTGGCTGAACCTGGCCCAGGAACGGCGCGTCCGGGACGACACCCTGACCACTGCGGTCCAGGCGGTATCCCATACGCTGACCATCACCGACGGGGACGATGCCGAAGAGATTGAGGAGTATGTGGACCGCACGGTGCACGGTATTTCGGGCATCGACCTGTTTGCCGTCTACGATGCCGACGGCACCCCCGTGTATTTCTGTGATGTGGTGCTGGGCCAGGGGGACACGGCCACACTGGCCTCCCTGGACGATTCCCTGCGGCAGGTCCTCAACCAGCGGGAGGGCGCGCTGCTGGACAACGCCACCGCCCCCAAGGGGGCCGACCACTGCGCCTACGCCGCCGTGCGGCGGCCGGACGGCACCGTGAAGGGCTATGTGATGGCGGGACTGTATATCAGTTCCATCCGCTCCACCGGCCTGCGCACGCTGGGGGTCTACCTGCTCATCGGCATGGCCGCCCTGGGCGTGGGCACCTTTTTGAGCCTGCGACTGGCCCAGCGCATCAAGCAGGACCTGCTGGGCTACGAGCCGGATGCCTTCCGGGACCTGTTCCTGCGCCGGATGGAACTGCTGGACGCCCTGGACGAGGGCCTGCTGGCCATCGACCGGGAGGAACACATCATTTACATCAACCGGGCGGCGGCGGAGATGCTCTCCTTTGACAGGAACGCCGTCATCGGCAAACCGCTGTCGGAGGTCTACCCCCAATCCACCATCCCCCGGGTGCTGCACACCCGCCAGCCGGAGTACAACATCGGGCTGGAATCGCTGCACCATGTGCGCATCCTGTCGGACCGGATGCCGGTGCGACGGGGCGGGCAGATTGTGGGGGCGGTGGCGATCTTCCGCAACCGCACCGAAGTGGCCAATCTGGCCCGGGAGCTGACCGGTGTGCAGCACATCGTGGAGGCCATGCGCGCTTACACCCACGAATTCATGAACAAACTGCATGTGATTCTGGGGCTTTTGCAGCTGGGTGAATACCACCGGGCCGAGGAATATGTTTTGCAGCTGACACAGACCCGGGCGCTTTCGGTGGGGCGCATCTCCCAGAGCATCGCCGAGCCGTCGGTGGCGGCCCTGCTCATCGGCAAGAGCTGCCGCGCCGCCGAGCTGGGCGTGCGGCTGACGCTGGACCCCGAGAGCAGTCTGGGTGCCGAGACCCACTACCTGCCCCCTTCGGGACTCATCACCATTCTGGGCAACCTGATCGAAAACGCTTTTGACGCCTTCGGCAACGCGCCTTCCGACACCCTGCACGAGATCGGTGTCTCGGTGCGGGAGAGCGAGCGCGGACTGATCCTCAGCGTGGACGACAATGCCTGCGGCATGCCCGAGGAAGTACGGGAACACATCTTTGAGCGGGGCAGCACCTCCAAGGGTGAGGGGCACGGCACCGGGCTGTTCCTGGTCAAGAGCATTGTGGACGCCTACGGGGGCGAGATCCGGGTGGAATCCACCCAGGGCGTGGGCAGTTCCTTCATCATCACCTTCCGCCCCAACCCGGCGGAACCCCAATAAGAAAGAGGCAAACCATGTATTCCGTTTTGATTGTAGAAGACGATCCAATGATCACCGAGCTGAACCGCCGCTATGCCGAGCGGGACGGCCGTTTCACGGTGGTCCAGTCCTTCGGCCAGCCCCGGCGGGCACTGGACTGGCTGCGGCACAACGCGGCGGACCTGATCATCCTGGATTTCTACATGCCCCAGATGAACGGTCTGGAATTTTTGCGAGCCATCCGCGCTGCCGGGGTAGAGTCCGACGTGATCATGATCACCGCCGCAAACGACGCAGCCACCGTGGAAGCGCTGACCCGGCTGGGGGTGGTGGACTATCTGGTCAAACCCTTTGCCTACGAACGGTTCTGCCGGGCGCTGGACGCCTTCTGCCGCCGGCGCACCGCCATGCGGGCGGGCAGCCTGGACCAGAACGCTCTGGACAATCTGCTGCACACGGCGCCGCCCTCTGCGGCTACCCTGCCCAAGGGCATGCAGCCCCAGACCCAGGAACGGGTGCTGGCCTGTATGCGCACCAACCCCGGTCATGCCTTCACCTGCGAGGAAATTGCCGCCGCGTCGGGACTTTCGGTGGTGACGGTACGGCGTTATATGGGGCACCTGGCCCAGGAAGGGCAGGTGTCCGGCGACATGAACTACGGCACCGGCGGACGTCCCTGCCTGGTGTATCGGCTGCTTACCTGAAAGAAAAACCGCCCCACTTTTTCAGGAGTGGGGCGGTTGACTTTTGCCTGTAAAAGTTTTATACTCACCGTTGTACGTGATTTTTTGCCCTGCTGGCCCGCAATGCCTGCACGGCTTTTTGATTTTTGGAAAGGATGTTCCTCCATGGGTTCCGGCAAAGCGGCCGCCGTGCGCGCCTTTGGCAAGTTTTCTGCTTCTTCCCTCTCTTCCAGCGTGGTGGACCTGAGCGCCTTCACACTGCTGTGTTCGGTGCTGCGGCCCTTTCTGGACGAAGCGCCGGCCATTCTGGCCGCCACCGTGGCAGCACGGGTGGTTTCCTCTTTGTGCAACTACCTGCTCAACTACTTTCTGGTGTTCCACAGCCACACCGCCCATGGACGTTCGGCCAGCCTGTACACCGTCATCACAGTGCTCAAAACGCTGGCCAGTGCCCTGCTGGTGGCCCGTCTGGCGGTCCTGCTGCCCGTCGGCACCCCCGCGCTGGCTGCCAAGATTCCGGTGGACGTGGGGCTGTTCTTCCTGAATTATCTGGCCCAGAAGCTGCTGGTCTACTGATTTGTTCGCTATCCAAAAAGGGACGCGGAACCGTTGGGTTCCGCGTCCCTTTTACTATTGTTTTTCAGCGGGTGCCTTTGCGGCGAAGCGCCGCCAGACTTACCAGTGCCAGGGCGCTGCCCGCCAGCAGTACGTCCCACAGGACCGGGTTGCTGTCGTCGCCGGTCTGGGGAATCGTAGCGGTCACCCGGGCAGCCGCCGAAGCCGGTGCAGCGGTAGGTGCCGCTGTGGCAGCCGCAGGCGCGGGCGTGGCGGCAGGCACCGGGGAGGCCGTGGGCCGGGCGGTTTGCTCCGGTACCGGGGTAGACCCCGGCACGGGGGTCACCTCCGGCGCGGGGGTACTCTCCCCTGCCGTGGCGGAAAGGGTAACCACCACCGACACCGTGACCGGCGCATAGTTGGCCGAGCGCACGGTAACCGGCAGCACCGCACGGGTTTCCGTGCCGGTACCCGCCAGCGTGTAGGTGACGTTGCCTTCGCCGTCCACCGTCCAGCTCTGTACAATGCCTGCCGGGTCCTGGGCCGTGCCGGCCTCGTAAGTCAGAGTTCCGGCGTCGTCGGGCAAAAAGCCTGCCAGCGACACCTTCCCGGTGCCGGCATAGTCCGTTGCCTGCTGTACCGTCTGCTCCGGCACCGTCGGGGCAGTCGCCTGTTCCACCGTCACATCGGTCGCCACCTGGACGGTGTCGTCGATGGTATAGCAGTCCGCCCGGCGGCCGGTCAGTTTGAGTCCCTGGAGGGTCAGGGTATCGTAGTGGCCGGCATCCGCACCGGACAGGGTCCCGGTGACTCCGCTGAGGTCCACCGAAACCTCCCCTTCGCTGATGACGCCCTCCAGCGGCACGTCGGTGACGGTGACGGTCGCGCTGCCGTCATAGGTCTTGTTCTGGGCCGTAGCCACCGTGGGGGTCATCTTGCGCGGAACTGCCGTGCCGGACACCGTGTAGCTGCTCCCGTCGGAGAGGGTAGCCGTGATGCTGAAATCCCCGATGCCGGTAATGGCCACCCAGCCGTTGCCGTACACCACGGCGCAACCACTGGTACTCCAGTCGGGTTGTTCCGTTGTACCACACAGCATTTGCGAGAATTCATCCCCGTAGCTCACCACTTCCGGCAGATCTCTCATCGCTTTTTTCCACGTACGGGGGTAATCCTCCTCGGACAGCAGGAAGGCCGGCTGGTCCATAAGCCCGCCGCCCTCGCTGTAGTCTTCCAGGGCATAGTGAACCTTATACTCCCAACCGTTCACAAAAGTGTAGATATCGTAGCTGCCGTCCGCATTGCGCGCCGCGCCGCGCAAAAACAGCTGATCCGGCATGCCTATGTTCCCGGAATCGCAGTTGGTGGGATCGACCAGGTAGGTTTTTCCATCCAGGATTACGTTGTTCCACATGTGGCCAACGCCAGGCCCCTGGTCGTCCACAATCACATTCCCTATCACCAGATAACAGGGAATACCTGCCAGGTCACACAGGTATTGGTAGGCTTTGGCATAGCCCTCACAGACCACATTGGTATTGGGATCCCCGTCAAAGACAGAGACCAGCTGCCAGGGATCCCCATAAATATCGGCTTCCAGACTTTCCCAGTCATAACTTACCATATCACAGATGGTGTACAGAAAGCCCTTGAGCTTTTCATAATCTGTTTTTCCCTCGTAAGAGGCCGCAATCTGCCGGGCGTTTTCCACCGCCTTTTGGGCGGCCCCCGTTTTTTCGGGATTCACATGGTAGAGGTCGTCCGGTTGGGCACGATAGTCCACCGACACAATAACCCCCACGCGAAGCCCCAGCAGCGTAAGGGTATCACCGGACACGTCATAGAAGTACTCACAAGGAAAAGAACCGGTATTGCGCCAATACAGTTCGTAGCCCCAACTCCAATACGAGGCCACAGTTACCTTGTAAAAATCCACAATCGACAGCAGTGCTTCCTCCTCGGTACGGCCTTCCAGCTGCACCGCGGCCTCCACCGGGATCCACCAGTTGTTGGTCTCGGTCCGCTTGCCGTCCGCCACCTCGGTGCACAAGGTTTTGAACACGTCATAAACCTGACGTTCCTTCTCGTTCAGGTAGATGGTATCCTCGCCCCAGTTGGACAGGGTAGACGGCGCCCGGTCCGGATACATGAGCCGCTGCAGATACTCGCCGAACAGCGCATCCCCGTCAGCCTAGTCCGTTTCGGTGGCCCCCACCTGCAGTCGCAGTGTCTTTTTCTCCGGTTGGGGCTGTACCGGTGTCCCCTGCTCCGGCACAGCGGTTTCCGCCGTGGCCGCAAGCGCTGTCTCTCCGGTGGCGGGCAGTTCCGCCGCCGCGACCGGCAACGTCCAGAGCAGTGTGGCCAACACCAACACCGCTATACTCAGTTTTCCTTTCATGTACAGACCTCTTTTCCCTCCCTCGATTTCGTTTCAGTATAGCATTTTTTGCCAGATTGAAAAGAGACAACAACAAAGCCCCGGCCGGGGGCCGGGGCTTTGTCTGGTGTAGGAGGTCCCCCCTTGCGGGGTTATCCTCAGTGATTGCGTTTACGGCGGTAGAGTGTCAGACCACCCAGCGCCAGGGCACTGGCCACCAGCAGCACGCCCCACAGGGCCGGGTTGCTGTCGTCGCCGGTCTGGGCAATGGTGGAAGCACCACCGCCCGCGCTGCTGCCGGACTTGGGCTCATAGATGCCCTGCACGTTGCCGTAGCCGGACAACTGCTTCACCGATTCCAGATAACCGCAGTGATCGCAGCGGTAGCCCTCGTCGGTGGCAGTCCAGTTGTGGTATCCGCAGGCCGGGCAAGTGTAATACGGCGTGTTGCCGGAGGACGCAGCGGCCTGGGGTGCGGGCGTGGCGGCAGGGCTGCTGCCGGAATCCTTGCCGGAGGTCGTGGTTTCTTCCTCAGCCTGTGCCGTCTGCTCGGTGCGCTTCTGCCAGCTGATGGCAATGGGCGACAGGCTGTGCACGGTGAATTGCAGGCCGTTTTCCGCCTTGGTCACCGCCAGGGTTTCCACCGCACCGGGGGTGCCGGTGGTGAGCATATGGGTCACCACAAAATCAAAATCGGTGGCATTGGTGCCGTCGGGATAGGGCAGGGTCACCCGGATACCTTCTGCCGGGAAGTTTTCCTTGGTGGCCTGCGTCCAGGTCTTGCCGCCGTCCGCGCTGTAGTAGAGTTTCACATCGTGCAGAACGGTATTCTGCAGGGTAACCCCGGACAGCTGCTGGACCGCGTACTTGAACATTTCTTCCAGTACAGCCTGGCTGGTGGGGAAGCCCGCTTCCTGCAGGACATGGGGCACATAGGGCAGCCCCTCGGTGGATTCCAGGCGGAACCGTTCGTCGCTGTCGGGCAGCAGGGTGGCCTGTGTCACGGTCAGCAGGGCATATTCCCCGATCTGGAACCGGTAGTTGACGGCTGCCGGTTTGGCCATCAGGCTCTGCATCATCTCCTGGCAGTTGGCCCAGTGGATGGAATAGTACCCGGCCTTCTTGCTCTCCGGCCAGCCGGTAAAGGTGGCTTCCTGGTCGAAGGTCATATCCTCCCCTTCCAGTGCACCGCTCCACACCAGGCGGGCGGTGGGCAGGTTCTCCTCGGTCGTAATCTGGTTGCTGGAAAGCTCCAGTCCCACCGTAAAGAGCCGCGGCTCCACTTTCACGGTGACCATAATGCTGGCTGTGGTGTAATCCCGGGTAGCATCCGGGGTAAAATGCAGCACAACGCTGTACTCCCCGACATTTTTCAGTTCCGGAGTACCCGCATCCAGGGCCCAGGTGCCGGGCACCGAGGCCTCGGGTTTCAGGTCTGCCAGCGTGACGGTTTTTCCGTCGTAGGTTTTGGTCACACCCAGGGCGCTGACCTGAGGCACTACCTTGGCATCCAGCGCAAAGACGGTGCTGCCGGTCTGCGGCGCAGAGGAATAATTGGTGTATGCCGGATCGGGGGTAAAGACCCAGTACAGGGTCATCTTTTCCCCCTCCTGCCCGGAGAAGACATGGTCTGCGGGCAGCTGCCGGGTATGGGCTTCGTCCGCATACCAGGCCACGGTACCCCGGAGTGTCTCACCGGCCACACCGGCGGCGGTGGCGGCCACATTGACGGTGTCCAGACCGTTGCCGATCTTCACCGGCTGGTCGGCCACACCGGCATAGGTGTAGGCAGCGGGGGCGATGGAAGCCGTGACGGTTTCGGGGAAGGTAAGAACATAGTTGCCGTTGTTCCAGGCAGCCCCGGCGGCATCCACCGCGACGGTCAGGTTTTCGCCCACGTCCTTGCGGGCAAAGGCAGCCTTCAGGCCGGTGATGGTCAGGGACTCCCCTGCCACACCGGTATCTGCCGTGACAGTCACCGTGGCATCGGTGGTGCCGTCATACACTTTATCCTCTGCCGTCACCTGGGCCGCAATCTTTTTGGGTTGAATGGTATAGCCGTACACCAGGGTTCCCGTGTAGTTGCCCTTGCCTTGCAGGGTAGCCTGGTAGCTGCCGGCATCCTTGGCGGACGCGTCGGTCACGGTGAAGTCCGTTCCGGCCTGCAGCTCCGTGCCGGATGCATCCGTCAGGATCACCCGGATACCGGTGAGCTGCTGCTCCGCACCGTTGTACACAAAGGTGTCGGTATCCGCCGTGACCCGGGCGCCCTCGAGGCTTACGGGCAGGACCTGCACGGTCAGGTCCGCTTCGGCATCTTTATAATTTTTGTCGCCGGCGTATACAGCCGGGAAGACATTATCACCGACATTGCCTACAGAGGTCCCGGCGTCCTTCCAGGCCCAGCCTTCGGGCAGGGCCACTTCGGACAGGGTATCCCCGTAAGCAGCCGTCAACGTATCGGTGGGAACGGTGGGATCCGCCTTGGCAATGGCATTTTTCAGCGCCACAGCCGCGATATCCGCGTGGTTGGCATCGCCTGCCACCTTGTACCAGACGGTGTACGCCCCGGCATCGGTGGCCGTGGGCAGTTCCTCGGAATAGGGGCCGTTTTCCGTCAGGGCATACTGGATGGTTCCGCCCTCGGCGGTGCCCGCCGTGATCAGGGTCTGCGGCTGGCCGTTGTAGGTCAGGTCCGCCACTGCCTGGGGCTGGGTGGTAACCTGGGCATCCGCCTTGGTGATGGTCACCCGGACCCGTAGCTCCACGGTGGTGTAGGTTGCGGTGTCGTCGGGCGTGAAAACCAGCACTTTTTCGCCGGAATCCGCCACGTTCCGGGGCGCTTCGCCCTCCCAGGCCCAGCTGCCCGGCACATCTGCGGTAGTTTTCAGCTGGTCCACGGTGACGGGCTGGCCGTCATAAACTTTGGTGTACGCTTCCGCACTGACCACGGGCACCTGCAGGGCCTCCACGGTCAGCACCACCCGCACGGTGGCGTCCTGGTAGTTGGTGGAGGAAATGACCACCGGCAACACGGCGGTAGCCCCCGTCGTTCCCTGACCGGACAACGTGTAACGCACGGTACCGTCTGCAGCCACCGACCAGTCGGTGACCAGGTTGTTGTCATCCTGCTTGGTACCGGCCGTATAGGTCAGCGTGCCGGCATCCTCGGGCATCAGGCCGGCCACCGAGAGGGTCTTTTCGCCCGTTTCGGTGACAAAATACTGCACGGTCTGCTCACTCAGCTGCGGTGCCTCCGCCTGGGCGATGGTCACGTTACCCGCCACCACACAGGAGGACGGGATGGTATAATTTCCGGCAGCTGCGCCGGTGAGTTGCAGGTTATTCAGGTTGATTGCCTGGTAGGCACTGGCATCCGCGGCGTCCACCGTGGCCTGCAGGGCCGTCAGGTCCAGCGCCACGTCGTCCCCCGTCACGGGGGTGGCCAACACAGCGGCAGTCACCTGCACAGAGGCCGAACCGTCATAGGTCTTGTCCTCCGCCGTGACACTTTCCACCGTAAGGGCTCTGGCCGAAGCCGTACCCGCCAGGGTGGTGGAGGTTTCGGTATAGGTGGCATCGCCGGCCTTGGTGACGGTCACCGAGAAGTCCCCCACGCCGGTGACCTGGACGGATACATTGGCGGGGTCAGTGCCTTCCACCAGTTTCACCGGACCGTCACAGCTCCAGCGGAGGGCACCGCTGCCGCTGCCGCCCGTGACGGACAGCGCAAACACATCCCCGTAGGCGGGCTTCTGCTGCCAGCCGGAAACGGTCAGTGCGGCCTGTTCCTGGTCCTGGGGTGCCTGTTCCTCGGTATTGGAATAGCCGCCGGTGACGGCATAGACGATGCCGTGGTCGGCGGAAAGTACCGGGTAGGTATCCTTCGGGTTGCCGTTGTCCAGGTTCTGGCGCCAGACGTTGGCCTCGCCGGGATTTTCGCCGTTGAGCAGGTAGGTCACTTCGCCGCTGGCAAAAGCGTCCTGAGGCTGGGGGGTAGCTCCCCCCTTCACAAAGCTGCCCTCGCCTTCGCCGGCATCCGCGGTGGTGTCCAGGTAATAACAGTTACTGACCCGGGAGTTGGGCCAACTCACACCTGTGATACCGCCCACATACCGGCTGTCCGAACTGCTTTGGATGGTGCCCATGCTGTAGCAACCGGTGATGATGCCTCTATTGGAAGAAGCAATGCCGCCTGCGTTCTCCGTACTGGAGATCGAACCCAGATTGTAGCAATTTTCAATTCTGGCCAGAACAGAGTTACTATTGACAATACCGCCTGCCTGGCTGAAGTTGGGAGCCAGATCGGCCAGGTTGCCGCAGTTGCGGATGGTACCGGAGTTATCGTACGCAATACCACCCGTCACCGTGCTGCCGGCCGTCACGCTGGCGAGGATCAGGTTTTCCACCACACCTTGGCTGTCGATGCTGCCGAACAGGGAGCTATAATACCCCTCGGGGTTCAGACCGGAGACGGAATATCCCTGGCCGTCAAAGACACCAGCATAGGCGCTGCCGGTGCCACCTTCGCCGATGGCGGTCCATGCTTTGTCCTGCAGATCAATGTCCTTGGTAAGGACGGCGTCGGCGGTAATATCCTTTGCGTCAAATTCCGCATAGGTGGTATCGCCGTTCACCAGTGCCGCAAACCAGAAGAAGTTGCCGGCATTCCCGATCTGATAGACCCCGTCCTGCAGTTCTGCCGGCTGATAGAATCCGCATTCACATAAGCCGTCGGCATCGTAGCTGTGGGTGTGCACTGCCTGGTCGGGGTTGTAATCGGTATCGGACAGAGTAAGAATATCGGTATTGTAGAGATCGATGATTTCCTGGTCATAAGTATAGGTGATGGTGTGGCCAATTCCCTGGGCCATGTAGCCCTCTTTCACGCTTCCCGTGACACCCTTGAGGAAGAGCAGGTCGGGGGCCCCGGCGGTGCCTGTGTCGCAGTTGGTCACATCCACCAGATAGTTTTTACCGTCCAGCGGTACGATATTCCACATATGGCCGCCCGCGCCGGTGCCGCCTTGCATGACGCCGTTGACGGTGTAGCAGGGAATCCCGGACAGATCGCACAGGTACTGGAATGCCTTGGCATAGCCCTCGCAGACCACGTTGGTGGAGGGATCCCCGTCAAAGACATAGATCAGCTGCCAGGGATCGCCGTAGGGCGTGCCCTCGGTATCGGCAGCTTCGTGGTTATAACTGGTCAGGTCACAGATAGCATCCTTGTAGGCCAGCAGTTTTTCATAGGTGGTTTTGTCCTTGTTCTGGGACACAATCTCCTGGGCCTTGGTCAGAGCAGTCTGGGCCGCACCGGTTTTGGCGGTGCTCACACTGTAGAGATCGCTCGGATCCGCCCGATACCCCTCGGCCACCGGCATACTGATCATATAGGGGGTGACCGATACCGTATTTCCGGATGCGGACAGACCATAGGCGATCTTTATACCGTCCGTTTTGTCAAACCAGTACAGCTCGGCCGGGCAATCCACCAGCAGGCAGTCTACCACAAGACTTATATCGAGTTCCCTGGACACGGCTTCTTTCACCGCAGCTTCATCCCAGCCGGCAAGGCCCAGTTCCTCATAGGTCCAGGAAGGGACAAAGGTCACCGAAACTCGTTCTGTCCCGGTCACTTCACCCCGGGCCACCTGTCCCGCAAAGTCCTTAATCCAATTATAAACCCCCTGCTCATTCTCGTTCAGGGCGTCTCCGGTTGTACCCCAGTTGGCCATCGTGGAAGGTACGCGGTCGGGGTACATCTGCTGCTGCAGATAGAGGGCAAACAGCTCGTCGTTATCGGGCAGATCCGCGTCGGAGGTGTCTACCGTAACCTCCACCTCAAACACTTCTTCCTGGGGCCCATCCTCCTGGGACGCAGCCGCCGGGTCCTGTGTCTCCTGCTGGGTCTGCGTTGCCGCAGACTCCTGCTCGTTCTGCGATTCTTGCTGCGTTGCCGCAGGCTCCTGTTGGAGCGGGTCCGCCGTTTCCACGGTGGCCATCTCCTGTGCCGACGCGGCAGGGACCGCCGTCGGCACATCTTCCAGCGCATAAACCGGCAGGGCGCCCATCAGGACCGACCATGCCAGCAAGACGCTGAGCAAACGTTTTTTCATGACAAACCTCCCCTTATCTCACAACAAAAAAGCGGTTTTTTCCGCTTTTCCATGCTTACCAAACCACACTTTTCCACACCGGGGTGCAAAAGTCAATTTTTACTATTATAACACTTTTGTATCCCGTCAGAAATAGATTGATTGCACATTTTCCTGTATATTTTCTGTGCAAAATGTGCAAAATGTGCAAAAAAGTCCCGGTCCTTGCGGGGACCGGGGAGAATTTTTTATAAAATCCAATACAAAAGCAGCAGCAATGCCAGCATGCCCACGTTGCACAGGGTGAACCAGACAAGGTAGGTGTTGCGCCGTTCGGGGCTGTTCTGGGCCACCAGCTTGTAGGAGATCAGGCTGGCCATTGACGCAATGAGCGTTCCCAGACCACCCAGGTTGCAGCCGATGAGCAGTCCCTGCCAGTCGGTGGTAAAACCGGAGAGCAGCAGCGCCGCGGGCACATTGCTGATGACCTGGCTGGCCAGCACCGACACCGCCACCACATGGCCTTCCAGCACCGAAGCGATGAAATCCTTGAACCAGGCCACGCTGCCCAGGTTGCCAATAAAGATAAAGAACGCAATAAAGGTGCCCAGCAGCGAATAATCCACCTTGGCCAGCACCTGCCGGTCGTAGAAAAGCAAAAACACCGCTGCGATGGCTGCAATGACCAGGGGCGGCACCACGTCAAAGATCCCCAGCAGGCACAGCCCAAACCCCACAGCGTACACCGCCAGGGTGCGGGGCGGCGCCAGTTTGCTCTGCACCGGGGCGGCCTGTACCGGCACCGACTCGCACCGCAAAATCAGCAATGCCAGGCAGACCGCCGCCAGCGCCGCATAGGGCAGCATGAGCCCCACCAGCTGGAAAAAGCTCATGCCGGATTTTGTATAGAGATAAAGGTTCTGGGGGTTGCCCATGGGGGTGAGCATACTGCCCAGGTTGGCCGCCACCGTCTGCAGCACCACCAGCGGCACCACCAGCCAGTCCTGCCCCGCCATGTGCAGCACCACCAGGGCAAAGGGCACAAAGGTGATGAGGGATACGTCGTTGGTGATGACCATGCTGCAGAAAAAGGGCAGGAACACCAACACAAAGAGCATTTTGCGGGTGGTGTCGGTGTGGCGCAGCAGGCGGTTGCCCAGCCAGACAAACAGTCCGGCCTTCTGGAAGCCCTTCATGACGGCCATGAGGCTGAACAGCATGGCCAGGGTTTCCCAGTCGATATACCCCGCATAGGCCGCACTGGGCGGGTTGAACGCCACCGACAGGATGGCCAGCAACGCCGCAATGCACAACACCGTTTCCCGCTTGAAAAAGGCAGCCACCCGCTGCCCCAGACCGCTTTTCATCTTCCTACGCCTCATTCATTACCAAATTTCCTACGGTATTATAGAAAATGCGCAGCGGACTGTCAATTCCTTTTTTACACAAAACGCCCGCCGGGCCCAGGGCCCGGCAGGCGTTTTGCGGGGAGGATGGCGGACGGTACCCGCTGACCGGCCGCCGGTTACAGAATCAGGTTGCGGGAGCGGTTCAGCCAGTATTGCAGTTGCCCGTCGTCGGTGATGCCCTTGTAATGGCGCAGAATGGTCTGGTAATACTCCGTCAGTTCCCGCTCGATCTGGTCGTCGGTCATTTCGCAGTAGTCGGTGGCCAGCATGACCCCCAGCCCGTAACAGCGGAACTGCATCTGGTAGTGCATACGGCGGGCGGTTTCCACATCCATCTCCAGGTTGTG
Source organism: uncultured Subdoligranulum sp. (assembly GCA_904374465.1). Classification (GTDB taxonomy): domain Bacteria; phylum Bacillota; class Clostridia; order Oscillospirales; family Ruminococcaceae; genus Gemmiger. The sequence continues at coordinate 33,960 of CAJFFY010000018.1, forward strand.
GGAGAGCAGGCGGATGGTCTGGTCGTAGTTGATGTCATCCAGCAGCGTTTCGCCCCGCTCCCGGCGCCGTAAATACACAAAGCGGAACAGTTCCTTTTCCCGCCGGGCAAAATTCAGGAAATGCCGCCCGAATTCCTTGTAGTTGCTGAACCGGAACTGCAGATACTGCTGCCTTACATAGGGCAGCAGCTCCGCACGCAGATGGTCGATGTTCTCGAATTCATAGTACAGCGGCTGGGTGGAACACCCCAGTTCCGCCGCAATGTTGCGCACTGTCAGGGCGTTTTGCCCTTTTGCACGGATCACCTCGGTGGCGGCGTGCAGGATATCCTGCTTTTCCACTTGCTTGGAACGCGGCATGACGCCCTCCTTTTCATGTTTTTTGTAACAAGTGTTATTTTTATTCCATTGTAGCATACCCTGTTCAAAAAGCAACAGAAATCTTGCCGTCCTTTTATTATTTTTTTGCGTTTTTACAACAAAAGCCCGGCAAGGTCGCAAACTTTGCCGGGTCTTGGCATCACAGGTCCAGGGCCTCGCCGCTGTGCAGCGGCCGCAGCCGGTCCCCCAGAATTTCCTGCAGCCGCTCCTGCGCAGGCCTGCCGGTACAGTGGCCGGTGAAAAACCGGGTGTGCCGGTAGCCTTGCAGCGCCCGGCCGGTTTTCTCGATGGTCTGCCACTCGGCATCGGTGTAGGGGTCGGCTTTTTTCATGTGGAAGCCGCTGATGACCACATCGGGGTCGTCACCGAACAATTCCCGGTAACGGTCCAGAATGTTCAGGATGCCACTGTGGGCACAGCCGGACAGCAGGATATGCTGCCCGTTCTGGGAAAGAACCAGACACTGCTCATGGGAAAAATCATCCTGCACCAGATGACCGTCCGGTTCCGCCACCCGCAGTTCCAGGTTGCTCCGGGGCCAGAACCGCCGTCCCGTGATGCCGGCAAAGAGGAACAGCTCGTCGTCCAGGCGGCAGTCCCCGTCCAGCAAATGGAGGCGGGGCAGACCCAGGATGGCTTTGTCGATGCCGATATACCGGTCCCCGTGGTAGAAATCCCGTCCGGCCCCCCGCTGCATGTACACGGCGGCGCCGGGGGCCAGTTCCACCAGGCGCAAAAGGCCTCCCGCATGGTCATAGTGTCCGTGGCTGAGCACCACCGTATCCACCCGGGACAGGTCCAGTCCCAGGGCGGCGGCATTGTCCGCAAAGGCGCCGGTGGCCCCGGTATCCAGCAGCAGGGTGTGGTGTCCGGTTTCGATGTACAGGCTCAGGCCATGTTCGTGGGCACAGCCCGGTGCGCCGGGGGTGTTCTCGATGAGTGTGACGATCCGCATGGCAGTTCCCTCCTTTGGGTCCAGTATACCACAAAGGGCGACACAGCCCAAGCTGTGCCGCCCAAAGAAATCGCGGTTGTGTCCGATCAGCCGACAACGGTGACCGAAGTGATGTGGGGGTTGGCGCCCTCGTACCAGTAGAGGAAGCCCTCGGCGTCGATGGTCTGACCGATCTGCAGATTCTTGACTGCATTATAGACGTCGGTGGTGTTGTCGCAGAGGTAGCTTTCCACGGTGAAGGTGTAGGTCTGGCCATTGCTGGAGACGTTGAAGTACAGGTCATCGCCGTCCGTGCCGGAGCCGTTGTCCTTGTACAGGAAAGCAGCCTCGTTGCCGTTGCCATCGGTGCTGGGTTCCACGGTCAGGCCCTTGAAGGCGACCAGCTCGTTCTGATGGTCGATGAGCTCATCGGTGCCCAGCAGGTCGGTGACGTCCAGGGGCTCGGCCACGAAGGTGTCGGCGCCGTCCACGAATTCAAAGGTGCCGTCCACGATCTCGACCTCACCGCTCCACTCGCTCTTGAAGCCGGTGACGCGGATGCAGGTGCCCGGGGTCAGCTTGTCGTAGTCTTCCTCGGAGCAGGCCATGTCATAGGCAAAATAAGCGCCGTCCTGATCCTGCAGGTAAACGGTGGCCGTGGACTGCTCGGCGTACCAGGCCTGCTTGGCCTGGACGTAGGCTTCGATGGTGACCTGGCTGTCCAGATCGGCGGCCATGTATTCGTCATGGCTCAGCACGGTGCCGGACGCAGCCTCGGCGGTGGCAGCCTCGGAAGAAGCGGCCTCAGAGGAAGCAGCCTCGGAAGAAGCAGCCTCGGAAGAAGCAGCTTCGGACTCGGTGGAAGCCGCCTCGGAAGAGGAAGCGCCACCGGCGCAGGCGACCAGGGAGAAGGCCATGCCCGCTGCCATCAGCACAGACAAAATCTTTTTCATGTTTCTTATCCTCCTTATGTGTGTTGCGGTTTCGGCAATCACATTGCTTATTATACCGCAACCACCGGGAAAATCAACCTTTTTTGCCCGGATCAAAGGCCTGTTGCGCCCTTTGGGCACGCCGGCGCCGCACCGCCTGCCAGGCCACATAAACGAAGATCAGCACCCAGGCGAGGGCCAGGCCCGCCAGCAGCGCCACGGCGGTACCGGGCAGCGGCCCCAGGTCCGCCTTGCCCCCCGAGGGGGATGCCGCGTCCAGATGGTAGAGGGACCGGGTGTCGTCATACAGAGCCTGGATGTAGGCTTCATCCACCGTCTGGCTGCGCCGCACCGACTTGGTCACATCCTCGATGAGCTGGCCCGCCGCGTCCCGCAGCGAGGCCGAGCCGTTGAAGACTGCCGTCACAAAGGTGTCGTCCAGATGGTCCAGCAGCAGCTGCACGGCGTCCAGCTTGACCTGGTAGTGGGTGCTGTTGTCCTCTCCCGCCCGGCTGAGGTAATCCTGGTAGTCGGGGTTCTGCTGGGCCTTGGTGGTCACCGGCACATAGCCTTCCGTTTCGGAGTAGGCGATCTGCACCTCGTCGGTGAGCAGGTACTGGGCAAACAGCCAGGAGGCCAGCACCTCCTGGGGGTCATCCTTGTTGAAGATGCAGACCGACGGCCCCTGGGAGATCATCTGCGGGTGGTCGGGGTCAAACTGGGGAATCATCCGCACCTCGGTGTCAAAGGGCACCACCTCATCAGCGGCAATGTCCATCAGCGGCGCGTCGCTGCCCATCCAGGTGGAACCGGCGGTGGAGTCCACCGCAAAGACACACTGCCCGGCGTTGAGGAAGTTGGCCGGATAGCCGGAAATTTTGAAGGTGGAGAATGCCCCGCTGGACGTATGGGCGGCAATATCTTCCAGCAATCCGGTGGTGGTGTCGTTGAAGAGCTGGATTTCGCCGGTCTGGGTGGAGTAGCCTGCCCCCTTCTGGCGCAGCATCTGGATCATCATATTGTCGGTGGATTTGTACAAAAACGGGATCAGCACCTTCTGCCCGTTGAGGCTGTAGATGCCGTCGGCACCTTTGGTGGCGGCTGCCGCCTCGGACACTTCCCAGACAAAATCCCAGGTGAGCACGTCGGGGACCTCATATCCCAGCGCTTCCACAAAGTCCTTGTTGATGTAGCAGGCTTCGGTGGAGCGCATATAGGGGATGGCGTAGTAGGTGCCGCCCAGCTTGCATTCTTCCAGAAACTGGGGCACGATTTCGTCCCGGGTGGGGCCGTCGAACCGCAGTTCGCTGCCGCCCAGGCCGTAGCGGTCGTCCTCAAACAGCTGGTCCAGCGGTACCACCACGTTGTCGCCGGTGAGGTAGGTGGCGATGTGGTCGGGGTAGGTGATGCAGACGTTGGGGGTGGTGCCGGTGGAAATGTTGGTGATGACATCGTTGTAGATGTCACCGTAGTCGGTATAAAGCCGCAGCGTCACCGTGATGTTGGGGTAGAGCTGCTGGAAATCCGCAATGGCCTGTTTGTAGATGTCGGTCTGGGTTTTGTTGGTGTCGTTCTTGGCCCAGAAGACCACCTCGTAGTTTTTCGAGGTATCGAAGGTTTCCGGCACCGCAAAGGCCGCCTGCTCCCGCCGGCCGTGACAGCCCGAGAGCATGAGCGACGCCGCCAGCAGCGCCGCCGCACAGAGCGATACAAACTTTTTCATCCCTTGATGCCTCCCCGGGACGCACCCTCCATGATCTTGTTGCGGAACGCCAGGAACAATGCCACCAGCGGCACCGAGATGACCACGACGGCGGCCATCATGGCGGGGATATTCTCCCGGCCGAAGCCCTCCTCGCGGATCTGCTGGATGCCGTTGGACACCAGGAAGTAAGCCTGGTCATCGGTGACGAGGCGCGGCCAGACATAGGAGTTCCAGCATTCGATGAGCTTCAGGATCGTCACCGTGACGATGGTGGGCCGGCAGATGGGGATCATGACCTTCCACAGGTATTTGAGATCCGAGGTGCCGTCCACCTTGGCCGCCCGGTAGAGTTCGTCGGGCACCTGCTCGAAGCTCTCCTTGAGCAGGTAGATATAGAAAATCGAGGTGATGGAGGGCAGAATCAGGCCGGTGAAGGTGTTGCGCAGGTCCAGGTTGGTGATGGTGACATAGTTGGTGATGACCACCAGTTCACTGGGGATCATCATCAACGACAAAAAGGCACCGAACAGCAGGTTTTTGCCCCGGAATTCCAGCCGGGCAAAGGCGTAGGCCGCCAGCGTGCTGACCACCACCATGGCCGCGGTGGTGATAAGGGAGAAAATCAGCGTGTTGAGCAGGTAGCCTCCCAGCGGCACGGCGGTGAAGGCCTGGGTATAGTTTTCCAGCGTGGGGGAAAGGGTGAAGAACTGGGGTGTGTGTTCCGAGTTGTAGGCGCCGTAGCTTTTCAGCGAGGTGAGCACCATCCAGTAAAAGGGAAACAGCACCACCACGGCCCAGATGCTCAACCCCAGGTAGGTCAGCGCCTTCCGGAAACCGGCCTTGCGGGCGGCGGCGCGGCGCCGGGTTTCAAAATCTTCCGACATTGCAAAACGCCTCCTCAGTCGCGCAGCTGCCGGCGGGTGACCAGCAGGTTGATGCAGGTGATGGTGAGTACGATGACGAACAGCAGGATGGCCGCCGCCGAAGCATAGGACGGGTAGCCGCCGCTGTCGCCGTAGAGCATGTCATAGACATAGCCCACGATGGTGTTCATGCCTGCGGCGTTCAGGTCGGTGCCGAAGAGGGCCACCGCGTCGCTGTAGGCCTTGAACGCCCCGATGAAGCCGGTGATGACCAGATAGACGATCATGGGCGAGATCATGGGCAGCGTGATGCGGAAAAAGATCCGCCGCCGGGAGGTGCCGTCCACCCGGGCGGCCTTGTAGTAGTCGGGGTTCACCGAGGCCAGCGCGCCGGTGAGCACGAGGATCTTGAAGGGCATGACCACCCAGATGGTGTAAAAACAGAGCACGAACATCTTGGCCCAGTGGGGACCGTTGATGAAATCGATGGGCCCTGCCCCGAACCAGCGCAGCATCAGGTTGACCAGGCCGTCGGTGTACTCGGTCTTCTGGAACAGCACCATAAAGACCAGGCCCACGGCCAGGGTGTTGGTGACGTAAGGCAGGAAGTAGACGGTCTGGTAGAGTTTGCGCAGCGGGCGGATGGAGCCGAGTCCCGCCGAGATGAGCAGCGCCAGCCCGGTGGAGATGGGCACCGTGATGATGACCAGTACAAAGGTGTTTTCCACCGCCTGCAAGAAGTAGGGGTCATGGAGCACATAGCTGTAATTGTACAACCCGACGCCGAAGTAGGTCTGGGAGGCAAAGTTGAAACCCTCCTCCACCGAGTAGATCAGCACGTCGATGAGGGGGTAGACCAGAAACGCCCCCAGCAGCACCAGCGAAGGCAGCAGGTACAGCCAGGCCTTGTGGGAATTGCGATGCATGGACAGTTTCCTCCCTTCGGGCCGTCAGACCCACACGTCGAAGCGGATGCGGGCTTCGGTGTCGCGGGCAAACAGGAACACCTTGTCGGGGTGCAGGGCAAAGCGGACGGTATCGGCGGCGCCGTCCACATCGTGGCGGGCGTTGACGATGGCCCGCAGGGTGTCGGCGGTACAGGCGGGGTGGGTGCATACGATGCTCACATCCCGGCCCAGCACCTCCACCCGAGAGAGCCCGCAGACCACCGGACCGGCGGCATCGGGCACAAAACCCTCGGGCCGGATGCCCACCCAGACAGCCCCGTCCGGGGCGCCGGGCACGGGGAGCACATCCTGCCCGGCCAGCAGCAGCCGGCCGGTGCGCACCTGCCCTTCAAACACATTGATGGGCGGCGTGCCCAGGAACTTGGCCACAAACAGGTTGGCGGGGTCGTCGTAGACCTGCTGGGGCGCGCCCTGCTGCATGAGGATGCCGTCCTTCATGACCACGATGCGGTCCGAGATACTCATGGCCTCCTCCTGGTCATGGGTGACGAACAGCGTGGTGATGCCGGTTTTTTTCTGGATCTTGCAGATTTCTTCACGGGTCTGCAGCCGCAGCCGGGCGTCCAGGTTGGAGAGCGGCTCGTCCAGCAGCAGCACCTTGGGCATCTTGACCAGTGCCCGGGCGATGGCCACCCGCTGCTGCTGGCCGCCGGACAGCTCCTTGGGCTTGCGGTCCAGCAGTTCTTCGATCTGCACGAGAGCGGCGGCTTCCAGGGCACGGCGGCGCATCTCGGATTTGGAGAGTTTGTCCGCTCCCTTGAGGTTTTCCAACGGGAAGGTGATGTTCTGCAATACCGTCAGGTGGGGGTAGAGGGCATAGTTCTGGAAGACCATTCCCACCCCCCGCAGCTCGGGCGGCAGGTGGGTCACATCCTGCTCCCCGAAGAGGATCTTGCCCTCGGTGGGGGTTTCCAGGCCGCAGATCATGTTCAGCGTCGTGCTTTTGCCGCAGCCCGAGGGGCCCAGCAGCCCCACCAGCAGCCCGTCCGGGACTTCAAAGGTCAGATCCGACACCGCCGTGACCTCGCCGTGGGCCTTGCGCCCCCGGGCCGGAAACCGCTTGGTGAGGTTCTGCAATTGAATATTCATGCACTCCATCTCCCCTTGTGCTTTGCATTTTGTCCTTTATTATACAAGTTTTTTTCCCGGTCCACAAGGCTTTGCCGCGGGTCCGACCCCGGATCCGGGCGGATTTTGCCGCTTGACACCCCGCCCCCGGGCGCGTAGGATAGGAGAGAAAATATAAAAACCGAGGTGTAGGAAAGCGTGTTTGAGAAAAATGTTTCCCTGACCAGCGGCAGCGTGGCCAAGGGCATGCTGGTCTTTGCCATCCCCATCTTTTTCAGCAATCTGTTCCAGCAGTTGTACAATGCCGTGGACTCGCTGATCGTGGGCAACTTTCTGGGCGGCAATGCCCTGGCGGCGGTGGGCTCTTCGGGCAGCCTGATCTTCCTGCTCACCGGCTTTGTGAACGGCGTCAGCCTGGGCGCCGGCGTGCTGGTAGCCCGCCACTACGGCGCCAAGGACGAAACCGCCCTGCGCCGGGCCGTCCACACCACGGTGGCCCTGGGCCTGGCCGCCGGCATCGCCCTGAGCGTCATCGGTGTCATCCTGACGCCCCAGATTCTGCGCTGGATGGGTACCCCCGACGAGGTGCTGGTCAACTCCATCGTCTACTTTCGGGTCTACTTCATGGGTTCGCTGGCCGTGGTCATGTACAACGTGGGCGCCAGCATCCTGCAGTCGGTGGGCGACAGCCGCAGCCCCATGCGCTACCTGATTACGGCGTCCATTCTCAACGTCGTCCTGGACCTGTGGTTCATCGCCGGGCTGCACATGGGGGTGGGCGGTGCCGCCCTGGCCACCATCATTTCCCAGACGGTCAGTGCCCTGCTGGCCTTCCGCAAGCTGACCCTTTCCAAAGAGGCCTACGGTGTGCGCTGGCGGGAGGTGCGCTTCCACGGTCCCACCCTGCGGGCGGTGGTCGTCCAGGGTGTGCCTTCCGGCATCCAGAACTCGGTGATCTCCATCGCCAACGTCATCGTCCAGGCCAATATCAACGCCTTCGGCGCCAACGCCATGGCCGGCTGCGGCGCCTACAGCAAGGTGGAAGGCTTCGCCTTCCTGCCGGTGACCTGCTTTGCCATGGCGCTGGCCACCTTCGTGAGCCAGAACATCGGCGCCGGCAAGCTGGACCGGGTACGCCGGGGCATGCGGTTCAGCATCGTCACCTCCTCCCTGCTGGCGGAATGCGTGGGCGTGGCCATGTTCGCCCTGGCGCCGCTGCTTATTGCGGCCTTCAACCAGGAGCCCGACGTCATCGCCTTCGGCGTGCGGCAGGCCCGCACCGTGTCGCTGTTCTACTGCCTGCTGGCCTTCAGCCACTGCTGCGCCGGCATCCTGCGCGGTCTGGGCCGGCCGGTGGTGCCCATGGCCATCATGCTGGCGGTCTGGTGTGCGCTGCGCATCACCTACATCACCATCACGGTACATTTTATCCCCCAGATCAGCGTCATCTTCTGGGCCTATCCGCTGACCTGGACCATCAGCTCGCTGCTGTTCGCCTGGTACCTGACCCACTGCCCCATGCCGTCCCCCGGCGGCGGGGCCCAGCAGCATCCGGCCTAAATTTCGCCCGGACAAAAGGCGAAGAACTGTATAAAAAACGCAAAAAACGCATTGATTTTACGGTGCATCGGGTGTATTATAAAAAAAGCGCATCCCGTGGAAAAGCACTGCAACCACAGAAAAGGGCGCGGGTTTTCCGGTCGGTTTCCGGCCGGGGGACCCGCTGTTTTTTTGTACGGGATTGGGCGCGCTGAGTAGAGAGAGGGAAAAAAGTATGCAGATTGTAGAGACTTTCGGGCGTACCGTGGAAGCCTGGAGCAACACGAAGCCCGTCCGGGCGCGCAAACTGCTGCGCACCGGCTGGGAAGCCCAGAACCTGAAAAACCATTTCACCCCCGACAAGCGGCTGATGCCCGCCGACCGCAAGCTGGCCTGCATCATGATGGACGCCATGCTGGCGCCGCTGCAGGACCCCGAACATTCGGCCATGGTCAGCGTTTTCACCCCCTGCGAAATGCTGCAGGAGGTGGGGCTGAATCCTTACAACGTGGAGGCGTTCTCCTGCTATCTGTCCGGCTCCCAGGCGGAGCGGACCTTTTTGCAGCAGGCCGAAAACACCGGCATTTCCGAAACGCTGTGCAGCTACCACAAGACCTTTCTGGGTGCAGCCCAGAAGGGCGTGCTGCCCAAACCCAAGTGCATCGTCTACACCAACCTGACCTGCGATGCCAACCTGCTGACCTTCCGCACGCTGAGCCAGCTGTACCATGTACAGCCCTTTGCCATCGATGTGCCCATGCAGCAGAATGAAGAGAACGTGGAATATGTAGCCGCCCAGCTGCGGGCGCTGGCCGCCTTCCTGGAACAGCAGACCGGACGCACCATCGACGAGGACGCTCTGAAGGAACGGCTGCGCCGCTCCAAGCGCACGCTGGAGAAGTACCGCACCTTCCAGCAGAAGCGCGCCCACCGCTATATTCCCACCGACCTGGTAACCCCCCTGTACGCCGGCATGACCAACAACATCCTGCTGGGTACCGAACAGGTGGAAGCCTATGTGGACGAGCTGCTCCGGGATGTGGACAAAGCCCCCGCCGCCAAGGGCAAGCGGATCTACTGGATGCACACCATCCCCTTCTGGTCGGACGCCATCAAGGAGGACCTGCTCTTCCGGGAGGATGCCCAGATCGTGGGCTGCGAGCTCAGCGAAGTGTGCGAGCCGGACTTTGACCCTGAGCATCCCTATGAAGCCATGGCCCATCGGATGGTCTACCACGCCCTCAACGGCAGCGCCCTGCGCCGCATCGAGGCGGGCATCCGCCACGCCAAGCAGGCAAACGCCGACGGCGTGGTGTGGTTTGACCATTGGGGCTGCAAGCACACGCTGGGAGCTGCCCAGCTGGCCAAAAAGAAGTTTGAGGAAGCCGGCCTGCCCCTGCTGATTCTGGACGGCGACGGCTGTGACCGCAGCCACGGCGGCGAGGGCCAGACCTCCACCCGTCTGGGTGCCTTCCTGGAGATGCTGAACGAGCCGGGCCGCACCGGGGAAGGAGCCACAGAATGAACAAAACCTATTATGTTTGCAAATATACCCCCATCGAACTGCTGACCGCACTGGGCGCCCAGTGCGAAAACCTGAACGGCATGCAGGAGGGCTTTGACAGAGCCGACCAGATGGCCCACTCCAACATCTGCGGTTTCGGCAAATCGCTGCTGGAGGCCGTCATGAGCGGCCAGGTCCACGAACTGGTGCTGGTGAACTGCTGCGACACCATCCGCAGTGTCTACGACGTGCTGGAAGAGAGCGGCAAGCTGGACTTTTTGTACATGGTGGACATGCTGCACAGCGGCGGCGAATGCAGCCGCCAGCGCACCGCCGCCCAGCTGAAGGGGCTGGCCAAGGCCTATGCCGCCTACAAGGGCACCACCTTTGATGCAGGGGCCTTCCGGGCGGCCTTCCATGCGCCCGAAAAGACCCGCGGGCCCCACATCAGCGTGCTGGGCGCCCGGATGGGCAAGGAACTGTTCGAGATGGTCCAGAACGCCATGCCCTACCCCGTGGAGAACGAAACCTGTGTGCACAACCGGTCGGTGGGCGAAGTGCTGCCCCCCGAGGATGCCGACTTTGACGCCCTGATGGAGTGGTACGCCGCCGAGCTGCTGGGCCAGGTGCCCTGCATGCGGATGATGGACAACACCGGCCGCAAACGGTTGTTCAATGACCCCGACCTGAAGGGCATCATCTATCACACGGTGAAATTCTGCGATTTTTACAGCTTTGAGTACGCCCAGGTGAAGCAGAGCGTGGCGGTACCGCTGCTGAAAATCGAATCGGACTACACGTTGCAGAGCAGCGGCCAGCTGCTGACCCGCCTGGAGGCCTTTGCCGAGAGCATGGACCCCAACCAGGGCGAAGAGAAGGAGATCAAGATGGGAAAAGGCTATTTTGCAGGCATTGACAGCGGTTCCACCAGCACCGACGTGGTGATTCTGGACAAAGACAAGCAGATGGTCACCGGCGTGATCCTGCCCACCGGCGCCGGTGCCGCCGTGGGTGCCGAGCGCGCCCTGGAGCAGGCCCTGGAACAGGCCGGGCTGCAGCGCGGCGACATCGACGCCATCGTCACCACCGGCTACGGCCGCACAGCCATCCAGGACGGCGACAAGAGCATCACCGAAATCACCTGCCACGCCCGGGGCGCCCACTATCTGGATCCCAGCGTGCGCACCGTCATTGACATCGGCGGCCAGGACAGCAAGGTCATTCGGCTGGACGAGAACGGCGCCGTGGAAAACTTTGTGATGAACGACAAATGTGCCGCCGGCACCGGCCGTTTCCTGGAGATGATGGCCCGTACCATGGAGATGAACCTGGACGAGATGAGCAAGGCCGGGCTGCACTATAAAGAGGATATCACCATCTCCAGCATGTGCACGGTTTTTGCCGAGTCGGAGGTGGTCTCGCTGATCGCCCAGAACAAGCCCACCGACGACATCGTCCACGGCCTGAACAAGGCCGTAGCCTCCAAGACCGCCGCCCTGGCCAAACGGGTAGGCGGCTCCGAGCGGTACATGATGACCGGCGGCGTGTCCAAAAACCAGGGCCTGGTCAAGACGCTGGAGGAAAAGCTGGGTACCACCCTGGTGGTCAGCGACAAAGCCCAGCTGTGCGGTGCCCTGGGCGCCGCCCTGTTTGCCATGGACATGGTCAAGACCCACTGAATTTGCCAGTAAAAAAGACCTGCTTTCTTGCGAAAGCAGGTCTTTTTTTGGTTATCGCAGCAGTTCCGGGTCGATGGGATGCTGTTTGAAGTAGTATTCCCGGTCGTTGTCGGTGATGGGGCGCAGCACCCGGCAGGGGTTGCCCACCGCCACCACATTGTCGGGCAGGTCTTTGGTGACCACACTGCCGGCACCTACCACCACATTGTCCCCGAGTGTGACCCCTGGCAGCAGCACCGCCCCCGCACCGATCCAGCAATTTTTACCGATATGTATCGGGGCGTTGTACTGGTACCCCTGCGCACGCAATTCCGGCAGGATGGGATGTCCCGCCGTAGCCAACGTCACATTGGGGCCGAACATCGTGCAATCCCCCACATAGATGTGGGTGTCATCCACCAGCGTCAGGTTGAAGTTGGCATAGACGTTGTTGCCGAAGTGGACAAACTTGCCCCCGAAGTTGGCATGCAGCGGCGGTTCCACATAGCAATTTTCGCCGAGTTCCGCGAACATCTCCCGCAGCAGTGCCTGACGCTTTTTCCCTTCGCCGGGACGGGTGGCATTGTAGTCGTACAGCCGCTCCAGACAACGGGTCTGTTCTTCCACCACGGCAGGGTCGCTGGGCAGATACAGCGAAACGTTGTGCATCTTTTCCTGAACGGTCATTTCCTTTCCTCCTCCGGCTGTGCCGCCAGATGGATCAGCTTGGCCATCAACGGCAGGTAGGTCACAAAGAAGAGGGGCAGCCCCAACGCCACCGCGGTCTTTTTGTGTCTGGGCGGAACCAGCGCCCCCACCGTAATTCCCAACCCCAACAGGCAGAATTTAAGCAGGGCCATGGTTTTCCAGTCGGACTCCTGCAGATAACGGTCGGCCAGGACAAACAGCTTTTTCATGGCGGGCACCCTCTTGGCACAAAATTACAGGATGGCCCGGACGTCGGCCTCGGGCACCACGCTGTTGATGCCGCCGTGGGTCTGGGTGGAAAGGGACGCCGCGCAGCAGGCGAACCGGGTGAT
>CAJFFY010000019.1 GCA_904374465.1 uncultured Subdoligranulum sp.
GGTGGGCAGCAGCTTCAGGTTCATGCCGAAGGTATACAACAGCAGCACGCTGGATATGAAACTGGGGATGGCGATGCCGCAGGTGGCGAACACGATGATGGTGTTGTCGGCCCATTTGCCGCGGTTATACGCCGAAACGCACCCCAGCGGGATGCCCACGCAAAGCGCCACCGCCACGGCGATGCCCGCCACCTTGCAGGATACCGGCAGCTTGTCGGCAATGATCTGGTTGACGGTACGGCCGCGCTGTTTCAGGCTCAGGCCCATATCGCCGTGCAGCAGGCTGTTCATGTAGTTCACATACTGCACGCCCAGGGGCTTGTCCAGGCCGTATTTTTCGTTCAGTGCCTGCTGGGCGGCCGCACTGATGGATTTTTCTGCCACGAACGGTCCGCCGGGGACCAGGTTCATGATGAAGAAGGTAAGCGTCGCCACAATAAAGACACTGAAGATGCCCATTGCCACGCGCTTGATGACGTACTTCGCCATTGTGTTGTGCCACTCCGTTTCATTATGGAATACAAGTTTGGGTGATTCGGGTGTTTTTTTCCTGCCTGAACGCCCTGAGCGAACACGTTTGTGCGCCACACGCGGACAAACCAGCGAATAAAAAAAGCGGTGGCGGTTGCGGCTGCACAAACACCATCGTTCATACCCGAAATCTTTTTTATTATAGTAAAGTCGTCGTCGTTTGTCAATTGCATATCCTTGCTTGATTTTTACAATTTATGCACGAAATACCCGCAAAAATGTGAAAATTCCGTGAGATCATGCAAGGCCCTTTTTGTCGGAACCGGGGGATTCCCTGCCCGCCGGGCCCGAAAACAAAAAAACGGTCTCACGTTTCCGTGAGACCGTGGTGCGCCGGAAGAGACTCGAACTCCCGACCTTCTGATTCGTAGTCAGACACTCTATCCAGCTGAGCTACCGGCGCAAGTGCAGTTAGTATAATACCACCTGCCCCCGGGAATGTCAAGGGCTTTTTTCAAAAAAATTCTATTTTTTTGCCGTCCCCTTGTTCCGCAAAAAACCGCCGGCCGGAAAGGGTCCGGCCGGCGGCGGGGTTCAGACGGTTTCCTTGGTCTTGCGCACGGCGCGGGCCCGCCGGGCGCGGGGCTTTTTCTGCCCGGCCCGGGGCGCGCAGACCCGGTAGTTCATCAGATACCGTTCCCGGGTGGGAATGCGGTAGAATGCCTGCTTGATGTGCTCCAGGGGGGCACTGTCCTCCCCGCCGGTGCCGCACATGAGCAGCGCGTACTGGGTGTCGCTGTAGCGGGCGGCCACATCGCAACGGCGCATGCCGGTGTGAATCAGTTCCCCCAGCGCCGTCATCATCCGTTCGGTTTCGGCGGCGTCGGCGCTGCGGGTGGGCGTCAAAGTAAGCAGTGCCAGAAAGATGGGCACCCCGTACTGGGCCTGCAATCCCCGCTGCATGCGGTAGATCTCGCCAAAGGTTTCAAAGGAGCACAGCATGGCGCCGTCCGCCTCCTGGTCGGGCAGGGCGGTGATCAGCCGGGCCATGTCGTTTTCCATGTTGCGGTCGGCCTTGCGGGCCTGCCGCCAGGCGGTGGCCGCCTGGCGCGGTTCGATGGCATGGTGCAGGCACCCCGCGGCCCGGCCCCGCCGGGCGGCCAGCTGGGCGTCGCTGTGGCGGCCCAGGTCCTCCAGTGCCATGATCAGTTCCAGATAGAGCCGTTCCACCCGGGGATTCTTTTCCAGCCCCCGCTCACACAAGGCCACCAGCCGTTCGCTGTCGCCCTGTTTGCGGTAATGCTCCAGCAGGGCCAGCATGGCGGTGCGGTAGTAGGCATGCAGATGCATGGCGATGCTTTCCACCCAGGGCTCGCTGGCCGAAAGGGGCAGCAGCCGGCCACGGTACAGCGTTTCGATCTGCTGGTAGTGCTCCAGCCGCTTGTCCGGGTCCTCGCACTGTTCCGCCGCGGCGGCCAGATCCTCCAGCTGGAAGACGTCCACCGTGCAGGCCAGGTTGGGGTTCCACTGGTAGCACCCCCGGCTGGTGAGGATGCAGCTTTCCAGCGCGGTGAGCTGCTCCTGGGAGATCATCGACCGGAAACGGTGCAGGATGGCCCGCAGGGCCATATCGGGGTTGGCGCAGCGCTCACCGCCCCACAGCGTATCAATCAACACCTTGTGGGGCACGGGCGCGCCCCGCTGCAGCACCAGATACTGCACCAGCGCCGTGGCCTTGCGGGATTGATTGAGCTGGGCAAGCACCGGCTGGCCATCCACCCGGATCTCAAAATTCCCCAGCATAAAGATCTCAATGGTCGCCATTGTACCTCATCGCCTCCCGTCCATCGCTGCCGCGATGCATTCGCTCTTTTTTTGTGTCCTAAGTATAGCAAGCGCACCGCCAATTGTCCAGTGGATGGAGGGCAAACCCCGCAAAAACCTGGAGGCAATGCCGGTCAACGGCGGCTGGCCTCCTGCCCGGCCGCCAGCAGTTTGGTCAGCCAGGCGGGCACCGGGGCACCCAGGTCGGTGGCGTTTTCCGCAATGGATCCCAGCTCGGTAAAGATATACCACACCAGAATCACCGGCAGCACCAGCACGCTGTAGTCCAGCCCCAGGCCGGGCAGATGGGGCACCGCCACCCGCAGCACACTGTCGGTGACGGCCGCCACCAGCACCACCAGGATCATGCCCAGTTTGTGCCAGATACCGGCCCGGGCCGCGGCGCTGGACCAGTTGCCCTTGGCCGCCGCGGCGGCGCTGCCGCTGGCCCAGTCCAGCGCCATGCAAGCCACCCAGGCCAGGATCAGCCAGCCCAGCCAGCCGAATGCCGCGCCGAAGGCCCCGCAGGCGGCCGCCACGGCCGCCTTGGTCCAGAGAAAAAGGTTTTCATCGTTCATATGCAGCCTCCTTTCCGGGCGCTCAGGCCCAGCGGCTGGTGTACAGCCCCTGCCGGTCCAGGCCCCGTTCCCGGCAAAGCGCCAGCACGGCGTCGGCGTCCCCCTGGCTCACCGGGCCGATGGTAATGACCTGCAGACGGGCCGGGGTACCGGCCGTTTCCGCTGTGTCGGCGCCGCCGTAGGTGCCGGCCGCATTGGGAGTGCCGCTGTAGGCCGTGGGATCCAGCCCCGTGCCGGTGGCCGTGGCCCGCACTTCCAGGTGGCAATGCCGGTAGGGCGGGTCGTTCAGCGCCGCATTGCCTGAATTGCCCATGACGGCCAGGGCATCGCCGCTTTGCACCCGCTGCCCCGCCCGGACCGACAGACTGGCACAGTGGCAGAAATACAGATAGTTGACGGTGTCGGGGGTCTGGTTGTCGTCCAGACGCACACAGACATAATACCCCCACTCCCAGGTGCGGTTGGTCCGGTCGGTGACGATGCGGGCCGTGACCACCGTACCGGAAATCGTCCTGCAGCTGCCGTCGGCGGCGGTATAGTACGGCATCCGGATGGTGGTGTCCTCCAGGCCCACCAGGTCGATGCCGCCGTGCCAAGTCTTGCCGCCGCCGCGGGTGTAACCGTAGCAGCCGTAGGCATAGGGGATTTGTACCCGGCCCGCAAAAATACCGGTTTGGTTCATGGTACCTCCTTGTTATTTGACCAGCAGAAAAACTTCGATATCCGTGGCGGGTTTTTCGCCGGGGCGTGTGTTGCATTGCAGCTGGTAGGACTGGACCACCGTCTGGCCCGCCTGGTTGGGGTTCAGCGACTTGCGGGCGCGGTTCAGGACGGCCAGGGAGTTGCCCAGTTCGGCGAGGACGTCCGACGAAAAGGAATCCTGCACATACAGGCAGGAGGCCATCTCCCCCAGCGGAGCGGCCTGGGGCGCCCCTGCCACCGGTTCCAGAACCGCCTGCTGGTTGTAGCCGCCCACGCCGTCGTCCCGCCAGCCGTCCACCGGAAAGGCAGCCTTGTACAGATAGACGGCCCCGCCCTGCAGCGCCTGGGCGAACAGTTCGGGGTACCGGTCCAGCTTATCGCTGTACTGCACCGTGACGCCGCTTTGCTCCAGCAGGGTTCTGAGCTCCGCCTTGGCGGTGGAAAGGCGGTTGAGCTGTGTTTGTACACTCATGGTTCCACCGCCTTAAATCGCGGCCAGCGCCGTTTCGATATCGCCGGTCAGGCGGACGGTGCCGCTGCCGCTGTGGTACCCGGCCGGCACGGTGTAGGACGTCTGGGTCAGGCCGTCGATGGTGGCGGCCACGGCGCCGTTGTTGGCCATGGTACCGGTGACCTTGGCGCCGTTCACATAGGCGGTCTTGCCGGTGAGCAGGTCCGCCGCGGCGGCGGTGGCATCGGTGGTGGTGATGTAGCTGGCCGGAATGGCCGCCACCGTCACCTTGGACAGCACCTTGCCCGAGGTGGGGGTTACCACCTGGCTGCTCTTGGTGGGGGTGACGGACTTTTCCTCGGTGACCAGTTTGACGGTGCCCTGACCGTTGTGGTAACCGGCCGGCACGGTGTAGCTGGTGGCGGTGGTGCTGAGGGTTTTGGCCACGGCGCCGTTGTTGGCCATGGTGCCGCTGGTGACGGTACCGTCCGCCGTGACGATGATCTTGTTGGCCAGCACGTCCCCCGCGGCAGCGGTCACCGAAGACACATCCTGGTAGGCTTCGGGGATGGCGGCCACCGTCACATCGGACAGGCCGTAGTAGCCGGAATCCGGGGTGATGTTCTGCTGCTTTTTGGTGGGGGTGGCGGTCTTGCTTTGCAGGGTATAGTTGCCGCCGCCCGCCACGCCGGACACGGTGCCCGAGCCGTTGTGGTATCCCTTGGGGATGGTGTAGGTGTCGCCCTCCCGCACGGTGGCGGAGACGGCACCCACGTTGTCCACGTCCTCAAAGGCGTCGGCCAGGGTATCCAGCTTGGCGGTGCTCTGGGCGATGCCCAGCTCCACCGCCTTGGCGCGCAGCGTGTTGCGGGCGGTCTGGATGCGGGAAAGTTCGGTCTGAATGCTCACGATGAAATTCCTCCTCAGATGGTTGCCAGCAGGGCGTCAATGTTGCCCACCGTGGTGAAGACGGCGGCCGAGGTAACGGGGCGGGTGTTGTCCTGCTGGAGGCTGTCGGCCACATCCACCGACAGGGTGTTGGTGGCCTCGTCCAGCAAAAGCCCCGCCCCGATGGTATAGTACCCCCGCTGCCAGGCATTGCCCGCCGGGGTCTTGGTCAGTACGGTGCCGGGCTCCCCGTCGGGGGGCACGGCGGCGTCGATCATGCCCTGGATCTTGTCAAAATACTGGGCCCAGAGGGAGGGGGTGGGCTGGCTTTGCGCCCCCTCGGCCGCCGCGTGGTCCGACACCAGAAAGAGCACGTCGGTGCTCAGCCGCTGTACCCCCTGGGCCATGCCCGCAAAGACCAGCCGGCCGGGGGTCCCGGTGCCCAGGGGGGCGGCGGTGGCCTCGGGCGGGACGGGCAGCAGGCCGGTTTCCGGCACACGCACCCGGGTGGCACCGGCGGGCGTCACAAAGGTGGCGGTCAGTTCCAGGTCCTGCCAGTCCTCCCCGGGCAGAATCTGCAATGTCTCGATGCCGTAGCTGTCCCAGTTGCCCAGGCGCAGATACCCCACGCCGGGCACTAGGGCCCGGTAGCCTTCCAGACGGACCTGTTGCATCAGCCATCCCCCACAATCTCTTCGTACTGGGTCTGGGTCAGCACCTGTTTTTCCACGGCCTGGCGGACCTGTTCTTCCTTCCAAAGGCCCAGTTGGTACCATTTTTTGATGCGTTCGTACATATCACACCTCCAGCAGCGTATCGGTCATCATGGCGGTGTAGGTTGCCTGGGCGTCCACCCGGTCCAGCTGGGACGGCTGCTCCGCCGCCGCCCGGGCCGCCAGTTCCTCCGGCGTATAGGCATGGTAGCACTGGCAGGGCTCGGTGATGTCCCGGGCCGGCACCAGACGGCGCAGCCCCTGGGGCCGTGCCTCGGTCACGGTGCCTTCCATGACTTCCAGCTGTTCGTCGGCGTGGCCGATGACCCGCTGGCTGTCGTAGACAAACCCGGCTTCCAGATCCGGGTCGGTCCGTTCCTCCCAGGTGATTTCGTCATAGATTTTCATGGGCGGTCCTCCTTATTCGTATTGCAGGCCGTAAAAGTCCATGGTATAGCCGCGCCCCACCAGGATCAGGTTGGCCATGTTCATGGGCCAGGCGCTGACCGCCGTGGTATCGGAACTGGACTGGTACATCCGCCCCAGGGCAAATTTGCCGGAGGTGGCACTGGTGAATACCGGCACCAGCCCCGCCCGTCCCATTAGGGCAGAACTGCCGGTGCCGGTGGCGGTGCCGAAGGGGGTCACCACGCCGTTCCACAGTTTGTCGTCCGGCAGGCGGATGCTTTTCACACCACAGTCTTCCAGCACAAAGTGCAGGGAAAAATAGTCAAAGGTTCCGTTGAGTGTGCCCACCGACTCAACGAAGCAACTGAGGTGGACGTCCATTGTTTTGGTGGCGGGATGCAGCACCGCCATCCCCGTGTAGGGCGCACTGAATTTGGTGCTGTCTGTGGAAAGCTGCCTTTTGATGGGGATATACAGGTCACCCTGACCTGCCGCTGACATCAATCCCATTTACCCTTCTCCTTTCTGTACCATACAATAAATCTCCGCGTCGGCCCGGGGCTTTTGTCCCGTCAGCCGGCAGGTCATCGTGCCGTCGCCCAGAGTTTTGGTGCCGCCTTCCACCAGTTCCGCCGCTTGCAGCAGCGCCACCCGGGCGGTGCCCTGCAGGCTGTCGTCCACCAGCAGGCCGCCCGCCACCCGGCAGGCGGCGGTGACGGCCGGTCCGCCGTTCACCGGGGTCAGCGCCACCGTCTGGGTCCAGGGTCCGCTGCCCGACCACCCGTCCACCGGGAAGGTGGCGGTGTACAAAGCCGCGGCGGTGTCCACAAAGGCCTTCCGGGCGGCGTCCCACATCCACAGGGAAGCGGTCTGCCCCACCAGCGCCCACTGGCCCGGCTGGGCCGTGGGGTGGGCCTTTTGCAGGGCAGCGGAGGTTTCGTACCAGCCAAGCGCGCCGTTGGCGATGGTCTGGGCCTGGCCGGCCCAGAAGGCGGCCTGCTCGGCGGCGTCGGCGGCGGTGGCCAGACTGTCGTCCAGCCCCGCCAGCCGGCGGAAGGCTTCGTCCAGCTCCGCACCGGTCAGGGTGCTGTCGTAGTATGCCGTTTCGGCCATGGTATCCTTCCTTTCCGCCCGATCAGCCGATCCGTTCCGTGAGGGCCGCTTCCAGCCCTGCCACGAAGGTTTCGGTTGCCGGGTCCAGGTTGATGTAGCTGCCCCGCTGGTTGGCGGCGGTCACATTGCCCTGTTCGTCGATTTCGCTGTAGGCATAGGCCACGCGCAGGCCCTCGGCCGTGCGCACAAAGCTGATGCCGGTCACTTTTGTCATGCTGTTTCCTCCCATAATTGCCATTGTTGTTCTTCATCCCGGTTCCGTGCCCGGTTTATTTCCTGCCACAGCACCGCCTGCACGGTCTCGGCGGGGCGTTCCGGGGCGGTCAGGGCATCCCAGCGGCTGGCATACTGGTCCTCGTAGTCCCGTTGGGGCACACAGACCATCCAGTGGAAGGTCTGGCCCGGGGCACCGTGCACCAGGGCCGGGGGGCCCGGTTCCACCCAGAGGGCCCCCGGGGCCGTGGGGGTGACCTGCCACAGGGGCGGCTGCCGGGGACTGACCGTCTCGGCAAAGCGGGGATCCAGCGTCAGCAGGCAAAGGCCCGCCTCGTCACAGACGCCGGTGCCAAAATCCATAAAGCGGGGCTGGGGGCTTTCCAGCGTGTGCAGTTTCAGCGTGCCGAAGCCCGTTTCCACCAAGCGGTTTTTTTCGCCCCGGATGCCCAGGGCCTGGGCAATGAGCACGCCGCCGGTGATCTGCACATTCTGCTCGCCGTTGGCGTCGGTGAGGGCGAACTGACCGCCGTCCAGACCGGCGCGCAGCACGGCGAATTCATGGCGGCCGCCGCTGTTGGTCAGGCCGTAGCAGCGCATAGAGCCCATATCCTGCCCGTCCTGGGAATAGCCGTAGATGGCGGAACAGAGCTCCTCGCCGGCATAGCTGAAGAAACCGCCGTTGAGCACCGAGGACCGCAGCCGCCCGCTCTGGCTGTTGAAGGAGCCGTTGGCGGTGACGTTGCCGTCCGGGGACAGGCGGAAGTTGGTGCTCTCGATGGCCAGGGTGTTGGCGGTGAAGGTCACCAGCCCGCTGCTGACGGTGACACTGTCGGCGTCGGCGGCAAACTGGGTGCGCACCTGGCCCTTTTTGACCACCGTCAGGTCCAGGCCGTTTACCGTCTGCTGCAGCTGGGTGGCGTTGCCCTCCAGGTCCTCCGTGCGGGTGGTCAGCCCGTCCACCGTCAGTTCCAGCCGGGTGTAGGCCCCTTCCAGCTCGCTGGCCTTGATGTCCAGCCCGTCGATGTCGGTGTGGATTTCCAGCATTTTGCCCTGCAGGTCGGTGTAGGTTTTTTCGTTCACGGCGGCCACGCTGTCCCGCCGGGCGTTGCCGGTGGCCTCCAGCGTCAGGCTCTGCCCGGCCAGGGTGCGCCGCATGACCGGAACGGTGTGGAGGACGCCGTAAGCGTCGGTGACCTCCACCGTGCCGCCCGCCTCGGGCAGGAGGTTGCCCGCCCCCAGCACCCGCACCGAAAGGGGGGTGTACCGGGCGGCGGCCAGCGTCTCAAAGAGATGGCGGGCCACCGGACGCAGCCGGTCGGCGGTATCGGCGGTGAGCAGCAGGTTGCCCTGCACCACCAGGGCGTTGGTGCCCGCGGCGTCGGCGGGATAGATCACCCCCACGTCGCTGTCGCTCTGGCGGATCTGCACCTTGTCCAGGGGGGCGGTGTCGTAGTCCTCATACCGCAGGGTGCCCTGCAGGTAGGGCATGCTCCGGCGGCAGAACCGCCATACCCGATCGTCGCGGGTGCGCAGCACCGCCCCGGCCAGCCGCAGGGCTGTGACGGTTTCCCGCACGCCGGGGGCGATGCATGCCCCTGCCTTGGGCGGTGTGTACCAGTCGAAGGTCAGCCGGCCTTCCGGCGTCATGCGGGCAAACCGGCAGGCAATCTGCCCCGCCCAGCGGATGAGCTGCCGCCCGGTGAGGCCGTCGGCATAAAATTTCTGGACGCTGTACCCGGCCTGGGGCAGCGCGGCGGGCAGTCCCTCGGCCAGGGACACCCCGCATTGGTCGCAGACCCCCTGCACCAGGGTCCCCAGCGACAGGGGAAAATCCCCCTGCCGTTCCCGCAGCCAGGGAGAAATATCCCGGTCCAGCAGGATCATGCGGTCGTAGGCGGTGATGCGGCAGACGTTGGCGCTGGCCTTGACGGGCTGCTCCGCCCGGAAGATACCCACCTGCCGGCGGGTGCCGGTGTCGGTATCCCGCCGGAAAAGGGTCAGTTCCGCCCCGGGGGCAATGGCCGGTCCGTTGCCCGGCGCCCACAGTTCCAGTTGGACGCTGGCCGCACAGGCGGCGCCGGGCACCAGGTCGGTGGTGTCGTTGACCTCCTCGGTGAGGGTCACGCTGCGGATGGACACCGCCCCGGCGTCGGGGCCGCTGGTGAGCAGGGTACCGTCCGCCAGCAGAAGTTCGTGTTTCAGCATAGGCCCCTCCTCAGCACTGGATGATGTTGAACTTGCAGTTGCGCCAGGTGCCGGTGCGGGCGTTGCGCCAGGCGATGCTGTAGTTGCTGCAATAGCAGGTGGAGACCTGGGTCTCGGTGGAGGAGCCTGGCTTGGGATGGGTGAAGGCGAAGGTGGCCTTGCCCGCAAACAGCGCCAGCAGGGCGGCGTATTCGGCGTCGGTCAGGTGGCTGTAGGCAAAGCTCCAGCTGCCCACCTTTTCCCGCACCACCACCCGGTGCATGACGCCGCTCTCGTCCCGTCCGGCGTCGCTGGCGTCCAGGTCGGTAAAGGTAAACACCGGTTCGGCGTCGGGTGCCGGCATGGGCACCCCGTCAATCCTGTAAAAATCCACAGTCTGTGCCATGGCTTACCCCCTTCCCGTGACGACGGCCCGGTGGCGCCGGTAGCGGTCGGCGGCCCGGCCGATGACCTCGTCGCCGATCCGGATGCCGTAGATGGCTTCCAGAATTTGCTGCAGCTGGGTCGCCACCTGTTCCAGGGCGGCCAGTTCCCCGTCCTGCAGGTCCTGCATGACGTCGGCCACCGCCTGCTGGATGGTGGCCAGCGGGGCTTCCACGTTGGTGCCGCTGCGCTGGTCACCCAGCAGCGCCAGGAAGGCCCGGTTGGGCGGGATAACCGCCCCCGCGGCCAGGGCGGGCCCCGGCAGGGCGCGGGCGTAGGCCAGGTTGGGGGCGGCGCTGCGTCCGGCCAGCCAGTTGCCCGCCGAGGCAATGGCCCCCGACGCCGCCCGGCCGGCCCCCGAGATGGCGGACAGAATGCCCGAGATGGCCGACCCGATGGCCCCGGCCATGTTTTGCACCAGACTGATCAGCCCGCTCACGGCGTTTTCCACCGTGGCGGTGATGGTGGCCCAGACGGTCTCGACCGCATTGGCCATGGCCTGCCAGGCCGCCTGCCAGTTGCCCACCAGCACACCCGACACAAAGTCGGCCAGTCCCCGCAGCATGGCCAGGGCGGCGGTGACGGCTCCGCCCACCACGGTGACGGCGGTGCGCACGGCATCGGCCACGGCGGCAAACACCTGGGTGAACACCGGCCCGAAGGTGGCGATGAGCCAGTTGATCAGCGGGGCCAGCAGGGTGTTCCACAGGGTGAGCAGCAGGTTCATCACCGCCCCCAGCGCCAGGGTCAGCTGCTGCCACAGGGGTTCCAGGCAGTCCGTCCACAGGGCGCCCACCTGGGCGATGAGTTCCAGCAGCACCGGCTTGAGGACGCTCTGCCACAGGGTGCTCAGCAGGTCGGTCAGGTTTTCAAAGGCCAGCACGACGCCGTCCAGCAGCGGCTGGCCGTAGACGCTCCAGGCGTTCTGGATGCCGGCCATAAGCCCCTGCCAGATGGTCAGCAGCAGGTCCAGGGCTGGGCGCACCACGTTGTTGACCGCGTCGATGAGCAGATCGCAGAGCCAGACAAAGGTATCGCCCAGCACGGTGATGGCGGTGGCCACCACCCCGCCCACGATGGGCGCAAACGCCTGGGAGAAGCTGTTGACCACCCCGGGCAGAAAGACGGTGGCCAGATACTGGGCCAGCGGCAGCAGTGCCTCGTTCCACAGGGCCAGCGCCGCGGCCTTGACGGGGCCCCAGACGGTCTGGGCCGCGGCGGCGATCTGCTGCCAGGCCGCCTGCCAGGCGGCGATGGCCGGGGCATAGAAGGTTTTCAGGTACTCCCAGAACCGGCTCCACAGCCCCTGCAGGTCCTCCAGCAAGCTCTGCCAGATGGTACGCTGGGCCTCGGCCTCGGTCTTTGCTTCGGCGGTGCGCTTGGCGCTGCTGCCGCTGCTTTTTTTGGAAGAGCCCGACGTGCTCTTTTTGGCCGCGGATGTTTCTTCGGTTTGGGGGGCGGCCAGACGCTGGATCTCGTCAAACTTGGCCAGCGTGCGGGCGGATTTGGTGCTCTGGGCCGCGGTGTCCCGCAGGCTCTGGCGCAGTTCCTCCAGCACCTGGCGGGCAGCGCCGCCGGCATCCCCCACCGTCTGCAGGGCGGCGGCCATCTTTTCCAGCGCGCTCTGCACGCTGCCGGAGGTGCCGCCCAGGCCGGACAGTTCGTCCAGCGTAATGGATTGTGCCAAGGAAAGTTCCTCCTTTCGGGGTTCAGGCACCCAGCCGCGCCAGCAACCGGCGCTTTTCCGCCCGGGCCTCGGGGTCTTCGGCGGCGCGCAGGTCCACCAGCGGGCGGTGGGTGCGGTAAAAGTCCAGTTCCCACCCTTCCAGCTTTTTGCCCCGGCGCAGCTTGTCCCGGATGGCCACCACCGTGGCGAAGGTGCCGTCGCCGATGGCGTCAAAGCAGCTCAGGAAGCTCCACCAGTGCAGGTAGGGCAGCGCCCGCACATCCCGCCCGGACACCGCCTGGATGCCCGCGGCGATGAGCGGTGCGTCCTGCTGCCAGTCCATCAGCCGGGGCGCCGCGGGGCCGGGGTCAGGGCGGCCCGCCCGCAGGAACCCGGCCAGAAAATCGGTGGCCTGCTGCCAGTCCTGCCGGGGCATGGACGCAAAGTCGGGGTAGAACAGCCGCATGGCCAGGTACCACCGTTCCCCCTGGTCCAGGGTGGGGTCGACGGTGCCGTCCAGCCAGCGCATCAGTTCCAGGATGTCCCGGTAATCGGTGCGGATCTCATAGACCCGGTCCTCGATCACCGCCCGGGTGGGCAGTTCCCAGGGGCCGTTCACAGGGCGCCCCGGGCGGCGCGGGCCGCTTCGGCCTGGGCCTCGGCGTCGGCAGCCCGGGCCTCCAGATGGCGGCGGGCACCCTCCTGCAGGATGGGAGTCAGCGCTTCCAGCAGGTTCTGGACCACCCGGTGGCCGTTGGCGGCCACTCCCGCCAGATTGACCCCGCCCAACGCCTTGTCAAAGTCGTTTTCGGGGCCGAAAACCTCCCCCAGCAGCGCCTTGATGCGGGCGTCGTAGTCCGCCAGCAGGGCAAAGCCCGCCTGGGCGTCTTCGGCGGGCAGGGCGGCGCTTTTTTCGCCCAGTTCCCGGTCCAGGGCGGCCAACTCGGGGCCCAGGGCAAAAAACCGGTGGTAGAGGTTGGGGTCGCTGGGGTTGAACCGCAGCACCCCCTTGCCGTTGATGCAGAATTCCTCCACACCGGTGTCAATGGATAGTTGCTTCATCCGCGCTCCTTTCTATAAAAAAGGGGGACGGCCGCGGCCGTCCCCCGTCCCCCCGCGGAAAGCGGGGCTCAGCCCGCCGGGGTAAAGCTGTTGGCGGAGGGATCAAAGGTCCCCTTGGTCTTGACGCCGGTGTAGTGGACGTTGAAGGGGATCTGGTAGCCGGTGGTGTCGCCGCCGTAGCTGACGATCTCGATGTAGCATTCCTCCCTGACGGCGGGGTAGCTGCCGCCCTCCTCGCCCCAGAGCTTGACCTCCACCATGTCGGTCTTCAGGTCGTCCAGCACCAGGTCGCCGTCCAGGATGGCCTGCAGCTTTTCAAACAGCGGGTCGCCCTCCTCGGCATAGTAGGGGGCCACTTCCCCCTGCTTCTGGTAGCTGTCGATGACCACGGTGGTCTGGCCCAGGATGTTGGCCTTCTTCTCCACGTTGGCGCTGAGCTCGGGGGCGTATTCCTCCAGGTCGCGGCCCAGCCGGACATAGCTGGCCGGCTCATCGCCGAAGGCGGCGTTGAGGTAGTGGGCCATGTATTTGCGTTGGATTTTCATGGGGTGTCCTCCTTATAGATTTCGGTGAATTCCGCCCGCAGGCGGAGGGTATAGCGGGCGGTGCCGGCGGCGTCCACCCGTTCCAGTTTGCCGTTTTCCGCCCGCAGGGTCTCCCCCTGGGGCAGGCCGTCGCCGAACACCGGCAGGGTGTGGGCGGCGCTCTGGGCGGCCACCCACCCTTCCAGGGTCAGCAGCCGTCCGGCGTTGGCCAGCGCCCCGGCGTCGTCGCCGGGGGCCAGCGGCAGGCAGAGGCGCAGCACAAACTCGGCCCGGCAGCGCAGCGTCACCCCGCCCAGCACATCCTCCTTCCGGGTGAGCACCGTGACCCCCTGGGGCCACAGCCCGCCGGTGCCGGGGGCGGGCCCGGCATCCTGGATGCGCAGCGGGATGCCCTGCAAAGCGGGCGCCACGGTCAGAAAGTCCCGCAGCGCCGCCAGTGCGTTTTCCTTCATGGGCGTTCCTCCTTGGACATCAGTTGGTCAGGCTGTGGGCGCCGGTGCCGCTGCCCGTCCACCAGGTTCCGGCCTCCAGATGATGCAGCACCTGCCCCCGGTAGAAGGGCAGCACATACTGCACCACCGCCACCCGGGGGTCCACCCCCGGCACAAAGGTACCCCAATCCGCCCAGGAAAGCTCCGGCCCCTCGCCGGGGCAGAGCCGGTCCCCCGGTTCCAGGGTGTAGTCCACCCCGTAGCGGGCGGCGGTTTCGGGCACCACCAGCAGCATGGCGGCGGTGGCGGTGGTGCCGTCGGCGGCGGGGGTGCGGCGGTGGCCGTGCTGCCAGAACACCCCGCGCAGCACGGTGCGGGTGACGGCCAGGGCGTCGGTATCCCCGTGGTAGACCGTCACGGTACGGCCGAAGAGCGAGCGGTCACGCATGGGGCAGCCACCGCCCGATCTGCAGGTAGTACCCGGCCTCGTGCCGGTAATGGGCGGCGCGCAGGGCCAGGGTGGTGGCGCACAGCTCCGGCGGGGCGGTGTAGGTCTCGCTGACGCTGCCCACCGTCAGGCTGGCCAGGCCCCGGGCTTCGTCCTCCTGCTCAAATTCATACATGGCGTCCGCAATGGCGCACAGGGCCATGGCCTGGGCCTGTTCGGGGTCCAGCCCCCTGCGGGGTGCCACCGCATAGAGGTCCCGCATCCGGGCCAGTTCCGCCCCGGCCCGGCGCAGCAGCCGGGGGAATGCCTCCTGGGGGATGTCCTCCCCCAGGTAGATTTCCCGGTAAAAGGTGTAATCGGGCATGGGCAGGCCCCCTTACGCTTCCTTGAACTTGGCCAGCACCACCTTGGCTTCGTTGGAGAGCACCGCCACGTAGAACTCGTCGGCGGTGATCTCGGTGGTGCGGGTCTTGGGTTTGCGCTCGGTTTCGATGTTCACATCCCGCTTGCGATAGATGGTCAGGGCCGGGATCTCGTCGTCCACCTCGGGGTCGGCCTCCAGCTTGACGATGGGGCAGCAGTAGACGCCGTCCTGCAGGGGGACCTTTTTACTGGGCACCAGGCGGCAGCCGGCGATCATGCCGATCTCGCCGGTGAGGGCCACGCCCGCCTGGTACTTGTCGGCGCTGATGAAGTCGGGGTTCTTGCGCAGCTGGGTGACCTGTTTGGGGTGGAGGAAGAGCACCTTGTCGGAGCAGCCCATCTCCTCCTCAAAGAGGTCGACGGCGTCCACGATGGCGTTGTAGCTGATGGCCGCGGACGAGCCGTCGTAGACCAGGCTGGCGCCCTGCAGGGCGTCCATGCAGTCGTTGTCGATCTTGGCGGCGATGGCCAGGGCCAGCTGGGTGTTGGCCTCGCCCACCGGGTTGCCGTAGCCGGAGAGCACGGCCTCGTCGGTGAGGCCGATGCCCTTCATGGCCTTTTTGATGGTGGCCTTGCGGGTGGAGGTGGTCATCTTCTCGATGGCCACTTCGCCGCCCTCCTCCACGTCGGCGGCGTCGCCGATGTAGGTGTAGGCGGGCACCGTGATGGTGTCGCCGGGCACGCCGGCCAGGGTGTCGTCGATCTTGGCGAAGGGGGCCACCCGCAGTTTTTTGGGGATACGGGCCGACACCATGTCGGCCATGACTTCGGGGTCGATGAGATCAGAGAGTTTGGTCAGAAAATCTGCCATGGAATCCTTCCTTTCTGTGTACAGGGTTGTGGCGGCTCAGTCCCGGCCGCGCAGGGCGGCATAGCCGGCGGGGTCTTCCCGTTTCAGGGCCAGCCGTTCCCGGTAGCCCATCCGGTCAAAGGCGGCGCGGTCGGGGGTGACGGGCACGCTGCCGGTGCCGGCGGCATAGGGCGCCGGGGCGGCGGTTTCGGGGGTGTGGGTGGTTTCTTCCATCAGGTGGTTTCTCCTTTCGGCATGAATTGGCTGCGGATGCGCCGCAGGTCGGCCTCGGTTTCGTGGGGCAGGCCGTAGTACCAGGCCAGGGCCAGTTCGGGGCGCAGCAGACCGGCGTCCACCAGGTCCCGCTGCTCGGCCCAGACCCGGGCCCGGTCATACAGCACCCCGTCCCCCCAGTCGATGGTCAGGGCGGGGGTGTCGGCCCGGTCGGTCAGGCCGTACAGGGTGCCCAGGGCGCCGCACAGCGTCATGGCCTGGCGGGCGGCGTCCGCCCACATGGCCTGCAGATCCCGGATGGTCAGGTCGTAGTCCACGGCGGTGGCCGCCACCTCGGTGGCGGTGCGGGGCTCGGCTTCGGCCTCGGTCTCGCTCAGGATGCCCCGGCGCAGCCCCAGCAGGCTTTCGCAGCCCCGCAGCAGGTCCTGTTTGCGGGCCAGGTAGCTCTGTTCCCGCAGCGCCGGGCTGTAGACGGTGACCCCGATGTTGGCGGGGTCGTCGGGCAGTCCCACGAACAGGTCGTCCCGCAGGGTGCGGCGGCCCTGGGCGTCGGGGCGTAGCAGATCCTCCGACGCAAACACCCGGGAGGCGCCGTTGGCGAACTCGGTGTTGAGCTGTTCCTCGCACCGGGCCAGGGCGTGGAGCAGCCCCACCGCCGGGGCGTACACGCTGACCGCGTCGGCGGAACCGTCCACACAGTTGGCCAGCGGGGTGCGCAGCACCGCCAGCCCCACCCCCGGCACCCCGGGCAGAAAAAGCTGGGGCACCAGGTCGGCGCAGGCTTCCAGGGTGGAGAGCGGCACGCAGCGGCCCAGGGCCTGGCCGTTGAGCTCAAAGAGCCGGGTCTCGATGGTCAGGCCGTCCGCCCCGGCCACCCGGCGTTCCAGCAGGGCGTAGCGGGTGCTGTTCCGGGTGTGGGTCTCCATGGTGCCCACCGCCAGCAGGTTGCCGTGGGCGTCCCGGGCCAGGGGTGCGTAGCAGTCCCGCCGGATGGGTACAAAGTCCAGGGTGCGGCCGGTGGGCACGGGTTTCAGCAGGCATTCGCCCCCGATCAGGGCGTACTGCACGGCGGTTTTGGCCACGGCGTTCAGCGTCCGCAGGCTGTCCTGCCACAGCGGTCCGGCTGTGGGGGCCAGGCGGGCGTCGTATTCGGCAAAGACGGTGCGGCACAGCTTGCCCACAATGAGGGCGGCCAGCCGGGGGGCGGGGTCCTCGCCGGGACGGGGCGTCCCGTAGTACAGGTCCAGCCACTCCCGCAGGGCCGCCCGCATCCGGGGGCTGGTCACGTCGCTTTTGCCGAAGGCTTGTTCCAGATAGGTTTGCAAACTCTACTCCTTTCCCGCAGAATGATGGTCTTGCCCCGCACCGCGCCGCGGCACGCTTTGTACGGGGTGTTCGGTGTGCATGGTGGATCTCCCCCTTTCCGCCCCGGGCAAAACAAAAACCCGCGGAAGGTTTTGCCCTCCCACGAGTTTCAACGGTATCATATTACTACTTTAAGTTGTGAACAACAATGAGTTTTCGGGAAAACTTCCTCCTGTTCAGGAAATCTTGGTTCCGGCAGTTTTGCAAGCCGGTTCCAGGTCCAGGTCCAGCACCCCGGCGCGGTGGATCTGGTAGACCCGGCGCAGTACCAGGCCCACGGCGTCGGCGATTTCGGGGTAGGTCTGGCCCAGGATGTAGCGCCGCCGCAGCACCTCCTGCACGTCGGGGGCGGCCACGGCGGCCACCACCCGCATGACCTCAAAGCGGCGGTCCACGCAGTCTTCAATCTCCTGTTCCAGCTTTTTTCTCGTTTCATCGATGCGTTCCACCGCCCGGGGCAGCCGGTTCACGTCGGGTCCGGCCCCGGGCATGCCGCCCATGCAGGCGGTGACGCGCTCGGCGTCGCTGCGCAGCATTTCCAGTTCACTTTCCAGCATCCGTTCGCGGTTGACCGCCGCGCGGTATTGGCTCAGCCAGGCAATTTTTTCTTTGTAGGTCATAGCTCCTCCTGTTCCAGGTCGATTTTTCATGCAGACAATGGGGACTTTGTTGGTTACTTCCCATCATAGTTCAACAACCGTTGGTTGTCAATACAAAAAACGGGACTGCCACAGGGCAGTCCCGTTTTGCGGATGCTATTTTTTGGCTTGTTCCTTCTTTGCAAAGACCTACTTTCTTTGCAAAGAAAGTAGGCAAAGAAACTCTAAACAAATATTCCGGGACAAGGTGGTTGCGGGAGAACGGCGGGGTCTTGGGGGCGTGCAGCCCCCAAGCCGTGCCCCGCGCCTCGGAACTAGCGGCGACTTTTTTCGGTTCCTTTTTGGTCGGTCAAAAAGGAACATACCGCAACCTTGCGGCCCGTCGCCCTTTCAGCAAAGGGGCGCCACCAACCGCAAAACGGCGCTGTGCAGCGTGCCCAAAAAGCCGGTGCGGCAGTCCTCCAGCGCCACGGGGGCGCTTTCCTTCTCGATGGACTGCATATCGGCCAGGATATCCTCCAGCACCTTGCCGCCATACAGCAGGGCGCTGCACTCAAAGTGCAGGTAGAGGCTGCGGTAGTCCAGGTTGACGGTACCCACGGCGGCCACCCGGTCGTCGCACAGCCAGGTTTTGGCGTGCAGGAATCCCGGGGTGTAGGTGTAGATGTGCACCCCCGCCCGCAGCAGCGCCGGGAAATAGCTGCGGGTCATCAGATAGATGGTGGGTTTGTCGGGGATGCCGGGGGTGAAGATTTTGACCTCCACGCCGCGCTTGGCGGCCAGCCGCAGCGCGGTGATCAGGTCGTTGTCCAGGATCAGGTAGGGCGTGCAGATGTACAGCCGCTTCTGGGCCTGGTTGATCAGTTCCAGGTAGACATTCTTGGCCACCGATTCCCGGTCCACCGGGCTGTCCGCAAAGGGTTGCACCAGGCAGTCGGTGGGCAGCGGGTCCACCGGGGGCAAAGCGGCCTCCAGATCCAGGGGTTCTTTGGGGTAGTGGGCCTTCCAGAAGGCCAGGAAGATGTTGGCAAAGCTGCGGGCGGCGGGACCTTCCAGCCGGACGCCGCTGTCCTTCCAGTAGCCGAACCGCACCAGCTTGTTGATGTACTCGTCGGCCAGGTTGACGCCCCCCGTGAAGGCGATCCGCCCGTCGATGACCATGATCTTGCGGTGGTCCCGGTTGTTCATGACCAGGTTCAGCAGCGGTACGCACCGGTTGAAGGAGAAAGCCCGGATGCCCTCGGCGCGCAGCGTCTCATCGTAGTTGTGGGGCAGCAGGCTCAGGCAGCCGGCGTCGTCGTAGCACACCCGCACATCCAGGCCCTGGGCAGCCTTCCGGCGCAGAATTTCATGGATCTGCCCCCACATCTCCCCCATGCCGATGATGAAGCTTTCCACATAGATGCTCTTTTGGGCGCTCTGCAGGGCGGGCAGCATGTCGGCAAACATGGCCTCGCCGCTGGGATAGTACCGCACGGCGGTGCCGTCAAACACCGGGCCGGGGGCAAAGTCCCGCACATAGCGGGCGGTCTGGGCGGCGCGGGGATCCCGGTGTTCCAGCAGCTCCTGGGCGGCGGGGTCGGCGGTGCGCAGCGGAACCAGCTGGGCCTCCGCCCGTTCCAGCCGGTGCCGCAGCCGGATGGCCGGGCGCTTGTCGCCCCACAAAAGATAGAGCAGGCCGCCCTGCACCGGCATGACGGTGAACAGAATCAGCCAGCTGATCTTGAACTCCGGCACGGTGGAATCCTGGCGGATCAGCGCCAGGCACATCAACACACTGAGGGCCAGCCCCACGCCGTTGACCCAGGCCGCGTACTCGCTGAGGCGGAAAAACAGCACAAACAGCCAGACAAACTGCACCAGCAACAATATGCCGGTGACCACCAGGCGGCTGAACACCAGGGAAAGAATCTTGCGCACCACATGGCGCCATGTAAATTTTCGTCCGGACATATGCACCTCGATACAGTCGCATAAAAACAAAACACACCCCGTCCGCCATGCGGGCGAGGTGTGCGGGAAACCAACCAAAGCAGACTCAGGCGCGGTGGTCAATGGCCGCCATGCAGTCGTCCATCGTCAGGAAGGTGTTGGCACAATCCGAACCGATAAACCAGCGTTCCTCGCCATTGCAGACGATCTTGCGGATCAGTTTGCCGTGGTACTCGGTCTGGATGTAAATTCCATTGGACATTGTGATTCCTCCCCAAATATAGTGCATCCGTCACCAGGCTGCCCCATATAAGGGTGGGCCGCGCCGTGCTTTATTAAAAATTATGCCACAGATCCCGCCGGTGTGCAAGTGCCATTTCGCCGTTCTTTGCCATACAATCGACCCATTTTTTGGCACAACGCACAAAAGGTGCGCAGCAAGGCGGCTTTTGATGTTCGGCAACGACAAAACCCGACGAAAACCGGCCGAATTTGTAAAAAAATCTTGCCAGCCGCGTCGGTTTGTGTATAATATAAGGTAGTGTATTGTGTGGCGGTGGTGTAGCCGTCTGACTTTTTATACGGACCGGAGGAACTTGACTATGACAAAACTGGAAACGCTGCAGTTAAAGCTGACGGCAACCCGCGTGCGGATGGGTATCATTGAGGCTACCCACGGCGCCGGCTGCGGTCACCCGGGCGGCAGCCTGTCTTCTGCGGATGTCCTGACATATCTGTACTTCCGTGAGATGCGTATTGACCCCGAACAGCCGCAGGATCCCAACCGGGACCGCTTTGTGCTCAGCAAAGGCCACTGCGCGCCCGCGCTGTACGCCACCCTGGCGGAGCGGGGCTTCTTCCCGGTGGCAGACCTGCCCACCCTGCGCCACTCCAACAGCTACCTGCAGGGACATCCCAACATGAACACCGTGCCCGGTGTGGACATGTCCACCGGCAGCCTGGGCCAGGGTGTTTCCACCGCCTGCGGCATGGCGCTGGCCGCCAAGCAGCTGGGCAGCGACATCAACGTCTACACCCTGCTGGGCGACGGCGAAATTGACGAGGGCCAGTGCTGGGAGGCGTTCATGTTCGCCAACCACTACAAGCTGGACAACCTGTGCATCATGATCGACGTCAACGGCCTGCAGATCGACGGCCCCACCCGTCAGGTCATGAACTCCGAGCCGCTGGACCGCAAGATGGATGCCTTCGGCTTCAACACCATCGTCTGCAACGGCAACTCCTTTGCAGAGCTGGAACAGGCCTTCAAGATGTTTGACCTGTCCCACGGCAGCGGCAAACCCACCTGCTTCCTGCTGCGCACCACCAAGGGCCTGGGCGTCAGCTACATGCAGAACGCGGTGGAATGGCACGGCAAGGCGCCCAACGACGATGAGTACGAAAAGGCGATGGAAGAGCTGCGTGCGGCCCATGAATCACTGGAAAAGGAGATCGAGCTCAACAATGGCTGAGATGAAAAAAATTGCCACCCGCGTCAGCTACGGCAACACGCTGGTGGAGCTGGCCCGTCAGGGCGCCGACAATCTGGTCGTGTTTGACGCCGACCTGGCCGCCGCCACCAAGACGGAAATTTTCCGCAACGAATACCCCGACCGTCACTTTGACTGCGGCATCGCCGAACAGAACATGGTGGGCGTGGCCGCCGGCATGAGCACCATGGGCTATGTCCCCTTCGTGTCCAGCTTTGCCATGTTTGCCGCGGGCCGCGCCTTTGAGCAGATCCGCAACACTGTGGGTTACCCCCACCTGAACGTCAAGATCGCGGCCACCCACGCCGGCCTGTCGGTTGGCGAGGACGGTGCTTCCCACCAGTGCTGCGAGGACATCGCCCTCATGCGCACCATTCCCGGCATGGTCATCCTGAGCCCTGCCGACGATGTGGAGGCCCGCGCCGCCGTCATCGCCGCCTACAACTACAACGGCCCGGTCTACCTGCGTTTTTCCCGGCTGGCTTCCCCGGTCTTCCATGACCCCGAGAACTACGAGTTCCAGATCGGCAAGGGCGAAAAGCTCACCGACGGCTACGACATCGCGGTCATCGCCACCGGCCTGATGGTCAGCGAGGCCCTGCGGGCCGCCGTGCTGGCCAAGCGCCAGGGCATCAGCGTGCGGGTCATCAACATGCCCACCATCAAGCCGCTGGACGAGGAGATCATCCTCACCGCCGCCCGGGAATGCCGCCGCATCCTGACCGTGGAGGAGCACAACGTCATCGGCGGTCTGGGCGAGGCCGTCTGCGGCGTCCTCAGCGAAAAGCTGCCCTGCTATGTGCGCCGCCTGGGCGTGCAGGACCAGTTCGGCCATTCCGGCCCCGCCAACGAGGTGCTGCGTGACTACGGTCTGTCCGCCGAGGCCATCGCCGCCGCCGTGCGGGAGATCGTCCGCCCCGAGCAGAACCAGCAGTCCCAGCAGCCCGCCGAACAGAATTCCTGAATCCGTACATGACACCGCCCCGGGGGCCTTGCGGCCCCCGGGGCGGTTTTTGTGTTACATCTCTTTTTCCAGACGGATACGGCAGTACACCGCATACCCCTGCACCAGCAGATACGCTCCCACCAGCAGCAAAATGGCCGTCAGATCGACTTTCATCAAGGCAAAGGTCAGCAGCAGCGCCGCGAATACAAAAACCATCAGGTCAAACGCCTTGGCTTTGGCCCGCAGTGCCAACTGGATATTGCGCTCATCCCCTTCCTCGATCGCTTTCTGCCGGGCCAGTTCGGGATCCCCCTGCAGGGTCTTGCGCTGTACCAGCTGCCCGATTCCCTGCCCCAGCAACCCGGCACCTACCCCCAGACAGACAAAGGGCAGCACCTGCAGCATCGGCAGATCCAGGTGCAGCATCACAGCTGCCGCCATCAGGAGCAGCACTCCGACCAGAATGCATACAGTGTCTTTCCAATTCTGTTTCATAGCGGTTCCTCCTCATAGATGAAGATGTCCTCAATCTGCATGCCGAAATACCGGGCAATCTTGAACGCCAGCAGGATGGATGGGTTATAGCGGCCGTTTTCCAGCGACCCGATGGTCTGACGGGAAACGGAAAGCGCCGCGGCCAATTCCTCCTG
Organism: uncultured Subdoligranulum sp.; assembly: GCA_904374465.1. Lineage (GTDB taxonomy): Bacteria > Bacillota > Clostridia > Oscillospirales > Ruminococcaceae > Gemmiger. The sequence goes on from CAJFFY010000019.1 coordinate 22,574, forward strand.
ACGAATCCCACGACTTTTGCGAATCTCTTCCAGGCGATTTTTCATGGCTGCCCTCTTTCTCTCGTTCATGGAAAGTTTGCTTTCCATGAACAGCATACCATAGCCCTGAAAAAATGTCAAGTAAGCTTTCCATTTTTTCTAAAAAAAGTCGGTCCCGCAGGTTTTCCACCGGGACCGGCTTTTTTGTGCAAAACTTTTTTATTCCGCCAGGGTTTTCCCCAGCGCCTTGCAGGCGTCCAGGGCATCGCCGTCGGGGGAGCCGTTGCAGGTCACCCCGTCGGCCACCAGCACGGCGCCGTCGCCCCGGCAGGTTTCCTGCCAGCTGCGCATCCACTCGCCGTCGCCCCAGCCGTAGGAACCGAACAGCCCCACCCGCTTGCCGGACAGCTTGCCCTCGCAGGCGGCGAACAGGGGTTCAAACTCGCTCTCCTCCAGCTGCTCGCAGCCCATGGAGGGGCAGCCGAAGGCCACCCCGTCCAAGGTGTCCAGGGAGGCGGGGTCAAAGGAGGCGCAGGCCAGCAGCGCCACCTCGGCTCCCGTATCCCGGGCGCCCTGTGCCACCGCTTCGGCCATGGCCTCGGTGTTGCCGGTGCCGCTCCAATATACCACAGCGATCTTCTTCATAGTCGGTTCTCCTTTTTCCGTGATGTGTTCAGCCGGCCACGGCCAGCCGTTCAATGCCGGTGCCCTCGGCGTAGCGGGCACAGTAGATTTCGGTGCAGCGGCGGTACCGCCCGAAGATCCGGCGGGCCGCATGCACGTCGCCGTAGACCTTCCAGCAGCCGATGCACTTGAACCCGCACCGGGGACTGCGGATAAATCCCGCCACATCCTCGGGCGGGTAGCTGAGAAACAGCCCGATCTCGTGGGGGAAATCCGCCTGTTCCCGCAACCGGCCCATCAGCCGGGCCAGGCAGCGGGCGGGCTGCTCGCAGCAGTAGCCCCGGGGCGTCAACAAGGCCCGGGCTTCGGGGTGCTGCAGGTCCCGGGCCAGCCGGTCCGGCCGGTACAGATAGACCAGCGCCCGGTCCTCCTGCCAGCGCAGGGGCATGGCCCGCAGCCCCTTGGGGGCCAGAATGCGGTTCCAGCAGCGCAGACACTCCCGCATGGCGGCCTCGCCCCCAAAGGGACAGCTGAACAGACTGCCCGTTTTCAGTCCCGCCAGGGTGGGGGCCCCATGGCGGACCAGGACTTCCTCACACATAGGATGGGTTCCTTTCCGACGAATTATTAGTTAGTTTTAGCTAACCCCCTGGGAAAGAAAAAAGCCGGCAAAGGGCGGCGTCCGTTCCTCTTGGTTAGTCATTTCTAACTACGGTGACAGTATAGCATGCCCCGGGCCGCTTGTCAAGCAGTCCGGGGCGGGATTTTTTTACAAAAAGAGCAGCAGGCTGACGGCCATCACCGCCATGCCGCCGATGAGCCCGTAGAGGGCCAGGTGGTTTTCGCCGTATTCCCGGGCGGCGGGCAGCAGCTCATCAAAAGAGATAAACACCATGATACCGGCCACCCCCGCAAACAGGATGCCGAAGACCGCGTCGCTCATGAAGGGGCGCAGCACCAGCCAGCCCACCAAGGCACCCAACGGTTCGGCCAGGCCGGAGGCAAAGGAGTAGACGAAGGCCTTGCCCCGGGAGCCGGTGGCCTGGTAGATGGGCACCGACACAGCGATGCCCTCGGGAATGTTGTGGATGGCGATGGCCGCCACAATGGGCACCGCCAGCCCCGGCGCCTGCAGGGCGGACACAAAGGTGGCCAATCCTTCGGGGAAATTGTGGATGGCAATGGCCAGGGCGGTAAAAACCCCCATCCGCATAAGGCGGGCGGGAGCCGGGTCGGCCATGGCCTCGGCCAGCTTGACCTCGTGGGGGTTTTCCCCTTCGGGGATCAGCTTGTCGATAAGGGCAATGACCGCCATGCCGCCGAAAAAGGCCAGTACGGCAGCGGTGTGCCCGCCCCGGGTGCCCAGGGCGGCGGCCAGGGTGGTCTGGGCCTGGGCCAGAATCTCCACCAGGGAGACATAGATCATGACACCGGCGGAAAAGCCCAGCGCCACCGACAGGAATTTGCGGTTGGTGTGGCGGGTGAGCAGGGCGATCAGGCTACCGATGCCGGTGCTCAGCCCGGCCAGCAGCGTCATGCCGAAGGCCGGCAGAAAGGATGCGTTCATCAGGGACACCTCCGGAAGAAGTTCTCTTGCGTTAGTCATATCTAACGAAGGGCTCATTCTACCACGGCGGCGCCGGCCCTGTCAAGGACCCGGGTCACAGACGGTCCCGGGGCAGGGTGCGGAAGAACTTTGCCATGGGCAGGCATCCGGCCAGGTCGGCAATGACCCATCCGATGGGGATGGACACCCAGATGCCGGCGGCGCCCAGGGCCGGAATGGCCGACAGGGCGTAGGCCAGCACCACCCGCAGCCCCAGCGAGATGACGGTGAGTACCACCGACATGCCGGGGCGCTCGATGGCCCGGTAGAAGCCGTAAAGCAGAAACAGCAGGGCGATCAGGCAGTAGAAGGCCCCCTCGGTGCGCAGGTACTGCACCCCCACGGCCAGGATCTCGGTTTCCTCGGGCCGCACAAAGAGCAGCATCAGCGGCCGGGCCAGCACAAAGACCACGGCGGACACAGCCACGCCGAAGAGCATGCTGACGGTGACGGCGGTGCGGGTGCCGCGGCGGATGCGGTCATACCGGCCGGCGCCGAAGTTCTGGGCGATGAAGGTGGAGAAGGCGTTGCCGAAATCCTGCACCGGCATATAGGCGAAGGAGTCGATTTTGACCGCCGCCGCAAAGGCCGCCATGACGGCGGGGCCAAAGCTGTTGACCCGGCCCTGGACCATCAGGATGCCGAAGTTCATGATGGACTGCTGGGCCCCTGTTATAAAGGAAAGACGGAACAGATGCCCGGCGCAGGGACCGTCCCACCGGGCGTCGGCCCGGCCCAGCCGCAGGTCCCGCCGGGTGGCCAGGGCATAGAGGCAGAGCCCCAGCCCGGACAGCCACTGGGCGATGACGGTGGCGCCGGCGGCGCCGGCCACACCCCAGCCCAGCCCCAGCACAAAGGCCAGGTCCAGCACGATGTTGAGCAGCGCCGAAAAGCCCAGAAAGACCAGCGGCCGCACCGAGTCCCCCACCGCCCGCAGCAGGCAGGCGTAGTAGTTGTACAGGAAGGTGCCGCCGATGCCCGCAAAGATCACCAGCAGGTAGGTACGCATGAGGCCGCGCACGGCCACCGGCACCTGCAGCAGCCAGAGGATGGGGTCAATGAGCAGGAACACCGCCAGGTTGAGCACCACGGCGGCGCCGCCGATCATACACAGGGAGAGGAAGATTTCCCGCCGCATGCGGTCGCCGTCCCCCCGCCCGTAGGAGATGGACACCGCCACCCCGCTGCCCATGGACAGGCCCAGCAGGATGGAGGTGAGGAAGGTCATCAGGGTATAGGCCGACCCCACGGCGGCCAGGGCGTCGGCGCCCACATACCGCCCCACAATGAGGGTATCGGCGATGTTGTACAGCTGCTGCAGCAGGTTGCCGGCCATCATGGGCAGGGCAAAGCGCAGCAGCGTGGGGGTGATGGGCCCTTCGGTGAGGGTCCGGGCGTTGGCTTGCATGGGGTACGCACCTCCTGGTTGGTCGGCCCGGGGACCGCCTTTCCTATCATAGGCCAAAACCCCGCCCGCCGCAAGGGGGGCGCCGCAAAAAAAGACGGATCCGTCAGGGTCCGTCCGTTCCGTTGTTCAGGTCGGCAAAATGGGCAATGAATTCCTTGGTGTAGTCATCCTTGCCCTGCTTGCGGCAGGCCAGCCCGAAGGACACCGGCGGGCAGTCCGGCGCAAAGGGACGGCGCACCAGCGTGTCGGGCAGATCCTCGGTGTAAAACTCCGGGAAAATCGCCACGCCGTAGCCGCATTCCGCCAGCAGGATGCCCGCCCGGTCACTCTCGCAGTGGATGTCCATCTGGTTCTGCCCGTGGGCGATGATCCAGTCCCGCAGCCGGCTGCTCTGCTCAAAGGGCACCATACGGGGGTGCAGCGTCAGGATGCGCTGGTCCTGCAAATCCGCAAAGGTCAGGCTGGGCCGGGCGGCCAGGGGGGTATCCTTGGGCAGCACCGCAAACAGCCGGGCCTCGGCCATGGGGTGGAACTGGCAGTTGGGCAGCTTGTAGATCATGTTGCGGGTGCACAGCATCACGTCCAGCTGCTCGGCCTCAAACATCTTTTTCAGGCTGAAGTAGTCCTGCACATGCAGAATGGGGCTGAACCCCGGGTATTTTTCCCCCAGATGCCGCAGCGGCGCCTTCAGGTAGCGCAGTTCGGTGCTGCTGGTGCAACCGATGTGAAACAGCCGCACCTGGGTGTGGCTGGCATCGTGGAGCTTTTTCTGGGCAATCTCGATCTTGGCCAGAATCTCCTTGGCGTCGTTGTAGAACCCGCGCCCGGCGTCGGTCAGCCGGACCATCTTGGAATTGCGGATGAGCAGCGGCGTGCCCAGCTCCGCCTCCAGGGTCTGGATGTGATGGGTCACGGTGGGGGGTGACAGGAACAGATCCTCCGCCGCCTTGGTAAAGTTCAGCCGGTCCGCCACACAGACGAAACACAACAGCTGCTGGGTATTCATGGCAGGTCCCCTTTCTGTGGCTAACAGGTTCAGTATACCCCACCTTTTTATATTTTGCAATATTTCATTCGATATTTACTAACGTCGAACAAACTTTTGAAATTCTCAATCCACCCGGGTCGTGCTATAATCCTTTACCGTAAAGAAGTATTTTCCGATTTCAAAGGAGTGAAGAAAGTGAAGACTGTATTGCAGCAACTCAAACAGTACAAACGCAATGCCTGGACCTGCATCGGTCTGACCGCCCTGGAAGTGGTGATGGAGATTCTGCTTCCCTTCGTCACGGCCCACATCATCGACGACGGTCTGCAGGCGGCCAACCTGGGAGCGGTCTACCGGTACGGCGCCCTGATGATTGTCATGGCCTTCATCAGCCTGGCCTGCGGTGCCTTCGCCGGCAAGGCGGCGGCCGCGGCCTCGTCGGGGCTGGCCGCCAACCTGCGGGAAGCCATCTATGCCCGCATCCAGACCTTTTCCTTTTCCAACATTGACAAATTCAGCGTGCCGGGCCTGGTCACCCGTATGACCACCGACATCACCAACGTGCAGAACGCCTTCATGATGGTCATCCGCGTGGCGGTACGCAGCCCGCTGACCCTGGTGTTCAGCTACGCCATGTGTATCTACATCAGCCCGCGGCTCAGCGCCATGTTCTTCATCGCGGTGATCTTCCTGGTGGCGGTCATCGGTTCCATCATGGTGGTGACGCTGCGCATCTTCAACGAGGTGTTCCAGAAATACGATGACCTGAACGCCAGCGTGCAGGAGAATATCTCGGCCATCCGGGTGGTCAAGGCCTTCGTCCGGGAACGGTACGAGAACGATAAGTTCAGCAAGGCTTCGGGCAACCTCTACCGGCTGTTCGTCAAGGCCGAAGGGCTGCTGGCCTTCAACAACCCGGCCATGATGGTGGCCGTCTATTTCTGCATCATCTCGGTGTCCTGGCTGGGCGCCCAGTTCATTGTGGGCGGCAGCATGACCACCGGCGACCTGACCAGCCTGTTCAGCTACATCATGGCGCTCCTCATGAGCCTGATGATGCTGTCCATGGTGGTGGTCATGATCAGCATGTCGCTGGCCAGCATCCGCCGTATCAGCGAGGTGCTCACCGAGACCCCCGACCTCCACGACCCCGAGAACCCGGTCACCGAGGTGGCGGACGGCAGCATCGACTTTGACCACGTGAACTTCTCCTACAAGCACGGCAGCGGCAAGAACGCCCTGTCGGACATCGACCTGCACATCCGTTCCGGCGAGACCATCGGCGTCATCGGCGGCACCGGTTCGGGCAAATCCAGCCTGGTGAACCTGATCTGCCGGCTGTACGACGTGGACACCGGCGCCGTCAGGGTGGGCGGCCTGGACGTGCGCCGCTACGACATGGAGGCCCTGCGCAACCAGGTGTCGGTGGTACTGCAGAAGAACACCCTGTTCTCGGGCACGATTCTCGACAACCTGCGCTGGGGCAACCCCGACGCCACCGACGAGGAGTGCATCGCCGCCTGCAAGGCTGCCTGTGCCGATGAGTTCATCGACCGCATGCCCGACGGCTACCACACCCGCATCGAGCGGGGCGGCAACAATGTGTCGGGCGGCCAGAAGCAGCGCCTCTGCATCGCCCGCGCCCTGCTGAAGAAACCCAAGGTGCTGATCCTGGACGACTCCACCAGCGCGGTGGACACCGCCACCGACGCCAAGATCCGGGCGGCCTTTGCCAAGACCATTCCCGGCACCACCAAGATCATCATTGCCCAGCGCATTTCCAGCGTGCAGGACGCCGACCGCATCCTGGTACTGGACGGCGGCAAGATCAACGCCTTTGACACCCACGAAAACCTGCTCAAGACCAACGCCATCTACCAGGAGATCTACGAGTCCCAGGTCAAGGGCGGCGGCGACTTCGACCAGCCGGCCTGAAAGGAGGATTTGCCATGAAACAACCCAACGGGGCCCGTCCGGCACCCATGAAGGTGCTCAACCGGGTTCTGCGCTATATGCTGCATTATTATGCCCTGCCCTTTGCGCTGGTCATCGCCTGCATTCTGGTCACGGCGGTGGCCACCGTCACCGGCGCCACCTTCCCCCAGACGCTGGTGGACGACTACATCCTGCCCATGCTCAACACCGGCTCCACCGACTTTTCCGGCCTGGCGGCCAGCCTGATCCGCCTGGCCTGCATCCTGGCGGTGGGCGTGGTCACGGCTTTTGCCTACAACCGCATCATGGTCTCGGTCAGCCAGGGCACCATGCGGCGGCTGCGCAACGAGCTGTTCCACAAGATGGAATCACTGCCCATCGCCTACTTCGACACCCACGCCCATGGTGACATCATGTCGGTGTACACCAACGACATCGACACCCTGCGCCAGTTGCTGAGCCAGAGCATTCCCCAGATCATCAACACCAGCGTGACGATGATCGCCACCCTCATCACGATGATCCTGCTCAACCCGGCGCTCACCGTCATCTCGCTGCTGACGGCCTGTGTCATGGTGCTGGTCACCGTCAACTTCTCCAAGCTGTCCGGCAAATACTACGCCCAACAGCAGCGGGACCTGGGCCTGGTGGACGGCTTCATCGAGGAGATGCTGGACGGCCAGAAGGTGGTCAAGGTCTTCTGCCACGAGGAAGCCGCCCTGCGGGATTTCCGCGCCGTCAACGACCAGCTGCGGGACAGTGCCGACAAGGCCAACCGCTACGCCAACCTGCTCATGCCCATCAACGCCAACATCGGCTGGATCAGCTACGTGCTGGTGGCCATTGTGGGCGCGGTGCTGGGCATCAACGGGCTGGCCGGGGTCACCCTGGGCACCGTCATCACCTTTGTGGGGCTGAACAAGAGCTTCACCAACCCCATCACCCAGATCAGCCAGCAGGTCAACTTTGTGGTCACGGCGGCAGCCGGTGCCCAGCGTGTCTTTGACCTGATGGACCAGACCCCCGAAACCGACGACGGCTACGTGGAGTTGGTCAACGCCCAGGAGGAGGCGGACGGCAGCCTGCGCCCGGTGGATCACCGCACCAACGTCTGGGCCTGGAAGCATCCCCACAAGGCGGACGGCACCGTCACCTACACCAAGCTGGAAGGCAGCGTGGTGCTGGACGATGTGGACTTCGGCTATACGCCGGAAAAACTGGTGCTGCACAACATCAGCCTGTGGGCCAAACCGGGCCAGAAGATCGCCTTTGTGGGCGCCACCGGCGCCGGCAAGACCACCATCACCAACCTGATCAACCGCTTCTACGACATTGCGGACGGCAAAATCCGCTATGACGGCATCAACATCAACAAGATCAAGAAGGACGACCTGCGCCGCAGCCTGGGCATTGTGCTGCAGGACACCCACCTGTTCACCGGCACGGTCATGGAGAACATCCGCTACGGCAACCTGGAGGCCACCGACGAGGAGTGCATCGCCGCCGCTAGACTGGCCAACGCCGACGACTTCATCCGCCGCCTGCCCGACGGCTACAACACGATGCTCACCGGCGACGGCGCCAACCTGAGCCAGGGCCAGCGCCAGCTGCTGGCCATTGCCCGGGCGGCGGTGGCCGACCCGCCAGTGCTGATCCTGGACGAGGCCACCTCCTCCATCGACACCCGCACCGAGAAGCTGGTCCAGGACGGCATGGACGCCCTGATGACGGGGCGCACCACCTTTGTCATCGCCCACCGTCTGTCCACCGTGCGCAACTCGGACTGCATCATGGTCATGGAGCAGGGCCGCATCATCGAGCGCGGCACCCACGACGAACTCATCGCCAAACACGGCAAGTATTACCAGCTGTACACCGGCAACTTTGCCGAGGAACCGGCCTGAGCCGCCTTCCCCGCCGAAGAAAATGCATACAAAAAGGGCCGTACCCCTTGTCCGGGGGCACGGCCCTTTCGGTTGTGGGTTGGGGTTCAGTCCTTGCCGTCCAGATTCTGGCAGATGCTCACCAGACACCAGGCCAGCACGGCCATCATGCCGGCCATCGAGAGCAGCACCCCCAGGCCTGGTTTCCAGCCGTCCAGGGGGGCCGCCACCGCAAAGAGCAGCGAGGCCGCCGCCACCCGCACGCCGCACCGGCGGCGCAGGGCCGAGGGCGCCTTGCCCTGCCGCCCGGGCAGCAGCCGCAGCCCCAGCCCGGCCGCCAGCACCACCACAAACAGGATGCCGTCCCACAGCATCAGCCAGGTTCCTGTCATATCGCGTTCTTCCTTTCTGCATGGCCCCACGGGCCTTGGCTGTTTTTTACTACCATACCACATTTTTCCCCAAAACACAAAGGACCCGGACCAAACGGTCCGGGTCCTTTGTTCTGTTGTTGTCAGTTCACGGCCCGGGAGTCAGGCGTCCGACATCACTGCCGCTTGCGCTTGTACACCCACAGGACCGCCGCTGCACCGGCCGAAGCCACCAGCAGCAGGGCCCACAGGGCGGGATGGCTGGCATCGCCGGTCTGGGGAATCACCGTTGCCGGGGCAGGCGTCGCCGTGGGGGCCGGGGTGGCCGCCGGAGCGGGCGTTGCCGTGGGCGCCGGGGTGCTGCTTGTCGTGGTGGTGGTCTTCTGCTCAGAGGACTCCTCCGGTGCCGGGGTGGTTTCCGGTGCCGGGGTCGGCGTTACTTCCGGCGTGGGAGTGGGCGTCACTTCCGGCGTGGGTTCCGGCGAAGGCGTGACCTCCGGGGAAGGCTCCGGCGTTTCCTCCGGCTTGACAGTGTTGGTAAAGACCATCTTGCCGTCCTCCACCACATTGCCCTTTTCGTCCGTCACCGAGAAGACCTCGGGCACAATGGCACCTTCGCCGTTATCCGTTACACGGATAACCACTGTGTAAACGGTTTCGTCATATTCGACGGTGGCGTCCTCGCCCTTTTCTTCCCGCACGGTGTAGGTGAAGTCCTTGCTCGTCTTACCTTCCAGCTGATCCTTGCTGTAGGTGATGGCGGGGAAATTCACCACGCCGTTCGCCTCGTTGGTGGTGATGGCCAGCGTCTTGCCCTGGTCATCCTGCAGGTAGAAGCTGAACTCACCCGCCTGCAGGGCGCGGCCGGTCAGGGTCTTGGTGGCCTGCAGGGTAATCTGGGCGGGATCGGGGGTGTAGGTGTTCACAAAGTCGATGCTCTCCACAGCCTTGCCGTCTTTCTGGATTTCCGGCTGGCTGACGGTGAGCGTGTCCTTGTCATAGCGCACTTCCACCGTTACGGTATACTGGGCCTTGTCGTAGTCCACATGGCTGTCCGAACCGGCCACCTCATACACCGTATAGGTGTGGGTGCCCACGTCCTGCAGCCCGTAGAAGATGGGCGCAAAGGTGATCTTGCCGTCGGCATCGTTATAACCGACCACCGTCACCGGGTCCTCCGTGCTGTCTTCCACAGCCACAAAGGAGAATTCCTTGTCCTGCAGAGGACGATTTTCAAGGGTCTTGGTGCCGGTCAGAACCAGCGGTTCCTCCTTGGGCGTGTAGCGGTTGTCAAAGCGTATCTCCGTTGCTTCGCTGCCATCCGCCTTGAGAATCTTCTGATCCTTCACGGTCAGGTTGCCCACCGCATCGGCCTGTACCGTCACCTGCACGGTGTACTTTTCTTTGGAATAGGTGATCTGCGGGTCATTGCCATTCTCTTCCGATACCGTGTAAGTGAAGGTCTTTTCGGCCTGGTTGTCCATGTCGGCCAGCGTGATGTCCCACTGGAAGCGGAACTTGCTGGGATCCTGGGTATTGTCGGACCCGGTCACACCGTTCTGTACCGTGATGGATGTGCCGTTTTCCTCCTCACTCTTCAAGGTGAAGGAGAACGCACCCATGGACAAGGCCTTGTTTTCCAGTGTCTTGGTGCCTTCCACCGTTACCGTGGCGGGCTTGGGTTGCTGGTAGGTGTTGGTGAAGACAAAGTCCTGGCCCTGGGTATTCACCACCGCATTCAGGGTACCATCCCCATTGTCCTGCACGTCCACCGTGAAGGTATAGACTGCCTCACTGTAGGTAATGCCCTGATAGGGATCTCCGGGTTCCTCGTAAACCTTGTAGGTGTGGAGTCCCAGAGTATCCTGGGTATAAGCGATGGTTTCGAAGGTGATGTTGCCATTCTCATCGTTGGTACCGTAATATTTTTTATCGGTGCTCTCTTCTTCGATGACGAACCGGAAGGCGTTCTCCGTAAGCGTACCGTTTTCAAACACCTTTTTGGCTTTCAGATCCAGCGTGACATCCTTGGGCAGGTTGGTGACGGTATAAGTGTTGGTGAAGTCGGCAATGGCATTTTCCTGGTTATTCAGCGTCCACTTCGTGACGGCCAGTTTGCCCTCGCCGGCAGGTTCCACCTTCACATACAGGTTGTAGCTGGCATCGCTGTACTGAATGCCGTCAATGGTTTCCCCATGGTGGTCTTCCTGGATGGTGTAGTGATATTCGCCGGCCTGCGTGAAGGATACCGGGATATCAAACGCGCCATTGCCGGTGCTGGTTGCCGTGGCAACCACAGTTCCTTTGCTGTCCAACACACGGTAGGTGAAGACATCCGTATTGTTTTCCACCGTATCCCCGGCGGCAAACAGTGCCACCTGGGCAGCGGGTACCGCGGTTTCTTCGGTGGCCGTCTCGCCGGTAGCCTGAACCTCGGCCAGTGCCGCGCGTTTCATGGCTTGCTCCGACGCCTCGGCGGCCGCCTGCTCACCCCAGACGACAGTCTTGTTGCCCTGAATGACCAGTTTGGCGGGCATCTTCACATAGTTCTGGAAGGTGATTTGGTCTTCCGATACGGTCTCACCGTTCTTCTGAACCGTCACAGACGGCTGCAGCACGCCATCCTTATCATCGGTAATCTCAACGGTCACCTGGTAGCTCGTACTATCGTATTCGATGTTTTCGTCAGATCCTTCGACTTCGGTCAGGGTATAGGTGTAGGTGTTTTCCTGCGTGTAGTTCAGCACAAAGTCGATCGAACCATCGTCTTTGTTGTACGCGGTCAGACCATCTTTTGCCACCGGGTCACCGGCCACCGTACCGGTAGGTTTCAGCAGGAACTGGAAGGCATCTGCCGTCAGTGCCTGGGACTGCCCGTCCTTGGTCAGGTTTTTGTGGGCAGTCAATTTTACCTGTGCTTCTTCGGGTTTGTAGGTGTTGGCAAAGGCGAGATCGGTTTTGTAGGTCTCGTTGCCATCGGCATCCACATAGACGCCGTCCGCAACTTCTGCCTCCAGGGCACCCTCCTGGTTGTCCGTGACGTTTACCGTCAACAGATAATGCCCCTTGTCATAGCTGTAGCCGGTCGGTTCCGAACCGGTTTCTTCCACCCATAGCTGATAGGTTTTTTCCTTCTCAAAGGTATTGATCTCGTCGAATACAATGGAGCCATTCTTCATGCTCTTGCCGGTGGCAATGGCTTTACCGACTTTTTGTCCGTTTTCTGCCGCAAAGACCAAGAACTGGAACTGCTCGTCGGTCATCGGCTCATCCTGCTGGGTCACCGCATTCTGCAGGGTCTTGGTGCCGCTCAGCGTCAGGGTAGCCGGGGTGACGCTGTAGTTGTTTGTAAACGCGGCGGTGGCGTCAAGATTTCCTGCCGCCAACGTATCCTTTGTACCGGTACTGCCGGTCAGGGCAAATCCGCCGGGCATCGTATCCTCCGGCTCTGTTACCTCATAGCTGGTACCCACGGGCAGGCCCTCGATGGTCGCGTGCTCGCCTGCTTGCAGGGTGATTTCACCACTGCCGGTGCTGTCATCCAAAGTGAGGGTATCTTCCGTTTCCTTGTTTTCAGCCGACACCTTTGTGCAGGTATAACTGCCGGTAAGGGCTTTTCCGTCCTTGGTCAGCTTCACCTGGAAGGTGAAGGTGGCGTCCGGCGCCGTCAGGCCCTCCTCCGCCGTCACACTCTTGGAGATGGTCAGCGAGCCCTCTGCAGGCGCCACACCCATGGCACCGTTGTTGCCCAGGGCTGCGCCAAAGGCAGCGCCTCCCCCGGCTGCCAGGGTCGCGATGGAATATTCGCTGGGATCGTTCTGCTCCCCAAGGTGATAGGGGTAATAGCATACGCTGGCGGTATTGGTGCGGTTCTCGTTGTTGTCCTTTTCCCGCACAAATTCGTTCAGGTTGCCCAGACGGGGGGAACCGGCTTTCACATAGGCCTGGCCATTTTCATCATCCAGGGCAATGGAATCGTCATAGAATTCATCGCCGCGGCGGGAGATAACGGCCGTCTTCTCGCCATTTGCATCATAGTAGCTGATCTGGAAGAAATATTCGGTATCCGGGGCAAGGGGTGCCGTCTTCACCGGGGTTTCCAGCGATTCATCCGCAAACAGCGGCGTATCCTCCTGCATGTAGTAGAAGGGATTGTCCTGGGCCGCGGTAAAGCTAACCGTCGCATTACCGATGGTGTTTTACCGTTTATACTATTTATACTATTCCCCTCGTACAGGTTGCTGTAGAAGAGAATGTTGCCGTCCTCGTCGGTATGCTCTTTCAGGTAGGTTGCGTCGACCTTGCTGGGATCCACCTTGCCGTCGGCGGTCAGGATGGAGCGATCCAGCTTGACACCGTAGACAATACGCACCGGCAGGGCTTGCTGGGCGGTGAACTCATAGCTTCCGGTGGTCTTGACCTTGTTGACCCCCAGCGGGATAGCCGCAGCGGGAATCTTGACTTTCAGGGTCTGGTTGCCATCCTCGTCGGTGTACAGGGTGATCAGAATATTGCTGACATCGTTGTCATCGGTGAACGCAGGGTTCTCAATATCGCCCTGGAACACATAGGTGACACTGCCATCCGCATTCTCTTTGGGCTCGTGTTCATTGAACCGCAAACCATTCCACAGAATGGCCTTTACGTCGTCCAGCTGCATGTACCGGCCCAGGGGATCGGTATAGGTCAGGTAGCCGTCCTTCAGGGGATTGTTGGTGCCGGAAGTATCGGTGGGCATCTTGGCCGTGGAGATGATGGAGTCCACAATATCCGAGAACGCCTTGTCCAGGGCATCCGTATCGGTGGCCGGGTAGTAGCCGTCGGTGTAGCTCAGGCTGCTGGGGCCGTCGTTGGCATGGGTGACCTTGTAGTTATATTTCGTCTTGTTGTTGCCGCTGCCCAGGGGCGCCTTTACCACCGGGTCGTTCCCCTGCCGGTAGGTTTCCCAGGCGGTGGCCACTTCTTCTACAGCATCCACGCCGGAGCTCTTGGCAAGCGGCAGATTCTCGTTGGGGTTCAGCACCAGGTTGGCCATGGCCACCATGGCAGGCTCCTGCTCGTTCGTGCTGAAGCCGATGGTGTACACCTTGGCGCAGTTTTTCTCGTCGGGCTTACTGCCATAGTATTTCTTGGTGATCTGCTGTTTGCCGTAGGCGGCGGTGAGCAGCGCCATAAAGCCGTCGGCACTGTCGGGCTCATAGTTGTTGCCGGGGCCGATGGCCACAATGTTATCCTCGGAGAGCCCATCCCACCAGCTGCCGCTGGTCACGTCCCGTTTGCTCTGGGAGAGTTCCGTCTTTACGGTAATTTCGCCTGTCTTAGAGTTGCCGTTTTTATCTATGTACTGTGCATCGCTGGCCGAGGCAAAGGTGGTGGGGGCGCCGTCCGACATCAGGATGACGTTGGGCACGCGGGTCACAACGGTATCGTCGTCCAGCTGCACCGTGGTATCGGGCACATCCTCCAGCATCTTCATGCCCTTGTACAAGCCTGCCTGGATGTTGGTACCGCCGGCGGTCGCGATCTCATTATCGTTGTAATTGCAGCACACGATGGCGTCGGCTTCCTGCTTGTCGTCATCTTTCTTTTCCTTCAGCTGGAAGGAAGTGATAGAAAAGTAGTTCCCGTCCTTCACCTCACCGGCAATTTCTTTGGCGGAGGTCAGCGGCATCATCTCGTAGGCGGTACCGTTGAAGACCGCCACGCCGATGCGGTTGTCCTCGTTGGCCTCCACCAGACGGCCCACCGCCGTATTCAGGGCGTTCACCATGGAATACAGGCGAGACGCCTTTTTGGCGGCCTCGTTGCTGCCGGTTTCGGTAACCTCCTGGCTGTCCACGCCCCAGTTCATGCTGGCAGAGAAGTCCAGCACAAAGACCACGTCCACGGGGGTGGTCTGTTCTTCCACCGTGGAGGTGGCCATGGCCGAGTAGGTTACCAGGAAATCGGAGTCACCGATTTCCACGGTCTCCTCTTTACCGCCATCCGGCCGGGTAAACTTCATATCCGTGGAGGTCACCGTTTTGTCGGTCCAGACACGGCCGTCATAGCGGGTGGTGTTGTTGCCCAGCACATCCTGATAGCTGTTGTGGGTATCCGCATCCGCTTTTTTGGCGGCCTGTACCGTGATGGAGGTTTCCCCTTCGGTGGTGGTATCCCCTTCCGCCAACGCGGAAGGACTGAACAGGCTCAGCGATACCACCAGCGCCATACAGGCTGCCAGAAATTTCTTTGCCTTGTGCATCTTGCACGCCTTTCCTTTCTTTTTTCCAGAGGTGGATCTTGACTGGTTCCCATCGGATTTCGGGCTCTGCGATCATACCAAAGTATGATTTGTGCGCAAATCCATGCGGTCTATTTTCGAACACCGTGTCAAACTCTAATGAGTCCAGTATAACGCTACTGTATAGGTTAGCACCGTAAGCCAACAAAAACAAGACGCTTTATACCATTTTGGTGGATTTTCACATAAAATTGCACCAAAATAAAATTCTTTCCATGCCAATCAAAGGAATTTTTTTCTTCCCACCGGCGCCGGGGGCTTTCCCTCGCCCCGTGGCGAAGCTCTCTGCAAAAGAAAAAACGGGGCAAGGACGTTTCCGTCCTTGCCCCGTTTTGAGGTGCATGGCAGCCGCGGCACTTTGGAAAGGCCTGCGCTTTTTTCTTTCGCACAGTACGGAAAGCCAACGCCCTGCTCCCTGCAGAGCAAACAAAAAAGCAGCACCCGTCCCCGGGTGCTGCTTGGTTCTATGTATCGTGTGCTCAGTTATCCCCTCTGTGGTAGCGGATCTTCATGTGTTCGGAGGCGTTTTTGAGAATCTGGGCCAGGGCTTTGTCCGACTCTTCCTTCACCATACCGGCAATCTTGCGGTTGGCTTCCTGCAGGATCTCCACCGGCGCGCCCTGCCGGATCTTTTCATCGTACTCGTAGAGGAACTGCCGGCCGCGGTTCATCACGGCGTTGACGTACCGCTCATCGAAGATCAGGGCACTGCCAAAATGGGCGTCGGTCAGCGCAGCAATCAGCCGACTGTGCCAGTACATGCTGTCGGTGGAGACCGTTTCGGTGGTACCGCTGAGGTATTTGGGGAACTCCGTCACATTGGCATAGACCGGGAAACAGGCCGTGAAGCCGCTGCCGCCCATGGACAGCCACTCCACCCCCCGGATTGCCTCGGGCAGATCGCCGCGGATCTGCATAATGCCGCAGACATCGCTGTTGGGCACGCCGATGGTGCGGTATTTGCCCTTGCAGGCAGCGGTCCTGTCGTAGGGGTTGTAGGGCGTTCCCTGGTAATAGGACCCCAGCAGATACCGCACATCCTCCACCGTCACCTTGCGTTCCGGCACAAAGGACCAGGGGATATCGTTGCTCTCCGGGGTAAAGTCGGCGTTCTCCCCGTCCCACTTGTAGGTCCGGGGCAGGAAGTAGCGGGCCATGAACCAGGCGCGGGGGGTGTTGTAAATGTGATCCGCGTCGGAATGGGAACCGAAGGCCAGCCGCGGGTTAAACTCCGCACCCGTATCCAGCGCCAGGTGGTAGGTTTCCACGAACTGCCGCAGGTCTTCCGAGCAAAGGTGTTCCTTTTTCTCCCCGTAGGCATCCGCAAAGTCGAAGTGGTCCAGCCCAAACTGGTTGGGCATGACCACCACCCGGTCCTCCGGCACCCGCCGGGCGATCCAGTGGTGGCCGCCGATGGTTTCCAGCCACCAGACCTCGTCGGCGTCCGCAAAGGCCATGCCGTTGGGTTCGTAGGTACCGTACTGCTCCAGCAGCGCGCCGGTGCGCAGCACGCCTTCCCGGGCAGAATGAATGTAAGGAAGCACCAGAGTCACCAGGTCCTCCTCGCCAATGCCGCCGGGGACCTCCTTGGTATTGCGGCCCTTCTTGGCCTGATACCGGACATAGGGGTCGGCGCCGATGACCCGGGCGTTGCTGGTGATCGTCTCGGTGGCGGTCATGGCCACGTTGGCCGCATTGATGCCGCAGGCGGGCCACACACCGTTGGACTTTGTCACGTTGGGGCAGTCGGTATAGCGCAGGGCATTCCCCGGCAGTTCCACCGTCAGGTGAGAGATGACCGTTTTGTAGGTGGCGGCCTGCTCCCTGGCCGGGTGGGTCAAAAGGCGCTTGGCTTCAAACGCGCCGTCATCATTGCGGGCAATGATCGTGGAACCGTCGTGGCTGGCTTTCTTGCCCACCAGAATCGTTGTACAGGGCATAGGGTTCTCCTTTTTGTATCTGCATCCTTTTTGAATTGTGTACAGCTTGGTTTTCACTGCACAGCAAACTTGCCGCAACCGGGAATCGACAAAAAACCGGTTTTTTCTTTTTTATTCGACGCCTTTATCATAACACGGAGGCGGAGCAAAAACAATGCCGCCGCAGGGCATGCAAGCTCTGCGGCGGCAAACCATCAATGTAGTTCGGGCCAGTACTCCTTGTTGGCCTCGATCATGTCATCCAGAATTTTCTTTGCCACAAAAAGGCTGGGCACCGTCTTGGAAAGGGTGAACGCCATCAGGGCCTTCTCGTAGGAGTGTTCGATGGCCGCTTCCACGATCAGCTTTTCCACGGCTTCCTGCTGTTCGATCAGCCCCTTATAGAAGGTGGGGATCGCCCCTACCCGCACCGGTTCGGGGCCGCGGTCGGTAATGTAAGCGGGAATTTCCACCATGGCATCCTCCGGCAGGTTTTCCACCGCACCCTTGTTTTCCACCATTACCAGGTGGCGCTGGCGCAGGTCGAAGGCCAGGCTCATGGCCACATCCACGATGAACTCCCCGTGGACACCGCCAAAGAATTTCGTCAGGTCCACTTCCTTGCCGGCACGGTAGTCTGCCACCGCATCAAAGATGCGCTTTTCGCGACCTTCCATGACCTCGTTGGCACGGGTGTGGTGGGGATCGCTGGACTGCACCACTTCATCCCCCAGCAGATAATACTGCATGTAGGTATTGGGCAGATAGTCGTGGAACGCCGAGCAGATATGTTTTGCGTTGGCGTAGGTGTGCAGCCAGGAGGGGTCGCTGTGCATCACGTCGCTCTTTTCATTCTTGGGCATGTAACCGTTTTCCGCCACATAGGCTTTGAGCTGCTCGGTGACATCGGTGCCGTTCAGCCGTACCTTGGTGAACCAGCCGAAGTGATTCAGGCCGAAGTAGTCCACTTCCAGGTCGTGGCGGTCGCAGCCCAGAATCTCGGCCATGTTGCGCTCAATGGCCACCGGCATATCGCAGATGTTCAGGATCCGGGCCTTGGGGCGCAGCCGGAAGGTGGCTTTGGCCACGATGGCCGCCGGGTTGGAGTAGTTGACAATCCAGTAGGTGGGTTTGGCGTATTTCTCGCAGTAGTCGATCAGTTCCACCATGGGGTAGATGGTGCGCAGCCCGTAGGCCAGGCCGCCGGGGCCGCAGGTTTCCTGGCCCACCACGCCGTACTGCAGGGGGATCTTTTCGTCCTTTTCCCGCATGGCGTACAGGCCCACCCGCATCTGGGCAAAGATGAAATCCGCATCGGTCATGGCGGTTTCGGGGTCGGTGGTCAGGGTCAGTTTCAGGTCCGGGTCAAACAGATCCACCACATGGCGGACAATGACCCCCACGGCCTCCTGCCGCTCGGCATTGTTGTCGTAGAGGACCAGCTCGTTGAGCTTGAACTTATCTTTCTGGTTGAGCAGGCTTTTGACGATGCCCGGCGTGTAGGTGCTGCCGCCGCCGGCGATCACAAGTTTGAAGGTTTTCATCATGAGATCCTCCTTACAATTTCTTCATCGGTTGATACGATTCGTTTTGCATGGATCATCAGGCCGGGGTTCTCACTCTTCCCGTCCCAGGGCTGCATCCACCGCGGCGCGGATGCGTCCCACCTTGGGGCCGTAGATGATCTGGATATTGCTGCCTTTGGTGACCAGACCCGCGGAACCGGTGGGCTTGAACCAATCCTTCTCCTTCACCAGCGCGGGGTCCTTTACCTCCACACGCAGACGGGTCATGCAGTTGCCCACATTGACGATGTTGTCGGCGCCGCCCAGGCCCTCAATGACCGTCTGGGCGTTCCGGGCATCCTCCTGCTTTTTCAGTTCGGCTTTGCCCGTGGCGCTGATCTGCTGTTTCACGGCTGCCGCATTGGCTGCCAGGTCCAGCACTTCATCGTCCTCCTCCCGGCCGGGGGTTTTCAGGTTCAGCCGCTTGATCAGGAAGACGAAAAGGAAATACATGACCACAATTTCCACCAGACCCACCACCACGTACATGGGCCAGTGGGTACGGCCGATGCCGGCGGGCAGGTTGAGCACCAGGAAGTCAATGATGCCGTTGGTGGCACAGACATGCACATCCAGCAGATAGACCACCATCTGGAACAGGCCGTCCATGATGGAGTAGACACCCCACAGCAGCGGCGCGGCAAACAGGAAGCTGAATTCCAACGGTTCGGTGACACCCACCAGGCAGGCGGTGAGCATGGCCGGCAGGATCTGGGCCTTGGTGGCCGCCTTTTTGTTTTTCTTGGCGGTGGTGATGAAGGCCAGCGACACGCCGATGACGCCGAAGGTTTTCATCAGACCGTAGGTCAGGAAGCGGGTGGAATCCGGCATGGTGGTGACGGTGGGATCGTTGAGCAAAGCCAGGAAAACCGGCTTGGCGCCCACGATCTGTTCGCCGTTGATGATCATGCTGTCACCGATGGCCGAGTAGAGGAAGGGCGACCATACCAGATGATGCAGACCGGTGGGAATGAGCACGCGGTTCAGGAAACCGTAGAGGAATACACCGAACGCACCGGCGGTGGACATGATGCCGGTCAGTGCGTTGATGGCCGCCGCGGCTACCGGCCAAACATAGGCTGCCACCAGGGCCAGGGCAAGCACCACCGGAAGCAGCACCAGAAAGACAAATTTACTGTTGCCGTACAGCGCGAAGGCGCCGTCAAATTCGGTATCGATGAACCGGTTATGTACCACAGCCACGATCACGCCCAGGATCATCCCCAGGAAGACGCCCATGTCGGTGACATGGTAGCCCAGGCAGATGGTCTGGCCGGTGCCGTACAGTGAGCTGGCATCGTTGCCTTCGATCACCAGCCCGGCGACGCTGAGCCATTTGGCGTTGGCTGCCAGCCAGATCAGGTAGCTGACCAGTGCCACAAAGGCCGCGTCTGCCTTGCGCTTTTTGGCAAGGTTCATGGCGATACCCACACAGAACAGAATACCCAGATTTCCGATTACGGCGCCCACGCCGCCGTTGATGAACTGGCCCACCGTCCAGAGCACACCGCCCTCGGTGACGAGGGAGGTATTGGACATCACAGACGAAAGCGCCTGAATCATACCGGCCAGCGGCAGGAAAAGGACCGGACCCATCAGAGCTTTGGAAAAGCTTTGCATGGCATCCATGACTTTAGTTTTCATTGGCTTTTCTCCTCACTGTTTTTTGGTAGTACCTGTTGTTTCAGGATCGGGCGCCCTCCTGATTTGCACTTTGATTATATCCATATTGCACAAATTATTCAATATATATTGATACTTTTTGAACATGTTCACCCATTCCGAAACATGTTTCGCGCCAAACCGCCTTGCATCCTGCGGAGATCTTTGTATAATTTATATAAGAAAGAATGTACGCCACCTTCTTACCGGGGAGTTTTCCATGAAGCACGATCTCTATAAACTTGCCGAACAATACCACCTTTCCGCCTCCGAACAGTCCCTGTTGCAGGCCGTCCTGGAAGCCGCAGACCAGAACGCACAGTACAGCGTGCGGGAATTCGCTGCCCGCAACTACACCTCCCCCGCCGCCATCATCCGTCTGAGCAAAAAGCTGGGTTATACCGGTTATACCGATATGGTCTACCGGCTGCGGTTCCTGCTTCAAAACGAGATCAACAACCGTACCCACGCATCCCACATTACCTCCTTCATCGGCGAGATCCCCTCCGAACAAATCAGTGCTTTTCTTGCCCTGCTGAAAAGAAACCGGCAAGCCCCCATTCTGGTCACCGGCACCGGCTTCTGTGCACCGCTGCGGGATTTTTTTGTGCGCAAATTGCTGGTGCTGGGCTACCATGCCATTGGCACCAACAGCTATGAGGTCTATGAAAACAATGTCCTGCAGGCGAAGCTGGTGCTGGCCATCAGCAAAAGCGGCACCACCGACACCATTGTAAAGCCCGTGCAGGATGCCCGCCGCCATGGCATAGACGTGGTGGCCTTTACCGGCGGGCAGCATTCCCCCATCGCGGAAAGTGCCGACCCAGCTTTTTTGCTGCTGGACGACAAGATTCTGGATGACCGGAACCTGACGGCCAACTATTTTTACGCCAGGGTTTTGATTCTGTTTGAATACCTGATGGATCTGAGCCTGGATTCGCATGAGGAAAATCCGGAACCGGCCCCTTCGTCCGGCAACATGCCATAAAGACAATCCAAATGAGCAAAGTACACAATGATGTGATTTTTGGAGGAAGTCATGATCAAAGCAATTATGAAAATCCATACCACTTCTTCTTCGGTT
>CAJFFY010000020.1 GCA_904374465.1 uncultured Subdoligranulum sp.
CTTGGCGCGCTCGCTCACGTACTTGCGCAGGCGGGGCAGATCCTTGTAATCAATGTGCTCAACGCGATCGACGCAGAAGCTGCAAACCTTCTTGCGGCCACGATGCATCGGGCGGGAAGAACGATCCATAGCCATTGTGGTAACCTCCTTGTTGGAATTCTACAATCGATTTGTCAGAACGGCAGGTCGCCCTCGTCCTCGATCAAGGCAAAGTCATCGTTGCTGCCGGCAGAATAGCTCGGCGCAGGTGCCTGTTGCACAGCGGGACGGGCAGCGGGGTCTGCCATAGGTGCGCCGTAGTTGGCGCCACCCATGCTGGGTGCGGCGTTGGCGGATTTGGGTCCGGCAAAGTTGACGTTGTTGGCCACGATCTCGATGGCGGTGCGGTTGTTTCCGCTCTTGTCCTGGTAGGACCGGCTCTGCAGACGGCCGTCCACGGCAATCAGCGAACCTTTCTGGAAATACTTGCACACAAATTCCGCCGTGCGGTCCCACGCGGTAACGGGGATCCAGTCGGCCTGGCTCTGGCCGTTGGCATCGCGCTTGCCGTTGCGATCACACGCAATGGTAAAGGACGCCACGCTTTTGCCGGTCGTGGTCTGGCGAAGTTCCGGGTCGCGGGCAAGGCGGCCCATAATTGCAACAACATTCAGCATGTTCGGTACTCCTTACTCCTCCTCAGCAATGATAATGCTGCGAAGAACGCCTTCAGTGATCTTGTAGATACGATCCAGCTCAGCCGGGAAATCGGGCTCGCTGGTGAACTTGATCACCGTGTACACACCCTCGGTCTCATCGTTGATGGGATACGCAAGACGCTTCTTGCCCCAATCATCAACAGAATCGATCGTACCATTCGCCGCGATCAGGTTCTTGAACTTGTTCACCAGAGCGGTGGAAGCCTCCTCATCGAGGTTGGCGGTGGTAACCATCATGGTTTCGTACTTAGCCATATTCTGTGCACCTCCTTTTGGACGTATGGCCCTTTGCCCATGCAAAGGGCAAGGAAAATCTGTGCCGTTTGGCACAGCAGTTTATTATAGCAAGCCTGTCCCTGTTTTGTCAAGGCTTGCGATGAATTTTTTGGCGATACATACACAAAAATTGACCGGCCCGGCCAGGTAGTTGCAAAACCGGCAACTTCATGATACCATAAAACGACAGGGCCGTACAGGGCCTGTTTTTGCTTACAGGGGGGAATTTTGTGTGGAAAATCTGATTTTCAGCCTGAATGCCACGTTGCCCATCTTTCTGGTTATGGTGGTGGGGGGAATTCTGGGAAGGTTGGGCTTTTTGCCCAGGGAATTCTGCAAAGCGTCCGATAAACTCACTTTCAAGATTACGTTGCCCATTATGCTGTTCCTGGACATGTCGGACGTGGACATGCGCCATGATTTTCAGCCGAAG
The DNA here is from genome assembly GCA_904374465.1 of uncultured Subdoligranulum sp. Lineage (GTDB taxonomy): Bacteria > Bacillota > Clostridia > Oscillospirales > Ruminococcaceae > Gemmiger. Next base: position 1,408 of record CAJFFY010000020.1, read on the forward strand.
TTTGTGCTGTTCTGCTTCGGGGCAACCTTAATCAGCATTCTGGTGATCTGGGGTCTGGCCCGGGCACTGCTGCGGGATAAGACCATCATCGGCGAGTTTGTACAGGCCTCCTACCGCAGCAGCGCTGCGGTGCTGGGGGTGGCGTTTATCCAGAATATCTATGGGGATGCCGGTATGGCACCGTTGATGATTCTGGGAAGCGTTCCCCTTTTCAACATCTTTGCGGTGTTGATCCTCATGATCGAAGCTCCCGGGGAAAAACGGGCAACGCCCCGGCCGGGACAGCTGTTGTACGGTGTGGTCACCAACCCGATTCTTTTGGGCATCGTGGCCGGTACGGTATTCAGTCTGCTGCCGGTGGAACTGCCCACCATCGCCGACAAAACGCTGAACAGCCTGGCCTCGCTGACCACGCCGCTGGCACTGCTGTCCATCGGTGCCAGTTTTGAGGGAACGAAAGCGCTGCAAAAGGCGGGCCCCACACTGGTGGCGGCGCTGCTCAAGACAGTGGGCCTGTCGGCCATCTTTATCCCTTGCGCTGTGGCCTTGGGCTTCCGGGAAAAGGAACTGGTCGCATTGCTCATCATGCTGGGCAGTCCCACCACGCCCAGTTCCTATGTCATGGCCAAGAACATGGGACACGAGGGGGTGCTGACCGCCAGCACCGTGGCTGCCACCACGCTGCTCTCGGCGCTGACTCTCACGGCCTGGATTTTTATCCTGCACGGTGGGGGCTGGCTGTAATCGTACCTATATAAAAAGCGGCGTATTCCCGACAGGGAAGCACGCCGCTTTTTCGTTCAGTAGGTTTTTCGGGTGTAGATGCGCACGCTGATGGCCCAGCTGATGACCATACACACCAGCGAGAATAGCAGCAAGGCACCGACCACTGCGATTGTAAAGGCTGCCTCAGACCAGTTGGCCGTGATGGCAGCATCCAACGAGGAGGCAGCGTTTTTGATGGGAGTGGTGGTACTCTCCGGCAGCAGGGGGAACAGGGCGACGGGCCCAAAGGCCACCACCAGAAGGGAGATAGAGACCCAGCTGCGGGCTTTTGCTGCACCGAACTTATAGGACAGAGGCATCACGAAAGAAAAGTAGAACAACGTGACTGTGCAGGCAGCAGTCAGGCCCAGTGCGGCCTCCAGAAACGTGGGTTTGGGGGCCGGGATCAGGGCGATGAGGAAGAAGGACAGGGGAATGCTGGCCACTGTGAGAATCAGTGTCAGCCAGTATTTTACCGATACCAGTTGTCCGGGGCTGACAGGGAGTGTGTGTGCGTAGGCATCCCAGTGGCTGTTTTCATCCATGCTGATGGTGGAAGAGGCATACATGCCTACAACAAACACCATGGCATAGGCCAGAAAAGTCATCCGACCCGCCACGGTCAGCAGCCCGTAGAAAACCAGCAGAAAGAGAAAATTGGTTTTGTAGCCGCCTGCAATCAGAGACCAATCCTTATACAGCAAGCCTTTCATTGTTCATCCCTCCCGCTGTAAAACCGCATGATGTCGTCGATGCCGGCTGCGTCACAGACCATGCCGGGCAGCAACCGCCGGACTTCTTCGCGCCCTTTGACCAGACTCTCACAACCAAAGGCGTTCTCTTTGGTAAAGATCACACAACCGGCAGGCAGGGTCTCCAGCACCTGACGGGGACTGCGCAGCAGGCCGTATTCCTGCAAAAGCACATCTTTGTCCTCGTGGAAGAGCAGTTGTCCGTGGTGCAGGTAGGCGATGGAGTCGGCCACCTGTTCCAGGTCACTGGTGATGTGGCTGCTCATCAGGATGCTGTGCCGCTCGTCCTGAATGAATTCCAGAAACAGATCCAGTATTTCGCTGCGCACCACCGGGTCCAGTCCGGCGGTGGCTTCGTCCAGTACCAGCAAGTCCGGATTGTGGGCCAGCGCTGTAGCCAGGCTCAGCTTCATCCGCATGCCCCGGCTGTATTCCGAAATCTTTTGGCCATCGTCCAGCCCGAACTGCTGCAGATATGTCGCGAACTGTTGGGCATTCCAGAAAGAACCGAAAATCCCGGCCATACTTTTGCCTATACGCCTGGCGGTCAGGCCGCCGTAAAAATAGGCATCTTCAAATACCACACCCAAGCGGGCCCGGGCAGCCTGATCGGTGGGGCTGCTGCCCAGCAGCGAGACCGTGCCGGCGTCGGCGGGATTCACCCCGCACAGAATTTTCAGGGTGGTGGTTTTGCCGGCACCGTTTTCCCCCACCAGGCCCACAATGGTGCCGGTGGGTACCGTCAGATCGATGGGGCCCAGCGTAAAATCTTTGTAGTGCTTCTGCACACCGTGCAGAATGGCTGCTTCCTTTGCCATGGTTAGCCCTCCCATAAAAGGCGTAACATCTCGCATACCTCGTCGTAGCCGATGCTGCCCAGCCGCGCGGCATCCACCGCGTCCTGCAGGCTGCTTTCGACCTTTTTCAGATGTTCTTCGCGCACCAGTGCGGGGTTCTGGGCGGCCACAAAGCTGCCGCGGCCCGGCTGGGTCAGAATGAACCCGGCGGATTCCAGGTCCTCGTAGGCACGTTTGGTGGTAATGACGCTGATGCGCAGCTCCTTGGCCAAAAGCCGGATGCTGGGCAGGGCGTCCCCGGCCTGCAGTTTGCCGGACAGGATCTGTTCCTTGATCTGTCGCGTGATCTGCGCGTAGATCGGTTCCTGTCCGGAATTGGACAGATAAATTTCCATGAAGCGCTCCTTATCATCGAACTGTACATATTCGATATTTACAGTATATACGCAATATACACAGTTGTCAATATACCCATAAAAAATACCCATAAAAAATCCCGCCTGGACAGGCGGGATAGCGGGTTATTCGTTTTCTTCCGGCTCTGATACCGGCACGCCCCGATGCTCCACCGGAGTGGAAAAGACAATCTGTGTGTGGGTACGGCCGAATTGCTGCAGGTGATTGATAAACTGGTCCAGGTCCTGGGTGGTGGGGAAGAGCACTTCAATAAGCATGCTGTAATCCCCAGTGACGCAGTTGCATTCCACCACCTGGGGGCACTGTTGAATATACGGGTAGAATTCCGGCTTTCGCTGGGGGTCCATATCCAGGCTGATGAAGGCCTTGACCATATAGCCCAGTTTGGGAGCGTTGACTTGGGCCTGGTAGCCGGACAGAATCCCGGCGCCTTCCAGGCGGGCAATGCGGGCCGATACGGCGGGGCTGGACAAAAAGACCTGATCGGCAATCTCCTTCAGCGGAGTCCGGGCATTTTTTTGCAAAATATCTACAATTTTGCGATCGATACGATCCATACAAACCTCCTGCGGCCGATGACCGCCCGTGCGCGTGGCACAGAAAACTTTATGATCGAAAGCATTTTACCACATTCACTGTGTCAAGTAAAGGAATTTGCAAAAGAAAACACGGTGCATGACGTGCGGATTGAAAAAAAAGGGGAACCATGGTAATATAGTAAAGAATATTTTTGCTGAAAAAAAGTATTCGGCGTGCAAACGCAAACTTGAGGAGTAGAGTGCGGATGAGGGAACGATATCTATGATTAACAGACGGGAAAAGTTGCAGTATGCCTATGTTTTTTTGGTGGACCTTGTGGCATTGCTGCTCAGTGTCTTGCTGGCCTGGCTGATCACCGACGGGCTGATGGGGCTCATTGTGCCTTACAGTACCGGGGACTGGGTGCAGACCATCTGCCTGGTCGTGCTGGCGTTTATGATCACCTTTTTATTGTTCACCAACCAGAAAGAAAATATTGTCACCCGCAGTGTGGGAAGGGAATGCAGCCTGTCCATCCGGTTCAACCTGTTGATGGCAGCCATCTATTCCGCCTTGATGCTGTTGGCCAAGGCGCAGATGCTGGATTCCCGCTATTTTACGGTGGCGGTCCCCCTGGTGAATGCCATCCTGCTGCCATTGGGGCATATCCTGCTGAAGCGGGACCTGATGCGCACCAAAAGCCGGCGTGGCATGGAAAGTCTGGTGGGCATCATGTCCACCACAGATAATGCACCGGCGGTTGTCTCTGCCCTGAAGAGCGACTGGTCCAAGCGTATCTGTGGCATGGTGTTGCTGGATGCTACCGCCGAGGAGGTGGGCCAACTGTATGACGGCATTCCGGTCCGGGCAACCTTTGACGATTTCATGGACTGGATCCGCCGTGCGGCCCTGGATGAAATTTTCGTGGATATTCCCATGGACAGTGGGGAATCCTTTTTGCCCTATCTGGAAGAGATGGAAAGCATGGGCCTGACGGTACATTTCCGGTTGAAGATCCTGGACCGGATCGAGGAAGTGTGCTGCGATGAAACCAGCGCTGCCCGCCTGTATCGTCAGTTGGGCCGTTGCGCCGGCGGCAACATCGTGACCATGGGAACCATCGAGATGCAGCTGCGGGACCAGATCCTCAAGCGGATGATGGATATTGCCGGTGCGCTGGTGGGCTGTCTGATCAGCATTCCCATCATTGCGGTGGTGGCCATCCCTTTGAAACTGGAGAGCCCCGGTCCGCTGATTTTCCGCCAGAAGCGTGTGGGTTTAAATGGCCGGTATTTCTATATCCACAAATTGCGTAGCATGTATGTGGATGCTGAGGAACGCAAGAAGGAACTGATGGCCAAAAACGAGATGAACGGTCTGATGTTCAAGATGAAGGATGATCCGCGCATCACCCGGGTGGGACGGTTTATCCGCAAAACCAGTATCGACGAGCTGCCCCAATTTTTTGATGTGCTGCGCGGGGACATGTCGCTGGTGGGGACCCGCCCGCCCACAGTGGACGAGTACAAACAGTACGAAAGCCACCACAAACGCCGCTTGAGCATGAAGCCCGGCATTACCGGCCTGTGGCAGTGCAGCGGCCGCAGCAATATCGAAAATTTTGAAGAGGTCGTCAAACTGGACGTGCAGTATATTGACAACTGGTCCCTCTGGGGCGATGTGAAGATTCTCTTCAAGACGGTATGGGTCGTATTGGCCGGACGCGGCGCCAAATAAGCAGCCTGAGACAAGAACCCCCTGTGGCATTGGCCACAGGGGGTTCTGCATTAAAAGTCGGGATTTTTGGTGGGAATGTCAGGGAACACGTCCCGGGCACTGAACAGCGTGTCATTGTAACTCATTTCAAAGTGGCAATGGTTGCCGGTGGAGTCGCCGGTGGAACCCACATATCCGATGAGTTGCCCCTGGGTGACCGTGTCACCCACCTGCACCGCAAAGCTGGACATGTGGGCGTACAGTGTCTTGTAACCATTGCCGTGGTCGATCTGTACGTAGTTGCCCCAACTGTAATGCATGGGAACGACCTGTATCACGGTGCCGCTGTCGGCGGCATAGATGGGGGTTCCGTAGGGGGCCGCAATATCCACACCGCGATGGACGCGGGGCAGAATGGCCCAGCGGGAAATGGATTTGTAACCCGGTACGGGCCAGATAAAGGTACCGGTGCCCAGTTTTCCGATCATGCCGCTCTGCAGGCGTGTGCCGCGGCGGATGATTTCCGGTGTGGGAGCCTGGGTGACGGTTACGTCCACCACCTGGTCGTCGACCTGCTGTCCGTTGAGGTAGGTCAGCTCCCGGGTAATGATCTCGCTGCCGGGCACGCCCTGCTGGAGGGTTTCGCTTTTGCCGAACTCCAGGTTACTGTCTTCCTGAGTTTGGGTGTCAAAGGGAATTTCTGCCGATTCTGTTACCCGCTGGGTTACCTGAACCTGCAGGGCGGCGCCATCGTCCGCCTGCAAGGCAGAGAGAATCTGATCGTAGGGCACCACCGAGTCTGTCAGATAGATACCGTCCACCAGACGCAGGCCGTGGGCAAAGCTGGCCTGCAGGGTAGGATCCTCGGGGTTATCCCAGGGCTGTAGCTGTGCATGCAGGTAGTGACGCAAATGATCCCCTTCGGTGGTCACAAAGCGCAGTTGATCGTCCCAGTAAACGGCAGTACCTTCGGTGATTTCGCTGCCGCTGATGCGCAGGATTTCGTTGGCGATTTCGCTTTCGGTCATCGTCGTTTCGCTGATGGCCAGGGTGTATCCTGGTTCCACATCCCAGGTCAGGGTTCCCTGATCTGCGGCCAATTGCTGCCGGGCGGAGTTGACCCGGGCCAGCACGTCGGCCCGGGCGCTGTCGAAGATTTCCTCGCTGGCTACGTATCCGACGGTCTGGCCGTTGACCACCACACGCAGGGCAAAGGGCAAGGTGAGCACGGAGCGCACCAGCCATGCCAATGCCACCGCTGCGGCAGCCGGAAGCAGATACAGGCGGAACAGGCGCAACGGATGGCGCAGGCTGTCTACAAAATCCAGCAAAGCCTGCAAGGGTGGGCGCAGTATGGCTGCCAACAGGCTGCCCAGCGCCTGCAACAGGCCGCCAGTAAGGGTACGTGTCGTTCGTCCCAACCGGACCAGTGTGTATTCCACCAGGAACCCTATGGCATACAAAAAATCACCGAAAGGTCCTTGCAGTCCCTGGGTAGATAACAAACGGCTTCCCTCCTTTTCCATGGTCAACAGGGCAGATAGGCCAACGGATTGACGCGTCCGCCATTGACCCGGAGCTCCAGGTGCAGGTGGTAACCGCCATTGGCACCGTACACATTGCCGGTGTTGCCCACATATCCGATGATCTGTCCTTTTTCCACTGTCTGCCCCTGGCTGACCGCAATGCGACTCATATGGGCATACAGACTGTCATATCGGTTGCCGTCACTGGCGGTGCCGTGACTGACTTGTACGCAGTTGCCGTAACTGTTTACCGGGCCGGCGGCGCTGATTACGCCGGCAGCCACGGCGTAAATGGGGGTACCGTTGGGGGCGGCAAAGTCGGTACCCCGGTGGGGGATCCCCCAGGGATCCCCTTCCCCAAACTGGGTGGTGATGCTGCTGTAGCTGTCCAGCGGGCAGCGAAAGTCCAGACTGGTCAGTATCAGATCCTGGGTGGTATAACGGTCACTCTGGGCACGCACAAAGGCATCCAGGGCCTCGCTGGCTTCTTCAAAGGCCTTTTTGGCGGCTTCGGTGACCACGGCCTGGGCCTGTTCGGCGGCTTGCTGTTGCCCCAGGGTTTTGTTGGCCTGCTGCAAAGCTGCCTGCAATTGTCCTTCGGTGCTGTGCAGCATTTCCTGCTGCGCGTCCAGGCTGTCTTTGGCCTGGCGGGCTTGCAGGGCCGCCGCCTCCGCCTGTTGTTTGGCAAGTTCCAGAACCTGGGCTTGCTCAGTCAACTGGCGAAGGATGGTATCGTTTTTCGCACTGATCTGTTCCATTGTCTCCCCAAAGGTGAGTAGCTGGTACAGACTGCGTGCCTGGGCCAGCAAGCCGATGGCACCGCCTCCATCCAGCATCTGCATGGCACGGAGCTGCTCCTTGCAGCGGGCCAGGCTGTCGTTATATTCCAGCTGTTTTTGTTCCAGCGCTTGTGCTGCGGCTTGCTCGTCGGCCTGTCGCTCCAACAATTGGCGATCGGCTTCCTGAAGGGCAGCATAGATTGCGTCCAGCTGTCCGGCAATATCGGCCGCCTGTCCCTGCAAGTCTTCGATCTGGGATTGTGTTTGTTGCTGTTCGCTCTTCATCTGCTCCAGCGCCTGTTGGGCTTCCTTGTATGCCTGTTGGGCCTGGTCGCGCTGATCGGTCAGAGTTTGTCGTGTGTCCTCGGCCAGGGCTGTGTTACAGCAAAGGATACAAAAAAGAAAAGCCGCCGTCCACGCAACCGCGGTGGGGCGAAGAATAGAAAAACGCATAAAAACCTCGGGAACTGGTTTATTGGGATAGACTTTGTTTTCAACAGTCTATCATGATAGACTGTTCTTGTCAAGAAAACGTAGCCAGTGTCGCAAAAAACACAAAGAACGCGCTCTCCAAGCGGAGAGCGCGTTCTTGCTCGCTATGCGACTGCCGGAGGGGCGCCGCATGGTCTTTATGGAATCAGAAGTCTACCTCGGTGTCATAGTAGCAGCATTTCAACAGCTTTTCCATCTCTTCCTGGGAAGGCTGACGGGGGTTGGAACCGGTGCAGGCATCGCCGATGGCATTCTTGGCAATCTCGGGCAGGCGCTGCAGGAAGACTTCTTCCGGCACAAAGCCCTGCTCGCAGGGATAAGAGTCGGGGCCATAGTGCCCGATGCAGTGCGGAATGTTCAGGTCGTCGTTCATGCCGCGCAGATACTGAATCAGCAGGGCAACCTTTTCATCATCATTGCTGCCGCCCAGATGCATTTTGTCGGCAATCACGCCATAGCGCTGTTTTGCGGTGGGGTCCTTTGCGTTGAAGGCAATGACCTTGGGCAGGTACATGGCATTAGCGGCACCGTGGATGATATGGGCGCCATAGTCGGCAAAGGCGGCGCCGGTCTTATGAGCCATGCTGTGGACGATACCCAGCAACGCGTTGGAGAATGCCATACCGGCCAGGCACTGGGCATTGTGCATGGCATCGCGTTTGGCCATATCGCCGTTGTAGCTGCCCACCAGATCCGCCTGGATCATTTCGATGGCGTGCAGGGCCAGCGGGTCGGTAAAGTCACAGTTGGCGGTGGAGACGTAAGCCTCAATTGCGTGGGTCATGGCGTCCATACCGGTATGGGCCACCAGCTTTTTGGGCATGGTGTGGGCCAGTTCGGGATCGACGATGGCCACGTCGGGCGTGATTTCGAAGTCTGCGATGGGGTACTTGATGCCCTTGGCATAGTCGGTGATGATGGAGAACGCCGTCACCTCGGTGGCTGTGCCGGAGGTGGAAGAAATGGCGCAGAAGTGTGCTTTACGGCGCAGCGGCGGAATACCGAATACCTTGCACATATCCTCAAAGGTAATGTCGGGGTATTCGTATTTGATCCACATGGCTTTGGCTGCGTCAATGGGGGAACCGCCGCCGATGGCGACGATCCAGTCCGGCTGGAATTCCTGCATGGCAGCGGCGCCCTTCATGACGGTTTCCACCGACGGATCGGGCTCAATGCCCTCAAACAGGGCAACTTCCATGCCGGCTTCCTTTAAGTAGGCCTCGGCACGATCCAAAAAACCAAAACGTTTCATCGAACCGCCGCCGACACAGATCATGGCGCGCTTACCGGGCAGCGTCTTGAGCGCTTCCAGCGCGTTGGGGCCGTGATACAGGTCGCGGGGTAAAGTAAATCTTGCCATGGGAATGACCTCCTAACGGATTGACAAGAAAATGTCAATGTGATTGATTTAAGTATATAAGATGTCCCCAAAAACGTCAATCGGCGATAGGGAGAAATTGACCCTGGAATTTCGGCATTTTGACGGAAGAGGCTGCATACGGTGGAACAACGGGCGTTGTATCGTCGTTTCTTTCCGAAAAGGGGGCGGATCTATGCGTCATCTTACGCCGGAACAAAACCGTCTGATGCGTCGCCGTGCCAGGGTGCTGGCCGGTGGCATGGCGGTGCTCTGTTTTGGGGGACTGCTGGTTCGGCTGTTTGTGCTGCAACTGCTGGATCCCGGCGGGTATGCGGCCCGGGCGGCGGACCAGCAGCTGCGTGGGGCCACGTTGCCTGCAGCCCGGGGAGAGATTTTCTCGGCAGACGGTACGCTGCTGGCCGCCAGCGAAACCTGCTGGACGATCCGTGCAGCGCCCCGGGAACTGGAGGACGCTTTGGTGGAACCCGCGGCCCGTGCACTCAGCGAGATTCTGGAAATCGATTACCAGGAAACGTTGGAAAAGCTCAGCCAGCGCAGTTCCAATGACTGTCTGCTGCGCCGCAGGGTGGATCAGGAAATGGCGGATGCGGTGCGCAGCTGGTGCACGGAGCACAACGCGCAAGGCATTCAGATTCGCCAGGACACCAAGCGGGTTTACCCCCAGGGGGATTTTCTGGGCGGGATTCTTGGTTTTACCGACGTGGACAACGCGGGGCTCTGGGGGCTGGAACTGGAATACAACGAGGAGCTCACCGGGCAAAACGGTGAGATTCTGACGGCGAAGAATGCCTGGGGGTATGATCTGCCCACCCACTACCAGACACTGGTGGAAGCGATACCGGGCAATACGCTGACCCTGACCATCGATGCCAACATCCAGCACTGGCTGGAAAGTGCCATGGACGCAGCCGTGCGGGAGCATAACGTAGCCCAACGCGGGGTGGGCATCGTGATGGATGTACAAACCGGCGCCATTCTGGCCATGACCAGCCAGCCGGATTATGATCCAAACACGCCACGGCAGATCATCAACGAGGAAATCCGGGCGCAGGTGGATGCCTTGACGGGGGAAGCCCGCAGCGCGGCCCTGCAGGAAGCGCAGCAGACCCAGTGGCGCAACAAGGCCATCAGTGACCTGTATGAACCGGGCAGTGTTTTCAAGCTGGTAACAGCCGCGGCAGCACTGGATACCGGCGTCTGCACGCCTCAGGACACCTTTGTCTGTGCGGGCAAAATCAATGTGGCAGGCACCTGGTTCCGTTGCGCCAATGGGCACATCCACGGCCTGGAAACCTTTGCCCAGGGGTTGGCGGTCAGCTGTAATCCCTGCTTTATCCAGATCGGGGCCCGGCTGGGCAAAGAAAATTTCTGCCAATATTTTGAGGACTTTGGCCTGCGGGAAGCCACGGGCATTGATCTGCCCGGCGAGATCAAGCGCAGTGAATATTATACCGCCGACCGGATGGAGCCGGTGCTGCATTTTGGACCACGGATTTCTTGCGATAATACGAAAAAACAGACGGGACGCCGGGGCGTCCCGTCTGTTTTGGTTTGTTGCGGCGAAAGATAATCAGTGGGCGTCGTATTCCAGGTAGGCGCCTTTCATGGGGCTGGCTGCCAGTTCACTGAACAGCCGCATGACCCCCTTGGTGTATTTGCGGGGTTTGGGCTTCCAGTTGGCGCGGCGCTGGGCCAGAATGGCATCCATCTCTTCGGGGGTGCGGCGTTCCCCTTTGACGCCCACAATGTTCAACTTGCGGGCAAAGACGTCGATCTCGATGAGGTCGTCCTTTTCCACCAGGGCAATGGGACCACCGTCCACGGCTTCGGGGCTGCAATGCCCGATCACCGGGCCGGTGGAGGCGCCGGAAAAACGTCCGTCGGTGATCAGCGCAATGCTGCGGCCCAACTCCTTGTCGGAAGAGATGGCCTCGGAGGTATAGAACATTTCGGGCATGCCGCTGCCTTTGGGGCCCTCGTAGCGGATAAAGACCGCGTCACCCTTCTGGACTTCATGGTGCAGAACGGCGGCCAGGCATTCTTCCTCACTGTCGAAGGGGCGAGCACGCAGAACGGCTTTGTACATCTCCTTGGGGCAGGCGGTGTGTTTGATGACGGCGCCCTCGGGGGCCAGGTTGCCCTTGAGCACCGCGATGGAACCATCGACGCCCAGGGCCTTATCGTAGGGGCGGATAATGTCTTCGCGGGTAATGTGGCAGCCGTACCGTTCGTTGAACTGGCCCAGCCAGCTTTCGCAGCGCTCGTAGAAGCCGTTCTTCTTCAATTCCTCCAGATTTTCACCCAGGGTCTTGCCGGTGACGGTCATCACGTCCAGATGCAGGTGATCCTTGATCTCCTCCATGATGGCCGGTACGCCGCCGGCATAGTAGAAGCATTCGGCGGGCCAGCGACCGGCGGGGCGCACATCCAGCAGATAGTGGGCGCCGCGGTGCAGCCGGTCGAAGGTATCACCGGTGATTTCAATGCCCAGCTCATGGGCAATGGCGGGCAGATGAAGCAGGCAGTTGGTGGAACCGGAGATGGCGGCATGCACCAGGATGGCGTTTTCAAAGCTCTCCAGCGTGACAATGCGGCTGGGGCGCATCTCATCGTGGCCGGCCATCTCCACGGCGCGCTGGCCGGCCTGGCGGGCATAGGCCAGCAAGTCGGGACTGGTGGCAGGCATCAAAGCACTGCCGGGCAGGGCAAGGCCCAGGGCCTCGGCCATGATCTGCATGGTGGAAGCGGTGCCGATGAAGCTGCAGGCGCCGCAGCTGGGGCAGGCGTTGTGTTTGGCCCAGTCCAGCTTGGCCTGGTCGATCTCGCCGCGCTCGAACTTGGCACTGTACATGCCCAATTGCTCCAGCGTCAGCATCTCGGGACCGGCGTTCATTGTGCCGCCCGGTACCACCACAGAGGGAATGTCCACACGCAGCAGCCCCATCAGGTTGGCCGGCATGCCCTTGTCGCAGCTGGCCAGATACACACCGGCATCAAAGGGGGTGGCGTTGGCGTGGATCTCGATCATGTTGGCAATGATCTCACGGCTGGCCAGGCTGTAGTTGATGCCGTCGGTGCCCTGGCTCTCACCGTCGCAGATATCGGTACAGTAATAGCGGGCACCGTGGCCGCCCGCCTCCGTAACGCCCTTGCGCACTTCTTCCACCAGGGTTTGCAGGTGGCCGCTGCCGGGGTGGCTGTCACCGGCTGTACTTTCAATGAAAATCTGCGGCTTGGACAGGTCTTCCGGTTTCCAGCCGGTGCCGATCCGCAGGGGATCCAGTTCAGGGGCCAGGGTGCGCATCTTCTGACTGATCAGACATTCCATGGAAAAATCCTCGCTTTCATCCAACTTCAGTGGCGTAGGTACGATGCCGGTCTTTGTGGCGGGTGTCTGGCACAATACCTGCGCTTCCAAACGGCCCAACAGGCGAAACATCATATCTTCTTCGGGTATAATCTAGCAGATATCGGGGGAAAATGCAATATACATCAGACGTATTTTTGCCAAAGAATTGCAAAACGCACAAAAAGGAAGGGGTGAAGCCCCCTTCCTCAAAACAGAAGATGTATTTTTTCCGTCACGGCGTGCCCGACGCAGCGGGTGTGGTTTCGCAGGGGGACATCCGGTGCGCGTTCCGACGCTCCATAAGTGCTTGCCGGTTGTAGGTCAGATGGGTGACCATGGCACAACGGGCGCCCACCGCATCCCCGGCCAGGATGGCCTGGGTGATGGCCCGATGGGTCTGTATGGTTTCCCGGCGCAGGGAACGTTCCGTCAGACTGGCAAAGGTGGTCACCGCAGTGTTGATCATGGGAAGCAGCATTTCCATCACGCGATTTTGGCTGCAGCGGGCAATGCAGGTGTGGAAGGCAATATCCTTGGGCGTGTGATCCTCCCCGGCCAGGCAGAGCTGCTCCACCGCATCGCACAGGGCGCGCAGTTCCGTCTTGTTTTCCGGAGTGGCATGGGCGGCGGCGGAAGCGGCGATTTCCGGCTCCAGAATCAGCCGCACATCCAGCAATTCCAAAGCCAGTTTGTATTTGTCATCCAGCCGCGAAAGCCCCAGGGGATCTTCCGCCAGACTGCAGTGACTTTTAACGTAGGTGCCGTCCCCGCGCCGTACTTCCAGGATTCCTTTGGTGACCAGACTTTTGACGGCCTCCCGGATGGTGCTGCGCCCCACCTGAAACTGCTGCCCCAACGCAAACTCATTGGGCAGCTTCTCCCCCACGGCAATGGGAGTGCCGATGATGTAGGCCATGAGGGCCTCCTCCACCTGTGCCCCCAACAGTTTTCGTGTGGTCTGTTCCTGTCCCATTCGCAGCGCCTCCCCGATTGATCTGATGTTTCTGTTATACCACACGGGAGACCGAAACGCAATGCGCCCCTCTTGCCGGATGGAAGCGGCTATGGTAGGATACACTCAAAGCAAACGTTCCGCCCATGGTTTTGTGCGGCCAGGGGACGGACAGGCTGTGGGAGGAAGCTATGTTTACTGCGGAGCAGATTCAGTCGTTGAACGAACTGGAACGGGAAGTCTATGAATACGTCATGCGCAATCAATCCCATGTACAGTATATGCGCATCCGGGAACTGGCGACGGAAACCCATGTGTCCACCTCCACCGTGTTACGTTTTTGTAACAAGATGGGGTGCCATGGGTATGCCGAATTCAAACTGAAACTGCGGGAATACCGCGACCGGCAGCAGAACCAGCCCCAGTTGCCGGATGATGTGATGGAAATCATCGACTTTCTGAAAAAGACCGTTACTGAGGATTTTGATGACCGGTTGGAGGAACTGGTGGAGATTGTGGCCCACGCCAGCAATATCTTTTTTGTGGGCAGCGGCATGTCGGGCATTGTGGCCAAGTACGGTGCGCGGTATTTTTCCAGTATCGGAAAATTCTGCCTGTATATTGATGAACCCCATTACCCAACCGAAAGCCGGATGCTGAAAAATGCACTGGCCATCGTTTTTTCTGTGTCGGGTGAGTCCCGGGATACCATCAGCCATCTGCAACGGTTCAAGGAGCGGGGCTGCACGGTGATCAGCGTGACCAACAGCGAAAACTGCACCATTGCCAGATTGTCGGACTACAATGTGTCCTATTATATCACCTACCGCAGGCTGAAGGTGTACGATGTGACCAGCCAGATCCCGGCCATGTGCATTATCGAAAAACTGGGGAAAAAATTGTACCGCTTTCTGCAGGAAGAGGGCCGGGATCCCGCCGAGGTGGGAACCGGAGTGTGAGTAACAGGGTGTTATGGTTGCGTAACAAATTTCAAACGCTGTGATACGTTCCTTTCCGTTGTAAAACTACTGACAACCCCCCGGGGGATGCCTATAATAAAGCCATCGAAAGCACGCGCGCTATTTCGTAAAGACCCCAAAGCAAGGAGAAAAACTAAAAGAAGAGGTGCTTTAAAATGGCAAAAGATTACGCAGTCATCACCAAAGCCATTGTGGAACACATTGGTGGCGTGGAGAACATTGACAGTGTGACCCACTGCATGACGCGTCTGAGATTCGTCCTGAAAGATGAAAGCAAGGTCGATGCGGCGGCCGTGAAGGCCATCGACGGTGTTATGGGTGTTGTCCAGCAGGGCGGACAGTTCCAGATCATCATCGGCAACAACGTGGGCAAGGCTTACCAGGAAGTCCTGAAAATGGGCAACTTCGGCGAAGGCAGCGAGATTGCCCGCGGTGAAAAGAAAGAACCCCTGACTCTGAAAAAGATCGGCAACAATATCCTGGATGCCATCGTCGGCACCATGTCCCCGCTGATCCCGCCCATCATCGGTGCTTCCATGCTGAAGCTGGTGGTCATGCTGCTGCAGATGGCCGGCGTGCTGGCCGCGGACAGCGACACCTACATTATCCTGAACAGCATCGGCGATGCTGCCTTCTACTTCCTGCCTGTCATGGTGGCGGCTTCCGCTGCAAAGAAATTCCGCACCAACATGTACCTGGCCATGGCCATTGCGGGCGTGCTGCTCTACCCGGACTTCCGCACACTGATGGAGTCCGTGACGGTGGGCGACACTGCGGCACATTTCCTGGGCATTCCCATTGCCTCGGTTAAATACACCCATACGGTCATTCCTGCCTTCTGCATGACCTGGATCCTCTCCTACATTGAGCGTTTCATCGATCGGATCACTCCGGCGGTCACCAAGAACTTCCTCAAGCCCATGCTGATCATCCTCATTGCGGCTCCCATCGGCATTCTGGTCGTTGGCCCTGCGGGCATCATGATCGGCGAAGGCATTTCCGCCTTTATCTACTTTGTCCAGGCCAAGATCGGCTTCCTGGCCGTCGGTATCATGGGCGCCATCTGGCCGCTGCTGGTCATCACCGGCATGCACCGCGTCTTTACCCCCACCATCCTGCAGACCATCTCCGACACGGGCATGGAAGGCACCGTTATGCCTTCTGAAATCGGTGCCAACCTGTCCCTGGGCGGTGTTTCCCTGGCCGTTGCGCTGCGCACCAAGAACAGTGAGCTGCGCCAGACTGCGTTGGCGGCCGCTTCCTCGGCGCTGATTGCCGGTACCACCGAACCCGCCCTGTACGGTGTTGCCGTCCGCCTGAAGCGCCCGCTGATCGCTTCCCTGATCACCGGTTTTGTCTGCGGCTGCCTGGCGGGCATCGCCGGTCTGGCCAGCCGTTCCATGGTTTCTCCCAGTGTGCTGACGGTCATCCAGTTCATCGACCCGGCCAACCCCACCACCAGTATCCTCTGGATTGTGGGTATCACGCTGCTGTCCATTGTTCTGTCTTTTGTGCTGACGTTGGTGATCGGCTTTGAGGACCTTCCCGAAGAAAAGGAGACGAATGCCTGATGTTTCAGTTTCCGGAAACTTTTCTGTGGGGCAGCGCCATTTCTGCCAACCAGGCAGAAGGTGCCTTCCGTGAAGGCGGGCGCGGCATCAGCAATATCGACATGATCCCCCATGGGGCGGATCGTATGCCGGTAAAGCTGGGCAACGTTGCCCAACCGGCGCTGGACCCGGACCATTTTTATCCCAGCCATACCGGCGTGGATTTTTACCACCGTTACCGTGAGGATCTTGCCTTGCTGGCCGAGATGGGACTGCGTGTGTTCCGCACCTCCATCTCCTGGTCCCGGCTTTTCCCCCGGGGGGATGAGGAAACGCCCAACCCGGAAGGCATTGCCTTCTATCAGGATCTGTTCCGGGAATGCCAAAAGTATGGTATGCAGCCGCTGGTGACTCTCAGCCACTTTGACATTCCCATGGGGCTGGTGGAAAAATACGGCTCCTGGCGCAACCGCAAGGTCATCGACTTTTTCCTGCGCTATGCGGAAACCTGTTTCCGGGAATTTTCGCCGTATGTCCATTACTGGCTCACCTTCAATGAAATCAACATCCTGCTGCACAGCCCCTTCTCGGGGGCGGGCATTGCCTTCCAGCCGGGGGAAAACCGCAACCAGGTGATCTACCAGGCTGCGCATCATGTGCTGCTGGCCAGTGCCCAGGCGGTCCGGCTGGCCCACAAGTACAGCGCCGAAAACCAGGTGGGCTGCATGCTGGCCGGCGGCAGTTTCTACCCCTACTCCTGCAATCCCGCCGACGTGTGGGAGTCGGTGCAGAAAGAACAGGAAAACCTGTTCTTCATCGACGTGCAGGCCCGGGGCGGCTATCCGTCCTATGCGGCCAAGATGTTCCGGGAGAAGGGTGTCTCGCTGGTGATGGAGCCCCAGGATACCGAGATCCTGAAAACCTGCACGGATTTCATCTCCTTCAGTTACTACGCCAGCCGCTGCGTGGCGGGCTCGACGGAGGACAAGGAGATCAACGACGGCAATGTGGTCCGCTCGGTGAAGAATCCCTACCTGAAAACCAGTCAGTGGGGCTGGGCCATCGACCCGCTGGGGCTGCGTATCACCATGAACCAGCTCTATGACCGGTACCAGAAACCGCTCTTCATTGTGGAAAACGGACTGGGTGCCAGGGATACGGTGGAGCCGGACGGTTCCATCCAGGACGATTACCGGATCGACTATCTGCGCCAGCATATCCTGGCCATGCGGGATGCCATGGAAGACGGCGTGCCGTTGATGGGATACATAACCTGGAGCGCCATCGACCTGGTTTCGGCTTCCACCGGTGAAATGAGCAAGCGGTACGGCTTTGTCTACGTGGATAAGGACAATGCCGGTAACGGAACGCTAGAACGTCGCAAAAAGAAGTCCTTCTACTGGTACAAACAGGTCATTGCTACCAACGGGCAGTGCCTGGACTGGAAAGAACCCCACAGAACCGAACACCGAAACCCTCCCAAACGCGTGTCGGCAGAATAAGCAAATCTTTGACGCAGTGAGACAGACCCGCTGCGTCAAAAAACAGAAAAGCGGTATGTGCCGGATGGCACATACCGCTTTTTTGTCTTGGCACCTTTCCGGTACAGATTCGGACCGATGAAAAATACTGCGGACCGTTCCTGCATAGTATGGACTGAGGAACCTAAAAGACAAGGAGGACGGCCATGATTCCACAACCGGTTACGGTTATTTTTTCCACCGCGGCAGACAGCCGCACTTTGGCAGACTGCCTGGAGCAGCTGGTGTGCAATTTACCCCTTGAAGCGGGGGAGAAACCCGTATGAAATACACAGACCGTTCGGAATTTTCTTCGCAGGGGGTGGAAACCGCTGTCTACCTGCGGCTCTCCTCGGCGGACGGCCCGGCGGCCGAGTCGGATTCCATCCAGAACCAGCGGGCTTTTTTGCGGGAATGGGCACGGAATCATGCCTTCCGCATCGTGCGGGAGTTTGTGGACGACGGGCATACCGGCACGGACTTTGAACGTCCGGGTTTTCAGGAACTCAACCGCTGTCTGCTGGACGGCAGTGTCCGGTGTATCCTTGTAAAAGACCTTTCCCGCCTGGGCCGCAATTATGCCGAGACGGGACGCTATCTGGAGCAGATCTTTCCCCGGTTGGGGGTCCGCTTCATTGCCGTCAACGATCAGTACGACTCTGCCCAAAACACCGACAGCGCCCAGCAGATGGCCGTATTCAAAAATGTATTCAATGATTTGTATGCCGCCGACGCCAGCGCCAAGGTGCGGACTTCGCTGGGCATTCTCAAGCGGCAGGGAAAATTTCTGGGGCGGCAAGCACCCTATGGATACCGCATCGACCCGTCAAACCGATACCATCTTCTGCCCGATGCACAGACCGCGCCTGTGGTGCGGCGCATCTTTGCGCTGTTCCTGGGGGGCGCCAGCCGCACCCGGATTGCCCAGATCCTCAACGGGGAAAGTATCCCCTCCCCGGCGGCGCAAAAGCAGATGACCGACAGCCACCGGCAGTTTACCGGCCTGTGGAATGCCGAAACCGTCCGCCGTATCCTCAGTCACCCGGTGTACCGGGGCGATATGGCCCAACAGTTTACCCGGACGGTGAACTACAAAGTGCACCTGCGTCGCCGGGTGGACCCCGCGGAGTGGATTATGGTGGAAGACACCCACGAACCGCTGGTGAGCCGGGAAGATTTTGCGCTGGCCCAGACCATGCAGCAGGTCCGTACATACAAGACCACCGGTCATGCCCATCTGCTGACCGGCATTGTCTATTGTGCCGACTGCGGCAGCCCCCTCTATGCCAAAAAACGGGGCGCATACTGGTATCTGAACTGTTACGGCTACTACCGGGATCCCTCGGCCCACCGCTGTACTTCGCACAGTATCCGGGAGGATGTGGTGCTGCAGACGGTGCAGCAGACCCTGCGTACCCTGGCAAAAAACCGGGTGGAACCCCGGGAACTGATCCGTCGATGGTCCGAAAAACAACCGGGAATCCCGGAACTCCGCACCAGACGCTGTACATTGGGACAACAGCTGGAGAAAGCCCGCCGTACCCGACTGGAGGCGTACAAGGACAAGGCGGCCGGTATCCTTCGGGAGGAGGAGTTCACCTGCATTTCCGATGAACTGCACCGGGAGGAACTCCGTTGCCGGCAGGAACTGGATCGTTTGGCCCGGTGGGAAAGCAACCGGGATCAGACCGGCATTCTGGCACAGAAGGTCCGGGAGTTTCTCCGATTCGAGCAGCTGGAAAAGGCCCAGTTGCATTTGCTGGTGCGGCGTGTGGAGGTGGATGCCGACCGACACATTACCCTCTATTTCAATTTCACAGACCCGGACCAAAGCTCCTGAGAAAACCGCCTGCTTTTTGGGAAGAAACCAAAAAAGGCACAGCGCAAGCTGTGCCTTTTTGATGTGTGCCGGTTGGAAGATCAGGAGAGGGGAAGGTAGGGCAGTTCGTATGCATGCAGTCCGTCGGTCGTGACAGCCGGCTGGGAATCCTCTGTGCCGGAGTCCGGGGCAGGGGATACACCGCTGTCTGGGGAATCGCCGGAAGAACCGGTATCGCCGGGGGAGGTGGTTTCGCTTCCGCCCGGGGTCATTGCATTGCCGGAGGAAACAGAACTGTCCGAAGAAGGGGTGCCGTTGGACGAAGCAGATCCTGACGAGGAAGCCGGGGCATCCGCAGAAGAGGTGCTGCCGGAGGAGGCTGCGGTACCGGAGAAAACGGCACTGTCGGAGGGGGCTGAACTATCAGAGGTAGCGGAAGGCGCCTGGCCGGAGGCCGGTGCGCTGCTTGTGCCGGAGGAGGTGGGCAGGCTGGCGGCGCCTGGGTCATCCGAAGCGCCGGAAGCGGAATCTTCCGTCATGTCCGGCCAGGGCTCGTTGGGATCATCGGGAATGATTTCCGTTTCCCCATGGGGGGAAGTGGCGCCCTCCGGGGTGGCATGGCTATGGCGCATCAACACAAAGCCACCCAGCAGGAGGGCCGCCGCCAGAAGGAGGGCGATGAGCATCCAAAAAGATCGTTTCATGGTATCCTCCTTTACTGTACGCTGGCAAAGTAATCCTTGGCAGCTTCTCCATAGAGGAAGAGCGCCTTGGCAACGTTTTGCAGGGACTCTTTAGCGGTGCTGTTGCTCAGAACCGTATAGACATAAGAATATACGCTTGCCTGCTTGACCGGGCTGACCTGCCGGTAAGAATCGCCCTCCTTGACAAAGAAAGCGATCTCATAGGAGGTGCCCAGGTTGGGGGCAGGGCGCTTGGCCGCGTCGCCCAAATAGTTGTTGCCGGATTTTGCCACTTTTACGTAGGTGTACAGTGCACCGGAGCCGGCCGTGCGGTATCCCATGTACAGGTTGTCAGTGTCCACCGGATTGGCGGTGGGGTCCACCAGTGCCGCTAGGTAACGGGGAGCCACGGCTTCCTGCAAACGCAGGTTGGAGGCGTAGTGTCTGAGCGGATAGATGCCGTCCTCATCGGCTGCAGTGACCTGCCGGTACTGTGCCAGTGCGTCGGCCGTAACGTTGCGCAGGGACAACAGCTGGATTGCGGGGCTGTAGGAAGCACTGTACCGGAAATATTCATTGGCATAGTAATCATATGGCTTGGCCTTTCTCTGGCTGGTGGTGCTGTGGGGTCTGCTCCTTTGGATGATGCTGGTTTTCCGTACGGTAGACCGGCTGGCGGCCAAACTCCAGATGCCGTATCTCGTGTGGGTTACGTTTGCCGGCTATCTGAACTTGGGGGTCTGGTTGCTGAACGGGTGAATTTCCCGGCGGGAACTTGGATGGTCCAATTCCCGGTACCGGCCGGGGCCGGTGGAGCTGGCCTCCTGCTCCTTCGGACAGAGCAGCAAGGTGAGCTATCTCCAGATGATTACCGCAGTGGCGGCCATTGTAAACGGTGGCAGGCTGATGCAACCCTACGTGGTGCAGCGTATCACGGCGCCGGACGGCACGGTGCTCCGGGAGGTGGAACCCACCGTAAAGCGGCAGGTAATCCAGGAGGAAACCAGTGCCACCATGTGTGATTTGATCGAGGCTGTCATCACCGACGGCACCGGCCAGAAGGCGGCCGTGCCGGGATACCGTGTGGGCGGTAAGAGTGGAACCAGCCAGAAGCTGGACAGCGATAACGAGGGAGCGCGCATCAGCAGCTTTGTGGCAGTGGCCCCCTTGGATCAGCCCAGGCTGGCGGTTCTGGTGTGCCTGGATGAACCGCACAGCTGGACCACCAGCGGCGGTACCTTGTCGGGGCCCGTTTGCGCCGAAGTCCTGAAAAAGGCTTTGCCGTATCTGGGTATAGAACCCCAGGTGGAATCCGCCGGACAAAGCGACTCCTGACCCTCCGGAGCCCCACATGGTTCCGTGTGAGCCTCCGGGTGCAACTGCAAGGGTTGAGTTTTGCGCCGGGATTGTGTTACACTGGTTTTGCACTTGATTCTTTACATGATCCTGGAGGAAATTTTTTTGATGGAATACAATTTTGTCTTGCGGGGTAATGTGCTCTATACTCCGCAGTGTGGAGCCCTTTCGGTGCATCCTCACAGCTATCTTGTCTGCGAAGGCGGGCAGGTGGCCGGAATTTTTGAGGAACTTCCGGAGGCCTATCGCAATTTTCCGGTGGAGGATTTCGGAGATAAGATGATTCTTCCCGGTCTGGTGGACCTGCATGTCCATGCGGGACAATACGCCTTCCGGGGGCTCGGCATGGACCAGGAACTGCTGGCCTGGTTAGAACAGAATGCCTTCCCCGAGGAAAGCCGTTTTGCCGATGCATCCTATGCGGTGCGGGCGTATCCCATTTTTGTGGACGCTTTGCGCCGAAGTGCCACCACCCGCGCCTGTATCTTTGCCACATTGCACCGCCCCGCCACCCTGCAGCTGATGCAACTGCTGGAGGATGCCGGCATGCCCTGTTATGTGGGCAAGGTCAACATGGACCGGAACAGCCCCGATACACTGCGGGAAACAACGGAGGAATCTTTGGCGGAAACACGGCGCTGGCTGGAGGAGAGCCGCGCCTTCTCCCAGGTGCGTCCCATCCTTACCCCGCGGTTCATTCCCAGCTGTACCGATGCGCTGATGGCCGGGCTGGGCCGTCTGCAACAGGAATTCCAAGTCCCGGCCCAGTCCCACCTTTCGGAAAATCTTTCCGAGATTGATTGGGTGCAATCCCTCTGTCCCGATACCCGCTTCTATGGGGAAGCTTATGACCGGGTGGGGCTGTTTGGGGGCGCATGCCCCACCATCATGGCCCACTGCGTCTGGAGCGGGCCGGAGGAGCGCGCTTTGCTGAAAGAAAACGGTGTCTTTATT
This sequence comes from uncultured Subdoligranulum sp., assembly GCA_904374465.1. Classification (GTDB taxonomy): domain Bacteria; phylum Bacillota; class Clostridia; order Oscillospirales; family Ruminococcaceae; genus Gemmiger. The sequence goes on from CAJFFY010000020.1 coordinate 23,718, forward strand.
GCCCATTGTCCGCAATCCAATATGAATGTTTCTTCGGGCATTGCCCCTATCAAGCAATATCTGCGGGAAGGCCAGCGGGTGGGTCTGGGTAGCGACGTGGCCGGTGGTGCGCACTTGTCTATTTACCGGGCCATGACCGATGCCATCCAGTGTTCCAAGCTGCGGTGGCGTCTGGTGGACCAGGACACTCCGGCGCTGACCCTGCCGGAAGCGCTGTACATGGCCACCAAGGGCGGCGGCGCGTTCTTTGGCAAGGTGGGCAGCTTTGAACCCGGTTATGCCTTTGACGCCGTGGTGGTGGACGACAGTGATTTGCCCACCACCCGCACCTGTACCTTGGAAGAGCGTCTGGAACGCTTTGTCTATCTGTCGGACGGGCAGCCCTTCGCCAAATATGCGGCGGGACGCCGGTTGTTCTAAACCAAACACGACCCCTGCGCCCTTTGCAATGGGTGCAGGGGATTTTTATTGCCTCCGGATGACTGTGGTTGGCTGCAGGACGGAAAAAGTGAAATTTTTGTACTTTCTGTCAATATTCAAAAAATGTACGGGAATTTTATAGGTGAATCTGTTATAATGACTGTACACAGTGTAGCAACAGCAGGAGAATGCAACATGGCCAACACAAAATCCGCGCAGCCCTTTGTCGTCTTTGACAACGTCTGCAAATATTACCAGATGGGGGATACCCGTATTGCCGCATCCGATCATGTGAGCTTTACCATTGAAAAAGGGGAGTTTTGTGTCATTCTGGGACCTTCCGGTGCCGGAAAAACTACCGTGCTCAACATGCTGGGCGGCATGGATACCTGCGACGAGGGGACCATCCTGTTGGATGGGGAAAAGGTCAGCAGCTTCAACCAGAAACGGCTGACAACCTACCGCCGGTACGATGTGGGATTTGTGTTCCAGTTTTACAACCTGGTGCAAAATCTGACCGCCCGGGAAAACGTGGAACTGGCGGCCGAAATTTGCAAGGATCCGCTGGATGCCGACCTGGTGCTGGACGAGGTGGGACTTTCCCATCGGCGCAACAACTTTCCGGCACAGCTTTCCGGCGGAGAGCAGCAGCGCGTTTCCATTGCCCGGGCGCTGGCCAAAAACCCAAAAATCCTGCTCTGTGACGAACCCACCGGCGCGCTGGACTACAAAACCGGCAAACAGGTGCTGGCTCTGCTGCAGGACACCTGCCGTAAAAAGGGGCGCACCGTCATTGTCATCACCCACAACAGTGCGCTGGCAGCCATGGCGGACCGGGTAATCCGCATCAACAGTGGCCGGGTGATCGAAGAAACCTGTAACCCTCATCCCACGCCTGTGGAAAGGATCGAATGGTAAATGACCCGCACGTACCGAAAAAATATCCTGCGCACCTTCACCAGCGCACGCAGCCGCTTTGTGGCCATTTTTTCCATCGTGGCGCTGGGGGTCGGGTTTCTGGCCGGGCTGAATGCCACCCCCCTCGATATGAAAGAGTCGATGGAGCAGTACCTGGATGACGGCAACTTTTATGATCTGCGCGTCGTCTCCTCCATGGGCCTGACCGATGACGATGTGGAGGCTCTGCGTCAGGTGGATGGGGTGCAACAGGTGCAGCCGGGGTATTCCACCGATCTTCTGGTGGATGTGGGGGACGACGTCATCGTGTCCCGGGCCCAGAGCTTGCCTCCCGATACCGGGGATGCCATCAACCGCCTGGTGCTGGCGGATGGCCGGCTGCCACAGAATTCCGGGGAATGCGTGGTGGAGGCCAGCGCCAACCTGACCGACACCGCATACCCCATCGGCACCCGGCTGACCATAGACAGTGAAAACGAAGACCTGGACACCAAACTGTCCTGCACCGAATATACCATTGTCGGCATCGTACATAACACCAACTACTTCAGCTTCGAGCGGGAACCGGCCAGCGTGGGCAACGGTACGGTCAATCTGGTGATGTACCTGCTGCCGGAGGATTTTGCCTACGATACCTATACGGAAATCTATCTGACCGCCCAGGGAGCACGGGACCAGAACAGCATGGGGGATTCCTATGCCGCCACGGTAGAGGCGCTGCAGACGGCGGTGGAGTCCATTCAGGAAGGACGCTGCCAAAGCCGGTACGATGAAATTGTGGGCGATGCGCAGCAGGAAATTGACGATGCCTGGACGGAATACTATGATGCCGAGGCGGAAGCCCGGCAGGAGCTGGACGACGCGGCCAAGGAACTGGAAGACGGGCGCCAGGAATTGGAGGACGGCCGGCAGGAATACCTGGACGGGGAGCAGGAGTATGCCGACGGTGCCAACGAACTGGCAGAGAACGAGGCCAAGGTCAACGACGGCGCCGTTCAGCTGGAAGAAGGCCGCCAGGAACTGCTGAACAACCAAAAGAAAATAGAGGACGGCGAGGCGGAGCTGGCCGCCAATGAACCCACGCTGGCGGAAGCACGCCGCAAACTGGAAAGCGGTCAGGCGGACTATGAGGCCGGACTGCAGCAGTACAACGATGCACTGGCCCAGCTGGAGGACGGCGAACAACAGTTAAAAGAGGGCAAGACGCAATTGGATGCGGCTGAAGCCCAGTACAGTGCGGGTATCGCCACCCTGGTGGCACAGTTGAATGCCTCCCTGGGGCAGAGCACCCCCGAAAGCGGCCTGACGGCGGAGCAGATTGCCGCGCTGCTGCAGGCAGCCATGCCGCAGACCCCGCCGCAGGAAACGCCGGAGGCGACCCCTGAGCCGTCGGCTACACCGGAAACGGCTACTCTGGCGAGCACGCCGGAAACGGCGGCGGGCGAGCCGGCAACTCCGTCGTCCCCGGAAGAAGAGCAAACACCCTCCGCGACGATGGCTTTGACACCGGAACAGATTGCGGCGCTGCTGCAGACCGATACCTCCACCGCGTCGCTGACCCTGACCGAAGAACAGGTCAAGGGTTTTGTGGACTGGCTGATCGAAAAGGAATATGCAGCCCCTGCCAGCTATGATGAACTGCTGGACCGCGCCGATGCGTATGCCGAAGAAATCTATGGCCTGCCGGCGGGATCGCTGCCGTTGACTTCCACGGCGCGAACGGTCCAGCAGCAGGCGGGCAAGCTGCTCTATGCACTCCAGCAGTCCATGGGGCAGGCGCCTACTCAGCAACAGATGGAACTGGCGCAGCAGCTGACCACCCTGGTGACAGCCGACCGGTCCACCATGGCCGATGCCCTGCAGGATACCCAGGTCTGGCTGGATGCCCAGACGGGGCAGCCGGATCTGTTTGTCCTGTTGCTGAAGGTACTGGTGCCCACCTGGCAGCAGTATCTGACAACCGAACAGCAGCAGACCCAACCGCTGGTGGCCGGTTTTGCCCAGACGGTGGAAGGTCGCCGGACGCTGGACGACAGCTGGGCTGCTTATGAAGAAAACGAACAAAAACTGGCGGACGGACGGCGCCAGCTGGAAGAAAGTGCCCCCCAGCTGGAAGATGCCAAGCGCCAGCTGGACGAGGGCTGGGCCCAGTACCGGGAAGGTCTGGCGGAATACGAGGCCGGCAAGCGGGAGCTGGCCGACGGCCGTCGGCAATTGGAAGAGGGATGGGCTACCCTGACAGACAAGCAGGTGGAACTGGACGACGCCCGGCAACAGATTGCCGATGCCAAGGCGGAGCTGGCCGATGCCCGGGCGGAACTGGACGATGCCCGCCGTACCATTGCCGAGAACGCGCAGAAGCTGCGGGACGGCGAGATGGAATATGAGGATGCCAAGGCGGAGGCGGAACAGGAACTGGCCGATGCCCGGGCGGAAATTCAGGATGCCGAGCAGGAAGTGGCCGACATTGACTATCCCGAATGGTATATCTGGGACCGGGACAACAACGTCAGCTATTCTTCCTTTGTGGGCAACGTGGATAAGCTGACCGCCATCACCACCATCTTCCCGGTCTTTTTCTTCCTGGTGGCGGCTCTGGTGGTTTCCACCACCATGACCCGCATGGTGGAAGAAGAGCGCCTGCAGATCGGTACATTGAAGGCACTGGGGTACACCCGGGGCGAAATCATGCAAAAGTATCTGTGGTATGCCTTTGCAGCCGCCATCACCGGTACCCTGGTGGGTCTGGCGGTGGGGTTCCAGGTGTTCCCGTCCATCATCTGGTCCGCCTATGCCATGATGTATTATATGCCTGCCATTGCCACGCCCTGGCGGTTGACCCAGGCGCTGTTTGCGGGCGGTACGCTGACGGTCCTTACCGTGGGAGTTACGGTACTGGCCTGCCGCGCCTCGCTGATGGAGGTCCCCGCCGCGCTGATGTTGCCCCGGGCGCCCAAAGCGGGCAAACGGATCCTGCTGGAGCGGATCACCCCCCTGTGGCGGCGCTTTCCCTTCAGCTGGAAGGTCACCTGCCGCAACCTGTTGCGCTACCAGAAACGTTTCTGGATGACGGTGATCGGGGTGGCGGGCTGTACCTCGCTGCTGGTGGCCGGTTTTGGCATCTCGGATTCCCTCAATGAAATCATTACCAAACAGTTTGGGTTGATCTCCCACTATGATCTGATGACCATTGTCACCAAAGAGGAGGCTACCCAGCAGGGGCCGGTTTACGACTATCTGTTCGATGGGGATGCTGTGTCACAGTCCCTGACCATTTCGATGGAGACGACCCGCCAGGAAACCCCGGAAGGGGAAGTGGACGTCTACCTGATGGTGCCCCAGGATGTGACGCAGTTCGCCGACTTCCTGGATTTGCACGAACGCATTGGCGGAAAGCCCACCCCGCTGGGGGAGGACGGCGTTGTGCTGACAGAAAAACTGGCCAAAACGCTGGGAGTACAAGCCGGGGATACCGTCACCCTGGAAAATGGTGACGAAAAAACCGGTACCTTTACGGTCAGCGGTGTCTGCGAGCACTATGTGAGCAACTATGTGTATATGAGTGCTGCCACCTATGCGGCCGGCTTCGGGGAGGACGCTTCGTATAACGCTATCCTCAGCAAGCTGACCGATGACAGCCAGCAGACCCGGAATGCCGTTTCCACACAACTATTGGAAATGGACAATGTGGCCAGCCTGACCTTTACCGAGGACAGCATCACCCAGGTTCTCAACATGCTCAACTCCATCGACGCAGTGGTGGTGCTGATCATCGTCTGTGCGGCCTGTCTGGCCTTTGTGGTGCTGTACAACCTTTCCAACATCAACATTGCCGAGCGGGTCAAGGAAATTGCCACCATCAAGGTGCTGGGATTCTATGACCGGGAGGTTTTTGCCTATGTCAACCGGGAAAGCATGGCGCTTTCGCTTATCGGTACGCTGTTCGGCGTGTTCGGCGGTATGGCGTTGCACCGCTTCATCATTGTGACGGTGGAAGTGGATGCCGTCATGTTCGGCCGGGACATCCATCCGCTGAGCTTTGTCTATGCCATTGCCCTCACGCTGCTTTTCAGTACGTTGGTCAACCTGGTCATGGGCCGCACGCTGAAAAAAATCTCCATGGTGGAGAGCATGAAGGCCCCGGAATAACAATCGAAACACCGTGTATCCGATGCGGTGGGGTGGTGGGACATCTTGCAGAAGATGTCCCACTTTTTTTATGTTTTTTTCTATTGACAATTGAAAGACCCGTGTTATACTGTTTAGGTACGCAAATAAACTGTTAGCATGTGAACAATTCGGGAGCGAACAAAAAACAGGGGAAAGCAGGTGAGAATCACGAAGACACAACAGCCAGACTGTCTGCAAAAATGCTGCTGCGAGGATCACTTCGGTGCCCTGGTCAGCCAGACGTCCCGGGTGGTCCGCCGCGCCATGGATGCACGGATTTCTGCCGATGTGACACCGGAACTGACCGGCGTGCGTGGCATGCTTCTGGGCGAGATCGTGCGGGCCAACAAGGAAAACCGGGATGTCTACCAGCGGGATGTGGAGCGATGGATGCAGCTGCGCCGTTCCAGTGTGACGGCCTTACTGCAGGGTATGGAGCAGGACGGATTCATCACCCGCTGCTCGGTGGAAAGGGATGCCCGCCTAAAACGGCTGAGCGCCACCCCCAAAGGGGTTGCCTACCATGAACGGATCCGCCTCAGCATCGACAATTTTGAGCGTGAGCTGCAGCGTGGGATTCCGTCAGAGCAGCAGGCAGTGGCCCGCAGCGTACTGGAGCGGATCCTGAACAACGCCCGGGACCTGGCGGGGGAAACCAGAGCTTTCCCCGAAGGTTCGGCGGATGGGCGCGGCTGAAGGCGTTGCGCCGCTTTTCCCCAAGGGAATGGGAAGTAGGGTTACAAAGAAAGGAGCAATCAATCTTGTTCAAGACACTTGGACGTGAGACCAAAGGGTTCCGACTGGTCTCAATCCTCACCCCGGTCTGTATGATCGGTGAGGTCATCATGGAAATGATTATCCCCAAGCTGATGGCCACCATTGTGGACGACGGTGTTACCGCCGGCAACATGCAGGTCATCTATTCGGTGGGCGCCAAAATGCTGGTGGCCGCACTCATCGGTCTGCTGGTGGGCTTCCTGGGTGCCATGTTTGGCTCCCATGCGGCCACCGGTTTTGCGCGCAATCTGCGCCGCGGTATGTTCCGCAACATTCAGACCTTCAGTTTTGCCAACATCGACAAATATTCCACGGCCGGTCTGGTCACCCGTATGACCACCGACGTGACCAACATCCAGAACGCCTACCAGATGATGCTGCGTATGGCGGTCCGCGCGCCGGCCAGTATGGTTGTGGCACTGATCATGTCCTTTACCATCAATGCGGAACTGGCCAGTGTCTATCTGGTGGCCGTCATTCTGTTGGGTGCGGCGCTGACCTTCATCATGACCCGAGCCACCAACTACTTCACCGGTGCTTTCCGCAAGTACGATGACCTGAATGAGAGCGTGCAGGAAAACGTCTCCGCCATCCGTGTGGTCAAGGCCTACGTGCGGGAAAAGTTTGAGGGCGAAAAATTCCGCAAGGCCAGTGATAACGTGCGTAAGCTGCTGCTGCGCGCCGAACTGATCCTGTCCTGGAACGCCCCGCTGATGACCCTGGCAGTGTACAGCTGCATTCTGATCATCTCCTGGCTGGGTGCCCGGCTTATTGTGTTGTCCGGTTCCACCAGCTTCACCACCGGTGATCTGATGAGCATGCTCAGCTACTGCATGAACATCCTCATGAGCCTGATGATGCTTTCCATGGTGTTCGTCATGATCACCATGTCTGCTGCTTCCGCCAAGCGTGTGGCGGAAGTCCTGGACGAGAAATCCGACCTGGCCAACGGCGAAAACCCCGTTATGGAAGTCAAGGATGGCTCCGTCAAGTTCAACAACGTCAGCTTTGCCTATAAAAAGGATGGCGAGAAGGCGCTGGAGAACATCAATCTGGACATCAAGTCCGGCGAGACCATCGGCATCATCGGTGGTACCGGCTCTGCCAAATCCAGCCTGGTCCAGTTGTTGCCCCGCCTGTATGATGTCACCGAGGGCAGCGTGGAAGTGGGCGGCGTTGATGTGCGCAACTACGACCTGGAAACCCTGCGCAACAGCGTGGCCATGGTGCTGCAGAAGAACGAACTGTTCAGCGGCACCATTGCCGAAAACCTGCGCTGGGGCAACCCCGACGCCACCGATGCCGAGATTGAGGAAGCCTGCAAGCAGGCCTGCGCCGATGAATTCATCGAGCGGTTCCCCGACCGGTACGAAACCTACATTGAACAGGGCGGCAGCAACGTTTCTGGCGGCCAGAAACAGCGTCTTTGCATTGCCCGCGCCCTGTTGAAGAAGCCCAAGATCCTGATTCTGGACGACTCCACCTCGGCGGTGGATACGGCCACCGACGCCAAGATCCGCCACAGCTTTGCCGAGAAGATTCCCGGCACCACGGTGTTCATCATTGCCCAGCGTATCTCCAGCGTGGAGAACGCCGACCATGTTCTGGTGCTGGATAATGGCCATATCAGCGGCTACGATACACCGGAAAATCTGCTCAAGACCAACGCAATTTACCAGGAAGTGTACAACAGCCAGACCAAAGGATCCGGCGACTTTGATGAGAAAGGGGGCGAGGCGTAATGGCTCAGCAGGCAAAATTGGTGGGCCCCGGCCGCAACCGCGGTCCGCGCCCCAAGGTGGAAAACCCCGGCAAAATCCTCAAGCGGATTCTTGCCTATGTGATGCACCTTTATAAGTTCCCGGTCATCGGGGTACTGTGCTGCATCTTCATCAGCGTGTTTGCCCAGGTGCAAGGCACTTTGTTCATGCAGACGCTGATCGACGGTTACATCACCCCCATGCTGCTGGAAAAGAGCAACGACTTTTCCGGCCTGATCGGTGCCATCACCCGGGTGAGTGTATTTTATGCCATCGGCATTATCGCCATCTTCCTGCAGAACCGTATGATGGCCCGCATCACCCAGGGCACGCTGAAAAATCTGCGGGATGAGATGTTCACCCACATGCAGACGCTGCCCATCAAGTATTTCGACACCCACGCCCACGGCGATATTATGTCGATCTACACCAACGATACCGATACCCTGCGCCAGATGATCAGCCAGAGCTTGCCCCAGCTGGTCAACACCTGCATCACGGTGGTCAGTGTGCTGATCTCCATGCTGGTGCTCAGCCCGGCCCTGACCGTGGTGGCGCTGCTGATGGTGGGGGTCATGCTGCTCTGCACCAAGTTCCTCACCGGCCGGTCCGGCAAGTTCTTTGTGGACCAGCAGCGGGAACTGGGCCGCGTGAACGGCTACATCGAAGAAATGATGAATGGCCAGAAGGTTGTCAAGGTCTTCTGCCACGAGGAAGCTGCCATTGAGCGGTTCGATGAACTCAACGACGAGCTGTTCCACAGCGCCGACAAGGCCAATGCCTTCTCGCTGGTGGCCATGCCCGTCAACGCCCAGCTGGGCAACCTGAGCTATGTGCTGTGCGCCATCATCGGCGGCGCCATGGCCATCAATGCCTTCGGCGGCCTGACCCTGGGCAAGCTGGCCAGCTTCTTGGTACTGACCCGGAACTTCAACCAGCCCATCACCCAGATCTCCATGCAGCTCAACTCGGTGGTCATGGCCCTGGCCGGCGGCCAGCGTATCTTTGCGCTGCTGGATGAGAAGCCGGAAGTCAACGAAGGCGACATCACCCTGGTGCATGCCAAGTACCTGCCTGACAACACCGTGACCGAGGCCAGCGAGCCCACCGGTACCTGGGCCTGGAAAAAGACCGATGCCAACGGTCAGAGCACTTACACCGAACTGAAGGGCGACATCGTCTTCAAGGATGTGGACTTCGGCTATGACCCGGGCAAGATCGTGTTGCACGACATCAACCTCTACGGTCGTCCGGGCCAGAAGATTGCCTTTGTTGGCTCCACCGGTGCCGGCAAGACCACCATCACCAATCTGATCAACCGTTTCTACGATATCCAGAAGGGCCAGATCCTCTACGACGGGCATGACATCAAGTCCATCGAAAAGGATGCCCTGCGTTCCTCCCTGGGCATTGTGCTGCAGGATACCCACCTGTTCACCGGCACCGTTATGGAGAATATCCGGTACGGCCGTCTGACTGCCACCGACGAAGAGTGCATTGCAGCGGCCCGTCTGGCCAACGCCGACGGCTTTATCAAGCATCTGCCCGATGGCTACAACACCATGCTGACCGGCGACGGTACCAACCTGAGCCAGGGCCAGCGCCAGCTGCTGGCCATTGCCCGTGCCGCCGTGGCCGACCCGCCGGTGCTGATTCTGGACGAGGCCACCTCCTCCATCGATACCCGTACCGAAAAGCTGGTGCAGGATGGCATGGACGGCCTGATGTATGGCCGTACCACCTTTGTCATTGCCCACCGCCTGTCCACGGTGCGCAACTCCGACTGCATCATGGTTTTGGAACAGGGCCGTATCATCGAGCGTGGTACCCACGACGAACTGATCGCCCAGAAGGGCCGCTATTATCGACTGTACACCGGCAACTTTGCGGAAAATTCGTAAAAGAACGGTAAAAAATCCTTCTGAATCAATCAAAATTGCCGGGATGGCTTTGTGCTATCCCGGCTTTTTTGTGCAAAATGCCGCAACAGCGCCAAAAAGTTGACGAATTGGAAAAAAGTGGTTATAATAGAGAACGTAGCCACGCAAATTTGCGGTGGAACAAAATGCGGCCCGAGGGATCCTGCAAGTGATGAGGCCGCCCAACGTATTAGGAGGAAATCCGATATGGCACCCAAAAAGAAAGTTGCTCAGACCGTACTTACCGACAGTAAGTTCTATACCATCAGCGCAGCCAACGGCAAAGTCGTGGAAGTGGCTGATTATAACATCGATAACGGCGCCAAGATCCAGCTGTGGGATAATGTGAATGCCGAATGGCAGCAGTGGAGCTTTGTGGCCGCCGGTGACGGCGTTTACCGCATCCGCAACCGTTTCACCAACAAGATGCTGGACCTGGATTGCGGCGGCGTCAGCGACGGCACCCGCGTCCATCAGTGGGAGGGCGCTCCGGCGTCCAGCCAGCTGTGGGTGGTGGAGCCTTCCAATGATGGCACCGTCAAGATCAAGTCCAACCTGGCCGGCAAGCTGCTGGACGTGGTGGGCATGAACACCGACAACGGCGCCGCCCTGCAGATCTGGCGGGATGAGAACGGCACCACCCAGTACTGGACCATCACCGAGGTGACCCGCAAGCCCAAGACCAGCGCCAAGGCCACTGCCGCCAAGGCCAAGGCCGAGCTGACCGCCGCTGCCGAAAACATGGCCGATGTGGCTGCCGATGCGGCGGAGGAAGTGGTCAAGGCCGTGAAGAAAGCCAGCACCCAGCCTGCTGCGAAAAAGGTCGCCAAGACCGTCAACGAGACTGTCAAGGCCGTGTCCGAAGTTGTCAAGCCTGCCGCCGATGAGGCTGTCAAGGCTGCCAAGCCGGTGGTGCAGGAAGCCGTCAAGGCTGCCAAACCCGTGGTGGAAGATACCGTCAAGGCTGTGACGGAGGCCGTGAAGCCCGCTGCCAAGAAACCGGCTGCCAAGAAGACCACCACCAAGAAGACCCGCAAGTAATGGCGGTCATCTGAACGATCCCCCTTTGCAATTTTTGTGTTGGAACGAGTAAGCCCCCGCACCCAAAGGTGCGGGGGCTTTTTGGTTTGAATGTTCGCACAACGGCGGCAACGGGCGCACTGTTGCAGTAAAAAAAGAGGGCGGAGCGCCTCCCGGGGGGGGTGACCGTCCTCTTTTTTGCAGAATGGGAAAGGTTTACAGCGCGGCCATCTGTGCCTGGATATCGGCCTCACTGGCGCGCATGGCCTGCAGCGTGCGGTCCAGCAGGGTGTCCAGCTCCCAGCCCAGCATTTCGGCGCCCTGGCGGATCACATCCCGGGAGCAACCGGCGGCAAACTTTTTGTCCTTGAATTTCTTCTTCAGACTGGAAAGTTCCATGTCGGTGCAGCTCTTGCTGGGGCGCATCTTGGCGGCGGCGCCGATCAGACCGGTCAGCTCGTCGGTGGCAAACAACACCTTCTCCATCTCGTGCTCCGGTTTCACGTCGCTGCAAAGGCCGTAGCCGTGGCAGCACACCGCGTGGGTCAGTGCCTCGCTGGCGCCAGCGGCGGGCAGTAGCTCAGCTGCCTTGGTGCAGTGCTGGTCGGGGAAACGCTCAAAATCCACGTCGTGCAAAAGACCGCACAAAGCCCAGAAATCGGCATCGGCCCCGTAGCCAAGCTGCTCTGCAAACCACCGCATAACGGCCTCCACCGTCAGGGCATGCTGCAGATGAAAAGGCTCCTGGTTGTACTCCCGCAACAGGGACCAGGCCTGCTGCCGTGTCATACCTGCTTCCATTGTCAAATCGCTCCTTTATCAAAAGGCGGGTCAGCCCAGCGCCTGAATGGAATCCCGGATCTTGGCAGCTTTTTCCTGGGCGGCGGCCAGCTTGCTGCGAGTGTCCTCCACCAGCTTGGCGGGGGCTTTCTCCACGAACTTGGGGTTGTTCAGCTGGTTCTGGAACATGGTCATTTCCTTTTCGGCCTTGGCCAGTTCCTTGTTCAGGCGTGCCAGTTCCTTGTCCCGGTCAATCAGCTCCATCATGGGGATGTAGCCCTTGGCGGCCGGGGTGGATACGGTGACCATGCCGGCGGTGGGGCCTTCATACCGGGCGGTCAGCGTCACGTCGGTGGCAAAGGCGAACCGGGCCAGGTAGGCGCTGCCCTTCTCGAAGGCGGCGGGGGAGGCGGTCTCGATGACCATGGTGGTCTTCTTGGCGGGATGGACGTTCATCTCGCTGCGCATGGTGCGCACGGCCTTGATGTAGTCCATCAGCTTCTCAAAGTCGGCGCATTCATCCTCCCAGACCGGCATCTCCAGGTTGCCGGGCCAGGTTTCCAGCATGATGGTCTCGCCACTGCCGGGCAGGGCCTGGTAGATTTCTTCGGTGATGAAGGGCATGAAGGGGTGCAGCAGTTTGAGGGCTTTGTCCAGCACATATACCAGCACTTTGCGGGCGGTATCGGCCTGGAGCGCGTCGTCGCTGTTCAGGCGGGATTTGCAGATCTCGATATACCAGTCGCAATACACTTCCCAGATGAAGTTCTCCACCTTCTCGGCGGCCAGGCCCAGTTCGTATTTGTCCAGGTTGGCGGTGGCTTCGGCGGCCACCTTGGCCAGTTCGGACAGCACCCACTTGTCACTCATATCCAGCAGGGATTCCTCCGGCATGCCGGGCTGGAAATCCTCGGGCAGATTCATCAGCACAAAGCGGGCGGCATTCCACAGCTTGTTGGCAAAGTTGCGGCTGGCGGTGACCTTCTCATCACTGTAGCGCATGTCGTTGCCGGCAGTGGAGCCCACGATCAGCATCATGCGCAGGGCGTCGGCGCCATACTGGTCAATGACTTCCAGCGGGTCGATGCCGTTGCCCAGGCTCTTGGACATCTTGCGGCCCTGGCTGTCCCGGACGATGCCGTGGATCAGCACGGTGTCAAAGGGGGCCTTGCCGGTGTAGGCCAGACCCGAGAAGATCATACGGGAAACCCAGAAACCGATGATGTCGTAGCCGGTGACCAGCGTGCTGGTGGGGTAGAAGTAGTTGTAGTCCTCGGCGTTCTCATTGGGCCAGCCCAGGGTGGAGAAGGGCCACAGGGCGGAGCTAAACCAGGTGTCCAGCGTGTCGGGATCCTGGGTCAGATGGGTGCTGCCGCACTTGGGGCAGACCGACGGAGCGGTCTTGGCCACCACGGTCTCACCGCAGTCGTCGCAGTACCAGGCGGGAATCTGATGGCCCCACCACAGCTGGCGGCTGATGCACCAATCGCGGCCGCCCTTCATCCAGTTGATATAGTTCTTGGTGAAGCGTTCCGGCACAAACTTGATGTCGCCTTTTTCCACGGCTTCAATGGCAGGGCCGGCCAGGGGTTCCATCTTGACGAACCACTGCTTGGACACCATCGGTTCAATGACCGAGTGGCAGCGGTAGCAGGTGCCCACGTCGTGGGTAATGCTCTCGGTTTCCTTCAGGGCGCCGCAGGCTTCCAGATCGGCCAGGATGGCCTTGCGGGCCTCCATGGCGGTCATGCCGGCGTATTTGCCGCAGTCCAGCACATCGGGCTCGTCGGCGGCGGCGCGGCCGGCAGCCTTTTCGGCGTCCACGGCGGCCTTGTCGGCGGCACCGGTCATGTGGCCGTCATAGGTCAGTACGCGGATCATGGGCAGGTTGTGGCGTTTGCCCACCTCAAAGTCGTTGGGGTCGTGGGCGGGGGTGATCTTCACCACGCCGGTGCCCTTTTCCATATCGGCGTGTTCGTCGCAGACGATGGGAATTTCCCGGTTCAGCAGCGGCAGAATCACATGGCAGCCGTGCAGATGGGTGTAACGGGGGTCTTCGGCGTTGATGGCCACGGCGGTATCGCCCAACATGGTTTCGGGACGGGTGGTGGCCAGCTCCAGCGTCTCGCCGGTTTCCTTTACTTTATAAAGCAGATGCCAGAAGCTGCCTTCCTTGGCCTCGTACTCCACTTCCGCGTCGGAGATGGAGGTGTTGCAGTGGGGGCACCAGTTGACCATCCGGTTACCGCGGTAGATCAGCCCTTTGTCATACAGGCGGACAAACACCTCTTTGACGGCATCGGAGCAGCCCTCGTCCATGGTGAACCGCTCCCGCTGCCAGTCGCAGGAACAACCCAGCTTTTTCAGCTGGCTGACGATGCGGTTGCCGTAGGTGTTTTTCCAGGCCCAGGCCCGTTCCAGGAATCCGTCGCGGCCCACCATCTCTTTGGTCAGCCCCTCTTCCCGCATCTTGGCCACCACCTTGGCCTCGGTGGCGATGGAAGCGTGGTCGGTGCCTGGCACCCACAGGGCGGCGTAGCCCTGCATCCGTTTATAACGGGTCAGGATGTCCTGCCAGGTTTCGTCCATGGCGTGGCCCATGTGCAGCTGGCCGGTGACGTTGGGCGGCGGCATGACAATGGTAAAGGGCTTTTTGCTGCGGTCAATCTGGGTATGGAAATACCCTTTGTCGCACCAGTTCTGGTAGATGCGATCCTCGGCGCCCTGGGGCGCATACTGTTTGGCGAGTTCTTTCGGCATAACATAACCTCCTGCGCTGTATTGCGGGGCTGCTTTTGCAAAAAGAAAAAGCCGCCCCATGAACGTTCATGGGACGGCCTGTCAATTCAGGTCGCGGTACCACCCAAGTTGCCCTTGCTCCAGGGCCTCTTTGCGGCAAGGCAAAACCCCGCCTGCCGGGATAACGGCGGCAAACCCGTGCGCGGCTACTGCTATCCTTCACCGCGCCTGCTCCAAAGCGACAGATGCGTTGTCTGCTATGCCGGACTTGCACCAGACGCCGGCTCTCTGCAAAAGCAAAACAAGGCACACTCTTTCTCACTGCATTTAATACTATGTATCCTACCGCACCCGTTCCCGGTTGTCAAGTAAAAAATGCCCCTGGGGTAAAAGTTCTTGACAAAGGCCTTTTTGTCGGTATATAGTGCAAACATAGGAATCGAAGGAGGAATTGTATGGATTTGGCAGTGATTGCCGCCAAACAGGTGTTGCAACTGTTGTTGATGATTCTGGCCGGAGCGGCCTGCTGCAAATGGGGTGTTTTTAAGCCATCCGAAAAATCGGTGCTGGCCAACATTCTGCTGTACCTGGTGGTACCGGCCATGGTCCTGGACTCCTACATGGTGGAGTTCGACCCGGCTACTTTCCACAATCTGCTGCTGGCGTTTCTTTTGGGAGCACTGGCGCTCCTGGTGGGATTGGCTATTGCCTTTGCGGGCACGCTGGGAACAGAAAAGTCTGTTCGCCCCATTATGTGGTTTGCCTGTGCCTTTTCCAATGCCGGGTACATGGGTTTCCCGCTGATCCGGGCACTTTTCGGGACGGAGGGACTGCTCTATGCCAGCGGTTTTGTCACCGTTTTCAACATCCTCATCTGGACCATCGGCACCACAGTCCTGTCCGGGACCGTCCAGCCGCGGCAGATCGCCCGCAATGTGGTGACTTGTCCCTGCATCCTGGCGGTGGCGGCGGGACTGGTGATTTATCTCTGCCGCATCCCGGTGCCGGAAATTCTTACCGGCCCGGTGGGGGCGGTGGGGGATATGAACACGCCGCTTTCCATGATCATTACCGGTGCGACCATCGCATCCAGCGATCTGAAAAAACTGCTGTCCAATCCCAATCTGTTCCGCACGCTGGCGGTGCGTATGCTGCTGGTCCCGGCGGTAACGCTGGGCCTCTTTGCCCTGTTGGGGCTGCAGGGCATGGTGCCCACCATCGTGCTGTTGCTGGAAGCCTGCCCCTGCGCCGCCATCACCACGATGTTTGCCATCCAGTATCGCCACGATGAGGAGCTGGCGGCCGGATCGGTGGTGTTCTCCACCCTGGGCAGTATCGTGACGCTGCCGATCTACGCACTGCTGCTCACGGCACTCCTGTAATTCATAATCCAAAGGCGGAATCCAATACAGGGATTCCGCCTTTTTCCTGAATTTCCCTTGCCGTAGCACGGTGGGGGTGCTATAATAGCGTTTTATAGAGGCGTATCTACGTAAAGAATATAAAGGAGAACTATGCAAACAGAAAAGACAAGTCCGTGGCTGATCGCCTTCCGGCTGATTTTTACCATTGCCCTCTTTGCCTGCATCGCGTATATCTTCCGTAACTCCCTGCAGACGGGGGCGGAATCCTCTCTGCGCAGCCAGGCCGTCACCCGGGCAGTGAATGAAACGCTGTACAAAGTACACATGGACCCCGTGTCCGAACATACCATCCGCAAGGTGGCCCATTATCTGGAATTTACCATGGAGGGCTTTTTGCTGATGCTTTGCCTGCGTGTTTACACGTCGCATTTTGTCCGGCATATGAGCTGGCCGCTGCTCATCGGCATGAGTACGGCCCTGATGGACGAGACCATTCAGCTGTTTATCCCCAACCGCACCTCGATGGTCACCGATGTCTGGATTGATATGTCCGGTGTGGTGTCCGGGGTGCTGGTGGCGCTGGTGATTCTTTTGATTGTGCGTGCCGTCACTGCCTTTGCCCGGATCAAGCGGGAAAACCGGCAGCTCCGTGCCGAACAGGAACAGATGCGTCGCGCGGAACAGGAAAGAGAACATGAGCGACTGGCGCGGCGGGCAGCACACCGTGCCCATGAAGCCCAGATGGGGCAGCCGGTGGAGGAAAATCTGCCGCCGGATGAGGAAGAGGAGGAAGCAGAATGACCACACAACAAGCCATGGAAGCCTTGCATGCGTTGCCGCGGCTGGGAAGCGGTGCCCCGGGGCTGGAGCGGATGCAGAATCTGCTGGATCACCTGGGCAACCCGGAAAAAGACCTGCAATGCATTCATATTGCCGGCACCAACGGCAAGGGAAGCCTGGCAGCCATGACAGCTTCCATCCTCACGGCGGCGGGTTACAAGACCGGTCTCACCATCAGCCCCTATGTGGTGGATTTCCGGGAGCGCTTCCAGATTGACGGCGAGATGATTCCGCCGCGTACGCTGGCCTCGCTGACCCAAAAGATTCTGGACGCCATGCAAGCCATCCGCCGGGAAGGCGGGGAGATGCCGGTCCAGTTCGAGGCGGTCACCGCTCTGGCATTGCTTTGGTTCGCGCGGGAAAAGTGTGACCTGGTGGTACTGGAAACCGGTCTGGGCGGTCGGTTTGATGCCACCAATGTGGTACCCCATACGCTGGTGGCGGCAATCACCCGCATCGGTTACGATCATATGGAGCTGCTGGGCGATACGCTGGACAAGATCGCTGCCGAAAAGGCCGGGATCATCAAGGAAGGCTGTGCGGTGGTCTGCTACCCCGATCAGCCCGAAGAAGCGATGGGACCGATTCTGACGGCGGCTGCTGATGCCCATACCACCATCATCACCCCGGAGCTGGAGGATATCCGCCAGCTGCCGGGCAAACGGCTGGAGAACCGCATTGACTACGGCGGATACCAGGCGGCGCTGGGATTGCCCGGCGCGCACCAGGCCAAACATGCGGCCATGGCGGTGGAAATTGCGCTGGCGCTCTGGCGGGAATACGGTTATGATATCTCGGACGACGCCATCCTGCAAGGCCTGGCGGCAGCCCATATGCCGGCACGGATAGAAGTCCTGCGCCGGACGCCGCTGCTGTTGCTGGACGGCTGCCATAACCCGGACGGCACCCGGGCACTGGCCGAGACCTTGAAAAATGCCCGCTATGAGGAGAACCTGGTGGGCGTATTGGGAATGCTGGCCGATAAGGACTACAAAACCATGCTGGAAAATCTAGCGCCTTGCTTTGCCAAGGTATTTACTGTTACCCCGGACTGTCCCCGGGCTCTCAGCGGGGAGGACCTGCAGCGGGAAGCCCGTTTCCACATGGATGCGGAGGCTGCCCCCAGCGTGCCGGAAGCCTTGCGTGCGGCGGTCCGGTATGCCGAGGAGAACAATCTGGCGGGCGTGGTGGTCTGCGGCTCGCTCTACCTGGCGGCCGAAGCACGTCCCTGGCTGCTCCGGGAAGCAAAAAAATAAGCCCTTGCCGCCCGGTTCCAACAAAATATGTGAGGAAAAGCCTGTATCGTAAAGATACAGGCTTTTCTTTTGTTGGTGCCTGCAATTTTCAGCAATGCAAAGGGGACAACCTCCATGGCCAAAGTTTGTTTTGTGCCGGGCAGCGGAACGCTGGCGGCCTATCTCAGCGGGGAAATCGATCACCACGCGGCGCAGTCCTTGCGTCGGGAAATCGATGCACAAGTGGACGAACGTCTCCCCGAACTGCTGACGCTGGATTTTTCCGGGGTCACTTTTATGGATTCTTCCGGTGTGGGGCTGATTCTGGGGCGGGATCGCCACGTGGTATCTCTGGGCGGGCGCCTTACCGTGCAGAATCCGCCGCCGGCGGTACGCCGCATGCTGGACCTTGCCCATATTACATATGCCTAAGGGGATAGTGCCATGAAAATGCTCAATCAGGTTAAAATTACTTTTGCCAGCCGTTCTGTCAATGAAGGCTTTGCCCGCGCCGCTTTGGCGGCCTTTCTGGTGCAGCTGGACCCCACGGTGCCGCAGCTGGCAGACCTCAAAACGGCGGTGTCTGAAGCGGTTACCAACTGCATCGTTCACGCGTACCCCGATGGAATCGGTCCCATCACTTTGACGGCGGGACTGTATGAAGGCGGTCTGGTGCGGATCACCATCAGCGACCGCGGGGTGGGAATTGAGGATATTGCCAAGGCCATGGAACCCATGTATACCACAGGGGATCCCTCGGAACGGGCCGGACTGGGCTTTGCGGTGATGCAAAGTTTTATGGATAAGGTGCGGGTATCCTCCACGCCGGGCAAAGGCACCCGTGTCACGCTCACCAAACGGTTGGAGGCACGTAGTTGACCCCTCTACATATTTCATAAAGGGGGAACTGGTATGCCTGCACCAAGCATCGAGCGGATGCCGCGCGCTGAATTTATTGAAAAGAACCTGGGATTGGTTCATGCCTGCGCCGGAAGATTCAAGGGCCGGGGCATCGAATATGAGGAACTGTATGCCGCCGGCTGTCTGGGATTGGTCAAAGCATGTGATGGATTTGATACGGGACGCGGTGTTTGCTTTTCCACCTATGCGGTACCGGTAATTCTGGGAGAAATCAAAAAGCTCTTTCGGGATGGGGGAACCGTCAAGGTGAGCCGTTCGCTGAAAGAGTTGGGCCTCAAAATCAATGCGCAGCGGGAACATTATCTCAAGACTACCGGACAGGAGCCGGGTGTCACTCAGTTGGCGGAAATTCTACAGACCACACCGGAACAAATCGCTTTGGCCATCCGGGCTTCTCTGCCTGCCTTATCCCTGACCCCTACCGACGGGGAGGATGGACAGAAAGAATGGGATGTGCCGGTGGATTCCCCGGAGGAAAGTCTGTCCGATCGGATAGGATTGGCGGAAGTGATGGACAAGCTGGAACCAAAGGATCGCTTGATGATCCGCTTGCGCTTTTATGGAGGGAAGACCCAAAGCGAGACAGCGAAAGTGCTGGGAACCACACAGGTGCAGGTATCCCGCAGAGAGCGAAAAGTCCTGCAAT
The DNA here is from genome assembly GCA_904374465.1 of uncultured Subdoligranulum sp. Classification (GTDB taxonomy): domain Bacteria; phylum Bacillota; class Clostridia; order Oscillospirales; family Ruminococcaceae; genus Gemmiger. Next base: position 43,227 of record CAJFFY010000020.1, read on the forward strand.
GGATGCGAGAACAACTGCTGGGAAGCGATAGCGCCGCCATATAAGAAAAAAAGCGTGCACAGGAACCTGATGGTTCGTCAAAGTGCACGCTTTTTGATTCATAAATTGTGCTACCCAACAAAAGTGCGACTTCTGTATTGACAGAAAGAATAGGGTGTGGTATGATACGCCTACCATCGCAGGAAATGACGATATATCGACGAGAGAAAAAGAAATCGAAAAAAGTGTCGAAAAAACCGAAAAAAAGGTGTTGACAAAGTCGATTCCCGGTGGTATTATATTCAAGCTGTCCGGCGCGAGAGCGACACGGAAAGCCGCTGAAAACCGCATAACAACAGCCTTTGAGGACTTTTCGGGAGCTTCGGTTCTTGAAAAAACTTCAAAAAAATCTCAAAAAAGTTCTTGACAAAATGAACTTCGCGAGATATAATAAATAAGCTGTCACGAGAGATACGAACAGCGAGCAGGACCTTGAAAATTGAACAAAACTGAAACTTGTGGAACCTTATCGTGGGTGGAAACCCACGTAAATCAATTCCAAATTACAAGTAA
>CAJFFY010000021.1 GCA_904374465.1 uncultured Subdoligranulum sp.
GCCCCCTCCCCCGGCAAACAAAACAGAGGGGCGGCGGCTTCACGCCGCCGCCCCTCTGTCAAGGACGATCGCTCAATAGTTCTTGCTCTTCAGTTCAAAGTAGGCCTGCGGATGCGCGCACACCGGGCACTTGACCGGCGCGTGCTGGCCGATGTACACATATCCGCAGTTACGGCACTGCCAGACCTGCTCGGTCTCGCGGGCAAAGACCTTGCCGGCCTCGATGTTGGCGGCCAGGGCCTTGTAGCGTTCCTCGTGCTCCTTCTCAATGGTGGCAACCATGGTGAAGAGGGCGGCAATCTGGTCAAAGCCCTCCTCCTTGGCCTCGGCAGCCATCCGGGGATACATGGAGGTGTGCTCCTCATTCTCACCGGCGGCGGCCATCTTCAGGCAGGTCAGGGTATCGGGAATCTCGCCGCCTTCCATCAGGAGCTTGAACCAGATCTTGGCATGCTCTTTCTCGTTGTTGGCGGTGTCGTTGAAGATGGAAGAGATCTGCTCGTATCCTTCCTTCTTGGCCTTGGAAGCAAAGTAGGTGTACTTGTTGCGAGCCTGGCTTTCACCGGCGAATGCTTCCCACAAATTCTTTTCGGTCTTGCTGCCTTTGAGTTCCATCGTAGATACCTCCGTTTATAAAATGTTCCGTTTTTCAAGAAGCTGTCTTGCTTTGGTTTCATTATATCATAGAAAATTTCTTTGTCAACCCCATTTTTAAGATTAAATCTTAAATTTAGAGTCACTTACCTGTTGACAAAACACAGCAAACCGTGTATTCTTTATTTTAAGATAAAATCTTATTCAGGAAGGAGGTCCGCCCATGACCCGCCAAAAGGCACTGATTCTGGAAATCATGCGTACGCAACGTCCCCAGCACCTGACCGCCGACGAAATCTTCTGCCACGCCCGGCAGCAGATGCCGCACATTGCGCGCGGCACCGTCTACCGCAATCTGAAGCTGATGGAACGGGACGGCGAAGTCGCCCACCTGGAAATGGCCGGTGGTCCCGACCGGTACGATTGCAACCCCGTCCCCCACGGCCATCTGCTGTGTGACGGTTGCGGCGAGTTGTCCGACCTGCCGGTGGTGGGGCTCATCCGGGAAGTGGAAGCCGCCATCGGCACCGAAGTGCGCGGCTACACCCTGACGATCCACTACCTTTGTCCCCAATGCCGCGCCAAAAACGCCCAGTGATTCCCCGCGCCGTACGGCCCCTTGCCGTGCGGCGTTTTTTGCGTTATACTGGCCTTACTTGATTATACCAGGAAGCGGGGTACTTGTATGACGAAACAGCGCGACGCTGTCCTGGATGCCATGCGCGGCATCGGCATTGTGCTGATGGTGGCGGGGCATTCGGGATTTGCCGGCACCGATTTCATCTATCTGTTCCATATGGCGCTGTTCTTCATGCTCAGCGGGTATTTTTTCCGTCCGGCCCGGGACCTGCCCGGTCTGGGGCATTTCTGCCTGCGCCGGGTGGTGACGCTGTGGTTGCCCTTTGTGGCCGCCAACACCGTGTTTACCGTCTGCAACAACCTGTTCCTCAAACTCCACATCCTGACCGACGATCCCCGGATCCTCGACCTGCCGGGCAACCAGGTCACTGGGCCGGTGACCCTCAAAGAGATTGTGGGCCGCACGGTCCACTGGTGCGTCTTTGACGGCGGCACCCAGCTGGGCGGGGCGCTGTGGTTCATCCAGGCACTGTTCCAGATTTCCATCCTCTATGCGCTGGTGGAATTTGTCCTGCGCAAGGGATTGCATCTGCAGGACACCCTGACGGCCCAGGGGTTTGTGTCCGGCGTGCTGCTGCTGTTGGGCTGGCACTGGTCCTGCACCGGCTGGAACGTCTGGGGGCTGGGCATTGCAGCCAGCGGTTACAGTCTTTTTTATCTGGGCACCCTGGCCCACCGCATGGGGCAGCCCGCCCGCAACCCCGTCGTGCGGGCGCTGACAGCTGTACAGGCCTTGGGGGTGCTGCTGGCCATGCTGCACTTCGGGTCGGTGGGGCTTGCCGCCAACCAATACCCCCACTGGCTGTTCCTGCTGCTGGCCAGCGCCGAGGGCTGGGTGCTGGTCTATGAAGTGTCCCACCTGGCCATGCTGCTGCCGCCGCTGGGCCGGGCGCTGGCGGCCCTGGGCCGGGCCACCATGCCCATCGTCATCCTGCATTTTCTCAGCTTCAAGCTGGTGACCTGGGTGGGGCTGCAGCTCACCGGGGGCGAAGCCTATCTGCTGGCGGCTTTTCCCACCCTGTTCACCGGCGGGGCCTGGTGGCTGGCCTACACGGTGGCGGGCCTGGCGCTGCCGCTGCTGGTCTACCAGCCCTACCGGTTGGTGAAGGACGCCATTCTAGCGAAAGGGCGGGGGTAATATGGCCAAACAATACTATCAGGGGGAAGAATTCCGCGGCTCGGAGGCCCTGGCCCTTTTGCAGGATGCGGAATTCAACGACTGTACCTTTACCGACTGCCGGTGGGAGGATGTGCGGGTGCGCAACTGCACCTTTTTGTCCTGTACCTTCCAACATTGCAGCTGGAGCAATGTGGTGTTCAGCTTCTGCCAGATGCGGGACGCCTGGTTCACCGGTTGTGCTTTCCGGTCCATCGCCTGGGGCGGGCTGCAGGGGCGCAGCGCGCTGGTGCAGCCCTTCGGCAAGGCCGAACGGTGCGAATTCCGGTACAACGAGTTTTCCGACATGACCTTTGTGAATTTTGACTTTTCCAGCTGCCGGTTCGGGGACTGCATTTTTGACGAGTGCCGCCTGTCCGGGGCGGATTTTCACGGCGTGCCTCTGGGCCGCACCCAGTTCAGCCGGTGCGACCTGCAGAAAGCCGACTTCCGGGAGGCCACCGACTACGCCATCGATCCCTCCGCCAACAAGATGCAGGGGGCGCGGTTCAGTTTTCCCGACGTGGTGGCACTGCTCAATGGGTTCGGGCTGAAAATCGAGTAACTTTTACCAAAGCGGCAAAATTTTGCCGCTTTTTTCTTTTGGAGTGACACAACCCCTGCCCCGGCGGCGTTATAAGGGTGAAAAGACGCCCACGAAAGGAAGTGATCCGGTATGCAGACCGAGCAGGACCTGGAGAAACTGGTCCGCGCCTACACCGCGCCGCTGCTGCGGTACTGTACAGCTCTGCTTGGCAGCGAAGCCGATGCCCAGGACGCCGTGCAGACCACCTTTGTGAAAGCCTGGCTGCGGCGGCACACCCTGCGGGGTGGCGGGCAGGACAACGAGCGGGCCTGGCTGTACCGCATTGCCTACCGCACGGCGCTGGATATGCTGCGCGCCGCCAAACGGTCCGAAAACCGTCGTCCGCCCGAGCCGGTGCCGCCGGACCCCGGCATCCGTGAGGAGCTGCGCGACGCCCTGAACGCCCTGGACCCGCTGGACCGGGCCCTGGTGCTGGAGCGGGTGCTGGACGGCATGGACTACACCACCCTGGCCCGCATCCACCACCGGCCGGAGGGGTATCTGCGCACCCGCTACCACCGGGCCAAACGCCGTTTGGCCGCCTTGTTGGAAAAGGAGGGATTTTGCCATGACACCTGACCGCGACGAAGCCTTGCTGCGCCGGGCACTGCAGGAGGGCCTGCACCCCGCCGAAACCGACCTGTGGCCTGCCGTGGCCGAAGCGCTGCCCGCCGGGGAAAAACGATACCGCCGCCGCACCCGCGCCCTGCGGCTGGCCATCTGCATCGGGGCGCCGCTGCTGCTGGCGGCCGGGGTGCTGCTGGGCCGGGCGGAATTCACCAACCTGCGCACCAATCCCCGCCCCAGTTTTGCCCCCGACAAGAATACCGGCTACGCCATCCAGTATGACCAGACCGCCTATCAGCTGCCCGACAGGCTGATGGATTCCCTGATGGCCCACGCCCGTGATGAGGCGGACGACGACGGGCTGGCTCCAATGCATTCCTCTTTCAGCGGCCGCAACCTGCCATCCACCAATGGGCCAGGCGGCCGCGGCTATGCCAGCTGGACAGAACTGACCGCGGCCACCGGTCTGCCCCTTTTGCAAAGCGACCTGCTGGATGCAGGCAAACCGATGGACGCCATCTGGCTGTTTCCCACCTGGCCCACCCCTCTGCCGGACGGCTGGGAAAGCTGGAGCAGCGAAGCTCTCAACGCCTATATCAACCGCATCAACCTTCCCCAGACCCTCCCCGCCGGGTTCTCGGTGGCATGGCAGGACGATACCCCGCAGTACCTTTATCCCCGCCGGGTGGACGAGATCCACGACGGGTACACCATCGAGACTCAGGCCTATGTGCTGCTAGCCTCGGAGGACCGACCTGCCGGAACATCCGTTCCCGGCCACCAGGTCTATTTCGACAAGAAAGCCGGGCTCATCTGGGACGTGGAGGAATACACCACTCCTTCGGGCATCACGGCGTTGCTGCCCCGCTGCACCAGCAACGGAAAGGGCTCGCCCTGGTTGAATTCTTATGCATTCTTTGAGCAGGACGGCATCTTCTACTGTCTGGACGTCACCCCCTATGACGGCTTTGGCCAGATTGAGGACGGCGGCGAGGCTGCCCGCGCCGTGCTGAAAGAGGTGCTGGACAGCTTTGTACCCGCCGCGTAATACCGCAAAAAATGCCGCCATGGCGGGACAAATTCACTGTGCATTCACAATTTAGCCAAATTTATACAGCGATATGCCCCGGTGTACAGGCATATCGCTGTATTTGATTTTTGAACAAAATTTGTACACAATTTCGCGGTACACTGAGTGCGTAAAAAACCCGCTTTCGGGCGAAGGGAGTTTCGGAACGATTATGTCGGAACAAGAAAACACCGTGCGCCGCGGCCCACTGGGCTGGCTTGGGCGCCATAACCCGCTGCACTGGGCCAAGCGTCACAAAAAGCTGACCATCTTTTTGGTGATTGTGCTACTTATCATCGCCTTTGTGGTGAACTTTCTGGGCCGCACCGCCGCTGCCAGCGCAGCCTTGACCTACCAGTTCGTACGCACCACCACCCTGCAGAAAACCAGCCTGACCGATTCGGTCAGCGTCAACGGCACGGTGGCTTCCGGTTCCACGGCCAGCGTCACCGCCTCGGACTCCGTCAAGACCTACAAGGTCACCGCGGTGAATGTGGCGGTGGGCGACACTGTCCACAAGGGGGACGTCATCGCCACGCTGGACACCTCCAAGGTGGAGGAACAGCTGGCCACCGCCCAGCAGAACTACAGCGACAGCCTGGAGGAAGCCCAGACCAGCTATGACCAGAGCGTGGAGGACCAGACCACCAACCTGGCCCAGCTGCAGGAGGATCTGGACAAGGCCCAGCAGGACTACGACACTCTGGGCCTGACCGACTATTATTCCTCCATGGAGAACAGCGCCGGCGCCACCGGCACCAACCGGGAACTGGTGGAATACTACTACGGCCTGTATGCCGAGGAGATTGCCGGACTGGAAAACACCATCGCCAACCTGCAGGTCCAGCTGACCCAGGCCCAGAACGACGGCAACGCTGACCGTCAGCAGGACGTGCAGGGCCAGCTGACCGACTACCAGAACAAGCTGAACATCGCCAAAGGGCAGTGCAGCATTCCCGAGCTGGGGCTGCAGGGCTTTGATACCATCAGCCAGTATTACAACCAGATCGAGCAGTACCGCGAGGCGCTGGACAAAGCCCAGCAGGCCTACGACAACGCCGTGACCAGCAACTCCCGCGCCGTGGACAACGCCGAGACCAAGCTGGAACAGGCCAGCCGCACCTCCGACACAGTGACCGACCTGGAGTCCACCCTGGAGGACTGTACCCTGACCGCCACCATGGACGGCACCATCACCGAGCTGAACGCCACGGTGGGTTCGGTCTGCAGCGGCACGGTGGCCACCATCCAGGATGTCAACAACCTGACGGTGGAAGTGACCATTCCTGCCAGCTCGGTGGGCAAACTGTCCACCGGCATGCAGTGCAACATCACCAGCGACGCCACCGGGGACACGGTGGTGCCGGGCACTCTGACCCGCATCGACCCCGTGGCCAACGAGGAAGGCAACTTCGGCGCCACCGTGACGGTCAGCGGCAGCGACACCGGCCTGCTCATCGGCATTTCGGCCCAGGTGGAGATCATCGTCAACGAGAAGGACAACGTCTTCACCGTACCGCGGGACGCGGTGGGCACCCACGAGGACGGCTCCACCTATGTATTGCGCAAGACCGGCGGCGAAGGGGTGAACATGACCTTTGAGGAAGTGACCGTCACCACCGGCGACACCAACGACTACTATGTGGAAATTTCCGGCGACGATCTGACCGAGGGGGATGTGATCCGTTCCAGCGCCGACCTGACCCAAGGCATTGAGACCACCGACAACACCGCCGATCCCATGCAGGAACTGATGGGCGGCGCCCAGGGCGGTTCCGCGCCCGCAGCCCCGGCGGAGGGCGGCGGTGATATGGGCGGCGGCCCCGGCGGCGGTGGCGACCGCGGCGGCGCACCAGGAGGCATGTAAGATGCGCGATACCGAACAGTTTGCCAAACAGATCGCCGGCAAGTTGCTGGACGAACCCGCCGCCGGGGAGGATTCCCGCCGGCTGCACCTGCCGGACACCCCGTCGGAAGTGCCTCGACCGCTGATCGAGATGCACGACATCCACAAGAGCTACTACATCGGCAAACCCAATGAACTGGAGATCCTGCACGGCATCAGCTTGCAGGTGTTTCCCGGGGAGTTTGTGGCCATTGTGGGCGAATCCGGTTCCGGCAAGTCCACCCTCATGAACATCATCGGCGTGCTGGATAAACCCACCAGCGGCCAATATACGCTGGACGGGGTGGACATCCACAACGCCGCCGACAACGAGCTGGCCGCCATCCGAAACCGCAAGATCGGCTTTGTGTTCCAGACCTACAACCTGATCGGTCGGCAGAGCGCCCTGAAAAACGTGGAGCTGCCCATGCTGTACGCCGGGGTACCGGGAGGCGAGCGCACCCGCCGGGCCAAGGAATGGCTGACCCGGGTGGGCATGGCCGAGCGGATGAAACACCAGCCCAACGAGCTGTCCGGCGGCCAGAAACAGCGTGTGGCCATCGCCCGGGCGATGGTGAACGAACCGGCGCTGATCCTGGCCGACGAACCCACCGGCGCCCTGGACAGCGAGACCAGCCGCATCGTCATGGACCTGTTCCACGAGATGCACGAAAAATACCACAAAACCATTGTGCTGATCACCCACAACCCCCAGCTGGCCGAGGAATGCCAGCGGGTACTGACGCTGCGGGACGGTCGGATCGTGGGCGAACGAAGGGGGTCCGGCAAACGTGCAGCTCTTTGAGAATATCTCGATGGCGCTGACCAGCGTGCGCAGCAACAAGATGCGCAGTCTGCTGACCATGCTGGGCATCATCATCGGCATTGCGGCGGTCATCGCCATCGTCACGGTGGGCAACAGCATGACCGGCACCGTCACCGACTCCATGTCGGGCATGGGCGTGAGCAACATCACGGTCAGCCTGACCCAGAAGGATTCCGACGACACCTCCGGCACCGCCCAGGGGGTAACGCTGCGGCGGTTCATGGACTCCAACCCTTCGGCCGAGGACCTGATCTCCCAGCAGATGCTGGACGACTTCACCGCCGCCTTTCCCGACCAGATCACCCGCATCGAGCTGACCCAGGACGTGGGGGACGGCACCATTGCCAAATACGGCGATCCCGACACCACCATCCGCACCACCGTGTCGGGCGCCAACGCCGCCGAGCTCCAGGCCATGGAGGATGACACTCCCATCCTGGCCGGGCGCTGGCTGGACGACGACAAGGACGCCGGCCGCCAGGTGGCGGTGGTTTCGGAAAAATTTGTGGAGCAGGCCATCGGCGGCAGCAACCTGGACGCCATCGGCAAGTCCTTCACCCTGACCATCAACCAGAATCTGTATACCTTTTATATCACCGGCGTCTATGAGTACACCGAAAACGTCTACGCCAGCATGTTCGGCGTCACCGATGACGACCAGATCCAGACCAACATCTACATTCCGCTGGACGTGGCCAAGACCATCGCCGGGGCGGACGCCGGCTACCAGAGCATCACGGTGGTGGCGGCTTCCGGCGTGGATGTGACCAGCTTTGTGGACACGGTGGGCAGCTTTTTTGCCAGCTACTACACCTACAACGATACCTGGACCGTCAGCGCCAGCAGCATTTCCAGCCTGGTGGAGTCCATGACCGAGATGCTGGACACCCTGTCCCTGGGCATTTCGGCCATTGCGGCCATCTCGCTGCTGGTGGGCGGCATCGGCGTCATGAACATCATGATGGTTTCGGTCACCGAGCGCACCCGGGAGATCGGCACCCGCAAGGCGCTGGGTGCCCCGGGCTCGGCCATCCGGATGCAGTTCATCACCGAGAGCGTCATCCTCTGCCTGATCGGCGGCATCATCGGCGTGGCCCTGGGCATCGGCCTGGGGGCCCTGCTCAGCAGCGTGGTGGGCATGGCGGCCAAACCCAGCATCGCCTCCATCCTCATTGCGGTGGGCTTCAGCATGGGCATCGGCGTCTTTTTCGGCTACTACCCGGCCAACAAGGCAGCCCAGCTCAACCCCATCGACGCGCTGCGCTACGAATAAATTTTTCACGAGCTCCCGTGCATTGCGCGGGACTCTTTTTTGTGCTATACTCAACTGCGGAATTGTACAGAGGGAAGGGATCTGCTGCCATGCAGCAACAAAACAAACCGATTTTTACCAACCATCAGCTCATCACCCTGCTGTGGCCGCTGATCATTGAGCAGGCCCTGGAGGTGCTGGTGGGCATGGCCGATACCATGATGGTTTCCTCCGCCGGGGAGGCCGCCATCTCGGGCGTGTCGCTGGTGGATATGATCAACCAGCTGATCATCACGGTCTTTGCGGCGCTGGCCACCGGCGGTGCCGTGGTCACCAGCCAGTACCTGGGCGCCCGCAAGCCGGAGGAAGCCACCCGCAGCGCCGGCCAGCTGGTCACCCTGAGCGCTTTGCTGGGCACCGGCATCGCGGCCTTCTGCCTGGTGCTGCGCACCCCGCTGCTGCGGCTCTTCTTCGGTTCCATCACCGACGACGTCATGACCGCCGCCCTGATCTACTTTACCATCACGGCGCTGTCCTTTCCGTTTCTGGCACTGTACAACGCCGGCGCGGCCATCTTCCGCTCCACCGGCAACAGCGCCGTCTCGATGAAGGTGTCGGTCATCGTCAACATCATCAACTTCTGCGGCAACGCCCTGTGTGTCTACGTCCTCAAGATGGGGGTGGCCGGCGTGGCCGTGCCCACCCTGGTATCCCGGGCGGTGGGCGCCGTCATCATTCTGTCGCTGGCCGCCCGGCCGGATTATCTGCTGCGTCTCACGGCGCGCACCGTCACCCGGCTGGAACCCCACACCGTCAAAAGCATCCTGGCCATCGGCATCCCCTCCGCCTGCGAGAACAGCCTGTTCCAGCTGGGCCGTGTGCTGGTGGTCAGCATGATCTCGCTGTTCGGCACGGTGCATATCTCGGCCAACGCCGTGGCCAACAATCTGGACGGCGTGGGCTGCATCATCGGCAACGCCATGTGCCTGGGGATGATCACCGTGGTGGGCCGCTGCATCGGCGCCCAGGACTTTGACCAGGCCGTACACTACACCAAAAAGCTGCTGCGCTGGGACTACGTGGCCCAGGGGCTGGCCAACGCCGTCGTACTGGTGGCGCTGAATCCCCTGCTGAGCCTGTACACCCTTTCGCCCGAGACCGCGGCCCTTTCGGCCAAGCTGGTCTGGATCCACTGCGGCATGGGCATCCTGATCTGGCCGCTGGCCTTCATTCTGCCCAACGCCCTGCGGGCCGCCAACGACGTGCGGTTCACCATGGTGGTGTCCATCGTCTCGATGGTGGTGTGGCGGCTGGCCTTCAGCCAGATCCTCTGCGTCCAGCTGGGCTGGGGCGCCGTGGGCGTCTGGTGGGCCATGATCATCGACTGGGTCTGCCGTACCCTCTGCTTTGTGGTGCGGTTTGCCAGCGGTGCCTGGAAACGCAGCGCCGCCAAACTGCCCACCTGAACCTAAAGGAGTTTTACCATGAAATTTGTCAGCTGGAATGTCAACGGACTGCGTGCCTGCCTGAAAAAAGGCTTTGAGGAGACCTTCCGTACCCTGGACGCCGACTTTTTCTGCATTCAGGAAACCAAGATGCAGCCCGGCCAGGCCGACTTTGCGCCGGAGGGCTATACCGAATACATCTACAGCGCCGACAAGAAGGGCTATTCCGGCACGGCCATCTGGGCCAGAACGCCGGCGTTGTCGGTGCGCTACGGCCTGGAGGAGGACATCCACAACCACGAGGGCCGGGCCATCACGCTGGAATACCCCGATTTTTACCTGGTCAACCTCTATGTGCCCAACTCCCAGAACGAGCTGGCCCGCATCGACTACCGGATGCGGTGGGAGGATGATCTGCGCCGCTACCTGCAGACCCTGGACTCCCAAAAGCCGGTGGTTCTGTGCGGCGACCTGAACGTGGCCCACACCGAGATTGACCTGAAGAACCCCGGCCCCAACCGCGGGGCGGCGGGCTTCAGTGACGAGGAGCGGGGCAAGCTGGACGAACTGCTGGCTGCCGGCTTCACCGACAGCTTCCGCTACCTGCACCCCGACGCCACCGGCATCTACAGCTGGTGGAGCATGCGGTTCCGCGCCCGGGAGCGCAACGCCGGATGGCGCATCGACTATTTCCTGGTGAGCAACCGCCTGGCCCCCCGGATCCGCCAGGCCGACATCCGGATGGAGATCCTGGGCAGCGACCATTGCCCGGTCACCCTGGACTTGGATGTATAAAGCGCTACCGGACGCATATTTAAATTTTTTTACAAAAAAATTCCCCCGCGTTGCAAAAATCGGCGCGGGGGAATCGTCTTATTGTATAGAAAGCGAAGGGAGGTGTGGGGTCTGACAAGCGAAGAGTTTACCGGCTTGATGCAGCAATATCAGAAGCTGATCTATACCGTATGCCTGCAATTTGTCCACGACCCGCACACCGCCGAGGACCTGACGCAGGACACCTTTCTGGCTGCCTATTCGGCCATTGACCGGTGCGAGCCCCAGTACTACAAAGCCTGGCTGGTGCGGGTTGCGGCCAACAAATGCAAGGACCACCTGAAAAGCGCCTGGGTGCGCCGGGTGGAAGCACCGGGGGACGATGCCCTGCCGGAACCCCGCGGCGCCCCACCGGGGGATACCGCCGACCCCGCCGACCAACTGGCCCAGCAGGCGGGGGCCGAGGAGCTGGAAATGCTGGTGCGCAACCTGCGGGAGCCCTACGGCCGCATTGCGGTGCTGTACTTTTTACAGCACAAGGAAACTGCCGAAATCGCCGCACTGGTGGGTCGTCCGCCCGCCACGGTGAGCAGTCAGCTCTGGCGGGCCAAACTGCTGCTGCGCCGGCAGATCCAAGAAAGGAGGCTACAGGAATGAGCCTGTATTTTGACAACGAAAAGCTGTTTGATACCGAGGGACATCTGACCAAGGAAGGGCTGTACGCCCTGAAGGACGGCACGCTGGACGATCTGGGCGCCCTGGAAGCCGCCGAGCACCTGAGTTTCTGCGATTACTGCCTGCTGCGGTACACCGCCCTCATCGACGCGGCGCCCGCCTGCCTGCAGGAACCCATGCGGGATCTGATTCCCCAGGTGCAGAACCTGATGCGGCTGCGCCGGTTCCGCATCATGACCAACCGCTATGTGTCGGCGGCTGCTGCCGTGGTGCTGGCCTTCATGCTGTGGGGCTTCGCCTCGCTGGGCCACAACCAGCAGATGGCCAACCGCACGGTGCAGCCCCGGGAGCCCCGGGTCAGCCTGGGCCAATGGTGGGACCAGACGGTCAGCGGGTTCTATTCCAGCCTGGATGACACCTTCAGCAACTTTACGCTGGCTGCCGAAAACGGCCTGGCCCAGCTGCAACATCATGAGGACGGCGGCGCATCCGCCAAGGGAGACTGATAACCATGAAAAAGAACGCTTTGCTCACCTTTATCTTCGCCTGCATTCCCGGCGCCGGGCAGATGTACTACGGCTATATGCAGCGCGGTCTTTCGCTGATCTCGCTGTTCTGCGCCTGCTTCATCCTGGGCGCGCTGGCCAGTCCCCTGGCCGTGACCTGTTTCATCGTCTGGATGTACAGCTTTTTTGACACCTACAACCTGATCCGGCACCTGGCCGCCGGGGATCCCAAACCCGATGAGCTGATGCTGCTGGGGGACTGGGAGGATCTGAAACGGTTGATTCCCCAGCACAACCGGCTGCTGGGCTGGGCGCTCATCGCCCTGGGTGCCTGGTCCCTGTACGGTATTCTGGTGGAACCGCTGCTCTACAACCTGCTGCTGGTGCTGAACGTGGAAAGCGCCTGGCGTATTGTGGATGCCATCCCCACCATGGTCATTGCGCTGCTGCTCATCGCCGGCGGTGTGTGGCTGCTGGGCCTGCATCCCCGCCAGCGGCAGGAGGACGGCCCCCTGCCCCCCTACCCCCACGAGGGCGAAAAATAATACAAACCGTATAAAATAGTGTGAGGTAAACAAAATGGAAGAAACCAAACAAACGACCCCCACTGCCCCCAAAAAGGTGCGGCGGGTGGGACGCTTCGCCTTCGCCCTGCTGCTCATTGCCGCCGGGGTGCTGCTGCTCATCCAGCAGTTTGTCCCCCATTTCGATCTGCTTTCCATCGCCAAATTCGCCCCGGTACTGCTCATCGTGCTGGGCATTGAGATGCTGGTGTACTCGGCCCGGTCCGATGTCCAGCTGAAGTTTGACTGGCTCAGCCTTGTGGGCTGTGCCTTCATTCTCTGCGTGGTGGGCGGCGCATCGGTGATTCCGCTGTTCTGGGGGTACGTGAGCCCTGCCCGGGAATACGCCCAGAGCCACTACCAGAGCATGCTGCAGAACCAGTTCTACACCGCCCTCACCGCCGACCCCGAGCTGAAAGCCAAGGTACGCAACCTGCAGGTCTATGTGGATTTCAACCACACTTCCAGTGGGGATTACACCCTGGAAGAGGTGGACGACGTCTATGTCTATGTGGAACTGCCCGAAAACGGCTACCCGGACGCGGTCAGCTTTGCGTCGGACTGCCGCAGCATCGCCCAGTTCTGCCGGCAGGCCGGCATTCCCGCCGATCGGTTCGATTTTACCAGTGACGACAACACCAGCAACGGCAACAGTTTTTCGCTGAACTTCCTGGCCAGCTTTTCGGACGGTCTTTCCGATGAGCAGCTGGCCCAGCGGGTCTCCAGCTATTACAGCTACGATGACACCAGCTACACCAGCAAGGCCGACCGGGACAACGCCGCCAAGGCCGACCTGCGGGAGCAGGTCCTGCAGGAATACGAAGACGCCCACGAGGGTGAATATCCCGGCGATGAGTACCTGAACCAGGAAGTGGAAAATCGGTTCAACGCCCTTTTCCCCGCTGCACCGGAGGCACCGGCAGCACCGGCCACTCCGGAGAGTGCCGCCTGATTCCTTTCCTAGATAAATACAAAAGACAAACGCCCCGCACCGGAGATCCGGCTGCGGGGCGTTTGCCTTTTGGGGAGACTTTACTTCTTCTGGCCGCGGTCGATGGCCGCCACTACCCCCGACAGTGCCAGCAGCGCCAGCAGGTTGGGGATGGCCATCAGGCCGTTGAAGAAATCGGCCATGGCCCAGACCAGGTCCACCTTGAGGGTGGAACCCACCAGGATGAAGAGTACCACGATGATGCTGTACAGCGGCAGGGCTTTTTCACCAAACAAAGCCTTGAAGTTGGTGTGCCCGAAGAAATACCACCCGATGATGGTGGAGAAGGCGAAAAAGAACATGCAGATGGCGATGAAGATGGGGCCGAAGGCGCCGAAGGACTGGCTGAAGGCCGCCTGGGTCAGCGCCGTGCCGGTCAGGCCCTGGGGTACCAGCCCCGAGGAGATGAGCACCAGACCGGTGAGGGTAAGTACCACAAAGGTGTCGATGAAGACGCCCAGGATGGCCACCGCGCCCTGGTCCTGGGGCTGCTTGACCTTGGCCAGCGCGTGAGCATGGGGGGTGGAGCCCAGGCCCGCCTCGTTGGAGAAGAGGCCGCGGGCCACGCCGAACCGCATGGCCTGCTGCACCGTGACACCGGCCACACCGCCGGCCATGGCCTGGGGGTCAAAGGCCAGCACAAAGATCTGGGCAAAGGTACCGGGCAGCGCCCGGGCGTTCATAGCCAGAATGATGATGCAGCCCACAATGTAGAAGGCCGCCATGACGGGGACGATCTTTTCGGTGACGGCGGCGATGCGCTGCACACCGCCCAGGAAGATGAAAGCCGCAATGGCCGCCACCACAATGCCCACCACCAGCCGGTTGAGGCCGAAAGCGTTGGCAAAGGCATCGCCGATGGAGTTGGACTGGACCATGTTGCCCATGAAGCCCAGCGCCAGGATGATCAACACCGAGAAGACGGTGGCCAGCACCCGGCCGAATTTGCCCTTGAAAGCCGCCCGGATGTAGTAGGCGGGACCGCCGGTGACCCGGCCGTTTTCCACCGTTTTGTAGTGCTGGGCCAGCACAGCCTCGGCGTAGATGGTGGCCATGCCGAAGAAAGCCGACACCCACACCCAGAACAGCGCGCCGGGGCCGCCGCTGACCACGGCGGTGGCACAACCGGTGATGTTGCCGGTACCCACCTGGGCCGCAATGGCGGTGGTCAGCGCCTGGAAGGAGCTCATACCATCCTCACCGGCCTTTTTGCCGTGCAGGGTGAAGCCGCCGAACGCCCGGTGGAAGCCTTCCCCAAAGCGGCGCAGCTGCACGCCCCGCAGCCGGATGGTGAAAAAGATGCCGGTGCCCACCAGCAAGAACAAGAGCAGGTAGTCCCACAAAAAGCTGCTGGCTTGCTCCACCAGCGCGGTAAACAATTCCATACGATTCCCCTCGACTTCCTCTATTTTTTACAACCCATTTGCCCTGCCGGCCGCCCGGCAGACAATGTAACTACTATACTATGCTTTTGTTGTAAAGTCAAGTGTATTTGTGTGGAGGACAGTTTTTGGCATGCAAAAAGGCCGGGTTGCCCCGGCCTCTCTTGGGAGCCTATCATGCGGACGGCGCTCAGCGCACCGTAACACCATGGATGTATTTGCGGTCCAGTCCATACTGGACCGCTGCCCGCAGCACCACCCAGGTCAGGAACACCTCCAGCGGCAGCATGATGGTGTTTTTCACCAGACCGGTGGTGGCGTAGTAGAGGTACCCCTTGCCGTAGAGCATGGCCTTCCACACGCTGCCCAGCAGCACATTGCTGCCATAGTTGATGATCAGCCGCAGCAGGATGATCCGCCACAGGGTGGGCTTGCGGCGGTAAAGCATCATGCCGTAGAGAAGCCCCGACAATACGGCGGTGATCAGGAAACCGGGGAAATACGGTTCACCGTAGCTGGACAGCAAAAAGCCCACCGTGTCGATGACGGCCCCGGCCAGCATGCCCACCACCGGGCCGTAGCACATGCAGCCCAGCGACACCACCAGAAAGCTGAAGTAGATCTTCAGACTGGGGCCCAGCAGAAAGATGGGCATGCTTTGCAGCACAATGGCCATGGCACACACCAGCCCCGAAAAGGCCAGTACCCGCACATTGCGGAACTCGGCCCGGGCGGCGCGCCAGTAGGCGGCGGAAAAGACGGACAGCGGTTGATTCTGCATACAAAAATACCTCCTCGTTCGTGCATTGCTGCACAAAGGAGGAGGCAAAAGGCGGGCGTGGACACACGTACCACACCCGCCGTTGCGCACCGTCATGCAGCAGCGGGATGCGGGATGCGCACCGCGGACCTTCCGGTCACTTCGTCCTGCCACAACTCCCCGTCGGTCAGGCACTTCGGGGCCATGCCCCACGCGCGAATCCCTACTCTGCAGTGGATTTCACCAACGCCATTATAAGCTGCCTTCCCGGGGAATGCAAGCCTTTTGGCGAAAATTTACGAGTTTTGTCTTATTGGCCGCTGGCACCGTAGTTGGACAGCACCCGGGCACTGGGGTCGTTGACGTCGCAGCCCGGCCATGCCTTGTTGGGCATCCAGTAATCCACGATCATCTCGGCCTGGCCGGGGTAGTACTTTTCAAAGATTTCCCGGTAGAGCAGACTCTCTTTGGTAAAGGGCCGGGCATAGGTATACTTGCCCGCCAGCTCGGCAAATTCCCGGTCGGTGTACTTTTCCTCGGCGTATTCCTTCAGATCGTCCACCATGGAATGGCCCACCGCGTCGCTGAAGGCCGCCTTCTCCCGCCAGAGGATCTCCTCGGGCAGCCAGTCGCCCTCAAAGGCCTTGCGCAGCAGATATTTGCCCTTGCCGTAGGTGTTCAGCTTCTTGGCCGGGTCGATGGCCATGACGTACTTCACAAAATCCAGATCGCCGAAGGGCACCCGGGCTTCCAGACTGTTGACACTGATGGAGCGGTCGGCACGGAGCACGTCGTACATATACAGTTCGCGGATGCGCTTCTGGCTTTCGGCCTGGAAGGCAGCGGCGCTGGGGGCAAAGTCGGTGTACTTGTAGCCGAACAGCTCGTCGGAGATTTCGCCGGTGAGCAGCACCCGGATGTCGGTGTGTTCATGGATATACTTGCAGACCAGGTACATGCCCACCGACGCCCGGATGGTGGTGATGTCCCAGGTGCCCAGCATGGCGATGACATCCTCCAGGGCGTCCAGCACAATCTGCTTGTTGATGATGACCTCGGTGTGGTCGGCATGGAGGTAATCCGCCACCTGCTTGGCGTATTTCAGGTCGATGGCATCCTCGCTCATGCCGATGGCAAAGGTGCGAATGGGTTTGCCCAGCTTTTTGGCCGCGATGGCGCAGACCAGGCTGGAATCCAACCCACCACTGAGCAGGAAGCCCACGGGGGTGTCGGCGTCCAGCCGTTTGTCCACACCGGCCACCAGCTTTTCCCGGATGTTCGTAAGGATCTCGGGCAGTTCGTCCTGGGAGTAGGCCGGGGTGTCGGCAATGTCGCAGTACCGCACAAACTGGCCGTTGCAATAGTAGCTGCCGATGGGGAAGGGATAGATCTTTTTGCAAAGCCCCACCAGGTTCTTGGCCTCCGAGGCAAAGGCGATGCAGCCGGATTCGCTGTAGCCGTAGAAGAGCGGCCGGATGCCGATGGGGTCCCGGGCGGCGATGAGCAGCTTTTTGCGGCTGTCGTAGAGAATCATGGCGAACTCGGCGTCCAGATGCTTGAACATATCGAGGCCGTACTTGTAGTAAAGGGGCAGGATGATCTCGCAGTCCGAGTCCGAGGCGAAGGTGTAGCCTTCCGCCTCCAGTTCCTTTTTGACGGGACGGAAGCCGTACAGCTCGCCGTTGCAGGCCACGCAGTCCGCGCCCCGGAAAAAGGGCTGCATGCCCTCCGGCGTCAGGCCCATGATGGCCAGCCGGCCGAAGCCCAACAGGCCGAACTCGGTCTCGCAGACCCGCTGGTCGTCCGGCCCGCGGGAGGTGGTACGCAGCAGATACTCGGTGAAAGTTTCCTTGGGCAAATCATGCCCGGCATAGCCCATGATGCAGCACATTTGGTGACACTCCTTACTTTCTTACAACCGTTTTTCCCCGAGCGGCCAAAGAAAAAAGACAGCCCGCTCGCCCTTTGTATAGGACGAGTTGCTGTCTTGAACCCGCGGTGCCACCTATCTTACCGCAGCCGAAAGCACGGCATACGGTCACTTTTCCGTACACGTTCACCTTTGAAACGCTGCCGCTGTAACGCGCGGCCTGCGGCGCCCCTACTGCCCCGGCGGGGGTTCAGGTTGCAGCTCCCGGGTGTTCTTTCCTGCCCCGTCCCCGTCCCGGCTCGCAGCCAAATGCCGGGCTCTCTGTGCGGATGTTGGGCGATACTTTTCCCGATCAACGCTTTTAACAGCTAAAGCATAGCACCAAAGCCTCGCCCTGTCAAGATTTTTTTGCCGGCGACCCCGGATTTTTTTGCTAAAATCTACCATTTTTATAGAGATTACACTTGTACTTTGCTGCCGTTCATGGTATAGTATTATTTCGGTAGGATACGGCAATACTTGCCCTATCACCAACCCCAACAAAGGAGCTTCTTTACCATGCTAGAACTGCGTAACGTCGGCTACGAAACCGACGACAATAAAGAGATCCTGCACGATGTGAGCCTTACCGTACAGGAGCGTTTTGTGGCCATCACCGGCCCCAACGGCGGCGGCAAATCCACCCTGGCCAAGGTCATTGCCGGTATTTACCAGCCCACCAGCGGCCAGATTTTGCTGGACGGGGTGGACATCACCCACATGTCCATCACCGAGCGTGCCAACCTGGGGATGAGCTATGCCTTCCAGCAGCCGGTGCGCTTCAAGGGCCTGCAGGTCAAGGATTTGCTGAGCCTGGCCGCCGGCAAGAACACCAGCGTCACCGAGGCCTGCAACTACCTCAGCGAGGTGGGGCTGTGCGCCCGGGACTACATCGACCGCGAGCTCAACGACAGCCTTTCGGGCGGCGAGCTCAAGCGCATCGAGATCGCGATGGTGCTGGCCCGGGGCACCAAGCTGTCCATCTTTGACGAACCGGAGGCAGGCATCGACCTGTGGAGCTTCCAGAACCTGATCCGCGTCTTTGAAAAGATGTACGAGCAGACCCGCGGCAGCATCCTGATCATCAGCCACCAGGAGCGCATCCTGAACATTGCCGACAAGATCGTCGTCATCAAGGACGGCCAGATCCAGAAGGAGGGCCCCCGCGCCGAAATTCTGCCCGCCCTGTTGGGCAGCGCCGACGCTTCCAGCCCGGCCTGCAGTATTCTGACCGACAAAGTTGAGGGGGTGCGCAGCTGATGGACGCCATTGAAAAGAATCTTCTGAAAGAGGTCGCCGAACTGGACAGCCTGCCGGTGGGCGCCTACAACATCCGTGCCAACGGCCAGCTGGCGGGGCGCAACACCACCGCCAACATCGACATTGTCACCAAAACCGACAAGCCGGGCATTGACATCTACATCCGCCCCTTCACCAAGAACGAGAGCGTGCACATCCCGGTCATCCTGAGCCAGACCGGCCTGAAGGACCTGGTGTACAACGACTTCCACATCGGGGAAGGCGCCGACGTGACCATCATCGCCGGCTGCGGCATCCACAACTGCGGCGGCGGCAACGCCGAGCACGACGGCATCCACACCTTCTGGCTGGCCAAGAACGCCAAGCTGCGCTATGTGGAAAAGCACTACGGCGAGGGGGACGGCCGCGGCAAGCAGATCATGAACCCCACCACCATCGTCCACCTGGCGGAAGGCGCCCAGATGGAGATGGAAACCACCCAGATTGCCGGCGTGGATGACACCATCCGCAAGACCGGCGGCGACCTGGCCGAAGGTGCCAGCCTGGTGGTGAAGGAAAAGATCATGACCACCGGCGACCAGCATGCCGTCACCGACTTCAACGTGGACCTGAACGGCGAGGGCTGCTCGGCCAACATCGTTTCCCGCAGTGTGGCCAAGGACGAGAGCAAGCAGGAGTTCATCAGTCACATCAACGGCAACTGCGCCTGCGCCGGCCACTCCGAGTGCGACGCCATCATCATGGACCACGCCTCGGTCATTGCCAGCCCGGCCCTGACCGCCAACAGCGTGGACGCCAGCCTGATCCACGAGGCTGCCATCGGCAAGATTGCCGGCGAGCAGCTCATCAAGCTGATGACCCTGGGCCTGACCGAAAAAGAGGCCGAGGACCAGATCGTCAACGGCTTCCTGAAATGACCGCATAAACGAAAAAACCGCCGCAGCTTTCGGGCTGCGGCGTTTTTTTTCGTTGTTTTTATACGGTGGCTTCCTCACGGTCGGGGGCCGGTTCTTCCTGCGTGGGGGATGCTTCCTCCCGGGGATGACCCTCGGCGTCGATGCCCCGGCGGTCCAGCAGGTAGACCACAATCTCATGGAGCAGGCCGTACAGCGTGGCAAAGAGCGGCACGCCCACCACCATGCCCACCAGGCCGAAGAGGTCGCCCCCCACCACGATGGAGAAGAGCACCCACAGCGAGGAGATGCCGATGGACTGGCCCAGAATCTTGGGACCGATGAAGTTGCCGTCCAGCTGCTGGATGAACAGGATGAGCACCGCAAAGATCAGCGCCTGGACGGGGTCCACCAGCAGCAGGATGAAGATGCTTGGAATGGCGCCGATGAAGGGGCCGAACACCGGGATGATGTTGGTGATGCCCACAAAGACGCTGACCAGCAAGGCAAAGTCCAGCCGCAGCAGCGACATGAGCAAAAAGGTCAGTACCCCGATGATGGCCGAGTCAATGATTTTGCCCACAAAAAAGCCGGTGAAATTGGTGTTGGCGTAGTGGCAGACCCGCAGGGTATTTTCGGCCACACGCCGGGGCAAAAAGGCGTGGGTCAGCGTTTTGAGCTGGTGGATCAGTTTGTCCTTGCCGGCCAGCATATAGATGCTGGAGGCCACCGCCGTGAAAACCGCCACAAAGTTGGAGGCCACGTTGCCCACCGTGCTGACGATCTGGGGCATGGCGCTGGAGGCCACGCTGTACAGTTCCTTCATCATCGTTTCGGAATCGTCCAGCATGAGCATGATGTTCTGGGTCTTGATGCCGTAGGTATCCTGCAGGTAGCGCAGGGTGTTCTGCAGTCCCTCAAAATAACCGGGCAGACTGTTGAACAGGATGGCAATGCTGGAGATGATCTGGGGCACCACCAGCCAGGCCAGCAACGCCAGCAGCAGCACCGCCACCACATAGGAGAGCAGCAGCGCCACCCACCGCAGACCGGGCTGGTTTTTCAGCAGCACCCGGTGGAACCACATGGCCATGGGATTGAGCACAAAGGCAATGACCAGACCGCCCGCAAAGGGCGAAAGAATGCGCAGCAACTCCCGGAAGCCGCCCATAAAATAGCCCAGATTGTTCAAAGCAAGGTAAAACGCAATGCTGGCAAAGATCAGGCACATCCATTCCAGCATGGTATCGGGGCGTTTATCCCAGAAATTCTTTCCGTTCACAGCAGACGTTTCCTCTCTTTTTGTACGACTTTTCCCCGCTTACTATTGTAGCGTGCCCGACACGGTCGTACAAGGGCGGAACTGTTAATTTTTTGTGTCACTGCCGGGCAGCGGGTTGCCGTCTTCGTCAATGCCGCGGGCCGTCAGTCCGGCGCCTACCGCCTGTTTGAGCAGTGTGACCACCACCGCCAGGGTGGGCACCCCGATGACCATACCGGGCAGCCCGAACAGGTTGCCGCCCACAATGATGGCCAAAAGGACCCCCAGACCCGGCAAGCCGGTGGCACCGCCCAGGATATGGGGCGCAATGAAGTTGCCGTCAATCTGCTGCACCACCAGGATGATCAGCACAAATTCCACCGCCTGCAGCGGGGATTCCAGCAGCAGGATGATCGCCCCCGGCACCGCCCCGATAAAGGGACCCAGCAGCGGAATGATGTTGGTGATGCCTACCAGCACCGCGATGAGGGGGGCATAGTCCAGCCGGAACAGCGACATGAGCACAAAGGTTTCCACCCCCACCAGCAGGGCATCCACCAGCTGACCGCCGATATACCCGCCGAAGGTGCGGTTGGCCATGGTGCAGACCGACAGCACACTGCCCGCCTGCTGGGGCGGCAGCGCGGCCCGCAGGCAGGTGCGGGCCGCACGCAGCAGCAGGTCCTTGCCGGTGAGCAGGTAGATGCTCACCGCCAGGGTGACAAAGGCGTCCACCGCGGCCCCGGCCACCCCGGCTGCCGCGTCGGCCGCCGCCTGGGCGGCCTGGCCCGACACCGACTTGAACCAGTTCTGCAGTTCCAAGGTCAGTTCACCCACATAGGTTTCCAGCTGGGCCGTGTCGATGCCGAAGGTCTGCTGCACCCAGGTCAGCGTGTTCTGGATATCTTCCTCATAGCTGCCCAGCCTGCCCACAAAGGAGCTGATGCTGTCCACCAGCTGAGGCACCACCAGGGCCAGCAGCAGCCCCACCACCCCGAACAACAGGATGTAGCTCAATACAACAGCGACACCGCGCTTGCCGTGGAAGAGTTTTTCGGCAAAAAAGCGTGTGGGAATATCCAGCACGTAGGCCAGCACAATGCCCCAGGCGAAGGGACTCAGGATATTGAAAAATTTTCCCAGCCCGCCCGCCAGGGTGGGCAGCTGCCACACCACGCCAAAAATCATGGCTACCCCCAGCGCCAGCCGGAGAAAATCCCCGGTGGTGCGGGGTACACGGTCCAACCATTTCTTCAAAATACGTTCTCCTTTTTCACGGACCCGGTACAGGTCCGGTCACGACCGGCGGTACATGACCCCGGCCCACAGCAACAGCAGCAGCGGAAACCCCACCCTGCCGTAATTCACAGCCCACACACCCCGTGCGGCGATCCCCCGGGCAACCTCGGGCAGCCCGGTCAGCAGCGCCAGGGCAGCAAAAATTGCCACCGTCAGCCATATTTTTTTGCGGGTATTCATAACCGCACCTCCCGTTTTTCTGCTCCGGGTTCCGCCCGGGGGCTGTGCCGCCATTATACCATATACCATTAGAATATGCCACCGCCGGGGGTGTTCCATGCAGGATTTTACAAAAGGAAAAGCCCGCACCAAAACGGTGCGGGCCTTTGCGGCATCAGTGATTCTTGTAGTAGTTGATCAGGCAGCCGTCCGCCAGGATCTGCCGCTCGGCGTCGGTCATGGCACCCAGCCGCACGGTAAAGGCCACGGTGCTGCCGTCCGGCTTCACCGCCACGGCGGGGATTTCTGCCGCTGCATCCAGCAGGGCTTTGCGCACCCCGGGCAGGAAGACGTAGTCGCCGTTGGCCAGCACGTCGGGCGTGTCGGTCAGGAAGGGCAGCATACCCCAGTTGATGCAGTTGGAGCGGTACCGCTTGGTGGCGTACTCGCAGGCAAAGTTGGCCGCGCCGCCCAGCACCCGCTGGCAGCTGGCCGCCTGTTCCCGGGCGGAGCCGTCGCCGGGCTTGTTGGCAAAGATGACCGATCCGATGTTGGTGGTGGCGGCATCGGGCCGGTATCCGGCCTTTTCCAGCGCCCCGTACACGCCGGCCACCTCCTCGGGCAGATTGCCGGCACGGCGGGCCTCATCCAGGGCATGGACGGCCTTGGCGTTCGGCACGTAGGCCGGGTCCTTGCGGGAGAGGGTGAACTCCGCCAGGCGCAGCGGGTTGGACCGGAAGGAGGAAGTTTCGCCCGAGGGAATCAGCTCGTCGGTGGTGGTGACGGGGTCGGTGATGTAGCTGACAATCTTGACCAGCAGGTCCTCGCTCAGGGCGGGCTGTTCGGGCCAGTCCTTGATGTTGGGGCCAAACTTGAGGGCGTAGTCCGGTTCGGGATGGCCCCAGCCGTTGTAGACCCGCTTGTCGTAGACGCCCTGATCGAAGTGGTATTCGGGGGCGGTGTACTCGGTGTCGCAGACCTCACTGGCGGCGGTCAGGTAGCCGCCGTTGGCCGCCGTGGCGGCGATGGAACGGGCGTCCATGAGGGCCACCGCGCTGATCTGCCCTTCGCCGGGCTTGGAACCTTCCCGGTTGGGGAAGTTGCGGGTGGTGTGACGGATGGAGAACTCGCCGTTGGCCGGGGTATCGCCGGCACCGAAGCAGGGGCCGCAGAAGCATTCCCGGAAGATGCCGCCCGCCGAGACGATGTCGGCCACGGCACCGTTCTTGACAAGTTCCAGGTAGGTGGGCATGCTGTCTGGGTAGACGCTGAACTTGAATTCGCCGTTGCCGCAGTTCTTGCCGCGCAGAATCTCCGCCACGGCGCAGATGTTCTCGTAGGTACCGCCGGAGCAGCCGGCCACCACGCCCTGTTCCACATAGATGCGGCCGTCGGGTCGGATCTTGCTGACCAGATCCATCTGCACCTTGCCGCCCAGCTGCTTGTTGGCCTGTTCCTGGGCCGCCTGCAGAATTTCCCGGGCGTTGGCCTTCAGTTCCCGGATGGGGTAGGCATAGCTGGGATGCATGGGCAGGGCAATCATGCACTCCACGGTGGACAAATCCAGTTCAATGACACCGTCGTAGTAGGCCACGGCGGCGGGTTTCAGCTCCTTGTAGGCTTCGGGGCGGCCATGCTGGACAAAATACTGCTCGGTCACTGCATCGGTCTGCCAGATGGAGGACCAGCAGGTGGTCTCGGTGGTCATGACGTCGATGCCGTTGCGGTAGTCCGCCGACAGGTTGGCCACGCCGGGGCCGATGAACTCCATGACCTTGTTCTTCACATAGCCGTTGGCGTAGGTGGCACCCACCAGGGCCAGCGCCACGTCGTGGGGACCCACGCCGGGGTTGGGCTTGCCGGTGAGATAGATGGCCACCACGCCGGGGTAGGCCATATCATAGGTACGACCCACCAGCTGCTTGGCCAGCTCGCCGCCGCCTTCGCCCACCGCCATGGTGCCCAGGGCACCGTACCGGGTGTGGGAGTCGGAGCCCAGGATCATCCGGCCGCAGCCCGACATCATCTCACGGTTGTAGCTGTGGATGACCGCCATGTTCGGCGGCACATAGATGCCGCCGTATTTGTGGGCGGCGGACAGGGCGAACTGATGGTCGTCCTCATTGATGGTGCCGCCCACCGCGCACAGGCTGTTGTGGCAGTTGGTCATGACGTAGGGCAGCGGGAATTTTTCCATGCCGGAAGCCCGCGCCGTCTGGATGATGCCCACATAGGTGATGTCGTGGCTGGTCATGGAATCAAACTTCATGCGCAGGTTGGCCATATCGCCGCTGGTGTTGTGGGCTTCCAGAATGGAATAGGCAATGGTGCCGCGGCGCGCCTCATCCTGGGTGACGCCCGCCGGGGCGTCGGCCTGCAGGGTGCCGTCCACCAGATACATGCCATGGGGGTGCAATTTCACGGTTCAATCACTCCTAACATTTCGTCGGTTGCTGTTATGATACAAGGTAACGAATCACCGGGATTTTACGCAAGACTGCGGTCACGGCCGTGCACAGGGCCACCACCAGCAGCACCTGTACGGGGGTGGTAAGCGGCGGAAAGTCCATCCGCCAGGAAAGAAGCCAGTCATTCAGCGGGTCCAGCACCGCCGGGTGCAGCAGATAAACGCCCAAGCTAAGCCTGGCCAGCAGGCCCAGCCGTGTTTGCCACACGCTCTGTCCATTGGGGAAAAGCTGCTGCACCAGACCCCAAAGGCCCGCACAGGCCATAAAGTCCGCCAGGGTCAACGGGTTGTTCAGGTAGACATTGCAGCCTGCCGCCAGGGAGCAGCCGCCCCGGAGGGCGACGGTGGCGCCCATTGCCACAACGGTGACCCCCGCCGACCAGGCCAGCGGATGCCGGCACCGGGCGGCCGGCGGCCAGCTGTGCAGGTAGTGTCCCAGCACAAAGTAGCCGGTATAATTCAGCGACTGGAAGGTCCACAGGAAATTGCTGCCGATGGTCTGCAGCGTCTGCGTGCCGGGCAGTGAGAAGGAAACCCATTGGGGCAGCACCAGGACCACCAAGATATACCCCGCCAGAAGATACTCACAGTTTTGCTTTTTGGCAAAGGCCGGCCGCAGCAGCGGGGTTATCAGATACAGCCCCACCATGCTGGGCAAAAACCAGAGGTGGAAGCCCCCTTCCCCCTGCAGCACCTGGTCCACCAGATACTGCAGATCGGCCATTTGCAGCGACCGGCGCTGAGCCAGCAGTTCCTTCAGATTGTACAGCACCAGCCAACCGTAATACAGCACCGTCAGGTGGAGCGCTTTGCGCAGCATATGCTTTGCACCCACCGGGTGGGAGGTGTCCAGATACAGCGCACCGCTGATCATGAAAAAGATGGCTACGCCCAGTGTGCCCACCGTATTATAGGCACAAAGGGTCTGCCACTGCCAGCTGGCCGTGGGAAAGACATCCCAGCCGTTGCTGCTGAGGTGAATTCCCACCACCCCTATACAACTCAATACCCGCAGAATGTCCAGATACAACATCCGACGTTTCGAACCCATTCGTCCTGCTTTCCTCCCCTGCAACCATGCACTGCTCCGTCCGCATCCGTGCAAAATTTTTCCTTCCGTATGCGGGGCATTTTGCAGGACTCTTACTACACTATACCCGCTTTAGCCGGGGTTGTCAACGCGGTTTTTTATACAAAACCGGGTAAAACGCCCACCGACTTAATAAAATAAAGTGTTTGCTTGGCTAATCTGTCAAAGTTTTAAGTTATCCTTGACGAATGGCGGGGTTCATACTAAAATTAAACTATTCAGTCCGCTAAAGTGCTCCCGCAAGAGGATGCATAGCGGACGAATAAATATACAACGAGAGGGGTACGCCGATGTATTACCCGGACGTTCCGGCCCTGGAGCCGGATGAACTGGAACTGCTTTGCCATGAGTATCTGGAGCACAATGCTCACCTGGACCCCAAGCTGGCCGACCAGATGGGGGTCAAGCGCGGCCTGCGCAACCTGGACGGTACCGGTGTGCTGGCCGGCATCACCAACGTGTCCAGCGTCATCGGCTATGACAAAACGGCGGACGGCACCATCGTGCCCATTCCCGGCCGTCTGGTCTACCGCGGCATTGACATTGACACCCTGGCCGCCGAGGCGGACAACCACGACCGCTTTTTGTTTGAGGAAGTGGTCTGGCTGCTGCTTTTCGGTTCGCTGCCCAACCAGGAGCAGCACGCCAAGTTCTGCAAACTGCTGGAACACCACCGGGAACTGCCCCGGGGCTTTGCGGATGACATGATCCTCAATTCCCCTTCCCCCAACCTGATGAACAAGATGGCCCGCAGCGTGCTGGCCATGTACAGCTACGACGAACATGCCGAGGATTCCAGCCTGCCCAACATCCTGCGGCAGAGCATCAACCTCATTGCCGAGCTGCCCACCATGATGGTCAACGCCTACCAGATCAAACGCCGGGTGTATGACCGGTCCAGCATGTACTTCCACCTGCCCACCGAGGGCCAGAGCACGGCGGAGCACATCCTGAGCACCTACCGGGCGGACCAGAAATTCACCCACGAGGAAGCCCGTCTGCTGGACCTCTGCCTGCTGGTCCATGCCGACCACGGCGGCGGCAACTGCTCCACCTTCACCTGCCGGGTGCTGTCCAGCTCCGGCACCGACACCTACGCGGCCATCTCGGCGGCCATCGGCGCCCTGAAGGGACCCAAGCACGGCGGCGCCAACCTGAAGGTCATGCACCAGCTGGATTACATTCTGGAAAATGTGGAGAATCCTTCCGACGACGATGAAGTACGGGAGTTTCTGCGCAAGATCATCCGCCGGGAAGCCGGCGACGGCAGCGGCCTGATCTACGGCATGGGCCACGCGGTGTACACCGTCAGCGATCCCCGCGCCCAGATCCTGAAAAACCATGCCCGCCGCATGGCCTACGAAAAGGGCTACGACGAAGAGTACGAGATGCTGTGCAGCATCGAGCGGCTGGCTCCCCAGGTCTTTGCCGAGGAAAAGCACGGTCCCAAGAAGGTCTGCGCCAACGTGGACCTGTTCAGCGGGCTGATCTACCGGATGCTGGGCATCAGCGAGGACCTGTACACCCCGCTGTTTGCCATTGCCCGTGTGCCCGGCTGGTGTGCCCACCGGGTGGAGGAAGTGGAGTTTGCCAACCGCATCATCCGCCCCGCCTACAAGTATGTGGGCAAGCCCCAGCCCTACATCACCCTGGGCGACCGCCCGTAAGCAAAGAAAGCGCCGCCCCGGTCGGGGCGGCGCTTTTGACGATTCAGACAAAAACCAGCTGAACCAGTACCATATAAAAGACGGTGCCGGCGGCAATGCTGAGCAGGGTATTCCGGCGCCACCATTGCAGCCCCACCACGGCGGCACCAGCCAACAGTTCCGGCAGTGCGTGGGTGGGGCCCAGGGGGTCGGCCCCTCGCAGGCAGTACACCACCAGCATGGCCATGATGGCGCAGGGCAGCACCCGGGCCAGATAGATAATGTACCGGGGTGTGGGCCGCCCGCCGCCGAAAATGATGAAGGGCAGAAACCGCAGCGCCATCGTCACGGCGGCGATGACCGCCACCAGGGCTGCGGCGTGCAGGTCAATCCCGGCCATGGGCGGACACCTCCGTTTCTTGCAGACGGCTGCGCAGCAGGGTGAGCACCGCCGTGATGCCCACCATGGCGGGGATCAGGAAATCCGAGGCCCCGAACACCCACAGGCAGGCCAGCGATACCCCCAGCCCCACCAGGGCCGGGCGGTGATCCCGGCTGGTGCGCCACTGCTCGGTCATGACCACCAGAAAAAGCGCCGTCATGGAAAAGTCGATGCCGGTACTGTCAAAGGGTAAGGCGCCGCCCAGCAGGGCCCCCAGGGCGCTGCCCGCAATCCAGTACAGGTGGTCCAGCAGCGACACCAGCAAAAAATAGCCCTTGCGGTCCACCCCCGCGGGCGGATCGCCGCTGCACACCAAAGAGTAGGTTTCATCGGTGAGGGCGAAAACCAGATAGGGTTTGGCGGGGCCAACGTCCCGGTAACGCTCCACCATTGAAACACCATAAAACAGATGCCGGGCATTGACCGTGAGGGTCATCAGGGCCGCCGCCACCAGCGACGCGCCCCCTGCCAGCAGATCCACCGCCAGGTACTGCATACTGCCGGCGTAAATCAGCGTACTCATGACCACAGCCCACCCCAGGCCATAGCCCTTGGAGGCCAGCAGCACGCCGAACCCCAGGCCCAGCACCAGATACCCGGCCAGGACCGGCAGCGAGCGGGCAAACGCATAGCGGGCCGTTTTTACCATTCCATTCGCCTCTTTTTTGGGTAAAATGCAGGACCATTATACCACAAGGGCCCGGAACTCCACAAGAGTTCCGGGCCGTAACCACAGGGAAACCGCCGCACCGCGGCGATCTCCCCCTCTATTTCGTCTGTTGTGTCTGCTCGCTCTCCCACTGGTTGACCAACGGGGTGGCCACATCGGCCAGCGCTTCCCGCGCCGCCTGGATGGCCTGCACATCCGCCGGGGTGAGTTTTTCCGCCTTTTTGTGGCGGATGAGCTTTTCCAGGGCGCGCTGGGCCTCCTTGATCTTGTTTTTGGTTTCCCGGTCCAGCGCCTTGCCCGCCTTGCTGCCCAGGGCGGTATTCACCCGGTAGAGGGAGGCTTCGGCGGCGTTGAGGGCTTCCAGGGCGGCCTTGCGCTCCTGGTCCTGGCCGGCAAACACGGCCGCGTCCCGCATGGCCCGCTGGATTTCCTCCTCGCTGAGGTTGGAGGAGCCGGTGATGGTGATGCCCTGCTGTTTGCCGGTGTCCAGATCCTTGGCGCTGACCTTGACGATACCGTTGGCATCGATGTCAAAGGTCACTTCGATCTTGGGCACCCCGGCCCAGGCACGCTTGATGCCCCGCAGGGTGAAGGTCCCCAGCAGCTTGTTGTCCTTGGCAAATTCCCGCTCCCCCTGCAGCACCTTGATCTCCACGGTGGACTGGAAGGGGGCCGCCGTGGTGAACACCTTGCTGAACCGGGTGGGGATGGTGGCGTTGCGCTCGATGAGATGGGTGGCAACCCCGCCCAGCGTCTCGATGGAGAGGGTCAGCGGGGTCACATCCATGAGCAGCAGTTCCTGCCCGGCCCCGGCCAGCGCCTGGCCGCCCAGGCGGCCCGCCTGCACGGCGGCGCCCAGGGCCACACACTCGTCGGGGTTCAGCGCCCGGGAGGGCTCCAGCCCCACCATCCGCCGCACCTTGGCCTGCACGGCGGGAATGCGGGTGGAACCGCCCACCAGCAGCACCTGGTCCAGGTCGCTGGCCGTGAGGTGTGCGTCGCTGAGGGCGTTGCGCACCGGCAGGGCCGTGCGCTCCACCAGGTCGGCGGACAGTTCCTCGAATTTGGCCCGGGTCAGGGTGGACTGCAGATGCACCGGTCCCTGGGGTCCCACCGTGAGGAAAGGCAGGTTGATTTCGGTCTGGGTGGCGGCGGAAAGCTCCTTTTTCGCCTTTTCGGCTTCCTCCCGCAGACGCTGCATGGCCACACGATCGCCGGTCAGGTCCACCCCGTGTTCGGCGCGGAAGTTTTCCACCAGCCAGTCCACGATGCTGGCGTCGAAATCGTCGCCGCCCAGGTAGTTGTCGCCGCAGGTGGCCAGCACCTGGACGATGCCGTCCCCGATCTGGATCAGCGACACATCAAAGGTACCGCCCCCCAGGTCGTAGACCATGACGGTCTGGGCCCGGCCGTTGTCCAGCCCGTAGGCCAGCGCCGCGGCGGTGGGCTCGTTGATGATCCGCTTGACGTCCAGCCCGGCGATGCGGCCGGCATCCTTGGTGGCCTGACGCTGGGCGTCGTTGAAGTAAGCCGGCACCGTGATGACCGCCTCGGTGACCGGCTCCCCCAGGTAGCTTTCGGCATCGGCCTTGATCTTTTGCAGGATCAGGGCACTGATCTGCTGCGGGGCATAGCTTTTGCCGTCGATGGGAATGCGGGCGTCACTGCCCATCTGCCGCTTGATGCTGCTGATGGTGCGCGGGGCGTTGGTGACGGCCTGCCGCTTGGCGGCATCCCCCACCAGCCGTTCCCCCGCCTTGGTGAACGCCACCACCGACGGTGTGGTGCGCTGTCCTTCGGCATTGGGAATGACCACCGGCTTGCCACCCTCGATGACGGCGGCACAGCTGTTGGTGGTTCCCAAATCAATTCCGATGATCTTTGGCATAGTGCGTTTGTCCTTTCAGAAAAGACCAAACAGAATCCCTGTTTTGTTTTTATTGTAGCGCGCACGCGGACAGAATGTGTTGCGATTTCGTAAATAAATTTTACAATTATTGCAGCTTTTTCCCGTCACGACGGCCTGTACACGTTGACGCTGCGCGGCGGGCATGGTATAGTTTTAGGTATATTGCAGCCCAAAAGGCGGGAAAGGAGCCACAAGGTATGGCACGTACAGCAACGGTGACCCGCACCACGCGGGAAACCCAGATCACCCTGACCCTGAATCTGGACGGAACCGGCAAGGCCGACCTGCACACCGGCATCGGTTTTTTTGACCACATGCTGGACGGGTTTGCCCGCCACGGTCTGTTTGACCTGGCGGTGGACTGCCACGGTGATCTGGAGGTGGACTGCCACCACACCATCGAGGACATCGGCATTGCGCTGGGCACCGCCCTGCGCCAGGCCCTGGGCGACAAGGCCGGTCTGGTGCGGTACGGCAGCTGCCTGCTGCCCATGGACGAGACGCTGGCCCTGTGTGCGGTGGACCTGGGCGGACGGCCCTACTTTGTGTACGACGCCCGGTTCGACACCCCCGCCTGCGGCGGCATGGATACCCAGATGGCCCGGGAGTTCTTTTACGCCATCTCCTATGCGGCGGCCATCAACCTGCACCTGAAGGTCCTGTACGGCGAAAACGACCACCACAAGCTGGAGGCCATGTTCAAGGCCTTTGCCAAGGCGCTGGACGCCGCCACACGCAGCGATGCACGGATCGAAGGGGTACTTTCCACAAAAGGCACCCTGTGATCCTTTGCATATAGAATAGAGAGACATTAGGGAGGTAAAGGGAAATGTATCAGGACATGATGAACACCATTGGCTTTGTGCAGAGCGCCGACCCCGAGGTGGGCGCCGCCATGCAGCGGGAGCTGGGACGTCAGCGCGCCAACATCGAGCTGATTGCCAGCGAGAACATCGTCTCCCCCGCCGTGATGGCGGCCATGGGCAGCGTACTGACCAACAAATACGCGGAAGGTTACCCCGGCCACCGCTACTACGGCGGCTGCCAGTTCGTGGACGAGGTGGAGCAGATCGCCATTGACCGCGCCTGCAAACTGTTCGGCGCCAAATACGCCAACGTGCAGCCCCATTCCGGCGCCCAGGCCAACCTGGCCGTCTACTTCGCGCTGCTGGACGTGGGCGACACCGTCATGGGCATGGACCTTTCCCAGGGCGGTCACCTGACCCACGGCTCCCCCGTGAACATGAGCGGCAAAAACTACCACTTCGTCTCCTACGGTGTGGGCGAGGACGGCCGCATCGACTACGCCGCCCTGGCCAAGCAGGTGGCCAAGGTCCGTCCCAAGCTGCTGGTGGCCGGTGCTTCGGCCTACCCCCGCGCCATCGACTTTGAAAAGCTGGCCGAAATTGCCCACGGCTATGGTGCCATGCTCATGGTGGATATGGCCCACATTGCCGGCCTGGTGGCGGGCGGCGTGCACCAGAATCCCGTGCCCTACGCCGATGTGGTGACCACCACCACCCACAAGACGCTGCGCGGTCCCCGGGGCGGCCTGATCCTGACCAACAACGAATACCTGATCAAACGGATCAACTCTGCCATCTTCCCGGGCACCCAGGGCGGCCCACTGGAGCACATCATCGCCGCCAAGGCGGTCTGCTTCGGCGAGGCGCTGCAGCCTTCCTTTAAAGAGTACGCCCGCAAGATTGTGGAGAACGCCGCCGCCCTGGCCGACGAGCTGACCGCCCGGGGCGTCAAGCTGGTGTCGGGCGGCACCGACAACCACCTGCTGCTCATCGACCTGACCGACGAGGACTGCACCGGCAAGGAGCTGGAGCACAACCTGGACGAGGTGCACATCACCGCCAACAAGAACACCGTTCCCGGCGAGAAGCGCAGCCCCTTTGTGACCAGCGGCGTGCGGGTGGGTACCCCCGCCGTGACCACCCGCGGCATGGGCCCCGCCGAAATGAAGATCATCGCCGATTGCATCGCCGACTGCATCTTTGATTTCGAGGCCAAGAAGGACGATATCGCCGCCCGTGTGGCCGAGCTTTCCGCCCGGTTCCCCCTGTACGAATAAGGCACAACCCAGTATTTTCCAGACGGCCGTTCCCCGGCGGAGCGGCCGCCTTTTTGCGGCCTTTTGGCGGAAAAAAACGGGGGATTTTTTCTTGCGCTTTGTGAAAATTCCGGCTATACTAGAAGTAGATTCCCATGCATTTTTGTGCAAATTGTAACGTTTTGAATGTGAGGTGTATCTTTGTATGGAACCGATCGTCATTACCATTGCGCGTGAATTTGCTTCGGGCGGCAGCGAGATTGCCCAGGCCGTGGCGGACAAGATGGGCATTCCCCTGTACAACAAGGAGCTGATCACCCGGGCCGCCAAAAAGAGCGGTCTGACCGAGGAGGCCATCGCCGCCAGCGAGAACCAGCGCAGCGGCAGCCTGATCTACAGCCTGTACATGATGGGCAACACCATGCCCCTGGCCGACCAGGTGTACATTTTGCAGAGCAACGTCATCAAGGAGCTGGCCGCCGAGGGGTCCTGCGTAATCCTGGGCCGCTGCGGCGACTATGTGCTGCGGGAACGGCCCAATGTGCTCAGCGTCTTCATCTACGCCCCGCTGGAGGAACGCATCGCCCGGGCCAAGGCCCGCCCCGGCGCCAAGGAACTGGCCGACCGCCAGTGGGAAGTGCAACTGGCCAAGCACGACCGTGCCCGTGCCAGCTACTACAACTACTACACCGAAAACCGCTGGGGTGAGGCCAAGAACTACGACCTTTGCCTGAATGCCGCATTGGGGCTGGACAGCTGTGCCGACCTGATCGTGGATGCCGCCCGGGCCATGGAGGCGAAGCACCAGGCATGAAACACGACCAGTCCGCCAGCCGGATGGGCACCGCGCCCATGGGGCCGCTGCTCTTCTCGCTGGCCATCCCGATGATGGTCTCGATGCTGTTCCAGGCACTGTACAATGTGGTGGACAGCATCTTTGTGTCCTACATCAGCGAGGCAGCACTGTCCGCCGTGTCGCTGGCCTTCCCCATCCAGAACCTGATGATCGCCTTCGCGGTGGGTACCGGCGTGGGTGTCAATGCCTATGTGTCCAAATCCCTGGGCGAGGGCAACCGCGCCGAGGCCAACCGCGCCGCCGCCAACGGTCTGCTGCTGGCGCTGTGCACCTTTGTGGCCTTCCTGGTCTTCGGGCTGGTGGGGGTAACTGCCTTCATGAACTCCCAGACCGAGGACCCGGCCATCCGCCGGTACGGGGTGGATTATCTGTCGGTGTGCTGCCTGTTCAGCCTGGGCTGCATGATCCAGTGCATGGTGGAAAAACTGCTCAGCGCCACGGGGCGCTCCCACTATGCCATGGTCACCCAGCTGGTGGGCGCCCTGACCAACATTGTCATGGACCCCATCCTGATCTTCGGCCTGTTCGGCTTTCCCCGCATGGAGGCAGCCGGCGCCGCCGCGGCCACCGTGGCCGGGCAGTTCCTGGGTGCCTTTACGGGGCTTTACCTCAACCTGCGCCACAACCATGACCTGCAGTTTTGCCCGGGGGATTTCCGCCCCCAGGCGCGCACCATCCGGCGGATCTACCAGGTGGGCATTCCCTCCATCGCCATGACATCGGTGGGCAGCGTCATGACTTTCTGCATGAACCGCATCCTCATCGCCTTTTCCAGCACCGCCGTGGCGGTGTTCGGCGTCTACTTCAAGATGCAGAGCTTCATCGTCATGCCGCTCATCGGGCTGAACAACGGCATGGTGCCCATCATCGCCTACAACTACGGCGCCCGCAAACCGGAGCGCATCACACGGGTTGTGCGGATGGCGGTGGTGGCCGCCGTGGCCATCATGCTGCTGGGCTTCGCTGCCGCGCAGCTCTGCCCCGGTGTGCTGCTGAGCATCTTCAACGCGGGACCCGACATGCTGACCCTGGGCGAGGTGGCCCTGCGCATCATCTCCATCCACTTCATCATCGCCGGGTTCAACATTGTGGCTTCGGCGGTATTCCAGGCCCTGGGCCGCGGCGTGATGGCGCTGCTGGTATCGCTGGTGCGGCAGCTCTTTGTGCTGGTGCCCGCCGCCTGGCTGCTGAGCCTGAGCGGCAACGTCAACACCATCTGGTGGGCCTTCCCCATCGCCGAGGTGGCCTCGCTGCTCATGTGCAGCCTGTTTCTGGCCCACTGCTACCGCACCGTGATCCAACCTATGGCGGACCGGACCACCGCCGCCGCATAAACCAAACCGGAAGGAGCGTGCGCCTATGCTGCGCTACGTCAAAAACGGGATGCTGTTGCTCAGCCTCCTCTTCATCGTGCTGGGGGTGCTGTTGCTTGTCATGCCCCAGGCCAGCCTTTTGTGGATCTGCTACGCCTTCGGCGCCGTGGTGCTGTGCACCGGCGTCCTGTGCCTGATCCAGTACGCCCGCATCCGGGGCAGCGGGTTTGCCGCCCCCTTCCTGCTGGTGGCCGGCGTCATCACCGCCGGGCTGGGTGTGTTTACCCTGGCCCAACCCCAGGTGGTGGCCAGCTTTTTGCCGGTGGTGTTCGGGCTGTTCATCCTCATTGACGGGTGCGGCCGCATCGGCACCGCCATCGACCTGGCCCGCCGCCGGGGCGAAAAGTGGTGGCTGCTTCTGCTTTTGAGCCTGCTGTCCATCGCCCTGGGCGTACTGTTGCTGGCGGATCCCTTCGGGGCGGCGGTCAGCGTGGTGATGCTGTGTGGCGTGCTGCTCATTGTGGAAGGCGTCATCAACCTGGGCTGCGTGGTCTACGCCGCCATGGAACTGCGCGCCCTGGACCGGATGGCCGACGCCGCCGAAACCGCGGCCCTGAACGCCCTGGGCGAGATGATGGACGCCGAGGATGCCGCCGAGGCCGCCGCCCTGAACGCCGACCACGAGGGTATCGTCTACAATGCCGAGAGCACCGAAGTGCCCGACGACCCCGACGCCCCCCAGTGACCCCATCGAAACCAACCCAAGACAAGGAGTATCCCATTCATGTATGACCTGGTCATCGTAGGCGCCGGCCCTGCCGGCATTTTCACCGCCCTGGAACTGCTGCGCAAAAGCAGCCAGCCCCACAAGATCCTGCTGGTGGAAAAGGGCAAACCGGTGGAAAAACGCCATTGCCCCAAGGACAAGACCGGCGTCTGCGTCAACTGCAAGCCCACCTGTGCCATCACCACCGGCTTTTCCGGCGCGGGGGCTTTCTCGGACGGCAAGCTGTCCCTTTCCTACCAGGTGGGCGGCGAACTGCCCGACCTGATCGGTGAGGATTTTGCCCAGGACCTCATTGACTACACCGACAAAATCTACCTGGAATTCGGCGCCGACCCCAAGGTGGAGGGCATCTACACGGGGCAGGAGATCAAAGACATCCGCAAGCGGGCCATCCAGGCCGGTTTGCAGCTGGTGGACTGCCCCATCCGGCATCTGGGCACCGAGAAGGCCCAGCAGCTCTACCTGAACATCCAGAACTACCTGCTGGACGCCGGCGTGGAGATGCGCTTTGAGACCGAGTGCGAGAACATCCTGCTGGAGGGCTCGGTCTGCAAGGGGGTACGCCTGCGGGAGAAGGCCG
This sequence comes from uncultured Subdoligranulum sp., assembly GCA_904374465.1. Classification (GTDB taxonomy): domain Bacteria; phylum Bacillota; class Clostridia; order Oscillospirales; family Ruminococcaceae; genus Gemmiger. Next base: position 36,274 of record CAJFFY010000021.1, read on the forward strand.
GCACCCTGGATGTGTACGGCAAGCAGGTGGTCATCGCCACCGGGCGCCGGGGCGCCGACTGGCTGGAGAAACTCTGTGCCGAGCACAACATTGCCCACAAGCCCGGCACGGTGGACATCGGTGTGCGGGTGGAATGCCGCAACGAAGTGATGGAGACCATCAACAAGGTGCTGTACGAGGGCAAACTCATCGGCTACCCGGCCCCCTGGCGCAACAAGGTGCGCACCTTCTGCCAGAACCCCGGCGGCTTTGTGGCCCAGGAAAACTACGACAACGACCTGGCGGTGGTCAACGGCCACAGCTTCAAGGAGAAAAAGAGCGACAACACCAACCTGGCCATTCTGGTCAGCCACAACTTCACCGAGCCCTTCAACCAGCCCATCGCCTACGCCCAGAAGGTGGGCGAGCTGACCAACATGCTGGGCGCCGGGCACATTCTGGTACAGCGGTACGGTGACATCCTGGACGGCAAGCGCACCTGGGCCAAGGAACTGGCCCGGGCCAACCTGCGCCCCACCCTGAAGGACGCCGTGGCCGGCGATATCACCGCCGCCATGCCCTACCGCGCCATGGTGAACATCATCGAGTTCATCAAGATGGTGGACCATGTGGTGCCCGGCTTTGCCAGCCCCGAAACGCTGCTGTACAGCCCGGAACTGAAGTTCTACTCCAACAAGGTCAAGATGGACACCGACCTGGAAACCAACATCGAGGGCCTGCACTGCCTGGGAGATTCCTCCGGCTGGACCCGCGGCCTGATGATGGCCTCGGTGATGGGCGTGCTGATGGGCCGTAAATTGCTGGAAAAACACGGGTTCTGAGTTGCCCGTCCCATAAAGAAAACCCCCGCCGGGAAAATCCCGGCGGGGGTTTTTACGTTTTAATCAGAACCGATCAGGAGGCACTGCTGCCCAGCGTCACGGCCAGGGTCTGCACCTTGCCGTCCCGCTCCACCTGCAGGTTGACGGTATCGCCCACGTTCTTATCCTTCAGGTAGCTCTTGATGTCGTTGGTGGAAGAGACCGCCGTGTCGTCCACGGCGATGATCCGGTCACCCACCTGCACGCCGGCGGCTTCGGCACCGCCGCCTGCGGTAAGCTCCACCACGTAGACGCCGGTGTTGCTGACACCCAGCTGCTGGGCCGTAGCGGCATCCTTCACATCATAGATCTTGACACCCAGGGCCGGGCGGGCCACCGAGCCGTTCTGGATCAGTTCCTGGGCAATGCTCATGGCCGAGTTGATGGGGATGGCAAAGCCGATGCCCTCCGCCTCGGAGTAGCTGCTCTTGGCATTGACAATGCCGATGAGTTCCCCGTTGGCGTTGAAGAGGCCGCCGCCCGAGTTGCCCGGGCTGATGGAGGCACTGGTCTGCATCAGGGTCATATCATTGTCCTCCACGGTGACTTCACGGTTCAGGGCGCTGATGATGCCGTCGGTGACACTGTTGGAGAGGGTACCCAGCGGGTTGCCCACCGCCACCACGGTTTCGCCCACGGCCAGCGCGTCACTGTCGCCGATGACCGCCGGGGTCAGGCCGGTGGCCTCGATCTTGATGACCGCGATGTCGGAGGTGGAGTCGGAGCCCACGATGGTGGCGTCATAGGTATCGCCGCTGTCCAGCTGTACCTTGATGCTGGTGGCGCCGCTGACCACATGGGCGCAGGTCAGGATGTAGCCATCCTGGCTGATGATGACGCCGGAACCGGCGCCGCTCTGCACATAGTAGCCGCCGAACCAGGTCTGGGAGCCGCTCATCTGCTCGGTGGTGATGGCCACCACGCTGGGCGAAACCACCGATGCGATCTGCTGGACACTCATGGCGGTGCCGTCGGTGCTGTTGGCATTGGTGGCGTCCGACGCGGTATCCCGCTGGATCTGCTGGACCACCACCTGGTTGCCGGTCAGGCCGGTGCGGCTGGCGACCACGGCGCCGCCCAGGCCGCCGCCAAAGCCCAAGGCCACCACGCCCACACAGGCCAGCACCCGCAGCAGGACACGGTGGTTTTTCTTGGGTTTGTGGGGCGGCTGCTGGGGTGCGCTGGCGTAGCTGTAGCCGTTGTAACCACCGTTGCCGCCGTTGCCGCTGTTGCCGCCGCTGAAACTGCTGGTGTATCCGTTGGAGGCCGGGGCACCGCTGCCCGTCTCACCGGAGGCCGAGGAGTAATCGGTTCTGGCGGTGTTGGCGGTGTTCATGCCGCTGCTTCCCACGTTGGGGTAGCTGTTCTGGGTGGTTTCGGTTTGGGGTTGTTCTGCCGGGGATTTGTCCTGGGGGGAACCCTCGCCCGTTGTATGATTGTAAAGGCCGGAGTAATCAAATTCGTTGCTCATACGGGTCCTTCCTTTCCGCTTTCTTTTGAGAGGGGGTCTTTTTGCCTTCTCTGGTTATGAGTATAGTCGTCAATTGTGAAATAGGTTTCACTTGTGGGTGAAAAGTATGTGAAAACCCGCCCCATTTGGCCGTTTTCGGAGGGTCTTTTCACACATTTTATCATTTTTGCAACCACTTGACAACCGCCCGGCCGGCTTGTATCCTTTTGAAAGAAAGGGGTGTTTTGCCACATGGAGATCCGTTGCCGGGACAATCTGTTTACGCTGTACAAGGAACACACGGCCATTGGCACCGCCCGGCTGGAGGGCGACGCCCTCTGGGTGGAGATTGACCCCGTCTGGCGGCGCCGCGGCTACGGCAGCTACCTGGTCAAGGAGGTGCTGCGCCGGCAGGGCGGCCTGGACCCCAAACGGGAATCCCGCTTCACCGTCCCGCTGCCCGGTGACGAGGCTGCCCGGGCCCTGGCCGCCAAGTTCGGTTTTGTCCCTGCCGGGGACCGGCTGGTGCGCCGGCGGATGCCCGACCTTTCGGCGGTGCAGCTCTGCCACGAATTTCTGACCACCCACCTGGCCCCGGGGGGCTTTTACCTGGATGCCACCTGCGGCAACGGCCACGACACGGAATTTTTGTGCCGTCTGGCCGGGCCTTCCGGCCGGGTGCTGGGGCTGGACATCCAGCCCGCCGCCGTGCAGGCCACCAACGCCCGTCTGGCCGCCGCCGGGCTGGACGGCATCGGCCGGGCCATCCTGCAGGATCACGCCCGCCTGGGGGAGGTGGCTGCCCCTGGCACCGCCGACTGTGTGCTGTTCAACTTCGGGTGGCTGCCCGGCGCCGACCACGGGGTGCACTCCACCGCCGCGGGCAGCATTCCCGCTCTGCAGGCCGCCCTCACCGCCCTGAAACCCCGGGGTGTGCTGGCGGCAGTGCTCTACAGCGGGCAGGTCATCGGCGACGGGGAAAAGCAGGCAGCCCTGGACTTTTTCCGTGCCCTGCCCCTGACCCGCTACACCGTGCTGGTGTGCGAATTTGCCAACTGGGCCAGCACCGCCCCCCTGCCCTGCTTTGTGCTGAAGCGCTGAACCGCCGTTCTACCGTATTGTATGCACTGTGATGCCGGATAACCCCGGAAAGGAGGTTCCCGTTGGACGAACAACAATTTGCCGCGCAGTATCTGGACACCTTCAACGACCAGCAGCGAACCGCCGTGACCGCCGTGGACGGGCCGGTGCTGTTGCTGGCGGTGCCGGGCAGCGGCAAGACCACCGTGCTGGTGACCCGGCTGGGCTATATGGTCAACTGCCGGGGCATTGCCCCGGGGCAGATCCTGACCATGACCTACACGGTGGCCGCCACCCACGAGATGCGCAGCCGCTTTGCCACCCGGTTCGGGGAGGCACTGGCCAGGCAGATGACCTTCCGCACCATCAACGGGCTGTCGGCGGTGGTGCTGCAGTACTACAGCCGCCGCTACAACCGCCAGCAGCCCCAGCTGATCACCGCCGAGGCGGACCTGACCCGGCTGCTGATCCAGATTTACCAGCACGTCAGCGACGACTACCCCACCGAGAGCACCCTCAAGGAGCTGCGCACCGCCCTGACCTACATCAAGAATATGGCCCTGGACGAGGAGGGCATCGCCGCCCTGGAGACCGATCTGCCCGACCTGCCCCAGCTCTACCGCCGGTATCAGGAGGAGCTCAAGCGCCGGGGCTGGATGGACTATGACGACCAGATGGTCTTTGCGCTGCAGATTCTGCGGGCGGTGCCGACGGTGCTGGCTCACTTCCAGGACCGGTACCGCTATTTCTGTGTGGACGAGTCCCAGGACACCTCCAAGATCCAGCACGAAATCATCCGGCTGCTGGCCCAGAAGTCCCGCAACCTCTTTATGGTGGGGGACGAGGACCAGAGCATCTACGGCTTCCGGGCTGCCTATCCCCAGGCCCTGATGGAATTTGAGAAGGTCTGGCCCGGTGCCCGGGTACTGCTGATGGAACAGAACTACCGTTCGGGCAGCGAGATTGTGGACGCGGCCAACCGCTTTGTGGCCCGCAACCGCTACCGCCGTCCCAAGAAGATGCGCCCCACCTGCGGGGACCAGGGGCCGCTGGAAGTGGTGCGGATCGCCCGCCGGGAGGACCAGGTGGACTGGCTGTCCCAGCGGGTGCAGGCCGGGGAGCGGCTGACGGTACTTTTCCGCAACAACGAAAGCGCCCTGCCCCTCATCGACCTGTGCGAGCGGAGCGGCCTGCCCTACCGCTTCCGCAAAAGCGATCTGACCTTTTTTACCGACAAGATCGTCCAGGATGTGACGGACTTTTTCCGGCTGGCCGAACACCCTCTGGACAGCGATGGATTCCTGCGGCTGTACTATAAATTCGGCCTGCCCATTGCCAAGCGGCAGGCGCTGTATGCCTGCGCCCAGAGCCGCCGCTCCGGCCTGCCCCTGGTGGAGACGCTGCTGCAGGATCCCACCCTGAGCCGCCGGGTGCGGGAAGGGCTGGCCGATGCCTGGACGGCGCTGCAGCATCTGCCCCGCCGCACGGCCACCGAAGCCATCGACCTGCTGCGGGACGAGGTGGGCTACGGCGCCTATCTGGAACAGAAAAAAATGGACAGCGGCAAGCTGTCCATTCTGGGGTTGCTGGGCGAGCAGGAGCCCTCCCCCGCCCGGCTGCTGCAGCGGCTGGAGGAGCTGCGCACCCTGCTGGCCGACCACCAGGACCCGCCCGACGCCCCGCTGACCCTGTCCACCATCCATTCCAGCAAAGGGTTGGAGTACGACAGTGTGGTGCTGCTGGACGTCTTTGACGGCATCCTGCCCGCCCAGCCGGAACTGTGCTGCCGCACGCCGGAGGATACCCGCCAGTACGAGGAGGACCGCCGGCTGTACTACGTGGCCATGACCCGGGCCAAGCGGCGGCTGGTGCTGTTCGACTGTCCGGCCATGCCCTCCGCCTTCACCCAGGAGGTGCTGTTCAACCTGCCCGATGCGCGACAAGCCCGCCAGCGTCAGGCCGAGGAATACGCCCGGCTGCACGGTAAACCGCCTGCCCCCTTTGCCCCCATGCCCGCTGCCCTGGGCAGTCAGCGTCCGCCGGTGGCACTGGCCGCCCTGGCCTGGGTGGGCGCCCCGGTACGGCACGCCGTCTTCGGTCCCGGCACCGTGACCGATGTGACCGGACGTTTCCTGACCATCCGGTTTGCCGACGGCAAGGAGCGGCGGCTGGACGGCCCCACCGTGGCCGAGCACCATCTGCTGGAGCCGCTGGAAACCGAACCATAAAAACCGCCCCCGCGGCCAGACGGCTGCAGGGGTGGTTTTTTGGTTGATGTATATCGTCAGGCGACGGTGCGCAGCGGATTACAGCTGGGGACCGGCGGCAACCAGGGCCTTGCCGGCCTCGTTGCTCTCGTACTTGACGAAGTTCTTCTGGAAGCGGGAAGCCAGATCCTTGGCCTTCTCATCCCACTGGGCGGCATCGGCGTAGGTGTCGCGAGGATCGAGGATCTTCGGGTCGACACCGGGCAGCTCGGTGGGCACTTCAAAGTTGAAGTAGGGGATGGTCTTGGTGGGCGCAGTCTTGATGGAGCCGTCCAGGATGGCGTCGATGATGCCGCGGGTATCCTTGATGGAGATGCGCTTGCCGGTGCCGTTCCAGCCGGTGTTGACCAGGTAG
>CAJFFY010000022.1 GCA_904374465.1 uncultured Subdoligranulum sp.
GAGATGAAGAAGTATTGCCGTTTCTGCAAAAAGCATACCCTTCACCGCGAAACCAAGTGAGGATAGGAGCTTAGAGATGGCGGACAAGAAAGCTGCGAACAACGCAGCCCAGGCTCAAAGCGACAAAAAGAAAAAGACCTCGTTTTTTGGCAAGGTCAAGAACTTTTTCAAGGGCATCGCCAAGTATTTCAAAGATACCAAGAGCGAGCTGAAAAAGGTCGTCTGGCCCAGCAAGAAGGACGTCAAGACCAACACCATCACGGTCATCGCGGTGGTGCTGATCGCAGCGGTGGTCCTCATTGTGCTGGACCTTATCTTCGGCGGCGCGATCCACCTTGTGGTCGGCGCCTGAACGCTTGAGCGGAGGCAATGACCTATGGCTGAACAAGCAAACTGGTATGTGGTGCATACCTATTCCGGCTACGAGAACAAGGTCGCCCAGGACCTGATGACGATGGTGGAAAACCGTCGTCTGCAGGACCTGATCTGCGACGTAAAGGTTCCCACCGAGACTGTGGTCGAGGAAGTGCTGGACAAAACCGGCGAAAAAGAAGTCCAGCGCAAACTCTATCCCGGCTATGTCTTTGTCAAGATGGTCATGAATGACAACACCTGGTACATCGTGCGCAACACGCGCGGCTGTACGGGGTTTGTCGGCCCGGAGTCCAAGCCCGAGCCCCTGACCGAGGCAGAGGTCGCCAAGATGGGTGTGGAGACCACAGCAGAACTGCAGGTCGACTACAAAGTCGGCGACACGGTCGAAATTACTGCCGGTCCGATGGAAGGTTCCGTCGGTACGGTGGAAGAAATCGACATCCCCGCGCGCAAGGTGCGCGTAAAAATTACCATGTTTGGCCGCGAGCTGCCCGCAGAACTGGAGCTGCATCAGGTCAAACTGTTCTGAGCATTCTGCCCAGAACCCAGCAATTTCCGGTAAGAACCGCGAACGGGCCTGTTCCCGGGGTACGGTTTTTATAGGGTGTGCGGCCGTCGTACACCCGTGGGAGGCCTGCACCGCGGGCCGCAACTCACCACAAAATTTGGAGGTGCAAGTATCATGGCACAGAAAATCACTGGCTACATCAAGCTGCAAATTCCCGCCGGCAAAGCGACTCCGGCTCCCCCCGTTGGTCCTGCTCTGGGCCAGAAGGGCGTCAACATCATGTCCTTCACCAAGGAGTTCAACGAGCGTACCAAGAACCAGATGGGCATGATCATCCCCGTTGTGATCACCGTCTACGCTGACCGCTCCTTCAGCTTCATTACCAAGACCCCCCCGGCGCCCGTGCTGATCAAGAAGGCCGCCGGCATCGACACTGCTTCCGGCGTGCCGAACAAGAACAAGGTCGGCTCCATCACTCTGGCCCAGGCCGAGGAGATCGCCAAGACCAAGATGCCCGACCTGAACGCCGCCTCCCTGGAGGCTGCCGTCAGCATGATCAAGGGCACCGCCCGCAGCATGGGCGTTACCGTTGAGGGTTGAACAGGAGGGGAATAAGCAATGAAACACGGCAAGAAATATACCGATGCTGCCAAACTGATCGAGAGCAGCAAGACTTATGATCCGGCCGAGGCCCTGGAGCTCTGCTGCAAGACCGCGACCGCCAAGTTCGACGAGACCGTCGAGCTGCACGTCCGTCTGGGCGTTGACAGCCGTCACGCCGACCAGCAGGTCCGTGGCGCCGTTGTTCTGCCCAACGGTACCGGCAAGAACGTCCGCGTCATCGCCATCGCCAAGGGCGACGCTGCCAAGGCTGCCGAGGCTGCCGGTGCGCAGGAGGTCGGCGACGACGATCTGATCGCCAAGATTCAGGGCGGCTACCTGGACTTCGACGTCCTGGTCACCACCCCTGACATGATGGGCCGCGTTGGCCGTCTGGGTAAAATCCTTGGCCCCCGTGGTCTGATGCCCAACCCCAAGGCCGGCACCGTGACCCCCGACGTTGGCAAGGCTGTTACCGATGCCAAGGCCGGTAAGATCGAGTACCGCCTGGACAAGCAGAACATCATCCATGTGCCCATCGGCAAGGCCTCTTTCGGCGCCGAGAAGCTCATGACCAACCTGGACACCGTTCTGGATGCCATCGCCAAGGCGAAGCCCGCTGCGGCCAAGGGCCAGTACTTCAAGAGCGCTACCGTGGCCACCACCATGGGCCCCGGCGTTCGCGTTGCTACCAGCAAGTACGGTGTCTGATCTCAGCGCAGGCTGAACTCCAAAAGTGCTTGACAAACGCACGTTTATGTGCTATACTATTTAAGCTGTTTTTAAGACAGCAGGTGCCGCAAGGCATAAGGGGAAGTTTCCCCACCTGCCGAGAAACGTGCGTTTGATTGCTGTGCTTTCAAGCCCTTTTCCCGGCGACGGGAAAGGGGCTTTTCTTATTTACACGAAAAGCCGCTTACCGTTACCAAACTGTAAGTGGAATGAGGTGAAATTCAAATGCCCAGTGCAAAGATTCTGGAATCCAAGAAGGCTCTTGTCAAGGCCCTGAACGAGGAGATCGCTTCTTCTCTGGCCGGTGTGGTTGTCGCGTACAACGGCATCAGCGTGGCCGACGACACCAAGCTGCGCAAGGAACTGCGTGAGGCCGGCGTGCACTACATGGTCGTCAAGAACACCATGCTGCGTCTCGCCGTCAAGGGCACCCAGTACGAGGGTCTGACCGAGTACTTCAAGGGTGATACCGCCATTGCCCTGTCCCCCGAGGACCCGGCTGCTGCCGCTCGCATCCTGTGCAAGTTCGCCGACGCCGACAAGTCCAAGCGCTTCGTCGTCAAAGGCGGCTTCTGCGATGGTCAGGTCATGGACGCCGCCGGTGTCAAGAGCCTGTCCACCATGCCCAACCGCGAGGGTCTGCTCTCCATGCTGGCCGGCTCCCTCAACGGGATCATCGGCGGTCTGGCTGTGGCCCTGCAGGCTGTTGCCGACAAGCAGGAGGAACCCGCTGCCTGATTGTAGATCCGGCTGCATGAGCACTTCGACGCAGTACTCGTTAAACCTGTGCGTCGCTTGAATTATTTCAAAATTAAATGGAGGTAACTACCATGGCTTCTGAGAAGATCACTGCCATTGTCGAGTCTGTCAAGACTATGACTGTTCTGGAGCTCAAAGAGCTCGTTGACACCATCTGCGAGGAGTTCGGCGTTTCCGCTGTTGCCGCTGCCGCTCCCGCTGCCGCCGGCGCTGCTGCCGCTCCCGCTGAGGAAGAGAAGACCGAGTTCGACGTCATCCTGAAGGACGTCGGCGCCAACAAGATGCAGGTCATCAAGACCGTCAAGGAGCTGACCGGTGCTTCCCTGATGGAGGCCAAGAAGCTCGTCGAGACTCCCGATGCCAAGCTGAAGGAGCAGGCTTCCAAGGCCGATGCCGAAGAGATCCAGAAGAAGCTGGAAGAAGTCGGCGCCAAGGTCGAGCTGAAGTAATTCAGTTTCCAAACTGTATCGAACACCGCATGGTTTACCGCCATGCGGTGTTTTTTTGTCTGCAAACAAAAACGCGATGCCTTGCGGCATCGCGCTGCTGGGGAAAAACGGGAGTGAAACTGTCAGTTGGAGGAAGGGGAACCCTGACGGGACGTTGCGTCCCGGGTATGCTTCCGGGGCGGCAGTCCGACATATTTGCCGTACATTTCTTTCAGCAGGACGGTACGGCGTACCATGCCGATAAAGACGTTGCGGTCATCTACCACCGGCACAAAGTTCTGGTCGATGGCTGCCCGTAACAGGGTGGGCATATCGGTGGTGACGGTGACGGCTTTGTAATCCCGCCGCCGGGCAAAGCTGGCAATGGGAACGTCTTCACTGGCTTCCAGATCCAGACCGTGCAGGTTTTTCATGCCCCAAAGGATGTCCCCTTCGGTGATGGTGCCCACATATTCGCCGTTGCGCTTCAGCACCGGGATGGTGGCAAACCGTTGGTTGGCCCATTTTTCCAGTGTCTGGCGCAGGGTGAAGTCCTCGTAAATGTATAAGACGTCCTGCTTGGGTGTCAAAAAGAACAAAAGATTCATGCGGTTGTGCACTCCTTTTGGCGGTGGTGTTGTTCTATACCCAGTATATACGTTCGACCTGTAAACTTTGTGAATGGAATGTTAAAAAACACCCCAGGAGATTTTTATTCAAAATGGACTGTTCAAACGGTGATAAATGGTGTATAATAAACCTAATTAAGCCCAACAAAGGAGGATCGCAGATGATCACCAAGGTGAATCCTTACGGACATATCTCTTTGACCAACGACTATTTCTCTGGTTTGGTGGAACAGGCTGCCAAGCAATGCTACGGCATCGCCGCCATGGGGCAGGCCCCGGCGGAAAGTGTTGTGCGCAGTGCGCTGCGCACCGGCAGTTTGCCGCCGAAGGGTGTAACCGTCACGCAAGAGGGCGGTCGCCTGGTCATCGCGCTGCACATTAAAGTGGGGTATGGGCTCAATATCTCTACCATCACGCAAAGCATCACCCACCGCGTGAAAGACGAAGTCGAACATGCTACCGGCCTGAAGGTGGCGCGCATCGACGTGTATGTGGACGATATTTTGGCAGATTAAGACATGAGGTGTAACATACGATGATTACTGGCCAGATCCTGCGCGACGCCATTCTTTCCGGCGCCAACAACATTGCCAATCAGCGCACCCGCGTGGATGAGCTGAACGTTTTCCCGGTGCCGGACGGCGACACCGGTACCAATATGAGTATGACCGTCGGTGCCGCTACCCGTGAACTGGAGGCACTGCCCGACAGCTGCACCGTGGCCGAGGCCAGCAAAACAGCGGCGTCTGCCATGCTGCGGGGCGCCCGCGGAAATTCGGGCGTTATCACCAGCTTGCTGTTCCGGGGCTTTTCCAAGGCCCTGAAGGACAAGACCGAAGCCGGGGCCGCTGACCTGGCAGCTGCACTGCAGATGGGCGTGGAAGCCGCCTACAAGGCCGTCATGAAGCCCACCGAGGGCACGATCCTGACCGTTACCCGCCTGGCCGCCGAAAAGGCCGCCCAGTGCACCGAGATGGAAATCCCCGCCATGTGGGATGCCACCTTGGAGGCTGCCCAGGCTGCGCTGGATGATACGCCCAACCAGCTGCCCGTTCTGAAAAAGGCCGGCGTGGTGGACGCCGGCGGCCAGGGCATTCTGCTGGTCTTCCAGGGCATGAAACAGGTCTTTGACGGCGGCGAGATCATCGCCGGTGCTGAGGTAGCTGCCAAGCCCAAGGTGGCCAGCGAGGCTGCCGGCAAGGGCGTTTTTGCGGACGACCTGATGAAGGTGGAGGATATCAAGAACGGGTATTGCACCCAGTTCCTGCTGCATAAAAACGCCGACGCCAGTGTCACCCGGCTGCGTGCCTTCCTGGAATCCAACGGCGATTCCGTCGTGGTGATCGAGGATGACGATGTGGCCAACTGCCATGTGCATACCTCGGATCCCGGCATGATGCTGTCCGAGGCTATCAAGTACGGCTACCTCACCGATTTCAAGATCGAGAATATGCATGAGCAGTTCCTGGCCCGTCAGAAGCAGGCCAAGGGACTGGAAAAGCAGGCCCAAGCGGAAGAGAAGAAGGAAAGTGAGTTTACCTACGCGGCGGTGGATCCCGAACGGGAATACGGCTTTGTGGCTGTGGCCGCCGGCGAAGGCCTCAAGAGCGTCTTTATCGATCTGGGCGTGGACGCCGTTGTCAGCGGCGGGCAGACCATGAACCCCTCCACCGAGGATATTCTGGCAGCCATCCAGAGCGTACCGGCCAAGACAGTGCTGGTGCTGCCCAACAACAAGAACATCATCATGGCTTCCGAGCAGGCTCAAAAGCTGGCCGACCGCAAGGTTATTGTGCTGCCTACCCGCACGGTGCCCCAGGGTATGACTGCCATGCTGAACTTTGATCCCGAGGCAAAGCCGGACGAAAATGCCGTGAACATGATGCAGGCAGCCGATCACGTCAGCACCGGTCTGGTGACCTATGCCGCCCGTGACAGCGAGTTTGACGGCAAGCCCATCAAGAAAGGCGAGATCATGGCCCTGGAAAACGGCAAGATTGTCGCCACCGGCACCGACATTGTCAAGGTGACCTATCGCTTGGCCCGCTCCATGCGCAAGAAGGACACCCAGTTCATCACGGTGATTTCCGGCTGTGATGTCAGTGATGAGGATGCCGAGCATACCACCGATCTGGTGCGCGCCAAGTGCGGCGGCAATATCGAGGTCAGCCATATCAGTGGTGGCCAGCCTGTTTACTACTACATGATTTCTGTGGAGTAACCGGTTACCGAACATTACCAAAAGGCGAATTTGGGAAACTTCCGAGTTCGCCTTTTTCCTATATACGGCCACTCTGGCCGCACAGAGGGCAGAAAGGAGGGACCTGTATGCCTACCATTGACAGTTCTGTCCAGTATCTCAAGGGCGTCGGCCCCGCCTTTGCCAAAAAGTTTGAAAAACTGGGCATTTTTACCATCCGGGATCTGTTGCTCTGCTACCCGCGGAAATATATTGATTACACCCGGCCCTACACGGTGGCATCGGCCCCTTACGATATGGACTGCTGTGTAAAGGCCACGGTGCTGCAAAAGGAGCCGGCCCGCCGCATCAAAGGCGGGCGCGTGCTCAACCGGGTGTTGGCCGCCGATGATTCCGGGGTGCTGACTCTTTCCTGGTTCAACGCCGCCTACGCGGCGGACAAACTGATGGTGGGGGAGACCTACTATTTCGAGGGGCGCGTGGGAGGCAATCTGACCCACCGGGAACTTCTGCATCCCCTGGTGCGCACCGAAGCCCAGGTGGCAGCCAGCCCCTTTGTGCCTGTTTACCATGGTACCGAGGGGTTGCCGGCCAGCCGTCAGGCCAACTGTGCCCGGGCAGCGTTGGCCTTTGTGGAGGAACTGCAGGACCCGCTGCCGCCTGCGTTGCTGACCCGCTATAAGATGCCCACCAAGGCGCAGGCCGTCCGGGCGGTCCATGCCCCCAAGGATACCGCTGACCTGGCGGCAGCCCGCCGCAGACTGATCTTTGAGGAATTGTATCTTTTGCAGATCGGCATCTTTTTGCTGCGCAGCCATGGCAGGCGGCAGACCAGCGCCCCCATGCGGGCGTTGAATCTGGATCCCTTCTGGGGCAGCCTGCCCTACGCACCCACCGGTGCCCAGCGCAGGGCCACCGAGGAGATCACCCGGGACCTCTGTGCCGAAGTACCCATGAATCGATTGCTGCAGGGCGATGTGGGCAGCGGCAAGACGTTGGTGGCCGCTGCGGCCATCTGGTTCGCCGCCCAAAACGGCTGGCAGAGTGCCATGCTGGCACCCACCGAAATTTTAGCCCGACAGCATGCCGCCACCCTGGCAGATCGGCTGGAACCCTTCGGCATCAACGTGACACTGCTGGTGGGCGGTATGAAGGCCAGCGAAAAGCGGATTGCCCTGGCGGCCATTGCGGATGGCCGTGCCGGCCTGGTGGTGGGCACCCACGCGGTACTCACCGACAAGGTGGTGTTCCGGAATCTGGGCCTGGCCATCGTGGACGAGCAGCACCGCTTCGGTGTGCGGCAGCGCGGTTTGCTGGCCGGTAAGGCCCAGAGTCCTCACCTGCTGGTCATGAGCGCCACCCCCATTCCCCGGACGCTGGGACTTCTCATGTACGGGGATCTGGATATCTCGGTACTGGACGAACTGCCGCCCGGGCGCAAACCCATCAAGACCTGGTTCATCACCGGTAAGAAGCGCCGGGATATGTACGGCTTCCTGGACAAACAGATCGAAGCAGGGCACCAGGCCTATATCGTCTGCCCTGCCATCGAAGAAAATGAACTGGACAGCGGTATGCAGGCGGTAAACACCTACTATACCCAGGTGGCCTGCGCGCTTTTGCCCCATCGGCGGATCGGCCTGCTCCACGGTAAGATGAAGCCCAAAGAGAAGGATGAAGTCATGCAGCGCTTCAAGGCAGGAGAGCTGGATGTACTGGTATCCACCACCGTCATCGAGGTGGGCGTGGATGTGCCCAATGCCACTGTCATGGTTATCGAAAACGCCGAGCGGTTCGGCCTTTCGGCATTGCATCAGTTGCGGGGCCGGGTAGGCCGCGGTGCCGCAGATTCCTGCTGTATCCTGATTTCGGACAACGAAAACGAATCGGTGCGGGAGCGTCTGCGGTTTCTCTGCCACACGGCAGACGGGTTTGCCGTGGCCAAATATGATCTGGAAACCCGTGGACCCGGTGACTTCTTCGGCCAGGCCCAGCACGGTTTGCCCACCCTGCGGGTGGCGGATCTGGTGCAGGATACCCGTACTTTGCGGGTGGCCCAGGAGGAGGCCAAGGCTTTGCTGGCGGAGGATCCCAACCTGGCCGACCCCGCCCACCGGGCTTTGTCCGATGAGGTGGAGCGGCTGTTTGCCACGGCGGGCGCCATGAATTAAATCCGGAAATGCCTTTTATTTCCGGGGAAAATTTGCTATACTAAAAGATAATTCCCCGAAAACCCTTTACCCAGAGGTACTGTATGCCTATGAAAAAAATCTGCGCACTGCTGTGCACCTTTGTGCTAACCTTCGTGCTGGTGCTGCCGGTGGCGGCAGAAGGGGAGAGCAGCGCACTGTCGGCTGATGCACCGGAACTGACGGCGCCGGCGGCGTATGTGGTCAACCTGGACACCAACATCGTGGTCTACGACAAAAACAGCGATACCCAGCTGCAGGCGGCCAGCCTGACCAAGATGATGACCTGTCTGCTGATGCTGGAACAGTATCAGGATCAGCTGGACACCATCTCGGTGACGGCGCCCAGCTATATCTACGACCTGATCTGGGAGAAGACTACCAACGCCTCCACAGCAGACATCCGTCGGGGGGATACCCAGACGCTGCGCAATCTGCTCTACGCCATGCTGCTGCCCAGTGCCAACGAGGCCGCCTACATCGTGGCGGACTATATGGGCGGCGGCAGCATTGACAACTTTGTGGCCATGATGAACGATGAGGCGGCGGCCATCGGCTGTACGGGGACCCATTTCGCCGACCCCTGCGGTCTGGACGAAGGCAACGTGACCACCGCCAAGGATGCCTACCTGATCCTGCGGGCACTGACGGCCTACGATGTGGTGGCCACCGTCATGGCAACCCCCAGCTATGATATGGGTACCAACGACAACTACCCAACGCCCGGTACCTATATCATCCAGAATACCAACAAGATGGTCTGCAACACCAGCTATTACCGCGCTTACACCAAGGGCGGCAAGACCGGCAGCCTGGGTGAGTGGCAGAATTTTGCGGGGTGGCACAGCCAGGATGGTGAAAACTACATCAGCGTGGTGCTCAACGTGCCCAACGCCACCGATCCGGACGGCGGACGCCCCGCCTTGCTGGAGACCGGCACCCTGATGGACTGGGTGTTCGCTACCTACACCATCGCCCCGGCGCTGGACACCACCCAGCCCATCACCGAAAGTCGCATCGTCTATTCCACCCAGACCGATACCGTCATGCTTTATCCTTCGGATGATATGATGACGCTGCTGCCCCGGGAGGGGGGCGCTGCCCTCACCGAGCAGGTGTTCAACCTGCCCGATCATCTGACGGCCCCCATCAAGCAGGGGGATGTGGTGGGTACCGTGACGCTGACCATCGAAGGCGAAAGCATCGGCACGGTGGACCTGATCGCGGGCAGTGATGTGTCCCGCAACCAGATGTTATATACAATTTCCCGTGTGGGAGAGTTTTTCTCCAGCACCTATTTTAAGGTTGTCATCATGCTGACGATGGCTGTTGTGGCCGTGTACGCCTTTATCTGGGTGTTGTCCATTCTGGGTGTCTGGAGCCGGGAAAGCGAAGATAAATAGTCTTGGAGGAATCCATCAGGAGGGTATTACCATGCTGGACGTAAAACGGAATCTGACGACGATGACGGACTTCTATGAACTGACCATGTCCGCCGGCTATCTGGACGAAGGCTACCAGGACAAGGTGGCAGTGTTCGATATGTTCTTCCGGCGGGTACCGGACGGCGGTGGTTACGCCATCATGGCCGGCCTGCAACAGTTCATCGATGCGGTGGATCATCTGGAATTTACCGACGAGGACATTGCCTACCTGCGGTCCACCGGGATTTTCGACGATCGGTTCCTGAACTATCTGGCGCATTTTCAGCTGCATTGCAATATCTGGGCCATCGAGGAAGGAATGCCCATCTTCCCCCAGGAACCCATTGTGACGGTGGAAGGCCCTGCCATCGAATGCCAGCTGCTGGAGACGCTGCTGCTGGTCACCTTTAACCACCAGTGCCTCATCGCCACCAAGGCCAACCGTATTGTCCGGTCTGCGGCGGGCCGCCCGGTGATGGAGTTTGGTGCCCGCCGTGCCCAGGGGTATGATGCCGCCTACTTCGGTGCCCGCGCCTCCTACATTGGCGGCTGCGGTTCCACCGCCTGTGTGATGGCTGCCCGGGATTTCGGCATCCCGGCTTCCGGCACCATGGCCCACAGCTGGGTGCAGATGTTCCCCAGCGAGTACGAGGCGTTCAAAAAGTATGCCGAGCTGTACCCCGATGCCTGTGTGCTGCTGGTGGATACCTACAACGTGCTGCGCCACGGTGTGCCTGATGCCATCAAGGTATTTGACGAAGTCCTCAAACCCATGGGCAAACGGCCCAAGGGCATCCGCATCGACTCCGGCGATATCGCCTACCTGTCCAAAAAGGCCCGCAAGATGCTGGACGAGGCGGGCTATCCCGACTGCACCATCTGTGCGTCCAACAGCCTGGACGAGTACATTGTCCGCGATCTGATCCTGCAGGGGGCCCGGGTGGACAGCTTTGGCATTGGCGAGAATATGATCACCGCCAAGTCCGACCCCGTATTTGGCGGTGTGTACAAGCTGGCCGCTGTCAAGGAAGAGGATGGCAGCTATACCCCCAAAATGAAGCTGTCTGAGTCGGCCGAAAAGATGACCATTCCCTGCCTGAAAAAGGTATGGCGCATCTATGACGAGGATGGAAAAGCGATGGCGGACCTGATTACCATGGCCGATGAGCAGGTGGAAACCAAGCACGGCATCACGCTGTTTGACCCCATCGAAACCTGGAAAGAATGTACCTATGTGAACTGCACGGCGCGTTGTCTTTCCACCCCCATCTACGAGCAGGGCAAACGGGTATACGAAAGTCCCAGCCTGGATGATATCAAGAAATTCTGCAAAGCCCAGGTCAATACCCTGTGGGATGAGGTCAAGCGGTTTGAAAATCCCCACCGCTACTACGTGGACCTGAGTCAGAAATTGTGGGATACCCGCAGCGCACTGCTGAAAAAACTGTCCAAATAATTTGTTACAATAGGGTTACAAACGGCCCCTTCCGCGCATACTAGTGCCAAGACACGGTATGGACGGGAGGGGCTTTTATGTTGGAACGGATGGCGCTGTTTGTGTTGGGGGGCTGTGGCTACCAGTGGGTGGAACTGGCCTGGCGAGGAACCACCCACTGGACGATGTTCCTGGCGGGAGGGATCTGCCTGTGTCTGCTGCAGCTGCTTTCCACCCGACGGCTTCCGCTGCCCGCAGCGGCTGGGGTGGGCGCTGTGGGGGCCAGCGGACTGGAACTGATTATTGGAATCGTCAGCCGCAGGGTCCTGCATGTGGTGGTATGGGACTACAGTGCCGAGTGGGGCAACCTGGCGGGGCTGGTCTGCCCGCGGTACAGTTTTTATTGGTTTGTACTTTGCGGGTGGGTGATTCTGGTGCTTCGGGTGACCGGGAAGGCGACCCAACATCCGGTTTATTGGACTGAAAGAATCCCGGCGGAGTCCTAAAGTCCTGATTTTGGTACCGAAGATGCTGTATACTGGAAGCATCAAAAGACGAAAGGCGGTACCAACCATGACTCAGCAGTTCAAGTATGTAGGCGGCCATATCGAAGTCTACTCCGAATGGGGCGAGTTTCTCTTCTCGGCGGACACCATGCAGGAAGCATGGGAGGAACTGTCCGCGTAAGGCGTACAAACGCAATGCCATTATGTACAATATGCCGAAATAGTTTAAAATATACAAATAACTTTTGTAAGTTTGTACAAAATGCACCTTGCAAAAGACGGACTTTTCCCATATAATAAAGACAGAAAACAGAAAGGAGATGGGGTTGCAATGTTGAAGCTGCATACCCTGGCTGCGTGGATGCACGGTTTTCTGGATCCTGAAAGTCCGTACGGATTGCCGGAGGAAGTGTATAATGACGTAATTCCGTCAGGTTTGCACAGTTACAACCGCACCGACCTGATCTAACAGCCGATCCAAACCCATCCACCCCAGCAAGCAATGCCCCATGCCGATGCAGAACGCATCGGCATGGGGCATTTTCTGCTTGTATTTTCCCACAAAAAAGGGTATTCTATTACTTGTAGTCTTTTGGCGTAACTGCGCCAATTCGTCAGAAGGAGTATCCGCATGAAACTGATTACCTTTACGGTGCCGTGTTATAACTCGGCTGCCTATATGGACCGCTGCATCAAAACGCTGTTGCCGGCGGGCGAGGAAGCCGAGATCATCCTGGTGGATGACGGCTCTACCGATGATACCGGCAAGGTGGCTGATGCTTACGCCGAGCAATATCCCGACATTGTCCGCGTGATTCACCAGGAAAACGGCGGCCATGGGGAGGGTGTCAACCAGGGCATCCGCCATGCCACGGGCCTGTTTTTCAAGGTGGTGGATTCGGATGACTGGCTGGACACCGAGGCCCTGGCCAAGGTCATGGAAGTGCTGCGCCGCTATGCCGATGCCGAAACCCCGCTGGATCTTTTGATGGCCAACTATGTGTATGAGCATGTGGCGGACAACACCCGCAACGTGGTGGATTACACCGGCATTCTGCCGGAAGGCCGGATCTTCCACTGGGACGAGATCGGCAAATTCCCACCCAACAAGAACATCCTCATGCACAGCGTCATCTATCGCACCGAAGTGCTGCGGGCCAGCGGTATGGAATTGCCCAAGCATACCTTCTACGTGGACAACCTCTTTGTCTATCAGCCGCTGCCCCAGGTCAAGACGATCTACTACCTCAACCTGGACCTGTACCGCTACTTTATCGGGCGGGAAGACCAGAGCGTCAATGAAAAAAATATGATCAAGCGGGTGGACCAGCAGCTGCGGGTCACCCGGCTGATGATGCAGGCGGTGGACGTGTACGCGTTGCCCCCCGAACAGGAAAAGCTGCGCGCTTATATGCTGAACTATTTCTCCATGATGATGGCCATCTCCAGCATCTTTCTGGCGCTGGACGGCAGCAAGGAAGCTCTGGCCAAGCGCAAGCAGCTCTGGGCAGATTTGAAAGCCCACGATGTGCGGCTGTATCACCGCTGCTGCCGTTCGGTGGCCCAGGGATGCAATCTGCCCGGTTGGCTGGGCAGCAAGATCAGCATCGGTGGTTATCGCATCGCCCAGAAACTTTTCAAGTTCAACTGAGCGGAGGGAACCATGCAGCACTACCAGACCATTCTTTTTGACCTGGACGGAACGTTGACAGACTCGGCACCCGGGATCCTAAACTCGGTGCGGCATGCCTGCGACAAACTCCAGCTGGAAATTCCGCCGGAAGCCACGCTGCGCCGCTTCCTGGGGCCGCCGCTGCCCGCATCTTTCCGGGACTATCTGCATCTGAACGAGGCCGATGTGGCCCGGGCGGTGGAAGGTTTCCGGGAATACTATCCCGAGAAAGGAATCTTTGAAAACGAGGTCTATCCGGGGATCCCGGAACTGCTGCGGGACCTGAAAGCTGCCGGCAAAACGGTGGTGATGGCCACCAGTAAACCGGAAGTTTTTGCCCGGCGGATTATGGAACACTTTTCTCTGGACGGTTATTTCGATGCCATCTGCGGGGCATCCCTGGACGAAAGCCGGTCCGACAAGGGCGAAGTGATCGCCTATGCCCTGCAGACGGCGGGCATCACCGACCGGCAGCAGACGGTTATGGTGGGGGACCGGGAACACGATGTAAAAGGTGCCGCCCGCAACGGACTGCCCTGCATCGGGGCAGTGTACGGCTACGGCAGTGCCGAGGAACTGACCGGTGCCGGTGCGGTCGCGCTGGCAGATTCGGTACAGGAACTGCACCCCCTTTTGCTGGAAAATTAAAAATGCAAGACCTCCCTCCGGTTTTGTCCGGGGGGAGGTCCTTTTCAGTGGTAGTGGTCCTGGTTGTCTTTATCATTGTAGAAGATGCGGACGTTGTACCAGGCACTGCTGATGCCGGCTACAACGCAGCATACAAGAATTAGAACACCCCACCAGGTGTCCAGCAGTCCCCGCGGTAGCAGGAACAGCAAGGCAAGGGCGACGGCTGCCAGAACCGGCATGGCATAGTGCAGCAATTTCATGGCACGCAGCCGCCGTGGGGGTATCTCGGGTTCGGCAAAATCCGGGTCGCAGAGCAGGCAGTGGATGCGTGCGGTGGGAATGCCGCGGAAAGGGTAGTAGTACCGCACAGCACGGTACGCGATGCCATCGATGGTAAAATGGGGACTCATGCTTTCCCGAGTGACGACCAGATCCAGATGCTGCTCTCGGGCGTAGTCAAACAAAGCGTCGGTGAATTCCGCCGGTGTGGTCACCGGGAGGTCCGGTGTGAAGGTGAAACTGCGCCGGTGCTCTGTGCGGGCCATGGTACGATAGTCGTTGACCTAGGCCGTGAACCAGCCTTGGTTAGGACCCGACTGCATCTGCATCAGCCAGGCGTCCACGTCCATGACAGAGACCTCTTCATTCTTTTGCTGCAATTTGGCACAAAAACGAAGAGCGCTCTCCAATTCCCGGGTTCGCTGTTGCAGCCGTTCTGCCTGTCGGCCGGCGGAGGCCAGGGAAAGCGACCCATGCAACACGGCACGGATATCCTCAGCGGCATGTCCAGCATCCGAAGGGCGCGGATCAGTTTCAGGGTGTGCACATCCCGGTCGGTGTAGATGCGGTAATCATTTTTGGGGTTGCGGGACGGGCACAGCAGTCCTTCCTGCTCGTAGTAGCGGATATTTCGGCTAGGCACGCCGGAAGCATCCGAAGCCTGTTTGATATTCATATAGCTCCCTCCTTTTTCTCAAGGCTACACCCTGCAGGCACTGGAAGGTCAAGGCTTTTTTTCAAATAATCATACCATAGGACACGGTTTTGTGCTATACTGGTCTTACATTTCAGAACAAAGAGGGAAAAACCATGTATCAATTGGGTGACAATAAACTGGAAGTCCGGGAACTGCTGGTCAAGGCTTTTGCCAGCGCCTGGGAGAAGAGCGATAAACATGTGGACCGGGATACCTACATCAACTCCAGCATCAATGTGATTGACTCGCTGCAGGTGGGACCCGAAATGATCTACGGTGAGGAGGGCCAGGGCTTGCTGGAAGGGGAACTGGACCATCTGCCCGATTTGCTGCGTGCCGACGGCATGTGGGTGTACTACGAGGTTCCGTCGGAAAACTTCTTTATCCTGACCTGGATGGAGGATGCCGAAAAGGCACAGGCCAAAGTGGCCTCCCTGCAGGATGAGGAAGGCAGCCTGGCCTGTGTGGTGGACCTGGCGCAGGAGTGGCACCGCGAACAATAACCGGCCGGGCCGGACACAAGGGGAGGAACCCGATGAGGCAGGAGAACATTCGGCTGCCACAGGATGTCATCTGGCTGTTGCAGACGTTGCACACCGCAGGCTACAGCGCCTATGTGGTGGGGGGCTGCGTTCGGGACAGTCTGTTGGGCCGTCAGCCGGGCGACTGGGATATCTGCACCTCGGCACGCCCCGCGCAGATGCGGCAATTGTTTGCCGACAAGCAACTGATTCTGGCGGGGGAAAAGCACGGCACGGTGGGGGTGGTGCTCCACGGGAAACCTTATGAGATCACCACCTACCGTCTGGATGGGGCCTACCGGGATCATCGCCATCCCGATCAGGTCCGTTTTGTCCAGGACCTGGCTGCCGATCTGGCCCGTCGGGATTTTACCATCAACGCCATGGCTTATGCACCTGGCGAAGGAATCATCGATCTGTATGGCGGGCGGAAAGATCTGGCGGCGGGGATCATCCGATGTGTGGGAAATCCCACAGCCCGCTTCGCCGAGGACGCGCTGCGCATTCTTCGGGCGCTGCGCTTTGCAGCACGGTTGGGGTTTGTCCTGGAGCCTGCCACGGCACAAGCCGCCGCGGCAGCGCGGGATACTTTGCAGTCGGTCAGTGCCGAGCGTATCTACGGAGAACTGGACGGTCTGCTGACGGTGCCCGGCGCCGGTAAGGTGCTGGCCCAGTATGGTGAGATCCTGGCCGGTGCCGTGCCGGAGGTGGCCCCCTGCATGGGGTGTACCCAACCGGGGCGCTGGCACTGCTACGATGTGTGGCAGCACACGGCGGCGGCCGTCGCCGCGCTGGATCTGCGTGGGCAGGATACCCGGGGTGCACGGATTCTGTGCTGGGCAACTTTTCTGCACGATATTGCCAAGCCGATTTGCCGCAGCGTTGGGCCGGACGGTGCGGCTCACTTCAAGGGGCACAACCAGCGGGGGGCCGTGCTGGCGCGTATCATTCTGCGGCGCCTCAAGGCACCCAGTTATCTGATCGAAGGGGTGACGGGACTGGTGGCCATCCACGATGCGCCGCTGCCCACCGGGGATGGGGCCATTCTCAAATGCCTGAACCGGTATGGTGCTGTTTTTCTGCGTCGGTTGTGTGCCCTGAAATATGCCGATCTGGATGCCCACGCCCGTACCCCCGAGGTGGCCAGTCGCCGTCAGGATGTGACGGATTTTGAAACCCGTATGGCAGTGCTGGCAAAGACGGGGTGTTATACCATGCGTCAGCTGGCGGTCAACGGTGCCGATCTGATGGAGGCCGGGCTGCCCGCCGGCCCGGCGGTGGGGCATACGCTTCACGGGCTGTTGGGAGCGGTCATGGAAGGCCGGGTGCCCAACGAACGTGCTGCGCTGCTGGAGGAAATGCATCGGATGATGCAGCAACCATGAATGTGATTGTTTGTCAGGAGGTTGTTGGAATATGAAAATTCAGAACGAAGTACTTTCTGCCATTGCGGCACGGCGCAGCTGCCGTGCATACCAGCCGGAACAGATCAAACCCGAGGAGCTGCAGGCTGTGCTGGAAGCCGGTACCTGGGCGCCCACCGGCATGAACCGGCAGAGCCCGGTCATTGTGGCGGTACAGGACAAAGCCACCCGGGATTTGCTTTCCCGCATCAATGCCAGAATTATGGGCAGCAACGGGGATCCCTTCTACGGTGCGCCCACGGTGCTGGTGGTGCTGGTGGATCGCAGCGTTCCCACCCATGTGGAGGACGGTACCCTGGTGCTGGGCGATATGTTGCTGGCCGCTTCCAGCATCGGCCTGGGATCCTGCTGGATTCATCGAGCCAAGGAAACCTTTGAAACGGAGGAGGGCAAGGAGTTGCTGCGCAAATGGGGCCTGGACCCTGAAAAATACCGCGGCGTAGGCAACTGCATCCTGGGCTATCCGGCTCCCGGCGGCACCAAACCCGCTACCCCCCGCAAGGCCGATTATGTGGTGAAGGCATGATCCTCGGCGTGGGAATTGATCTCTGCGATGCCAGCCGCATCGAAAAGAGTCTGGAAAAAGAGTCCTTCTGCAACTACGTTTACGCTCCGTCCGAACAGGCGTTGCTGCAGGGGCTTTCCGGCAAGCACCGGGCTGAAACAGCCGCCGCCAACTTTGCCGCCAAGGAGGCTTTCCTGAAGGCCGCCGGTACCGGGTTGGGTGGTTTTGCGCTGTCGGAGCTGGCCCTGCTGCGGGCGGAAAACGGTGCGCCCTATTTTGAATTGTCCGGCCGGGCGGCAGCCTGGGCTGCCCAGCGAGGTCTGACGGTCCATGTGAGCCTGACCCATGAGAGCGGTCTGGCCAACGCCATTGTTCTGTTGGAAGAGCACCGGCCGGAAGGGGTGTGACCAATGGCTGTCAAAGCACCCCGCGACAGCAACCTGGAATTGCTGCGCATTCTCTGCATGCTGCTCATCATCGGGGACCATCTGACCGGGCAGGGGGGCATTGCCGATTACGGCACGCTGCCTTCGTCCTTTGCCTTCTGCCTCATCGGCTGCGGTTCCCGTATTGCTTGCAGCGTCTTCGTGCTCATCGGCGGATGGTTTTTGTGTGAACAGCCCTTCCGGACCCGGCGCCCTTTGTCCCTGTGGCTGTCCCTGTGGCTGTATACGGTGCCGGTCACGCTGCTTTGTGCGGTAGGGGGACTGCCCGTTTCCTTCGGGACGCTGCGCTGGGCCGTTTTTCCTGCTTCCACCCGGCAGCTTTGGTTCATTTCAGATTACCTGGTGCTGCTCCTGTGCACTCCGCTGCTCAACCGAGTACTGCACGATCTGTCCCGTGCCGGACACCGGGCACTGCTGTGGGGATTGGCGGTGCCACTCATCGGGTATCCCACCCTGTTTGCCGAGGACGGCGTGGTCAGTGACCTGGCCTGGATGTTCCTGTACGAATATCTGCTGGTGGCTTATCTGCGGCGTTATCCCGACAACCGTCTCAGCCGCCTGCTGCGGCACAGGAGCGTGGCGTTGGCGTTGGGACTGGGACTGCCGCTGTTGAACACCACTGCCCGTGCCTGGCTGGAATGGCAGGGCGCCACCGACGGCAAGGCCTTCCAGTATGTGGCCTACTATCGCACCGGTCTGGGGGCACTGCCCAACCTGTTGGCAGCGCTGGCACTGTTTTCGCTGTTCCGGTCCTTGCCTCTGGGCAACCATCGCTGGATCAACACGCTGGCGGGAACCACCCTGGGCGTGTACATCCTGCATCAGGTGCCGGCCCTTCGGGACTTTTTGTGGAACGGTGTGTTCCATGCACAGGCTCATCATGGCTCGGTGGGGTACGCCCTGTGGGTGGTGGTAGCCACCTTTGCGGGCGGTGCTGTCATTGACCTGCTGCGCACCAGGTTGGTTCTGCGTCCCTTGCAGAACAGCCGCCTGTTTGCCCGGTTATGCCAACGGGGCGATGCGCTGGCGGCAAAAATCCAACCCTGTGATTAAAAGAACCTCCTCCCGCTTATACTAAGAGTATGAGACGAGAGGAGGTCTTTGTATGGAAGTGCACAGAGGGGAAGTTTTCTATGCGGATCTGAGCCCGGTGGTGGGTTCGGAACAGGGGGGCATCCGGCCGGTACTTATCATTCAGAATGAGATCGGCAACCGGCACAGCCCCACGGTCATTGCCGCCGCCATCACCAGTCGCCAGGACAAAAACCGCTTGCCAACCCACATCAGCGTGCGGGCCGACCGCTGCGGCCTGTCCAAGGACAGCATTGTGCTCACCGAACAGATCCGTACGCTGGACAAACGTCGGCTGCGGGAGCGGGCGGGCCGGATCCCACCGGATGATATGCGCCGGGTGGATGAGGCACTGGGCGTTTCCATGGGACTGGAAAGTCAGAACACCCACGAAGACGGCGGATACTTTTAAGAAAAACAAAAATCCCTCCGGGCATCGCGCCCGGAGGGATTGCTTTATATGGGGAAGAATAGATCAGAACGCCACTTTCTTGGCGATGTAATCCTTCAGCTCGCTGATGGGCAGACGGACCTGCTCCATGGTATCACGGTCGCGGATGGTGACGCAGTTGTCGGCTTCCACCTTGTCATCGCCCACAGTCTGGAAGTCCACGGTGATGCACAACGGGGTGCCGATCTCATCCTGACGGCGGTACCGCTTGCCAATGGAACCGGCGTCGTCGTAGTCCACCATGAAGTCCTTGGCCAGCTCGTTGCGGATTTCCATGGCTTTGTCACCCAGCTTCTTGGACAGGGGGAGCACGGCGCACTTGAAGGGCGCCAGGAAGGGATGCAGATGCAGCACGGTGCGCACATCCTCCTTGCCCTTGGCGTCCACCATGTGCTCCTCGTCATAAGCTTCGCACAGGAAGGCCAGTGCCACACGGTCGCAGCCCAGGGAAGGCTCAATGACGTAGGGGATGTAGTGTTCGTTGGTTTCGGGGTCGAAGTACTCCAGGCTCTTGCCGGAAGCCTCCTGATGGCGGCTCAGGTCATAGTTGGTGCGGTCGGCAATACCCCACAGTTCGCCCCAGTCGGTGAACGGGAAGGCGTACTCGATGTCGGTGGTGGCGCGGGAATAGAAGGCCAGCTCGGCGGCCTCATGGTCGCGCAGACGCAGGTTTTCTTCCTTGATGCCCAGGCTCAGCAGCCAGTTCTTGCAGAAGTCCTTCCAGTAGGCAAACCACTCCAGGTCGGTGTCGGGCTTGCAGAAGAACTCGCATTCCATCTGCTCGAATTCACGGGTGCGGAAGGTGAAGTTGCCGGGGGTGATTTCGTTGCGGAAGGCCTTGCCCACCTGGCAAACGCCGAAGGGCAGTTTGCGGCGGGTGGTGCGCTGGATGTTGGCAAAGTTCACGAAAATGCCCTGGGCGGTCTCGGGACGCAGGTAGCAGGTGGAGGAGGAATCCTCGGTAACGCCGATGGCTGTCTTGAACATCAGGTTGAATTTGCGGATGGGGGTGAAATCATGCTTGCCGCAGACGGGGCAAACCACCTCGTCGTGGCTGGCGATGAAGGCGTCCATCTCATCGAAGGTCATGGCGTCCACATCCACATTTTTGCCCTGTTCGCAGTCGGCAATGAGTTTGTCGGCGCGGTGACGGCTCTTGCAGGCGCGGCAGTCCAGCAGCGGGTCCGAGAAGCTGGCCACATGGCCGGTGGTCACCCAGGTCTGGGGGTTCATCAGGATGGCGGCATCCAGACCGACGTTATAGGGACTTTCCTGTACGAATTTCTTCAACCACGCCTTTTTGACGTTGTTTTTGAACTCGACGCCCAGGGGACCGTAGTCCCAGCTGTTGGCCAGGCCGCCGTAGATCTCGCTGCCGGGGTAGATGAACCCGCGGTTTTTGCACAGGTTGACAATCATGTCCAGGGTCTTTTCACTGTTCTTCATTTACGTTATGACTCCTTCCGCATGGCTGGCTGCCACACAAGGTAATTTGCTGCGCCGCACGTTGCAGGCACAATAAACTTATTATAGCATAGGCGACAGGAGCGTACAAGAAAAAATATCGCCGCTACCGGCCGGGAACCGTTTGTTGCAAAGGAAAAAAGGGAAGTGTATAATGAAGGGCAAAGAAACCGGAAGGAAAGGTTGTATGAACACTGTGCTGAAAAAATCCCTGGGAAAATGGCCCGCTGCGGGATGGGCGTTCTGCCGGCAACATACCGTGGCAGCCGTGGGACTGGTGGCGGAAGCGTTGCTTGTACTGTGGCTTGTGGTCGCACTGTTTGCGCCGGTGGGGAATGTGGTGATTCCTGTGGAGGAATTTCTGACCACTGCCCCGGCGGAGAGCGGTTTGCAGATGGAAGAAGGCGGCCTGGTCATCCCGGAACAGCAGGCAGCCGATGAGAGTGCGGAAAAGACGGGGGAAGCAATGCTGGTTCTGCAATCTGCCTCCCATGCGGTTTCGCCCGGTGCGTATCTGGTAAAAGTACAATATGGGATGGACTCCACCTCGCCCAGCGTGCAACCGGTCGTGCTGAATTTGCAGACGGCCAACATGACCAACCTGGTACAATCGGAAGGCGTGTTGCTGGTGGGCGGAAGCACCACCATGGAAGGACGCGCCTGGATTCCTTTCGGCGCACGTGTCACCGATCTGCAGGTGCAGCTTTCGGTGATTGGCAGCAAAGCGGTGACCATCCAGAGCATCACGCTGGAAGAGCAGCCGGTTTACCGTCTGATCCGGCTGTTGGGGGCAGTGCTGCTTCTGGCGGCACTGGACTGGCTGATTGGGCAGGTGGCCGTGGCTACCGCCAGCGCGGACCCCACGGTTCGCCGCAAGCAAAAGGTGCTTCTTGTGCTGGGGGGCATCGCGCTGCTGGCCTGTCTGCCCTTCTTTACGAACTTTTTGCGCACTGCGGATGATTTGCGCTTCCATCTGACCCGGATTGTAAATGTGGCTCAGGAGCTTAAAAACGGGCAGTTCCCGGTCCGGATGTACACCGGAATGCTCAACGGGTACGGATATGCAACACCGCTGTACTATTGCGATCTGTTCCTGTATCTGCCCGCGATTCTGTACAATTGTATGTTGCCCCTGCAGTTCTGCTACCAGATCTACGGTGTGCTGGTGACAATTCTTACGGTTGCTGCCTGCTATTACAGCATGCGGCATATCTGTGGGGAGGAAAAAATCTGCCTGACCGGTACGGCGCTGTATGTGCTGTCTGCGTACCGCCTCAGCAATATGTTCGAGCGGGCTGCGGTGGGGGAGTACACCGCCATGATTTTCCTGCCTTTTGTACTGTGGGGGATCATCAATATCTACACACGGGAAAAGCCGTCCCTGTGGGATACCATGCCCCTCATTGTGGGAATGGCCGGGCTGGTCATGTGCCACGTGCTTTCCATGGAGATGGTCTGTCTGTTCCTGGTGGTGTTTGTCCTGACGGCAGCGGGCAAGACCTTCCGTGCCGGGCGGGTTTGGGCACTGGTACGCGCTGCGCTGGTGACCGTTGGCCTGGGCGCGTGGTTTCTGGTGCCGATGCTCCACTCCATGATGACGCAGGATGTTTCGGTGACGGGCCGCTACAGTACGGATTTTCAGCCGAATGGCAGTACGCTGTTTGAGCTGCTTTCTCCTGTGCCGCTGCAGGAAGTCTCGGTCAACGGTGCACGCACGGTGCTGGGGCTGGGCACACTGCTGGCGCTGGTCTTGGGGTGCGGGATCCTTTGGCAGCGCAAAGCGCTGCGGCTGCAGGACGGTAAGATGCTGCCGATCCTGGGGTACAGCGTGGCGATCGGTTCACTGGCCATGGTGTTCTCGCTGCAAATTTTCCCCTGGCATGTGATCTTCAGCCGATTCGAAAATACCCCCATCCACAAGATCCTTGGCATGACACAGTTCCCGTGGCGGTATCTGTGCATAGCCACGGCGCTGTTTTCTCTGGCGGCTTTGGCAGCGCTGGCACTGTTGCAGCAGGTAAACCGGCGCAGGTGCAATCAGGCGATGGCAGTCTTGCTGGCGGGTGTACTTTTGTACGCAGGGGCATTCTATATCCAAATCGGTGCAGATGATACCTGGAGCGGGCAAAAATATCAAGCCTCAGTATCCGACAATCTGTGGGTGTCCGGCGGGGAATATCTGTTGCCCGGCGACGTCGATTACTATTATGCGCGCCCGCAGCCGCAGCAGGAAAGCTTGCTGGTAAAGTGGTACGAAAAAACCGACGGCGTGGCGCATATCACGCTGGAAAATACCGGGGATGCCGAAGCCTCGGTGGTGTTGCCCATCAACGATTACGGCAACTATCAGGCGGTGGATGCCGAAGGTAAGGTGCTGCCGCTCACCACGTCGGAAAACTCTTTGCTGGTGCTCACCGTACCCGGCGGTTACAACGGAGCTGTCTCGGTGGCGTATCGGGAGCCGATGCTTTGGCGCATGGCGGAACTGATCTCGCTGGTTACCGCTGTGGCGCTTTGCGTTGCCGCGATGTGGGGCCGGAGCAAAAAGAAAAAATCACAACAACTGGCGGGCAATCTGACGGGCCAGGGCCGGTAACAAGGCCCGATCCAGGTCGGTGGTGGCGCTCAGGCGGGCCAGTTCCTGCCGTACCCGCGGAATTTTACGCACCGGAATGCCCAACCGGGCCAGTTCGGCGGCGGTTAACGGGGCGGATGCCTGGGAACTGCGCAGCCGCTGCATTGCCAAAGGATTGGTACTCCACACAAATCTTGCCATGATACAGACCTCCTGACAGGACAAAATCACAGAAAACCGGGGCCCTTTTCTGCTATTATACCAAAATTTTAAAATAAGTGTTTATTTTGTGCAGGAAAAATATTATAATTAGAGGGAATTCAATGTATAAAAATGCGCCCGATGGGCAGCAATTGTTTTTTTGAGGTGACGACCGATGGTGTATAGTATCTTTGATCCCAAACTGCTGGAAGGCGTCAAGACCATCCATTTTATCGGCTGTGGGGGCTCCGGCACCTATCCGCTGATCCAGATTCTGCACAGCCGTGGCTTTGCCATCACGGGCTCCGATGTGGAAGAAACCAAGAACACCGAGGCGGAACGTGCCCTTGGTGTCAAAGTGACCATCGGTCATGACGCCGCTAACCTGGGGGATGCACAGTTGGTCGTCTACAGCGCCGCCATTCATGATGACAACCCGGAACTGAAAGCTGCCAAGGCACGGGGCATCAAGGCAGTGGAACGCAGTGTATTGCTGGGGTATGTGAGCCGGATGCATCCCCAGAGCGTCGGTGTTGCCGGTACACACGGAAAAACCACCACCACCGGCATGATTACCACCATGCTGGAACTGGCCGGTCGGGACCCGGCCGCCGTCATTGGCGGCAAACTGCCCTTGATCGGTGGATACGGCAAGGCCGGCAGCGGGCAGAGCGCCGTCATCGAGGCCTGTGAATACCATGAAACCTTCCTGCATCTGACCTGCGCGGTGGGGGTAATCCTCAACATCGATAACGACCATCTGGAATACTACGGCACCATGGGGCAGCTCAAACTTGCCTTCCAGAAATTTGCACTGCTTTCCCGCAATGTGGTGTTCAATATGGACGATCATAACACGGTGGACGTGGTCAACTCCATTGACCGCCCGGTGCTCAGCTTTGGTATCACCGAGGACGCCCGGTTCCGTGCCACCAACGTGGCGGAGTACAAACCCGGCTTTTATGAGTTCGATGTGATCGAACTGGGGGAACCCTTTGCCCATATTCGTTTGGGTGTGCCGGGGTATCATAACATTTACAATGCACTGGCCATGTGCTGCTGTGTACGGCCGCTGGGCCTCAAGCCGGAGGATGCCGTCCGTGCGGCGGAGGCCTTCCACGGCACCGGTCGCCGTTTCGAGATCAAGGGCGAGTGCAATGAGGCCGTCATTGTGGATGACTATGCCCATCATCCCACCGAATTGGCCGCCACCATGAAGACCGCCAAGGGCATGGGATACAACCGTGTGATTGCCGTACATCAGCCCTTTACCTACAGCCGTACCAAAATGCTGATGGATGATTTTGCCCAGGTGCTGCGGCAGGCCGACCAGGTGGTGCTGCTTCCCATCATGGGTGGACGGGAAACGGACGACGGGTCCGTCACCTCGGAACAACTAGCCGCCAAGATCCCCGGCAGTGTGGTGGTGGATGGCCTGGAAGGCGCTGCCAACTGGGTCAAACAGAACGCCGGCAAGGGTGATCTGGTGGTCTGCATGAGTTGCGGCGATCTGTACAAGGCAGCAGACATGATGGTGGAATAAACAAAAAGCCAAAGCAGGCTATCTGTGGATAGTCTGCTTTTTCTTGTGCCTCTACCCATTTGCGGCAAAATGGTATATACTAATCCTATATTCTGAAAAAAGGAGAAACCAACTATGAACCAGCAGTATCTGCAATTGTATGCGGATTTTATCGTCAAGGTGGGCGTCAATGTGCGGCCCCGCCAGAATTTTATTGTGCGCTGCCCGGTCACCATGCCGGACTTCGCCCACGCCTGTGTGCGCGCCGGGTATGAGGCCGGTGCCAAGCAGGTCATCGTCCGGTGGGAGGATGATCAGCTTTCCCGCCTGCATATGGAACTGGCCCGGGAGGAGGATCTGTGCAATCTGAAGCCCTACGAGCTGCGCAGCTACCTGGATTACGCCGAGGACCCGGATGGCTGCTGTACGCTGGCCATCCATGCCGAAAATCCCGAGGCACTGGCCGGGCTGGACGCCGGTAAGGTCAACCGGGTCAACCTGGCCCGCCGCACCTTCCTGAAACCCTGGCAGGAATACACCATGAATGATCGTGTCCAGTGGTGTGTGGCGGCTGTGCCGGCGCCGGGCTGGGCGGCCAAGGTCTTCCCGGAACTGCCGGTGGATCAGGCCATGGAAAAACTGTGGGAAGTTATCTTTGACGTCTGCCGTGTCTCCACCGGGGATCCCGTCACCGCCTGGAAAGAGCATGTGGCCAAGACGGCCGCCCGCCGTGACCAGCTCAACGCCTGGAATCTGGATCGGGTGCACATCACCAGCGGCAACGGCACCGATCTGACGGTGGGGCTGGCCCAGGATGCCACCTGGGAAGGCGCTTCTAGCAAGTCGGAAAAGGGGATCGAATTCATTGCCAACGTGCCTACCGAGGAAGTTTTCTGCGCGCCGGACCGCAACCGTGTGGACGGTGTTGTGTACGGCACCAAGCCCTATGTGTACAACGGTCAGCTGATTGAGGGCTGGCACGTGACCTTCAAGGATGGCCAGGTGGTGGAACACGGCGCGGAAAAGAACGCGGGCCTGCTGGCAGAGCTGCTTTCCACTGACGAAAACGCCAACCGCATCGGTGAAATTGCGCTGGTGCCCGCCTCCAGCCCCATCAACCGGAGCGGTGTGCTTTTCTTCAACACGCTGTTTGACGAGAACGCTGCCTGCCACATCGCTTTTGGCGCGGGGTATCCGACCAATATCAAGGGCGGCGCAGCCATGACCCGTGCCCAGCTGATGGAAAAGGGCCTCAACGATTCCGCCATTCATGAGGATGTGATGATCGGTGCTCCGGACAGCCAGATCACCGGCATCACCAAATCCGGCGAGGAAGTGACCATCTTCACCGACGGCGAATGGGCTTTCTGATTTAGATTTCGAGATAGAAGAAAACAGTCCCCGGACCACCTGCTGTGGTCCGGGGACTGTTTATTGGGCGTTGGAAAAAATATCGGCGAAGATGGGGACCAGTTGCTGAAAATCCGTCGTATGTTCCGAATCAGTCCAGAAGACACTCATCACACGGGAGTCTTTGCACAGAATGAGCTGCCGGAAGGCACCGTTTTCGCTCCGATAGGCCCAGGCGGCATCGATCCCCGGCAGGGTGGGCAAAGGTTCGGGCAGGTCTGCATACGGTTCGTGGGTTTCGTGCAACTCACCGGCCAGCTGTTGTGCCAGCCGGGAAAACCGGGTGTTATAGTAAGTCACCGCCATGGTGGCGTCCAGAATTACCTGCCCGTTCTGGGTGATCTGGCCGCTTTCGTAGTAATGGTAAATGGCAGGTGCCAGCAGGGTGTGGCGCAGGTCAATGGTATTGCGGCCCAGGTCCTCGTCGGGAACCAGAGTCCCTTCTGCCAGGTCCGACAGGGTGGCGAAGGGGAGAGGTTCATGATAGTTGGAAAGTTGGGTGGCGCGGCTCGGCAACAGCACCGAGCCCAACAACAGCAGGAACAACAACCCGGCGGAGCAGCGGGCCAGGTTTACCAGCAGACGATGTATTCTGGCGATGGGACGCCAGTCCTTTCGATGACGGGGCGGAAGGCCTTGCCGCAGGCGGTGGCGGAACCGAAAAATGCTGTACAGATTCCGCCCGGCGAGCAGCAGGATGGACAGGCAAAACAGCAGATACAACAGGCACAGCAGGGGATCTTCCACCAGGGAGGAGAAAGGAAATTCCCAAAAAGAGCGAGATACAATGACGGGCAGCATCATCAGTTGTGCCAGAAAGTTGGAAACGGCGGTGCGCACCGCCATCTTCAGGCTGATGGCCTGGATGGCCGGGTCGGTATGAAGTTCCGGGGCGTGGGGGTCCCGGCAGCAATAGAAGAAAAACTCCTGCCAGGAGCAGACAAATTCCCAGCCCGCCGCGGCATACAGGTCGGTTTCTTCCTCCCCGGGGGCGGAGGGCGCACTGAACAGAACACTTCCTTTCAACCGGGCAGCGGTGATCCGGTAGCGCACGACGCGGGGAATGTCCCGGCGAAAGCGGGCGGTGTACAGGCCCCACTGTTCCAGAAACAGTCCCCGGGCGGCTTGGTCGGTCAGCCAGCTCTCGCAGGCCTCCACGTCATAGCACGGGCAAGGGATCTGACGGGTGACGGTATCCTTCCTCTTCATCGCGTTGCCCTCCTTTCGGCAGCGTGGCGGGGGCGGTCATCCGGGCGCGGTCGGCATCCGCCAGGCAGCGCTGCAATCGGGCGCGCTCGCCTTCGTAGGCAGCCTTTCCGGCGGCGGTCAGCCGATAGTAGCGCTTGCACCCCACAGTGCCGGCTTCGGTCAAAAAGCCTTCTTTCTCAAAGCGGGCCAGCAGGGTGTAAAGGGTGGCGGGGCCCAGCCGCACAGCCCCGCCGGAAATCTGTGCGGCAAAGGCGGTGATCTCGGCACCACAGGCATCACCGCGGGTCAGGGCCATCAGCACATAGAACATGGACTCGGTCAGATTCTCCAAAGCTTGTTTGGGCATGGAAACACCTCGTATAACGATATCGTTTGATGATATTGTAAAACGATAAGCACTCTGTGTCAAGAAAAACAGCTGCCCTTTTGCAAAAAATGGCCTGGAAAGGCGCTTTTCCGGCGGCTTTTTTGGCGGCAGGGGTTGCAATTTCCTAAACGGTGTGGTATATTTCTATTGTTCGATGATGATTTTATTGGAAAGTGGGCCGTCAAGGTCCGCTTTCTTTTTATGATAGGGAAGAATAAGGAGCGTTTGCATGGCAAAACAGCAAAACAGCGGCGGTGCGGCCAAGACGGTGGAAGCACTGGTGCGCCCCACGGTGGAGGGCATGGGCCTGCGCCTGTGGGATGTCCGGTTTGAAAAGGAAGGCCCCGACTGGTTCCTGCGCGTGCTGATCGACCGGGGCGAACCGCTGGATACCGATACCTGCGAAGCCGTTTCCCGGGCCATTGACCCGCTGCTGGACGAGGCTGACCCCATCGACCAGAGCTATTACCTGGAAGTGGGCAGCCCCGGTCTGGGCCGCAAGCTGACGCGTCCCGAGCACTACGAGGTGCTGCGCGGCCAGAAATGTGCCGCCCACCTGATCCGTCCCGACGAAGCGGGGCGGCGGGATCTGGCCGGCATTCTGGAAGGTCTGGATGCTGACGGCAATGTGACGCTGCTCGACGGGGAAGTGCGCTATACCTTCCCGGTGAAAGCCGCCGGTTATGTGAAACTGTGCGACGATGAAGACCTGTTTGGCTGAAAAAGTTCTGTATTTGTGTACTGAAACCTATATTGGGAGGAAACCGTAAAAATGGCTACTGCTAACAACGAATTCTTTGACGCTCTGGCTGCACTGGAGAAAGAGCGCGGCCTGCCGGAGGATTACCTCATCGAGAAGATCAAGGCGGCCATCGTGATTGCCGTCAAGAAGGACTATGAGGTCGAGGACGAGAACGTCGTCGTGGATATCGATCCCGAGATCGGCGCGTTCCGTGCCAGCCTGCTGCGGGACATCGTGGAAGAGGTGGAAAACCCCCACACCCAGGTCAGCCTGGAGGATGCCCAGAAGGTGCGCAAGAGCTATCGCATCGGTCAGCGCATGGTTACCCAGCTGAAGACCAAGGAATTCGGTCGCATCGCCGCTCAGACGGCCAAGCATGTGATCCGTCAGGGCCTGCGGGAAGGCGAGCGCAGCCTGCAGTGCAGCGAGATGCAGTCCCGCGCCCATGAGCTGATCACCGCCACGGTGGTGTCCATCGATCCGGAGCGCGGCAATGTGGTGCTGGATCTGGGCAAGGGCGGCAGCGCCGTTCTGCCCCGTAACGAGCAGGTGCCCGGCGAGACCTTCCGGGAAGGCGAGACCATCCAGGTCTACGTGGTGGATGTGCTGGCCACTGACCGCGGTCCCCGCGTGACCATCAGCCGCACCCATCCCGGCCTTGTGAAACGGATGTTCGAACTGGAAGTTCCCGAAATCTATGACGGCACCGTCGAGATCAAGGCCATCGCCCGGGAGGCCGGTGCCCGTACCAAACTGGCCGTCTGGAGCAAGAACCCTGACGTGGATCCCGTTGGCGCCTGCATCGGTGCCCGCGGCGCCCGTGTGGAAAAGATCGTGCAGGAACTGGGCGGCGAAAAAATCGATGTTATCCGCTGGAGCGAGGACATCACCGAGTTCATCTCGGCGGCACTGTCCCCGGCCAAGGTGGTCAAGGTGGAACTGCTGCCCGGCGAAACCAAGAGCTGCCGTGTCACGGTGCCCGATCACCAGCTCAGCCTGGCTATCGGTAACAAGGGGCAGAATGTGCGTCTGTGCGCCCACCTGACCGGTTACAATATCGATATCCGTCCCGAATCCGGCTATTACGGTGAGGACGAGGAATAAACTTTCTCTACACCCGGGCAGCGCGTCCCGGAGTTGAGTTGGAAAAGAGGTCGGCTACTTGCAGCAGCAAAAGCAAAAAAAGATCCCGGTGCGCCGGTGCGTGGGCTGTAATGCCCAGCGCCCCAAGCGCGAACTGGTGCGCGTGGTGCGCAGCCCCGAAGGCGAGATCAGCATTGATCTGCGCGGTAAAGCGCCGGGGCGGGGGGCATATCTTTGCCCGTCGGCCGCGTGCCTGGCCAAGGCCCGCAAGGCCAAGCGGTTGGAGCGTACGTTTGAGGTCCCCATCCCCGGGGAAATCTACGACCGCCTGACCGAAGAAATCCAATGCGCGGAACAAAGTGCAAAGGAGGCGGCAGACCATGGCGAATGATCAACACCCGTTGCTGGGGGCGCTGGGGCTTTGCCGCAAGGCCGGTAAGCTGCTGCATGGATATGACCGCGTGCAGGAAAATGCCCTGCGCGGTAAGGTGGCGCTGGTCCTGCTTGCCGCGGATGCCAGCGAACGAACCGTGACTCATATGCGCAGCGCCTGCGAGGGAATCGTGGCCTGTGAACAGATGCCGCTGACCACCGCCGATCTGGCGATGCTCACCCCCAAGCCTGCCGCAGTGTTCGGCGTAACGGACGAACACCTTGCGCAGCTGTGCGCAAAACATCTTACCTGATGCAGAGGAGGACCACAGTTTATGGATTTTAAATATAAGATTGCCGATGTTGCCAAGGAGTTTGGCGTGCCTGCCAAGAAGGTCATCGAGACTGTTTCGCCCATCACCGGGGAAACCTATAAGACCGGCGGCACCTTTGGGGAAAAGGAGCTGGACTTCCTGCTGGAAACGCTGACCCGTGAAAACGCCGAGCAGAACTTCGACGCCTACCTGGCCAGCGGCAAGAAGGAAGAGCCAAAACCCGCCCCCAAGGCCGAGAAAAAGCCGGAGCCCAAAAAGCCCGAAGCCAAGAAACCCGAGGCCAAGCGTGACAACCGCAAGCCCGAGAAGCAGGCGGAAAAGCGCAACGAGAAGCGCGTTACCCTGCAGGAACTGGCTGCGGATACCGGCATCAAAAAGCCGGTGGCCGCCACCGAGCAGGTGCAGGTCAACCGTGCCCAGGTTTCTGTGGATACCCGCACGGTGGATGTCAACGTGGATAAGTTCAACGCCCGGTATGATGACCTGGCCGACAGCCGCAACATGCCCAACAAGCGCAAGAACCAGCCCACCGGCAAGAAAGAAAAATTCAACAACCGCAACAACCGCCGCGGCCAGCAGTTCGGTCGCCGTCGTGAAACCGAGGCCGAGCGTCTGCAGCGTATCCAGCTGGAAAAAGCCCGCAACGCCCAGCTCAAGATCTCTATTCCCGACGAGATCACGGTGGGCGAGCTGGCCAGCCGCCTGAAGCAGACCGCTGCCAAGGTGGTTGCCAAGTTCATGCAGATGGGCGAGATGCACGCCGTTTCCGACGTGGTGGATTTCGACACCGCTGCCCTCATCGCCGAAGAGTTCCATGCCAAGGTGGAGCATGAGGTCCATGTCTCCATCGAGGAACGCCTCTTTGTGCAGGAGGAGGACAACGCCGCCGATCTGGTGGAGCGCCCGCCCGTTGTGGTGGTTATGGGCCACGTCGACCACGGCAAGACTTCCATCCTGGACGCTATCCGCAAGACCAACGTGACCGCGGGCGAGGCCGGCGGCATCACTCAGGCCATCGGTGCCTACCAGGTCAAGAGTGGCGACAGCGTCATCACCTTCCTGGATACGCCGGGTCACGAAGCCTTCACCGCTATGCGTGCCCGTGGTGCCAACATGACCGATATTGCGGTGCTGGTGGTGGCTGCCGACGACGGCATCATGCCCCAGACCATCGAGTCCATCAACCATGCCAAGGCGGCCAATGTCAAACTGATCGTGGCCATCAACAAGATGGATAAACCCACCGCCAACCCCGAGCGCGTCAAGGAACAGCTGACCCAGTACGAGATCGTGCCCGAAGACTGGGGCGGCGATGTGGCCTGCATTCCCGTTTCGGCCCTGACCGGCATGGGCATCTCGGACCTGCTGGAGCGCATCGTCCTGGAGGCCGAGGTCATGGAACTGAAGGCCAACCCCAACCGCCGCGGCAAGGGTGCCGTGGTGGAAGCCCGTCTGGACAAGGGCCAGGGCCCCATTGCCACGCTGCTGGTTCAGAACGGTACGCTGCATAAGGGCGATTGCCTGATTGCCGGTACCGCCGTTGGCCGTGTGCGCACCATGCGGGACGACAAGGGCCGTGAGATCACCGAGGCCGGGCCTTCCACTCCTGTGGAGATCACCGGTCTGACCGAAGTGCCCGAAGCCGGTGAGCTGTTCGAGGCGGTCGAGGACGAAAAGCTGGCCCGTGAACTGGCCGACAAGCGCATGAACGAGGCCAAGGAACGCCAGTTCGCCGCGTACACCAAGGTTACGCTGGATAACCTGTTTGACCAGATGGCGGCCAACGATATGAAGGAACTGCCCATCGTGGTCAAGGCCGATGTGCAGGGCTCCGCCGAGGCTGTCAAGCAGAGCCTGGAGAAGATTTCCAACGACGAGGTCCGGGTCCGCGTCATCCACGCGGGCGTGGGCGCCATCTCCAAGTCCGACGTGTCGCTGGCAGATGCTTCCAATGCCATCATCATCGGCTTCAACGTCCGTCCCGATGCGGTGGCCAAGGCGGAAGCCGAGCAGACCGGTGTGGAAATGCGTATGTACCGCGTGATTTACGACGCCATCAACGATGTTTCCGACGCCATGAAGGGCATGCTGGCACCCAAGATCCGTGAAGTGGCGCTGGGTGAAGCCCAGGTCCGTCAGGTCTACAAGATTTCCAGTGTGGGTACGGTGGCCGGCTGCCGCGTTACCAACGGCAAGATCACCCGTGATGCCCAGCTGCGTCTGGTGCGTGACGGCATCGTTATCTGTGAGGATGCCATTGCCAGCCTGAAGCGTTTCAAGGACGACGCCAAGGAAGTGGCCGAAGGCTTTGAGTGCGGCATCACGCTGGAGAAATTCTCCGACATCAAGGAAGGCGACGTCTTCGAGTGCTTCAAACTCGAGGAGTACCGCGACTGATTTTTACCAGGCGGCACCGTGTTGCGCCCGCAGGGCGCCACATGGGCAGGCCGCAGAAATTTGAGGATAAATTACCATGCCAAGCAAAAATCATGGCCGTATGGCACAGGATATGAAACGGGAGCTTATTGCCATTATCGGTGAGATGAAAGACCCCCGTGTCACCGGTGGCCTGCTGACGGTCACGCGGCTGGATGTCACGCCGGATCTGGACCAGGCCAAGGTCTATATCAGCGTGATGGGGCGTGAAGGCGGGCCCGAGCCCGTGGTCAAAGCGCTCAACAAGGCATCCGGTCATGTGCGTACGGAGGTCAGCCGCCGTATGCACATCCGCAAAGCCCCGCGCTTTGTGTTTGTTTCGGATGAAGGCGCTGCCTATGCGGCGCACATCAATAAATTGCTGGATGAACTCGCCATTGAACCGGACGCTCCCCAGGGCGACGAAGGCAAAGGCGAATGATCGGCAAAGCGGGCTGCCCAAGGCAAGCTACGCCGGACCGACTCCCCAGAAAAGAGGAACTGTATGACGCAATCCGTGGATCATGAGACGGTCATTTCGCGCCTGCTGGGTGCGGACGATATCCTGATACTTTGCCATAAGAACCCGGACGGTGATACCATCGGCTCGGGGGCGGCTCTCTGCCTGGCGCTGCAGCGCCTGGGCAAGACGGCGGCGGTGCTGTGCAGTGATCCGATTCCTGCCATGTACGCATTTTTACCCATCACGGTGTTTGACGGCAGCTTTACGCCGGGCTTTGTGGTGGCGGTGGATGTGGCGGGTATCCAGCTGTTCGGCGACCGCAACAATATGCCCCATTATGCGGAGCATGTGGATCTGTGCATTGATCACCATGGCTCCAACAGCGGCTATGCTTACGAATCCCTTGTGGATCCGGGCGCTGCGGCCACAGCGGAACTGCTGACGGCCCTGATTCCCGAAATGGGGGTGGAGATCACACCGGAAATGGCAGCCTGCCTTTATACGGGTATTGCCACCGACACCGGTTGTTTCCGTTTTACCAACACTACCGCAGCCACCCACCGGGCGGCCGCGGCGCTGATCGAGGCGGGAGCCGATGTGGAACGGCTCAACGAAAGCCTGTTCGAGTGCCGCTCTCATGCCCGCATGGCCGCCGAGCGGATGGCGCTGGAAAGCCTGGAATTCTATTACGAGAACCGCTGCGCCCTGATCTGCCTGACCTGGGACCAGATTCAGGCCGCTGGTGTGGCCGGTGCCGAACTGGAGGATCTGACCAGTCTGCCCCGCTCCATCGAAGGGGTGGAAGTGGGCCTGACGCTGCGCCAGCAGAAGGACGGCAGTTATAAGATCAGTGTGCGTACCGGCCACGACACCAATGCCTGTAATATTGCACGCAGACTGGGCGGTGGCGGACATCCCCGGGCGGCCGGCTGTGAGATCAGCGGTAACCTGGACAACGCCAAACATGCCATTCTGACCGAAGTGAAAAAGGAACTGGAACGCAGCGCCTCCCTGAACGCGGCGGACCAGCAGTCCTGACGAATCGAAAAGGAAATTCCCATCATGCAAACGCCAAACGGCATTTTGCCCGTAGATAAGCCAGCCGGCTGGACCAGCTTTGATGTGCTGGCCAAGCTGCGTGGTGCTTTGGGCACACGCAAGCTGGGGCACGCGGGCACACTGGATCCCATGGCGACCGGTGTGCTCGCCGTGTTTATCGGCAAAGCTACCGCGGCTGCCGACCGGCAGCCCGATCACGACAAAACCTATGAAGCCACCCTGCGCCTGGGATTGCGTACCGACACGGGGGATATCACCGGTACCGTGCTGGAAACGGCTCCCGTGACAGCGGGGGAGGAGGCACTGCGTGCGGTATTGCCCCGGTTTGTGGGACCGCAGATGCAGCTGCCGCCCATGTACAGCGCGGTGAAAATCCATGGTCAGCCGCTGTACAAGGCTGCCCGCAAAGGGCAGACCGTAGAGCGCACCCCGCGCCCCATCACGGTG
Organism: uncultured Subdoligranulum sp.; assembly: GCA_904374465.1. Taxonomy (GTDB): domain Bacteria; phylum Bacillota; class Clostridia; order Oscillospirales; family Ruminococcaceae; genus Gemmiger. Next base: position 35,146 of record CAJFFY010000022.1, read on the forward strand.
TACGGTATCGACTACCTGGGCAGTCCGGCAGCGGGGGAGTACACGCTGCGGGTTTCCTGCTCCAAGGGTACGTATATCCGGGTCCTGGCCGAGGATTTGGGCCGGGCGATGGGCGTGCCGGCCACCCTGGCGGCTCTGCGCCGAACCCGGGCGGGCGTGTTTTCTATCGAACAGTGCCACACACTGCCGGATATCCTGGCGGCGGCGGAAAGCGGCGCACTGGAGACCAACGGCTGGATCCGGCCCGTGGAAAGTGTTTTCGCACCGTTGCCGGCTTTGACCGTCAACCCCGGGGTCAAGGCACATCTTTTCAACGGCTGCCCCACCAGCCATTATGGGGCGGCAGATGGCCGCTACCGTGTGTATGACGAGGAAGATGCATTCCTGGGTTTGGCTGTGGTGGAAGGCGGCGTGCTGCGGGTGGACAAACTGTTTTGTGAAAGGAACTGAAATTTTGATGCAGATCTTTCATACCATGGCCCCGGTGACCGATATCCGGGGATGTGCTGTGGCGCTGGGCTACTTTGACGGTGTCCATTGCGGACATCGCATGGTGCTGGGGGGCGCGGTGCGATACGCCGACGAAAACAACCTGGCCCCGGCGGCGTTCACCTTTGAACTGCCGGGCAACCAGACCCTGAAAGGCGGACGCATTCTTTCCCCGACACAAAAGCACGTCCGGGTGGCCTCCCTGGGGATCCAACAGTATCTGGAACCGCCCTTTGAAGTTTTCCGGGATCTTTCGCCCGAAGATTTTGTGGAGAAGGTGTTGGTGGAGTGCTTCCATGCCAAGGCGGTCTTCTGTGGCAACAACTTCACCTTCGGCGCCCGGGCGGCCGGCAATGTGGAGCTGCTGCATGCCCTGTGTGAACCCCGTGGAATTGCCGTACACATCGTACCCATGGCCCAGTACGGGGCCCAGGCGGTCTCCTCCACCCGCATCCGTGCGGCGCTGGAGGAGGGAAGACTGGACGATGCCAACGCCATGCTGGGGGCACCCTATGCCATCGACTGGACGGTGACCCACGGCAAAGGGGTGGGCACCAGCCGCCTGGGAACCCCCACCGTCAACCAGAACTACCCGCCCGACGCGCTGCAGCCCTGTGCCGGTGTGTATCTGACCCGGATCCACCTGCAGGACCGCTGGTGGCCGGCAGCCACCGGCATCGGCAAACGTCCCACTGTGGACGACAGTGCCAACGCGGCGGTCACCTGTGAAACCTACGTGCCGGATTTTTCCGGGAACCTGTACGGACAGAATCCTGTGCTGGAATTTCACCGGTATCTGTGCCCGGTCCGAAAGTTTCACAACCTGCAGGAACTGTCTGACCTGATCCGCCGTGCGGCCCGGGAGAGCAAAGCCTACTTCGCCGCCCAAACGGTAAAATAATTGCAAAAAACAGCGCGCCGTGCCCTTGTAATCACGGCGCGTTTGTGCTATACTATTGTCTGCTACCGTGGCCCGGTAGGGGGCGTATGCCTCAAACCTGCAGTTACCCCGTACTGCGCCATCGGCAAATATTACTTGAAAGAGGTATCATCATGAGCCAGAAATCTGCTATCGAAAAGCAGCCCATCATCGCTAAGGCCGCCCTGCACGAGGGTGACACCGGTTCTCCGGAGGTTCAGGTCGCGCTGCTCACCGCGCGTATCAACCACCTGACCGAGCATCTCAAGACCAACAAGCATGACAACCACAGCCGCCGCGGCCTGTTCAAGATGGTAGGCCGCCGCCGCAATCTGCTGGCCTATCTGCAAAAGAAGGACATCAACCGTTATCGTGCCCTGATCGCTGAGCTGGGTCTGCGCAAGTAATTTTCGCAA
>CAJFFY010000023.1 GCA_904374465.1 uncultured Subdoligranulum sp.
TCCTTTGTATCGTGATTGTCTGGACAACTTTCATTTTACAGGAGCCCTAATGGCTTGTCTATCTTTTATTTGCTTTTGCGAACTCGATTATACGCTATCCTTCGAACCCTGTATAATATATAAAGCACTATTTTTGGTAAACATTCCCACTTTGTTACCGTTTTCAGCTTTCATTTTCACCGGAAGGATCCCTGCCCATGATGAAAAAGACGCCCCTCCTGTTATACTGCAAGCAAGCCGTGGCCCTTTTTATCGCCTTTCTTATTTTGTTCACTTTACCAGTGAGTACCGTTTCTGCAGCACAGACATCCTCTGAGTCTCCGCTCTCTGTAGAAACAGGAACACCACAACAGGTTCCCGTCACAAGCACGATGGCTACCCCCTCAGACGCTGTTTCTGAGGATGATATTTCTGACGCTGCCGCTTCCGATTCGGAAACTCCGCCGGAAGCCTCCTCGGCACCACCTTCCGCTGAGGAATCCGAGCCCCTGCCCGACAATTCCGACACTGCAGGAGCCTGGACCTATGCCGGGCAACAGCTGACTTTTGTGGATCTGTTGTGGCGTTCCGCTCCTGTCGCGGGCGTGGATGCGGTGTTCATAGGCAATACCGAATCCACGGTAGTTTCCATGACTGCCGGGGAGCGCGGTTTGTTCACCGTTACCATTCCTAGCGGATCTTATGACCGGGTAGCCTTTTACCCCTCCGGGCAGGCAGACACAGCCCAGCCCTTGGGCGGAATCTGGCGGCTGGACGGTCAGGCTGATGACACCGCCGCCGCTGTCAATTTTGTCCCCGACACCCTGTCGGCTTTCTATTATGACAGCGGCGACTCTCCCAGTTATTGGGGGCCGGCTCCCGGCAATGATTCCGATACGGCACTCATGACCCTGGCAAACCCGCAACCCGGTAACCCGCAGCCAGGCGACCAGCTGTATTTTGTCAACTTACATAAGCTGAAGGGGGATGAAACCGACCCCATTGTGACAGTGGAGGCACGGTTCATCCAACTGCCTCACGACGGCACAGACAGCCCCAACTGGACCAATGGCAAGCAGTACATCGGCCGTACCATGTATGAGGTACGGGACGGCGTGTACGTGGTCCCCTTTCCGCAGGAGATCACCGAGAGTTCCCCCACCAATACCAGCGGTTACTTGTACGAGGAAGTTGCTTTCGACCTGACCCGGCAAAGCGGCTACAAAGATCCCTTTAACCGGCACTACAACTTCCGTGACCTGAAGCATGCATCCCAGATGCCGGAAACCTGGGGCACTCCCGGTTATTTTGGTTATATCGCCGGCACCATGGATACCTATTACTATAATACGGATGTAGAGGATTCCTATTGGAACGCCAATCCTTCCAATGCTGATGCCAGCATCCATGGTCAAATGGTGTATTTTGATACCAAGGACTACGGTGCCACCGAAGAACAGAAGATCGGCAACCTGTACCTGCGTTGGGATGGCATGCCCACCAGCTACCTGGACTACCAATACGACCAGAACTATGGTTTCTTGCTGAGTTCACGCACCAACACCGAAGGCGTTTTCTATTTCCGTATGCCCACCGGGCAAAACAATTTGTCGAAAAACACAGTATTTACGCTGACCTATGTTATTGAAGCGGGCAGTTCCCACGCCGGAACGCATACGTTCCTGTTTACCTATGTACCCCGCAGCGGCTTTGACTGCCTGATGCTGGACTATCTGTGGGAAGATACCGGCGAGGTATGGGGCAATTACGGTGCCGAGCCCGCAGACCCAGACACCACCCGGGTCTACTTCAACAATGCCGTCACCGCCTTTGGAAAAATACAGGTACTGTTCGGCACAAAAAAACAAGATGGCTCCTACACTTGGGTGAGCGGCCAGGAAGCCTCTGATGCCACCTGGGCCAAAGACCACCGGGCATACGCAGAAGGCTATGAGAGCTGGGCCAGAGGCTGGCTGGACATGGAAGCGCTGGACCCTGCCGAACGTGTAGAGGGTCACGCCATTCCCAACAATGTGTGGGCTTTTGAGGGCGTGCCTGCCACCTATACCCATGTAATGTTCCGCGGTGCATTGGATGACGGCGCTGACAACGGAAAGGGCAACAACTTCTGGTTTTCTCCTCCGTTAGAGATCAGCACAGCCTACAGCTACCCCTGTTTCTTTGGTTACCGGTACCTGGATGAAAGCTCCTATGGTGAGGCAAAAGACGATGTCACCCTGGAAAGCCACGACCACCATGTACTCAACGGCGGCTGGGGGTCCCTGGTCCAGCAGTACAGCCTGGGCGATGCCAGTATGGACGTGCCCCAGGGCAGTGGTTTTGTCAACCAGAACGATGTTTACTACGCAACCACCTCGCTGTACGATTACTATTCTATGTGGGAGCAATCCGGCGAGTCCAGCACAAAGAACACCTATTTGAGCCAATACGACTCCTCACGGAATCTTCCAAATCTGTGGGGCACCCAGGGTCTGTTGTGGAACCTGGCTGTTTCAGAATACTTTGACCAGAAAGATACCTCTGCTAATCAGGCACAGCCCCTGTATTTCGGCGGCGGCGGTTCCATGGTGGAAGGAGGCTGGGGGAGCCTGTTAACCGACGCGTACAGCAACTATGGCAAGCAGTACGCAGATCACCTGTATAATTTCACAAATCACGCCAACCAATGGACAGCAGACACCGGTGCCCGCACCGGACTGCTGGACCAGCGACTGAACAGTGACGGCGACGCCACCATTCAGGGGCTTACGGTTCCCTATTTCAGCGAATCCTTCCTGCGCGGCGACAACAGCATGAATGTAACGCTGGGCAACGCCTACAAGGATTTGCGGTTTCCCTTCGACCAGGTTACGGATTCCAACGATGAATACTATGGCTACTGGCAGTTTGACAGCAGCAAGGACGGTCTGCGCCTGAAACAGGACCCGGACGGGAGTTACTACCTGGACGACACTACCGATCCGGTTATCATGTATGACCCGGTCGCCGATGTCAGCAGAAAAAGTTACCTTCCCTTCAACGATGCCACTTCGGACGGCACGGGCATATACGAAACCAAGTTGAATTATATGTTCGGCCAACGTGTAGATCTGACCTTTACCGTACCGGAAGGCGGACAGGTAAACATGGCCGCCCCCGGCGAAGCCGAAAAAATGAAGGACGTCATCTTTGAATTCCAGGGTGACGATGACTGCTGGATCTTCATCGACGGCCAGCTGGTACTGGACATGGGCGGTATCCACGACGCAGTGCGTGGCACCATCAATTTCAAATCCAAGGAATGGAAGATCCTGCGGAACCTGGATGCCAACGACACACCGGGTTCTACCGAGGGCCCGGGTGTGCTTGACAAACAAGGCACTTTCCATCTGACGGATACCGCTGACGGTACCCACACCCTGACCATGCTGTATTTCGAGCGCGGGTTGTACGCTTCCAACCTGAAGTTGACCTTCAACTTTCCCCAACAGAATCATCTGCGGGTCACCAAAACAGTGGACGAAAGCAACGTCAATCCTCTGTTTTCTGACGCCATGGACAATCTGGGTTCCTTTGAGATCCACATGGATACCATGGCCACCAGCGGCCAGCCCCTGGCAGTGGAGGATTCCGCCGGATATGTAAAAACTGAGACACTTGTGTATTATGAACCGGGCGCAGACAGTATTTCTACCCCGAATGCATCGGATGGCGGTACAGTAGCGGTGCAAACCGACACCACCGGCGAGTACCTGTACATCACCCAACCCAACGGCTGGGACAGCGGCCAGCAGCCCGCCGAAAATCAGTTGCTGGCGCTGACTCCGCAAAGCGGAACCATTGCTCTGGACAAGTACGCCTTCCTGGAACTGGAACTGTACAACGCCACCGCAGACAACCGCGGCGCGGAACTCTATATCCAGCTGCAAGACCAATCCGGCAAGACAGTCACTGCTTCGGCCCGCACGGTAGGGTACCTGGGCGAGGCCAACCTGTTTTTGCCCAATGCACAATCCCTGATACGCATTGACTTGAACTCGCTGATCGCTGCTGACCCGGCTTTTGACCGCACAAAAGTAACCGCTGTGCGCATTGGTCTGCAAAAGGGAACCGGCGCCGGTTCGGAAGATACCGGCCACTACCGGCTGTACCGTGCCTCTTTCGGTACCCAATGGAACCTGGTACTGTCCACCGGCTTCTCGGTGGGGGATGACCAGATCTCGGACTATGGTTCCAAAACCGCCAACAACTATCAACCCGCCAACGGCGCCTGGTACACCCGCCAGACCACCGGCGAAGGCGGCAATGTCACCGAGAGCGTAGCCAGCGTGGTACAGAACGGCAGCTTGAGCCTGGCCAACGGCCAGACCGCGGTATTCACCGATAAGTTCCGTGTGGGCAGCTACCTGCTGCTGGAAGAAAATGTGGATACCAATCTGTTTGAAACCAGCTGGAGCATCCGTGAAAGCGGCCAGCCTGTCAGTTTCAATTCGCTGCTGCCTGATCGGCCCAATGTTTCCACCATTGCCAACCCGGACTGGGGCTTTACTTTTGGAGAAAATCCTTTGGAAAAACGTTCCGGAGTGACTCCCTATGACGGCCGGAGTGTATCCAATACACCCCGCCCCAGCGGCACCGAGAAGCTCGGCTTTGTCTACCGCAGCTATCGCTACCCGGACAACAACGAAAATCTTCCCGTTGACCTGGAAGTAATCTTCCACAACAAGATGCGCACCGGCAATTTCACCATCCAAAAGCAGTTGGACACCACGATGGAAGCCGGAGGCCGTTACCCGGTGGGTGTGTATACCTTCGATATCTACTACACCAACGTGGGCGGACGCGGGCTGGAACAGTTCCTGCCCACCCAGCCCATGGTGGACGGCGTGGGCGACCATTACATCCACCAGGTCGTCCAGATCACCACCGACGGCAACACCGGTCGCGGTGAGTTCGTGATGGAAGGCGTGCCTGCAGGCACCCGGTATATCATCCGGGAACGCCCCGCCAACGGCGCAACGCTGGTTGGCCTGGAAGCCACCGGCGGTGACAGCGACACCATTTCCCCTGTAAAAGGAGTTGCTGCCACTACCGAAGGCGCCCCGGACTACAGCAAGGCATATATCCAGGACAATACCTACCTGCTGGGAGAAACCCAGACAGAAAAAGATTACCCCCTTTATACCTTCACCAACCAAAACGAACCTTTCTATATGAAGATCGAGAAGGTATGGCAGGGTGACCCGCCGACCAATGTAAAGGAAATCCATATTCAGGTACAACGCCGCAAGGCGGGCAGCCAGAGCGATACCGACTGGGAAAATGTGACCAGTGACTTTTTCGACGACGAGCTCAACGAAATTGTTTTGCGCCCGGACGAAAACGGCAACTGGAGCACAGCACAGTCCGAGCATGTTTTGCCCTCAAAGGGTACCGATCCCGGCAATGCCCAAGAGGTTTACCTGTACGAATACCGCATTGTAGAACTTGGTGTGGGCGAAGGGGTCCTTGCCAGCTACCGGGTGGAATACACCCAGGTAGACGGCGGAACCACCGATGATGATCATCTGATCGTCACTTACCAGGCCCACAACATTCCCACCGGGCTGACCCTGCAAAAAAACTGGCTGGACAACCAGAACCGGGACGATACCCGGCCCAATGCCGTGCGGGTACGGTTGCGGCGCTCGTTGGATTATGACCCCGAAAATCCCACGGCCAACGCCACCTGGGAAACCGTGAACGAAATCGGGCAGGCTGACCCGGAGGCCTTTATCGAATTACGTGCCCCCGATTGGAGTTATTCCCTGAAAGGCCTGTCTGCTTCGGGCATGGTTGGTGAAGAATCCAAGCCTTATTATTACTGCCTGCAGGAAGTGCAGGTGCAGAACAAGGACGCCCAATGGGTAGCCATAAAAAGCCAGGACACCTACGAACCCGCCTACAGCCTGCCGGTAACTCTGGGTCAGGCTGCTGCCCTGACAGTAGAAAACGCTCTGAAAACCGCCAAAATCCAGGTCATCAAACAGGACGCCCAAGATGCCAACAAATTGCTTTCGGGCGCTGAGTTCCTGCTGCAGCGTCTAATGCAGACGGCAGACGGTGAATGGATCGTGGATACGGCGTGGTCAGCACAAACCGGCACCACCGACAGCAACGGCACTTACACCTTTACGGAGTTGCGGCCCGGTCGTTACCGTCTGACCGAAACGCGGGCACCTGAAGGCTATCAGGCATCCCTGACCCCCACCGACATCACGCTGGGCGCGGAGCATCTGAATGATACTGTCAAGATTACGGTACAAAACAGCAAGCCCCTGCCCTTCATCTTTACAAAGGTAGCGGCAGAAGACAACCAAAAATCCCTTGCAGGCGCTCGCTTTGCCCTGTATGCGCTGGTCTGCGGCGACACAAACCACACGCACACAGAACTGCTGGACCCGGAATCCCCTTCTCCCTGCTGGAATAAGGTCACCACAGATGATGTTGTGAGTGGCGCCGATGGCGTGGTTACATTCCAGGATCTTGCAGCAGGCACCTACCGATTGGTAGAAACCAAAGCGCCGGGTGGTTATGCATTGCCGACCGGGCAGTGGCAGGTCACCTTGCAAGTGGATGGCGCCACAAAACTTGTGGGCATCAACAATCCGCCCGCCTTTTTGGAGGACGGCAACGTTTTGAAGCTGACCAACCGTAAACCCCTGACCATGCCCAGTTCCGGCGGGCCCGGCGTGCCGCTGGCGGCCGCCCTGGGCGTGCTGATGATGGGCGCGGGCCTGCTGCTGACCGGCAACCAGATGCGGAAAAAACACGGCAAACACACAAAGTAACATAAGTTCAACACAAAGGAGAATTTTTGAGGTATGAAGAAAAAACTGCAACAGTGGGCAGCCCTGTGCCTGACCCTGGCGCTGGCTTTCTGCCTGGCACTGCCCGTGTGGGCGGATGAGGCAACGACGTACAATATCGTCGCAGATCAGAAGGGCACGATCCATGTGACTGGAATTGAAGAGCCTGTGAACACCACTGTGACGGTAAATGTATACCGGCTGATGACGGTAAACTTTAATGTTCCCAACCAGCAGCCTGAAGAACCCGTGTATACCTGGGTGACCGAGGTAGCCCAGTGGCTGAAGACCAACACAAACGAAACATATAAGACCTATATTAATGCAAGTGATAATTCCGTCACAGAGAATTTTTCTGTTCCCACGACTGATGAAAATGGCACTAAGGCTGCAGAGATTGCCGCTTTCTACGATGCACTGGCAGCAGCGATTCGGAGTAACGCTATTGTGCTCAATGCAACAAGCAGCCAAACCGTTCAAGGTGCCGGCACACAGGCGGTTAGCGCCTCTATCAACAACTTGGACATGGGCAACTATCTGGTGCTCATCGAAGGCGGTATGAAGGTGTACCGCCCCTCTGCCGTGAACCTGGTGCCTGAATGGAAAAAGACAAGTGAATTCCCTGAAACATGGGAGTGGGTGCTGGAAACTGCTAATGTTGAACTGAAATCCAGTGAACCTGCACTGACCAAGACTGTCTCTGACACGCAAGTTGCTATCGGCGATACAGTGACCTACACGCTGGTAGCGGATGTTCCCCAGTTCCCGGATAATGCTCTGAATAAAGGTTACTGTATCAGCGACGTGCTGCCCACCGGTATGACTTATAATGGAAACGTAACAGTAGAAGGCTATACAGAGACCATGGATGTCGGCACTGCTGGTGACTCTCTAACCCCGGCCACTCACTACACATCAGATACTGAGCGGCCCACGACAGACACTGCCACCTTTGCGTTGAAGTTTAAGTATGACATGCTAAAAAATGCCAGTGGCGAACGTTACACCAAAATCAAGGTAACCTATACCGCTACGGTAAATGCAGCTATTACTGTTAAGACCACCTCTAACACCGAACTTACCAATAACATCAATAATGCCTACCTGGATTACAACAGTGATCCCTACGGCTCCTCCTCCATCTGGCAAACCAAAACTGCCACCGCTACCGTATACAGCTATGGCATCAAGGTAAATAAAGTAGACAAAAACTCCCAGCTCCCGATTTCCGGTGCCGAATTTACCCTGACGAAGGTCGATGAGGATGACGCAATCAAGTTTATTGGTTCCAACGGCACCTACCATGTTGCAACTGCCAGTGAGAGTGGTACTTCCACTCTTGTGGTTGGTTCAAGCGGAGAAGAAACAGGAAAACTGATTCTCTCCGGCCTGGATGCGGGCACCTACACTCTCACCGAGACCAAAGCCCCTGCCGGATATGTGAAACTGGGTGCCCCCAAAACTATTACCATCACGGATGACAAAACAGCCACGGAGGGTGATACAGCAAATTCGAAACCCAACGGCTTAGTAGATGACGGCAAAAATTCCGCAGATGGCATCGACGGCTACTACGAACTTGATGTAGCCAACTCCAAAGGCTTCACCCTGCCTTCCACCGGCGGTATGGGCACCGTACTGTTCACCACCATCGGCATCGTATTGATGGGCGGCGGCCTGGTGTTGCTGCTGCTCTATCTGCGCCGCCGCAACCGCGCATAATAACCGCTTTTTCGTGCCGGCAGTTTTTTGATGCTGCCGCACAAGGGCCGGGGCTCCAGGCCCCGGCCCTCTTTGTTCAGGAAAGGATAACTATGCAGCTACGTTCCATCGCCCCCATAGCCGCCGCACTGACCCTGTTTTTGGGCGGCGCCGCTGTGTTCTGCTATCCGGCCATCAGCAACTATCTGAACCAGAAAAATCAGACCCGGGTGGTACAGCACTATGAGCAGACCGTCGCCGCCCAGGATGATGCCCTGCTGGCCGAAGAATGGGCCAAGGCCGAAGAATACAACGAAAATCTGGCCGGGGACCCCGTCCACGACCCCTTTGTGCCCGGCAGCGGCTATGCCTTACCGGACAACTACCTGGACGTGCTGAACATTGACGGCGTGATGGGCCGCATCACTATCCCCAAGATCGGGGTGGACCTGCCCATCTACCACGGCACCGACGCCGAAACGCTGGAAAAAGGCGTAGGACACATAGAATCCACCTCGCTGCCTATTGGCGGCGAATACCGTCATGCGGTACTGACCGGTCATCGCGGCCTGCCCAGCGCCGAACTGTTCACCCGGCTGGACGAACTGGAACCCGGGGACCAGTTTTACCTGCATGTACTGGATGCCACCCTGGCCTACCAGGTGGATCAGATCCTGACGGTAGAACCCCAGGAACTGGAAACCCTGGTGGCGGAAACCGGGCAGGACTACGTAACGCTGGTGACCTGCACCCCCTATGGCATAAACACCCATCGCATGCTGGTGCGTGGCACCCGCATCCCCTACGTACCGGAAGCAGAGCAATCCACGCAAGCAACGGCAGCCCACCTGTTGGGGGGCGAAACCACCACCCGTTACTTCCTGATCGGTATTTTGTTCGGCATCGGGCTTTTATATCTTTTCATTGCTGTGCTGCTTGGGTATCGTTTGCTGCACAGTACTGCCAAAGGAGAAAACCACCATGCATAATCCACACCGCCCCTACGGGCTGTTGGTTGTGGCCTTTGCCCTGCTGGGGATTGGAGCTGCCGTACTGCTGTACCCCCGCTGAACGGCCTGGCAATACAGCCGCCAGGTAACAGAACAACACACCCGCTTTTCCAGCCAGGTCACGCCCGCTGCAAAGGAGAGCAATTCCTTGCTGGACCAGCTGTACCGGGAACTGCAGCGCCGCAACCAGACCCTGTACGAAACCAACCAGGCTGATCTGCGCGACCCCTTCTCCTATGAGGAACCGGGGGTGTCTTTGGCGGAATATGGCTTACAGGACGACATTATCGGGTTTGTGCAGATCCCCGCCCTGGATCTGGAACTGCCTATTGTACTGGGCGCCAACGAAGAACACCTGAAACAGGGCGCTGCACACCTGACCCAGACCTCATACCCCATCGGCGGTGAAAACACCAACTGCGTATTGGCAGCCCACCGGGGCTACTATAAAGCCCCCATGCTGCGGGAGGTTGAACGCCTGCAGATCGGCGATACCGTATATGTGCAAAATTTCCGGGAAACACTGACCTATACCGTAGAGGAACTGCGCATTATCGATCCCACCGACGTGGATGCACTGCTGATTCAGCCCGGGCGCGATCTGTTGACGCTGGTAACCTGCCACCCGCTGGGCGGTAACAGCCAGCGTTATGTGGTGTACTGTGTACGCAGTTCATCCGAAGCGGACCGCACGGCACAATAAGCACCCGGTTCGCCTATGGCGTTCCCCGGCAGACACATGACGCAGAACTCATAATTACCGCAAAAAGCAGAAGCGGGCAGCCTTCTGCGAGCAGAAATTTTCTCTTTTCGTTTTCCGCAAAACCGCACCAGGACGCCGCCCCCCTGAAACGGAGTCACGCCGCAAATACGCATAGAATGGTTGCTTTTGCCGGATCAACCTGTTACAATTAGCCTGTATGCCACCCCAAAAGGCGGCCCAAAGAGGAAGTTTTCCAACAATGAGGATATCACCTTCCATCGCACAGGCGATTGTGAAAGAAATCAGTGATGCTGTCAACAAAAATGTAAACCTGATGGATGACACCGGGCGGATCATTGCCAGTCCCAACCCTGAGCGGGTAGGGACTGAGCACATGGGCGCGCGCAAAATTGTGGAAGAAAAGCTGGAATGCCTTACGGTCTGTACGGACCAGGAATACAGCGGTTCCCTGGTCGGCATCAATCTTCCTCTATATTTCCGGGGCGACATTGTGGGGGTTATCGGGATCACCGGCGAATGGGATCAGATTGCCCAGTATGTTCAGTTGATCAAAAAAGCGTCCGAAGCATTGCTGAAGGATGCCTATATACAGGAAACCTCCAACGCACTCCGCATGCGGCAGCGCAACTACCTTCATACGCTGCTGTTCGGTACAGCGGCACAGCTTTCGGAAGATTTCCTGAGCCTGGGCGCCACCCTGGGGCTGGATATCCAGCTGCCGTACCGCTGCCTTTGTATTTCCTTTGCCGCACCGGAGGGAAGAAGCGCCGAGATCCAGACTCTTTTGGACAGGGCGGAAGAATATCTGGAACGGACGTACTCCGGGCTCATGCTGTACAGAGAGAGTACGCAGCTTTCCCTGTTTACCACCATTCTGGACGAAAACCACCTGCGGACGCTGGTTTCCCGCCTGAGTGGCAGTCTTCCCCTGCAGCCGGGCTTTTCACTGAAAGCCGGTGTGGATATGGGCCCCCACCACGGGCTGCAACTCCGTACAGGAAGAGTGCAGGCAGAAAAAAGTCTGCATATCGCTTTTATGGAGCAAGGGGAACCCCTGATTTTCTACGGAGATATGACCAGCGGTATTTATCTGGGGGAGATCAGCGCTGCCTCCAAAAAAGAATATCTGGCACGTATTTTCAAGGGAATGAGCCTGGCCGAGATGCAGGAATGGGCACAGCTTCTGGCCACCTTTTATGCCTGTGACGGTTCGCTGAACAAAACCGCCGATAAGCTGTTCATCCACAAAAACACCCTGCAGTACCAGTTGCGCAAACTGGCCTCCCTAACGGGATATGACCCCCGCAGCATTACAAATGCCGGGTTGTACCAGACCGCCATCCAGTTCCTTAAAGCCATTTGAAAGCAAACTGCACAAAAGTATACCACAATCCACCGGAGGATATGTCTTGCATGACATATCCTCCGGCCTTTTTTCATGCTTGCGGCCAAAGACAAGACCGCGCCCGGATGCTACAATAAAGTCAACAGAAAACGAATTTTCCCCAATTTTTACGAAGGCAGGAGGCTGTATCCCTATGGAACTTTATTCTTGTGATACCATGGTCGCTCTGGGCAACAGTACCGAAAGCGGTCATGTGATTTTTGCCAAAAACAGCGACCGTCCCGTTACCGAGGCACAGCCGCTGGTGGTCTATCCCGCCGCAGATCATGCACCGGACGAAACCGTGGAATGTACCTACATTCAGATTCCGCAGGCGGCGCACACCTACCGTGTGCTGGGCTCCAAGCCCTACTGGATTTGGGGCTTTGAACACGGCATGAACGAAAAAGGTGTTGCGATCGGCAACGAAGCCGTCTGGTCCCGGGAACCGGAGGAAGCGGAAAACGGCCTGCTGGGTATGGATCTGCTCCGCCTGGGGCTTGAGCGGGGCGCAACCGCCTACGAAGCGCTCCATGTGATCACCTCCCTGCTGGAAAAATACGGCCAGGGCGGCAATGCAGCCGTGGGGATGCAGCACCGGTACCACAACGCCTTCCTGATTGCCGATGCCCGGGAGGCCTGGATTCTGGATACCTGCAGCCGCCGCTGGGTCGCCCGCCGGGTGCGGGATGTGGCCGGCATTTCCAACTGTTACAGCACCGAAACCGAGTGGGACGAAGACTCCGGAGATGTGAAGGAGCACGCCTACGAGATGGGCTGGATCAGTCCCCAGGTCCCCTTCAATTTTGCCAAAGCCTACGGCGCCATGAGCCTGAAACACCGGGCCGCGCAGCCACGGTTTTTCCGCCTGAACAAACTGCTGCGGGCCAATATGGGCCACATTACGCTGGATACCATCCGTGCCATTCAGCGGGACCACTTTGAGGGCGAATCCATTGCCCCCCCGCTGGAGCCCGGCCGATGGCCTGCAGGTGACGATTTGCATGCACGCCATGCTGGACACCGCCAGCAAGACGGCGGCCTCCTCGCATGTGGAGCTGGTGGAAGGCGAAACACCGGTTTGGTGGAGTGCTTTCGGCTGCCCCTGTTTGTCGGTCTATGCCCCCTACTCGGTAAACAATTCCCTGCCTGCCGAACTCAGCTGCGCCGAGGCAAAGTACACCCCCGAAAGTGCATGGTGGCAGTTTGAGCGGCTGCAATACGCCATCGAACAGGATTATCCCCGCTACGCGCCCCAGTGGCAGGAGGTGGCCGCCCGGCTGGAAACCCAGCTGCGGGAGCAGGCTGCTTCCGGAAAAGCACCCGATGATGCCGCCGTGGAGGCAAACAGCCGGATGATTCTGGATGCGGTAAACGCCATGTATACCCGGATCATAGGGGAGCAAGCCCCCTCTGCCCAGCCGCAGCATACCGGGATGAACGAAACTGCCAAGCGGCGGGCAGGCATTACTTTCTAACGGAGCAGCGCCAGACAGACTGGCGGACAAATACAAACAAGGAGGAACAAATGTTATGATTAGTATGAACGCTTTGGCATGGACCGGTGTTTTTATTGTTATCGGTGTCGTGCTGCGTGCGGCGGTTCCGTTTTTGCGGAACAATCTGGTTCCCGCAAGCGTCATTGGAGGTGTGATCGGTTTTATTGTGATTCAGACCGGCGTCATCTACAATGCAACGGTGGATGATTTCAGCAACATTGCGGGACTTCTGTGGTCGTTCTCGTTTGCCAACATGGGCCTTACCCTGGCAGCGCAGAAAAAGACCACCAACAAAAAAAGGCCTTTGAAAGAGCGGATGGCTGACAGCCAGTTCTCCGGCATTTGCGGCATGGGCTTCTTCTGGGTCATTCCTTACGCGCTGACCGGCCTGCTGGGTTACGCCGTACTGAAACTCATCGGCGGCATCTGGGGTATGGACCCCGTATACGGCCTGTTGATCCCCTTCGGCTTTGCACAGGGCCCCGGCCAGAGTGTCACCTACGGCACCATGATCCAGAACAGCGGCGTTGTCAATGCGGTGCAGGTTGGCGTCACCTTTGCGGCCGCCGGCTTCCTGGTAGCTTTCCTCATTGGTGTTCCCTGGGTGCGTAAAGGCATCCAGAAGGGTCTGGCCCCCTATGCAGGCGAAATGAGCGAGAGCATGACAAGCGGCCTTTATGAGCCCGAAGAACAGCAGTATTACGGCAAAGAAACCACTCATCCCGGCAACGTAGATACCCTGGCCTTCCACTTCTCTCTGGTAGGAATCGCCTGGGTCTGTGGCCAGGCCCTGTGCACGCTGTGCGCCATGATTCCTGGCTTTGTGGGCGAAATTCTGTCCGGCTTCCTTTATCTGTATGCTATGCTGGTGGCGTACGCCCTGCGTTGGATCATCGGCAAGCTGGGCTTCAATAAGTATCTGGACCGCGGCACGCAGGTGCGTATCTCCGGTTTCTGCATCGATATGATGGTTACCTCTGCTTTCATGGGCATTTCCCTGACGGTGATCGGCGCCTGGATCATTCCTATCCTGGCCGTCGTGGTGGTAGGAACCCTCTTTACTTACATTACCACCCGCTACTTCGGCGAGCGTTTTGGCGGCAAGCACGGCTTTGAGCGCACTGTGGCCATCTGGGGCACGCTGACCGGCACCAATGCCACCGGCCAGGCGCTCTGCCGCATGGTAGACCCCAACCGCAAGACCTCCGTGCTGGAGGAGCTGGGTCCCATCAACGCCATTAATGTACCTGCCTGCTATGTGGTCATGCCTGCTATCGTTGCGTTCGCCGCCAACCAGATCTCCTTTGGTTTGCTGGTAGCCGCCCTGGTCGGTACTGCCGCCGTCTTCCTGGCAGGCATGCTGATCACCCGCACCTGGGGCAAAAAGACCTACGACTACCGCAAAGGCGAGCTGTACTACGATGTTGATGAAGTAAACTGACCCTGACGGTGCACTAAAAATACGTTTCCCTGAGGGAAGACCCACCGGCGACTTCCGCCTTTGGCGGGTCTTCCCTCAGATTTTGTGAAGCCGAGGTGCTTAATGAAAAAGATTGTAATTATTCCCGACTCCTTCAAAGGAACCATGTCCAGCCGCATGATCGGAGAGATCATTGCCCAGGAAGCCTCCGACTGCTGGCCCGGCATGGAGACGGTTCGGGTGGAAGTAGCCGACGGTGGTGAAGGCAGTGTGGATGCTTTTTTGTCGGTTCTGCCGGGTGCCAAGCACCAGCTGACGGTACAGGGTCCCTACGGCGAACCCATTCAAAGCTTTTACGGTCAGATGGGCGATACCGCCGTCATCGAAATGGCAGCGGCCGCCGGGCTTCCCTTAGTGGGGGAAAAACTGAATGCGGGGCAGACCAGCACCTACGGCGTGGGGCAGCTGATCTGCCACGCCCTGGAAAATGGTGCCCGAAAAATCATATTGGGACTTGGCGGCAGCGCCACCAATGACGGCGGTGCCGGTGCTGCGGCAGCACTGGGCGTGCGTTTTCTGGACAGCGCGGGAAACTCCTTTGTACCGGTAGGCAATACCCTGCACCGGATTCAGCATATTGAGATGCACGCCGCAGCCGAACGGTTGAAGAACGTTTCTGTGGTTGCCATGTGCGATATCAACAATCCGCTGTGCGGCCCGCAGGGAGCGGCTGCCGTTTTCGGCCCCCAGAAAGGGGCCGCCCCCGAGCAGGTGGTTCAGCTGGATGCGGGTTTGCACCATCTGGCGGATGTGATTCAAAGGGACCTTGGCATCCATGTTCTTCAGCTCCCGGGCGGCGGCGCTGCGGGCGGCATGGGTGCCGGAGCAGCTGCCTTTTTTGGCGCAGCGTTGGAAAGCGGCATTGATGTGGTACTGGACACCGTTGATTTTGATCAAATGCTGGAAGGCTGTTCCATGGTCATCACCGGAGAAGGCCGGATCGACGGTCAGAGTGCCCGGGGCAAAGTGATTGCAGGAATTGCACAACGGGCGCAGAAAAAGAACGTGCCGGTTGTGGCTATTGTAGGGGACATTGCCGACGGCGCCGAACAAATGTACAGCAAAGGCGTCAGTGCCATTTTCAGCATCAACCGGGTGGCACTACCTTTCAGCGAGATGAAGCACCGGGCCCCCTCTGATCTTCGCCAGACTGTGCGCAATGTGTTCCGGTTTGTTAAGCTGGCAAAGGAGATTCAACTGTGAATTTCATTGACATCAAAGAACTGCTAACCATCCTGGTGGTCTTTTCTGCCAATATTGTGGAGGCCATTACAGGATTTGCGGGGACCATGCTGGCCATGCCCGCAGCCATGCAGCTGATTGGGGTTATGGACGCCAAGATCGTGCTGAACGTGGTGGCACTGTTTGTCAGCAGTACAATATGGATGCAAAGCCGGAAAGACACAAACCTGAAGGAAGTGTACAAGATATCCGGGCTCATGGTCATTGGCATGGCCGTTGGTTTATATCTGTTCAATCTGCTGCCGGTGGATTGGCTCTCCCGGCTGTACGGTATTTTGATCATCCTTGTGGCAATTAAAGGCTTGTTTGTAAAAAAACAGTTTTCTCTGCCGGAATGGATGCTGCTTGTGGTGGTGCTGGCCGCAGGGGTAATCCATGGAATGTTTTTGTCGGGCGGCTCGCTGCTGGTCATCTATGCAATTACGGTGCTGAAAGATAAAAGCGTTATACGGGCCACGCTTGCTCCGGTCTGGATTTTTTTGAACCTGATCATCCTGGCGCAGGATATTTGGGCAGGCCATGTAACCAGTCATTGTTTGGTGCTGGCCGTTTGCTGCCTGCCGCCGGTATGCCTGGCACTTTATATCGGCAACCTGCTTCACAAACGAATCCCTCAGGATTTCTTTGTGAAACTGACGTATCTGCTGTTGATTTTGTCCGGCGCTTCGCTGTTTATGTGAGGCAGCAGTCCGCCTGCCTTATAAATCCTTATGCGATCTCTTACAGAAAACACTTCTGTGTTCGGCAGTAAGCAAACGCCTGTTTCCCATTTTACTGTGCGCAAGCCACCATACCTTTACAAGTCGCGGCGTTTCAAAACGCAGATGGATATCCCCACGGAAAAGGCCACCGAAAGGTGGCCTTTTCTGTTTCGATAGACACTGGATGTTCAGGACCCATTCACCTGTCGGATTATCCGGTCTGCTTCTGCGCCTTCCATCATTAATTGATATGCCTTGACAGAAAAGATGCGGAAAGCTATAATGAACATCGTTCATATTGGAACGATTGGCTTTTCTGCTGCGCTTCCAATGCCCTGTGCGAAAGATAGCCAGCTTCACCATGTTCCCCCATGGACAGAGCGGCTATACCGCTATACAAAACGAGTCAATAAAGGAGATCTGAATATGAAACGGTATATGAATCTGGCGCTGTTGTACGCTGTACTTGCCATGGTTGGCGGCGTATTTTATCGGGAGTTCACCAAGTTCAACGGCTTTACCGGCAAAACCACCCTCGGGGTCGTACATACCCATTACTTCCTGCTGGGCATGGTATTTTTTCTGCTGTTGCTTTTGCTGGAGAAGAATTTTTCTTTCACCGGGGCCAAAACCGGGCCTGTCCTGATTGCCTATCAGGTTGGTTTAAATCTGACGGCGGTCATGTTTGTGGTACGGGGCATCACCCAGGTGCTGGGTACAGCCCTTTCCTCCGGTATGAGTGCCGCCATTTCGGGCATTGCCGGAATCGGCCATATTTTGCTGGGCGTCAGTCTGGTGCTTCTGCTGCTGCAGGTCAAGCGTAGTGTAGCCGACGCAGAGGTCTGATTCCATGATTTTTCAAAAGGGCGGCTCCCGACCAGCCATCCCCTGCAGCGAACTGGTTTTCCCCCCTTTGACCTTCCTGTTTTTCAAGGGCGCGCCTTGGCGAAACGGTAAGATGCCCATATGCAAAAAAGACGGACAGGCTGATCAGCCTTTCCGTCTTTTTTGTGCAGCCGTTCCTGCAATGGAGCATCAACCAAACGATGCCACGTTTATTTTCTGCGTGTTTTACGATCTGCCTTGGCTATTGCAGCGCAATAGAGGCAGGAATCCTGATGCACGGTCCGCAGTTTTCCGCAGCTGCTGCACCGGTACCGCTCGTTCTGCTGCCGTACAAATTCATCCAGACCGTTTGCTTGAATCAAGGCAAGGTTTTCCAGCATGCTCATGTGATATTTTGTGCGGTATCGTTTATCCAGCGCCTTCAGCCGTTTGCAGGGATATTGTGTACATTCAAAACAGAATGTCTTTTTGTTTTCGCACTTTTGAATGGAACAGTTCTGGCAGGCTTTTCTCTCACCGCCATGACCGCAGCCATGGCAGGCAAGGCCCTTGCCCTGATACGCCTGGCACAAGGCACAGTTCATCCCGCAAGGCGCCACAAGCTGTTGTTGGGTCATTCTTTTTCTCCTGACTGCCGTGCAGGCATGTTTGCGGTATCAGGCCAGTTCCAGGTAGAGGGCCGCCAGATCCATGGTGGCACGCAGACCATCCAGATGGGTGCGTTCCATGCCGTGGGAGGCATGCACGCCCGGGCCGATGAGCGCTGCCCGGCAATCCATGCCGGAGCGCCAGGCGGCGCCCACATCCGAACCGTAGTGGGGGTAGATATCCACCGCGTAGTCCACGCCCTGTTCTTTGGCCAGCTGCTCCAGCCGGCTGACCATGCCGTAGTCGTAGGGTCCGCCGCCATCCTTGGCGCAGATGGAGACCTGGTACTCGGTGCAGCTCAGGTCCTCGCCGATGCAGCCCATATCCACCGCCAGCAGTTCGTCCACAGCGGGCAGGGTGGCGCCGCCGTGCCCCACTTCCTCATGGACAGTCAGGGTGAAATAGCTTTCGAACCGGGGGCGGGTGCCGGTTTCGTGCATCTGCCACAACAGCGTCAGCAAGCAGGCGGCGCTGGCCTTATCGTCCAGGAAGCGGGACTTCACAAAGCCGCTTTCGGTGACGGTGGTCTTGGTGTCGTAGCAGACATAGTCCCCGGCAGCAATGCCCAGGGCCTGCACGTCCTCCTTGCTGTGCACCTTCTCATCGATGCGCACAGCCATGTTTTTCTCGTCCCGGGGGCGGGTGGCCGCGTCATCCTGCACATGGACCGACGGGGACAGGCTGAGCACCGTACCGGTGTACATCTTGCCTTCCCGGGTGTAGATGCGGCAATATTCACCGTCCAGGGTGGGCAGCAGCGGGCCGCCTACCGTGGTGACCATCAGCATGCCGTCGGCGGTGATGGAGCGTACCATCAGGCCCAGGGTATCCACGTGAGCACAGAGTCCTACCTTGCGGCCGCTCTCCCGGCCGGGCACCGTGATCACCAGATTGCCCTTGTTGGTGCGCCGGGTGGCAAAGCCCAGTTCCCGGGCAATACCCTCCGCCACCGTGACCACTTTTTCAGTGTAGCCGGTGGGGCTGTCCTGCCCCAGCAGCTTTTGCAGCGTATCCACCAGGAAAGCCCGACGGGCTTCCAGCATCTTTTCCTCTGCCATGTTTCCCATCCTTTCTTTGCGATGCATTTTCTGACTCCATCTTACAAAAAATATTTTCCGTTTGCAAGGGGATGCTTCCGGAAAGCATTTATAACTGGGCTATCCCGGAAGGCCGCGCTTCCCGGAAACAGCACAAAAAACCGCCCGCAGAAAAATTTCTGCGGGCGGTTTTTGCTTTTTACAGCCAGATGTTATGTTCCAGACCTTTCAGCCGGGCTTTATAATCCCGGATCAGTTCCTCGGTGTTTTCGCCGTCGGGGAAGGTAACGAGATAATCCTCCCCTGCCTGGTGAAAGCCCACAATCCCTGCCAGGCCCGCCATTTCGGCCACCTTGACGAGGGTGTGATAATCGTACTCCTGGGAACTGATCAAAAGATGCATGGGGGACGCTCCTTCCCGGAAATTTGCCGGCAGGACCGGCACAGGGTGTTTTCTTTATCTTTAGCGTACCACAAAGGTACCGCCCGGCGCAAGGGTCAATCCACCTGGACCACGCCGTTGTCCTTGACGGTGATGGTCATGCCGTCCTTCACATAGGCAAGGAACTCCTCGCCCAGGCAGTCGATGACCGGCATGCTGATGTCGTCCAGCCAGACGGCGGCCAGCACCGAACCGGCAGCAGCCAGGGAGTCGATGGGGTTGGAGAACAGCAGGCAGGCGGGCTGGCGATTCATGGAACAGGCGCAGTAGAGCACCAGGCCGCCGGTGGTGGAACCGATGGTCTGGGGCAGGCAGAGGGCCTTGCCCGCCATGGGCTTGCCGTAAAGGTCGGGGTTGTTCTGGTCGCCGCAGGTAGCCTTTTTGTCCCCGAACTGCAGGGCTTTCTGGAAGGAAGCCAGGGTGTTCAGTCCCCCGTGGGAGACCAGGGCCGGGGCCGTCACACAGCCCGGGGCCACCACACGTCCTTGAAACTCTCTCATTTGCGGGGACCTCCTTTCGTGATCCGGTCCAGAATTTCCGCCTCGGTATAGTAACGGGCGGTGGTATAGGTACGCAGTTTGTTGGAGCAGGTGATCACCGGCATGGGCCCGCACAGGGGGTTGTTCATGTACATCAGCGGGCAGATACAGGAAAGGATCACGCCGGTGGCCGCCAGCCGGGGACCGTACTCACCGCTTTCAAAGGCTTTCTTGACGCCGGGGGCGGTGGTGAACACCGTGGGGATGCACACCTTGCTGCGTCCGGCTTCTTTCAGGGCCGTTTCCAGCCGTTCGGTCCAGTCTTTCAGCTGCTGCAAGCTCAGGTGGGGGCAGCCCACAAAGCAAAGTTTGGGGGTGGCGTCGGGGTTCTTCCACACCAGGGGGTAGTTGTCCTTGACCCGCTGCAGTTCGGCGTCGTCGATCACATACTCTTTGGCGTCGGGCAGAATCAGGTCGGTGCCCTGTTCCCTGGCTTCGGGGGTCAGGCCGTCGATATGATAGAGCCCCACCGCGCCGTTGGAGGCGGTGGCCGCGCCGAAGTCTTTCAGGTAGGCGCAGGCCGCATCGTCCAGGTCATTGCCCAGCCATTTGTCCAGGCCCATGACGTAGGGCACATCCTCCATGACCTTCATGCCGATGGCAGAGCCCAGCAGCTGGGCTTCGGGTTTTTGGGTGGTTTCCACCCGGATGACCCAGCTGGCCTTGCGGCCCTCGTCGGTGAGCAGGCCGAAGTAGGGCACATACCCGGCCACCGAGCCCATCAGGTCCATAATGCCGGAGTTGCGGTTGCACCGGGCCCCCAGCACCGAGTTGGCATACACCACGGCGCTGGATTCCGCCCAGCTGAGCACATCCCCCTTGGCGGGGCGGTTGCCCTGCTGGTCCAGATAGCAGGCGCAGCTAAAAGCGTCCTCATTCATCAGGCCCAGCTGTTTCAGCTGATTCTCATAGAAATCCTGCTTGCTGTACATGAACTTTTTGAAAACCAGATTCTGCAGGAAATTGGCGGGTACGTTGGGATCCAGGGGACGGGGGTCCACCGAGAACTTCTGCCCCGACACGGCGCCTGCCTCGATGAGCTGATTCATCAGATCATACACCGGGCCCAGGGCCTTGAGGCCGAAGGAGGTGACCAGGTGATTGTAGCGGGAGGTCACCGGCACCAGTTTTTCGGCGCCGAAGATCTGGCCGTACATGATCAGGGTCTTCATGACCTTGGCCATGGTTTCGCCTTTTTCGCCGTCCAGCATGGCCTGCTGTTCTTTTGTCAGTTCCATGGGGTTGCCTCCTTACAGTTTCATGCAGACATCCCACGCCCGCCAGATAACGGTGCGCAGGTTGCCCACCTTGTGGGCGTCGCCCACGATATGCACACGGCGGCTCTTGGGCGCCAGAGGTGCCGGGCGGTAGCCCACCGACAGAATGACCGAATCGGCAGGAATTTCCCGGGTGGCACCGTTCTTATCGGCCACCACCACGCTGCCGTCGCGGATCTCTTTCAGGGAAGTTTCCAGGCAGACGGGCACCTGGTTGGTCTTGAAGAAGTCCCGCAGATAGCTGGCGTTGGCAAGGCATACGCCGGTGACCGCAATGAGATCGTCCTTCATTTCCACGATGGTGGGCTGCTTGCCCTGGAGATAGAGATCATAGGCGATCTCGCAGCCGGTAAGGCCGCCGCCCACGATGACCACCTTCTCCCCTACGGGAGCGCGGCCCAGCAGGTAATCCACCGCCTGGATGCCCTTTTCGGCACCGGGCACCGGCAGGTTCACGGCCTTAGCACCGCTGGCCACAATGATCTCATCGGCCTGCAAGGCGTCCAGATCGGTGACTTCGGTGTTCAGCTTGACGGTCAGGTTGGGGTACTTGGTCAGTTCCCGGGCGTACCAGGCCAGCAGTTCCCGGTCCTTTTCCTTAAAGGAAGGGGCAGCCGCCGCCACAAACACGCCGCCCAGGGCACCGGTCTTTTCGTACAGGGTCACGGTATGGCCCCGCTGGGCGCAGACCAGTGCGGATTCCATACCGCCGATGCCGCCGCCGATGACCGCAATGTTCTTTTTGCGATCCGCCGGGATGATGCGGTACTTTTTGGTCTGCATGGTGCGGGGGTCCAGGGCACAGCGGGCCATGCCACGGGTATCGGGCAGGGTCTGGGTGTTGGCGTGGCCCTTGTGGTGGGACAGGTTGAAGCAGCCGTTATGGCAGCAGATGCAGGGGCGGATGTCCTCCATCCGGTCCTCCAGCAGCTTGGTGACCCATTCGCCGTCGGCCAAAAACTGCCGGGCCACACCCATGGCATCGATACGCCCTTCGGCGATGGCCTGGGCGGCCACGTCGGGTTCCATACGGCCCGCACAGACCACCGGGATGTCCACACAGCTCTTGATGTGGGCCACATCCTCCAGGTTGCAGTTCTGGGGCATGTACATGGGCGGGTGCGCCCAGTACCAGGAATCGTAGGTGCCGTTGTCGGCATTGAGCATGTCGTAACCGGCCTCCTGCAGATAGCGGGCGGCCTTTTCGCTCTCCTGCATATCCCGGCCGATCTCGGTATAGTCGGTCTCGCCGGGCAGGGCGCCGTAGCAGAAATCCTTCACCTTGGACACGGCGCTGTACCGCACCGATACCGGGTAATCCGCCCCGCAGGCTGCCTTGATGGCCTTGACGATCTCCACCGCAAAGCGGTAGCGGTTCTCAAAATTGCCGCCGTAGGCGTCGGTACGGTGGTTGGTGTATTTCATGGCAAACTGGTCCAGCAGGTAGCCTTCATGCACCGCGTGGACCTCCACACCGTCCACCCCGGCTTCCTTGCACAAAACCGCCGTCTTGGCAAAAGCTTCGATGATCTCCTCGATCTGGGGGACCGTCATCTGGGGGCAGGTGATTTCCGGCGCCCAGCGGGAAGGCAGCGGGCTGGGGCTGGCCAGCTGATAGTTGGTGTCCAGAATGGGCTTGGCCAGGGTGCGCAGCACGGGGTTCTTGTGCAGGGGCAGCACCTGGTCGGAAATGCCCCAGGACCGGCCCATGCCCGCGGTGATCTGCACAAACAGCTTGGCGCCGGTCTGGTGGATTTCTTCCATGTAGGGTTTCAGTTCCCGGAACATCTTTTTGTTCTGGTAAAGCCACCGGCCGCCGATGGTGTCCCGGATGGGGGCAATGCCGGGAATGATCAGGCCCACATTGTTGCGGGCCCGCTCCAGGAAGAAGTTGGCCGCTTCCTTGTCAAAATGGTTGGGCTCCATCCAGCCGAACAGCGAGGTGCCGCCCATGGGGCAGAGGACGATCCGGTTCTTGATCTCCACCTTGCCGATCTTCCAGGGGGTAAAAAGCGCTTCATAGGTTTGCTTCATGCCATCGCATCCTTTCTGTGCAGGGGCCGGCGGGGCCCGTATCAAAGGCCCGCCAGCCGGCAGCAGTTTCTATCCACAGTATACCATCCGCTCCGGTTCGACACAACGGAAACCGGGCGCATTTACCGAAGTTTTACCGGGCCAGAGAGAAGGTGAACACCGCGCCGGGATCGTCGTAGTTTTCGTTGGTGACCCACAGCACGGTTTTCTCGGTCAGGTTGTACACGGCGCTATGTACGGTGCAGCTGTTTTTGTCATCGTTGTCCCAGCCGCGGCGGCCCACCGCCTGCAGAATATCCATGGCCGCCTGCTCGTCCGCCACCACGCCGTCGGTGGCCTGCAGTTCCTGGTACAGGCGGTCGTAGCGGTCGGCGCCCTTCTTGTTTTCAGCGGGCACTCCATCATAATAGCCGGGCTGCAGCACGAAATTGGTCACCACCTGGTAATTGCTGGCGGCTTCCCGTTCGCCGATGGCACTGTCCTGGTCGTTGTAGACCACTTTCAGGGTGCGCTGGCTGCCGTCGTTGTCGGTGGTGTCCACGGCGCTGTCGTTGGTCCATTCCAGAATGGCGCTCTTGCCGGTGGCATCGGCCACCATGTAATGATAGGAAGTGTTGGCCGAGTCGTGCAGGTCATAGCTGGAAGCGATCTCCACCGCTTCCTCCACGCTGTCGGCGTAGTCCAGGATCAGCCGCAACAGGGTGGTGGAGGTAAAGTCCGGCTTGTCGGTATCCTGGCTGGTGGCCACGGTTTCCTCGCCGCCCTGGTAGGTCATGTAGATGCCGCAGCTGACGCCTGCATCGTTGATGCCGTCCAACGGGGCGTAGGGGGCCGCCAGGCAGATGACCTTGTCCATCAGGCCGGTCATATCCTGGTCCACGTCAATGCCCAGGAACTGCAGGTCCACCGTGGAGATGGTGGCATGGCGGCCTTCGTTGGCCTCGGTAAAGACCAGCATGGCGTTGGTCTTGGAGAAGTCGTAGTTGCGGGCAAAGAGGGCGTCCCCGTTTTCGGCGGTGGCCGTGAAGGAGGAACAGCCGATCTCGGGGGCGGTCATGTTCAGGTTCACCACACCGTGGGTGATGTTGTCGGTGATGAACTGAATCAGTTCAGTATCGCTGGACACACCGCCCTGGGCCACAAAGTCATCCAGATAAAAGTCCCCTTTTACCTCCATGGAATAGACCGCACCGTCCAGGTGGTCGTCGTTGCGTTCCCGCAGCATCCGGATGCTGGCCACCGAGCTGATCTCGTTATGCCAGACGGCCCAGACGCCCGCAAACGCCAGCACCAGCAGTACCACGAGCACGGCCAGCACCGTGAGCAGGATCTTTTTTACACTTCTTTTGGGTTTGGTTTCTACCGCATTCATTCTCTTTTTTTCCTTTCCTCTTTCCGTTTATTCCGGGATTCCCTCGTCGGCCAGGGCGCGCAGGTTGTCGGCAATGGAGCCAAGGGCTTTATAGAAAACGGCCCGTTCCTCGTCGGTCAGGTCTTTGCCCCCGGCTTCCACCGCCCGGGATGCCCGCTGCCGCACCTGGATGGCGGCGGCCCGTCCGGCTTCGGTAAGCAGTACCGCGCCGCCATAGCCGCCCTCCTTGCGCACCAGGCCCTTCTCTTCCAGAATGGCCAGCATGCGGGAAGCGTCGGATTTATCTTTAAGGCACAGTTCGCACAGTTCCGGCACCGTGATGCCCGCCGGGTAGCGGTACAAAATGGTCAGGTAGGTGGCATGGGCCCCCTTGAGACCGTACGCCTTCATTTCCTCCCCTGCCAGCTTGTGCCAGCAGCGGGAGATCTCCGCAATGGCCAGAGAGAACCGTTCAAACCGCTCGATCATGGACAAACTCCTTTCGTCCCCAGAAGTTGAAATTACAACTTTATGAGTATAGCAATAAGAAGTTGAAGTGTCAACTTCTTCCAGCCGTTTTTATTTTATTGTGTGCACGCCATGCCAAAGGCGTGAAGTTTCCCCTGCCCGGTTCACCGTTCCCCGCCCCTTTTGTTTGCAGCTATTTCCCGCTGCTTTGTCTATTTTTGGTTACAGCACAATAAAAAAGCGGAGCCCCGGCCGCTGCGGCGGCAAACTTAGGATGGCAGACCGTTTGTTGCAACATCACACTTCTGTCCAAAAGCGAAAACGGTATTTTGGGCACTTTACCCCTTGACCGGAGGGAAAAAATCGATATAATAGAATTAGAATAATTCTAAAAATGGTGTTGAGTACTGTGACGAAATATGGAAAGCAAATTTTAGAGATCGTAAGTTCCTCCCGCAGCCACATGACGGCTGAGGAGATTTTTTGGGCGCTTCGGCAGACCTACCCGACGGTGGTGCTGGCTACGGTGTACAACAACCTCAACCGCCTGCTGCAGGAGGATCTGATCCACAAGATATCGGTGGAAGGAATGCCCGACCGGTATGACCGTATCCAGCGCCACGACCACCTGGTGTGCAGAGCGTGCGGTAAGCTGATGGATATTGACCTGGGCGACCTTACCGAACAGTTTGAAAAAAAGGCGGGAATCCCCATTTTGTCCTATGATCTGAAACTGAACGTTTTGTGTGAAGCCTGCCGGAACAAAAGAAAATAAAAAGGAAGTGAGCCAACTGAACCATTTACCATTGTCAGTCCGAGTTGCCATTGAGGCAGACAACCCCAGCATCGTTCGTTGGGAAGAAAAATGTATCCGCTGCGGTATGTGCAAGGAAGCCTGCACCAACCTGATGGGGGTACACGGAAGCTACACGTTGGAGCAGACAGGCGGCAAAGCACTGTGCATCTACTGCGGCCAGTGCGCCAATGTCTGCCCGGTGGACAGCATCACCGAGCGGGACGAAACGCCGCAGGTGCAAAAAGCCATTGCCGACCCGGACAAGGTGGTGGTGGTCAGCACTTCCCCCGCCGTCCGTGCCGCTCTGGGTGAGGAGTTCGGCATGGAGCCGGGCGCCTTTGTAGAGGGCAAAATGGTCGCCCTGCTGCGGGCCCTGGGGGTCGATTATGTGCTGGACACCAACTTTGCCGCCGACCTGACCATTGTGGAAGAAGCCAGTGAACTGATCCGCCGCATCACCGAGAAGGACCGTCCCCTGCCCCAGTTCACCAGCTGCTGCCCCGGCTGGGTGCATTTTGCGGAGATCTACGCCCCGGAACTGCTGCCCCATCTGTCCACCGCCAAAAGTCCCATCGGCATGCAGGGCCCTACGGTGAAAACCTATTTTGCCAAACAGATGGGCCTGGACCCCACACAAATCGTCCATGTTGCCCTGACCCCCTGCACCGCCAAAAAGTTTGAGATCCGGCGGGAAGAAATGCACGCCGCCGGCGATTACCACGGCGTGGAAGGGATGCGGGACACCGACCAGGTGATCACCACCCGGGAACTGGCCCGGTGGACCAAGGCCGCCGGCATCGACTGGGATGCCCTGCAGGATTCCGCCTATGATTCTTTGATGGGCAAGGCTTCGGGCACGGGCGTCATCTTTGGCAACACCGGCGGTGTGATGGAGGCGGCGCTGTGTACCGCCTACGCCTATCTCACCGGTCAGGACGCTCCCCAGCCCCTGCTGCAGCTTCAACCCGTCCGTGGCTATGAAGGCGTACGGGAAGCCCGGGTGGAAATCGGGGAACTGACGCTGCAGGTGGCTGTGGTGTACGGCACCGCCAACGCCCGCGCTTTCCTGCAGCGGATGAAGGAGAACGGCAAGCAGTACCACTTTGTGGAAGTCATGGCTTGCCCGGGCGGCTGCATCGGCGGCGGCGGACAGCCCAAAGACCTGATGAAAGACGCCGACGATACCCGCAAGCGCCGCATTGCCGCCCTGTACCGGCGGGATGAGGCCATGACACTGCGCACCAGCCACGAAAACCCCGAGATCAAAGAAGTGTACGAAGCCTTCTACGGCAAGCCCCTCAGCCCGCTGGCCGAACAGATGCTTCACACCAGCTATCAGGACCGAAGCGACCTTCTGCATAAAGAAAATACGACTACAGTAAAAGGAGAAACAAAGCTTATGAAAAAGTGGAAATGCAAAATCTGCGGTTACATTCATGAAGGCGACAGCGCCCCGGAGGCCTGCCCCATCTGCAAGCAGCCTTCTTCCGCCTTTGAACTGATCGAGGAAGCCCCCGCCAAGGGCACCAACAAATACGCCGGCACCCAGACAGAAAAGAATCTGGAAGCCGCTTTTGCCGGGGAGTCCCAGGCCCGGAACAAGTACACCTACTTCTCTTCTGTAGCCCAGAACGAAGGCTACGAGCAGATCGCCGCCCTGTTCCTGCAGACCGCGGAAAACGAAAAGGCCCACGCCAAGCTGTGGTTCGAGGAGCTGCACGGTGTAGGCAGCACTGCCGAAAACCTGCTCCACGCTGCCGAAGGCGAAAACTACGAGTGGACCGACATGTACGACAGATTTGCCAAAACCGCCGAGGAAGAGGGCTTCCCGGAACTGGCTGCCAAGTTCCGTCTGGTGGCCGCCATTGAGAAGCGCCACGAGGAACGCTACCGTGCCCTGCTGCACAATGTGGAGACTGCCCAGGTCTTTGAGAAGAGCGAGGTCAAGGTATGGGAGTGCCGCAACTGCGGCCACATCGTGGTAGGCACCGCCGCCCCGGAGGTTTGCCCCACCTGCAACTACGCCAAGAGCTTCTTTGAAATCCACAGCGACAACTACTGATTCCGGCCGACTTTGGCAATAAGGTAAGGAGCCGGGCTTTCCCGAGAAGGGAGAGCCCGGCTCCTTTTTTTGTTTGCTGCCCTGCGAACCGCCCCCGTATGCCATACCGGCAGCGGCAGCACCAACAGCAAGCGGCACGCCGCCCTTCCGGAATGGAAAGACGGCGTGCCGCTTATTGGGATAATTGGGAAGAAAAAAGCAAAACGGGTTGAACTTACGGGCGCGGTACGTTGTTGAGCCGCTCGTTGAGCGCCAGGAGCATCTCCTTGGTGATCTTGTTCTCGGTCATGTTGCCCATAAGGTTGGTCAGGCGCAGGATGGTGAAGCCGCCCAGCATCTGGGACAGGTCAGCACCGCCGCCCATTCCGGAAGAACCGGCGCCCATGCCCACCATGGCCATCAGCTCACCCATGACGGCACGGCCGCCCTCGGTGGCAGAGATGTCCTTGATGGTGTCGTTGAGAGAGAAGATGCTCAAGCGGCTGGCGCCGGTAACTTCCAGGGATTCCACCGTTTCCTCCGGGATACTTTCAAAGCTCTGGGCAAAGGACTTGGTGAAGAAGGCGGTGGTGTGCACGCACAACCCGGCCACACCGGCTTCGGGACCCATGCCCAGGCAGACCAGCATCAGCAGCACCCACACAGGGGTAGGTATCGCCCGCAGGAAGGTGAAGAAGGATTGGGTGGCCACTGCGAGCACCGGCAGCCGGAACACATTGCGGGCGGCCAGCATCCCGAAGAGAATCCCCAACACCAGGCTGTACAGCAGCGAAAGCACCGCGATGGAGACCGTTTCCACCAGAGAGGAAAAGACCAGATCCATGTTGGAAAAATCCAGATGGGCCAGATTCCAGAACACCACGCCGATGTCCGGCACGCGGGAGAGCATTTTGCCCCAGTCAATAATTTTACAATGCTCCTTCACATTGTACAACCTCTCCATTGCGACCACCTATCGTTTCACCATGAGCAAAAATCCTTGACTAAACCGCAGTCAGTCCAGAATACCGTGTACGGGGTTGTGCTTCATGGCCGCACCGCGGACATAACGGGAGGTGATGGGTACCGCCGCGCCGGAATTGCTGCTCTTTTCAAAGCTCTGCATGACTTCCAGCACATGGTAAGTCTGCTTCCAGTTTTCCCGGGGGTCACGGCCGGTCTGCAGTGCTTTTGCCATATCGGCCAGGCCCAAAGCCCGGGAATTTTCCGCATAGTCGAAGCAAAGGGGAATCTCCATGGGAGCGCCGCCCTCCTGCCGCAGCAGTCGGACTGGACCGCCGAACCCATTGGGGTCCGGCACGAACAGGGTGCCCTCTGTGCCGTAAATTTCCAGCCGGGCCTGGCTGGGATAACACACATCAAAGGTAGTGAAGATGGTACCCACCGCGCCGCTTTCAAAGTTCAGGATGCCGGTCACGTAGGTGGGAACCTTCACATCCACCACCTCGCCGCAGTGGGGCTGACTGGTGATGGTGCGGGTGGGGAAGGAAGCCTTGGTCACCCCCATCACGCTGGAAACGCCGCCCAGCAGGTTGACCAGCGCCGTGATGTAGTAAGGCCCCATATCCATCATGGGACCACCGCCGTACTGGTAGTAGAACGCCGGGTCCGGGTGCCAGCTTTCGTGACCGCGGCAGATCATGAACGCCGCCGCGCCGATGGGCGTTCCGATGTATCCATCATCAATGAGTTTGCGGCAGGTCT
This sequence comes from uncultured Subdoligranulum sp., assembly GCA_904374465.1. GTDB lineage: Bacteria > Bacillota > Clostridia > Oscillospirales > Ruminococcaceae > Gemmiger. Next base: position 29,773 of record CAJFFY010000023.1, read on the forward strand.
GGATACCCGCCCCCAGGAAGGTGTCCGGCGCGCCGCCCAGCATCAGGCCTTTTTCCTGAGCAAGCCGCACCAGCTCCTTGCCCTCTTCCAGAGAAGCCGCCAGCGGCTTTTCGGAATACACATGCTTGCCCGCCTTCAGCGCTTCCAGCGAAACGCCGTAGTGCTCGTAGGGGCGGGTCAGGTTCAGCACAATGTCGATTTCGGAGTCCGCAAACAGCTCATACATGGTATCGTACAGCTTGGGAATGTTGTACTTTTTCCGGGCACGCTCTGCCTTTTCCCGTACCAGGTCGCACACTGCCACCAGCTCGATTTCCTTGAAGCATTGGGTGATATTCTGCAGGTAGATGCCGGAAATATCCCCCACACCCACCATACCGATCTTAACCGTATTGGCCATCGTGAATTCCTCCTGATTTTCCTGTATATTCGTTTTCCCGTCCCTTTCCGGTGGGCGGGAAATTGCCGGGTTCAATACATCTTGGCGGTATTTTCGAACCGTTCGGTGGTCAGTCCGTGTTCCACCGCATACTGCTTGCCCTCACCGGCCCAGACCATGCCCCGTTCCATCAGCACCTGGGCGCTGGGGGACTTGTCGAACACATCGTCATGGTGACCCAAAGAGGTATAGAACACCCGTCCGTTGCCCCAGAACTTGGTCCACGCCACCGGCATATCCACCGGCTTGTTGGAGATGTGATAATAGGGCACCACCGGGAACCTGGTGGTGGCCAGTACCTCCACAGCGGGGTCGATATGCAGGTAGTAGTGCTCGCTGCACACCGGGAAATCCTCCAGTCCTTCCACAATGGGGCTGGAACCGTGGCGGATGTTCACCGTGTACTCGATGCCGTCGCCGCCTGGGTGGCTGACCCACTGACCGCCGGTGATGAACTGCCATTCCGTATCCTGCCGGAAGGAATCGCACATGCCGCCGTGGCAGCCCGCCAGTCCTACACCGGCGCCCACCGCCTTGCAGACATTCTGCACATAGCGATGGTCGATTTCCCCCATAGTCCAGCATGCCACGATCAGGTCCAGGTCCATCAGCCGGTCCAGGTCTCCCAGTACATCCAGGGTATCGCTGATGGTGCAGGCATAGCCGTGCTTTTCCAGCAGGCCCGCAAAACGTTTGGAGGTCAGCTGAGGTTCATGACCGTCCCAGCCGCCCTGCAGGATCAATGCTTTTTTCATAGTAACACTCCTTTGAATGAAAAATCCGGGATTTGTCCCCGTTCCGTATCAGATGCGGCAGGCCAGCCCGTGGCTCTGTCTGTCGGATTCAAAAATCAGGTCGATGACCTTCATCACCCGCAGGCACTGTTCCGGCTGGACGATGAGTTCCGCCCCGTTGTCGATCACATCCACAATGTTTTTGTAGTAGTCGGACCAGTCGGTGGTCACTTCCGGCAGGGCTTCTTCTTTGGTGGTGTAGGCGGGGCGGGGGGCCATGGTGCGGGTGGGCCCGGCCTCGGTGTAAACGATGTCGTCGTCCCAGGCCATCTCGCCCGCATCCTCCCGCAGCTGCACCGTCTTTCCGGCGCAGGACCAGTCCTGCACTACCGCCGTGCCTTTTGTACAACTCACATGCCAGCGGGGCAGGTTCACAAAGCAGTTGGTGGACATTTCCAACACGGCCGACACGCCGTTCTCAAACCGGACAAACAGCTTGATGTTGTCATCCACCTCTCCTGAAAACACCCGCTGCAGATGCGCGTCCACCGAAACCACCGGCGAAGGGATCATATCCATGATTTGGTCCAGTAGATGCACGCCCCAGTCCAGTACCATGCCGCCGCCGTTGACCTTGTAGCCACGCCAGCCGTACATGGCGCCCCGGGACCCCTGCACTCGGCTTTCGATGAAGTAGGGGCTCCCCAGCTTGCCCTCCTCCAGAATCTTGCGGACAATGCGGTAATCCTTGTCCCACCGGCGGTTCTGATGCACCGAGAACAGCCGTCCCGTTTCTCGGGAAACGGCGATGATCTCTTCCAGTTCCCCGGCGTTCATGGTCACGGGCTTTTCGCAAACCACGTTTTTCCCTGCCCGCAGGCAGGCGATGGACAGTTCCTTGTGGAAGTTGTTGGGCACCGCCACGGTCACCAGGTCCACCTCGTCATCCTCCAGAAGTTCCTCCAGCGAGGAATAGACGTACAGGCCGTCGTCCCGGGCCTTGTCCCGTGCTTCCGGCCGGATATCCCAGATTCCCTTTACCTGGATTTCCGGAATTTTTGTCGCCACATTTTGGCAATGCCAGCTACCCATGCCGCCGTATCCAATTACGGCAAGTTTATGTTTCATCCAAAATCTCCTCCGTTTTTTCGGATTCTTTTGGTTGCATTATACGATACTTTCTGTTAAAATACGTGCCATAAATCATTTTCTTATAGCCAAATATTGCGCCGTTTTTAAAGGAGGCGGAAGGGTTTGTGAGTGTCCGGGCATATTATGAGGAACGATACAACACCGGTTCTGAGCTGCAGATCAGCGAAGGGGACTCCATGGTCTTTCCGCCCCATCTGCATAATGACCTGGAACTTTTTCTGGTCCGCGACGGCTCCTACCAGATCACGGTGGGGGATACCTGCCGGGAAGTAGGCGAAAATACCCTCGCCGTCATCTTTCCCAACACCATCCACGCCTACCAGTGCAAAGTTCCTGGCAGCGGATATATCATCGCCGTCTGTTCTCCCGCCCTGCTGGGGGACGCTCTTTCCCGGTTGACCCGGTTCCGCCCCGCCTGCCCGTTTCTGCAGGGGCAGGACCTGCATCGGGATATCGTCTACGCCATGCAAGGCCTGTGTGAGCAATCCCGCACCGAGCCGGACCGGGAAATCTACCGCGCACTGGTGCGCCTGATTCTGGCACGGTGTTTTTCTCGCATGGAACTGCTCCCCTTGCAGGAACCTTACACCGTGGACCTGACCGGCAACCTGGTACGCTACCTTTCCTGTAACTTCCAAAAACCCCTTTCGCTGGATACGGTGGCCCGGGAACTAGGGGTCAGCAAGTACCACCTTTCCCATATATTTTCCAGCCGGCTGCACACCAGCTTTTCCGAGTATGTGAACTTTCTGCGCCTGAACCTGGCCCGGGAATTGCTCCTTACCACCGACCAGAGCATTCTGGAACTGGGGTTGGCCTGCGGTTTTTCCAGCCAGCGTACCTTCAACCGTGTTTTTCAGATTCACATGGGAATGTCGCCCCGCCAATACCGGGAACTCAAATCTGTGGCATCACACAGCCCACTGACAATTCCATAAACGCATGCCGATACGAGAAAAGATCACCTTATCCGGCCAATTTACAATTCCATAAAAGGAGAAAATCTATGAGAGCGGGATTTTTTCAATACGATGTTGCTCATGACCGTCACCTGAATCTTTGCCACCTGAAACGTGTTTTGGAGCAATGTCAATGTGAACTTCTTGTATTGCCTGAATTATCTCTGTGCGGGTATCTGTTCGAGACCCGACAAAAGCTGTCCTGCTTTGCAGAAAATGTTCCGTTCGGACCTTCCACACAAGAAATCCTCTCGTTGTCGAATCGGTATGGTTGCACCATCATTTTTGGTCTTGCGGAAAAAGAAGGTACCAGGTTATTCAACACGGCTGTGATTGTAAGTAAAGGCCGGTACATTGGCAAATACTGGAAAATCCATCTCTCGGATTTTGAGAAGCGTTTATTTGACCGTGGAAAAGAAAATCCAGTATTTACGGTGGATGGAGTAACCATAGGCATACAGATCTGTTTTGACCTGTGGTTTCCTGAAATTTCCCGGGAGCAAATTCGACAAGGTGCAGACCTATTATGTGTATTGGCAAATTTTGGTGGAGACACCACCTACCATATTACAAAGACACGCGCCATTGAAAACCTTACACCTCTGATTTTGTGTAACCGGGTCGGGACAGAGTCCATGCCGGAAATGGATGCGGCGTTTTTGGGAAAAAGCACGATTGTAGCCCCAAGCGGACAGAGAGTATACACCGCCCCAACAAACACCGAACACGTAGGCGTTTGCGAAATTACTGTCCCTTCTCCTAAGTCCAATGTAATTTGCCGCAACTTTGAAAGTGAGATTGCCTTTCATTATCATGTTACGCATCCGCCTCTCCTATAGTGTTATCTGAGTATGTTGCTTCTCTGTACGAGGAGCGGCGACGACACGTCAAGGCATTTATCGAATTTATGAATACCGAATATCCTAAGCTGACCAACAAAATCTCTTTTTCCCTGCCCATGTGGCTGGTAGGCCAAAAGATGAAGGAGGGCTATGTTGCGATTTCTGCCGCGAAAAATCATTTTTCCATCGAGGAATTTGTGAACCGTCTGGCCGAGAGCCTGCCCACCTGCAAAAAAGGAAAGCGGTGCATCAACATCAAATACGGCGATGAACCGTCCCTTCACAGGGTCGAAGAAAGTATCCATAATTTTTTGAAGTTGTATCATTTTGAAGCGCGCGCCTCACTATGACGGGTACAGAAGGAATCGGCTGCTGCGGTGCATACTGCAAGACCTGGCGCGAATTTCAAAAGACCTGCAAGAGCTGCAAACTGGGATATTAGGATGGGGCCCGGGATGCAAGCCGGGCAAAATGCAAAATCAAAAAATGCTGTCTGACCAAAGAATATTGCACTTGCGTAGAATGCCCGCTTCACCGCCACACGCGCCGCGCGATTTCGGAGGTTGCCTGCGCACCATCCAACTCAGCTCACGGTTCATGGTGCAGAAAATCTGGCTACCGGATTATCTGTTCTCGGATGATTCCACAAAATCACACGGCTATGTAAGACGCGCTATGCCATGATTGCCGCGCCGGAGCCAAAGTTCTGTCACCCCAAAGAATAACTGAAATACAGCAAAAGCAGCACCAGACCGCTGATGTTTCGGCGGCCGGTGCTGCTTTGTTTTATGTATCGTGCGCTCAGTTATCCCCCCGGTGATACCGGATCTTCATGTGCTCGGACGCATTCCTGAGGATTTGAGAAAGGGCCTTGTCCGACTCTTCCTTCACCATCTCGGCGATCTTGCGGTTGGCTTCCTTCAGGATTTCAACGGGCTCGCCCTGCCGGATTTTCTCATCGTACTCGTAGAGGAACTGCTGGCCGCGGTTCATTACGGCATTCAGATACCGCTCGTCAAAAATCAGGGCACTGCAGAACTGGGCGTCGGTCAAGGCGGCAATGAAGCGGCTATGCCAGTACATACTGTCGGTGGAAACGGTTTCGGTAGTACCGCTGAGGTACTTGGGGAACTCGGTCACGTTGGCGTATACCGGGAAACAGGCCGTGAAACCGCTGCCGCCCATGGACAGCCACTCCACACCTTGAACCGCTTCGGGCAGATATCCGCGGATCTGCATGATGCCGCAGACATCGCTGTTGGGCACACCGATGGTGCGATACTTGCCCTTGCAGGCGGCGGTTTTATCGTAAGGGTTGTAGGGCGTTCCCTGGTAATAGGACCCCAGCAGATACCGCACATCTTCCACTGTCACCTTACGCTCCGGCACAAAGGACCAGGGGATGTCGTTACTCTCCGGGGTGAAGTCGGCGTTTTCCCCGTCCCACTTGTAGGTCCGGGGCAGGAAGTACCGGGCCATGAACCAGGCACGGGGCGTGTTATAAATGTGGTCAGCATCGGAATGGGAACCGAAGGCAAGCCGGGGATTGAACGCCGCGCCTGTATCCAGCGCCAGGCGGTAGGTTTCCATAAACTCCCGCAGATCCTTGGAGCAAAGATGTTCTTTTTGTGCACCGAAGGCATCTTCAAAGTCAAAATGGTCCAGGCCAAACTGGTTGGGCATGATCACTACCCGGTCATCCGGCACCCGCCGGGCGATCCAGTGATGGCCGCCAATGGTTTCCAGCCACCAGATTTCGTCGGCATCCGCAAAGGCCATACCGTTGGGTTCATAGGTGCCGTACTCTCCCAGCAGCGCGCCGGTACGCAGTACGCCTTCCCGGGCCGAATGAATGTAGGGAAGCACCAGGGTCACCAGGTCCTCCTCCCCAATGCCGCCGGGGATTTCCTTGGTGCTGCGGCCTTTCTTTTCCTGGTACCGCACATAGGGGTCCGCACCGATGACCCGGGCGTTGCTGGTGATGGTTTCGGTGGCGGTCATGGCCACGTTGGCCTCATTGATGCCGCAAGCGGGCTAGACGCCGTTGGTCTTGGTCACGTTGGGGCAATCGGTATAGCGCATGGCGTTTTCCGGCAGTTCTACCGTCAGGTGGGAGATGACCGTTTTGTAGGTAGCGGCCTTCTCCCTGGCCGGGTGGACCAAAACGCGCTTGGCTTCAAATCCGCCGTCATCATTGCGGGCGATGATGGTGGAACCGTCATGGCTGGCTTTCTTGCCCACCAGAATCGTAGTACAAGGCATAGGGTTCTCCTTTTTCTATGTATTTCCGTTTCACATTGTGTACAACAGTGTATTCGCTGCACAGCCAACTTCCTGCAAGCGGAAATCGACAAAAAATTGCTTTTTCTTTCTGATTCGACACATTTATCATAGCACGGGCCATCTACTATTTCCAGTCCTTGGCTTCCTCTGTTTTCTCTTTTTCATCCTGTATCTCAGGTGTATCATGGCAGAGTATCTGGCGAGGGATATGCCGCCCGAAAAGCAGTTCATGGCGGTTTTTCAAGATTTTGGGGACAATCTATCGCTGTTTTCTCGAGCAGTACCACTCTGTTCGTATAGGCGGAATCTGGTAAAAGAAAGACGAAAACTTCGGACCGACCGTCCCCCCTACTCTGCCTCTTGATTACAAGATTATCAGTCCTCCGTTCTCACCTGGAGCAGCAACTGACCGTTTCGTAAAAATATGTTTACCTTGCTTTTGTAATCAAGTAACGCGGGTAATTTTTGTTTTGCCCGTGAACGGTTCGCTTTTTTGGGAATGGGATTGCTTTTCGCTTCGCAGCTTCTAAAAATGCTTCAATGACAACCAAATTTTGCTCATTTGATTCTGGCAAATGTGGTGGTATTGCCCCTTTACTCAAATAATGGTA
>CAJFFY010000024.1 GCA_904374465.1 uncultured Subdoligranulum sp.
TAAGGGGCAATATTTTCGTAGCTATGCCAAAAACAGCATATAGCCAACGATGTTAAGGAACTGATCTCGAACATTAACCTCGCATCAGCGGGACTAACCAACTGAGCTATGGGGCAATATTTTGTTCACTGGGCGAGCCAGCTTTATTATTATAGCAACCATGTGACGCTTTGTCAACGCCTTTTTCAAATTTTTTTTGCAACTTTTTGAAGGCAGGGGTCCTCTGCTTCCTCCGGCAAAATCCGCTTGCGTTCGCCAGGCCCTTGCTTTATAATGAAATTACTTATAGAAATTTGTCGGGGGATTGCGGTCTATGGCAAAAATTGACGTCAACCAATATATGGAACAATGCGGCGTGCGCAAGGCGCGGTTTGGCGGGTACGAACCCGACGACGTAAAGCTGGCGTTGCGCTCCCTGTGCAGTGATTACGAGCAGAGCCTGGCCAGTGCCAAGGCGGAAGCCCAGGCCGCCCGGCAGGAAAGCGACGCCCTGCGCCGCCGTTGCCAGACCCTGATGGGGCAGAACCAGAACCTTTCGGCCCAGAATGCAACCCTGGCCGGTCAGGCCGATAAAATTGCCCGGCGGCAGGACGACCTGGCCACCCGGTATTCCAAGGTGCAGGAGCGCAACCATTCCCTCACCGACCAGGTGGCGGTGCTGCGGCTGAAAAACTCCGACCTGACCCGGGAAAAGCAGGAACTGACCGAACGGGCGGAAAATGCCGAGGCGGCGCTGCGCATCAAGGGCCGCGCCCACGACGAAGCCCGTCAGCAGGTGCTCAACGAGAAGGAAAAGGTGCTGGCCGATGCCCGGGCCGAGGCGGACAAGATCCGCGCCCAGGCCAAGGCGGATGCCGATGCCCTGCTGGCGGAGACCAACCGCAAGGCGGAGGCCATCGACCAGCTGGCCCGGGAACAGGCCATCAGCCAGGCCCGCAAGATGGTGCAGGCTGCCACCGATGAAACGCGGGAAATCCAGAACGCACACCGCCTGCGCCTGCAGGACCTGAAAAGCCGCATTGCCGCCATGGAGCAGCAGCGGGAAAAACTCATGGACTTTTTCAGCCAGATGATCGGCGAACTGCAGGAGGCCCAGGACTATGCCCGCCAGAATACCCCCATCGAAACCTACGAGGACGATGTGACGGAAGTGTCGGCGGAGCCCAGACTGGATCTCTCGGACAAGACGGTGGATGCGGCGGCCGCTGCGCTGCCGGCGCCTCAGCCGGAGGAGCCCGCACAGGAGCCGGAAAAGGAAGAACCGGTCAACTGTGTGGTGGCGCCCGGTCTGGATGAAGCCGAGCCGACGCCGCCCCGCACGGTGGAGCTGGTGCCCGAGGAGGAAACCACCCCTTCGCCCGAGTATTTTGATACCGATCCCAAACCGCAGCCCAGCGACCCGCCCGAGATCGAGATCCCGGGGGCCATCTTCTCCTACCCGATCCTGCGCCAGGAAGGGGAGCCCATCCTGGACGAGGAACCGCCCCTTCACGGACCGCACCAGCCGGAAATGCCCGACCTGAGCGCCACCGAGGAGGAACCGGAGGAGGACGACTCCGGCGATATCCATATCATTCCCGAACGCAAACCCCAGGGGGATCCCCGCCGCAAAAAGGCGGTGACGGCCCTGCGGGCGTTGCACCGCAAGCTGGGCAATGGCTGATACATAACGGGGGATGCCGTGTGAAACGACTGAAATTCATCCTGGCCATGGCGGGTACGGTGCTGCTCTGTCTGGCACTGTGCCTGGCAGCGTCGGCCGATACCACCATCGCCACCAACGGGGCGGGTACCTTTTCGGTGGAGCAGATCTACGTCAATGTACCCGAGATGGATGTCTTTTTCTATGCCCTGGACGCCGACGGCAATCCCTACACCCCCACCGTGGTACAGGCCGCCGGGCTGGAACTGACGGTGGGGGACCATGCCCTGGACACCGGTTCGGTGGGGCAGGCGGACAGTCCTGTCTGCTACCTGGTGGGCATAGACAACAGCGCCGAGATCGATGCCGCCGATTTCCGGCAGATGCGCGGCGCTGTCTGGCAGTTGATCCGCAGCAAAAGGGAAAATGACCAGATCGCCCTGTACACGCTGGCCGGCCAGACCACCTGCGTACAGCCCGCCACTTCGGACACCCAGGCATTGTATCAGGCGCTGGCATCCATCCCCCAGGCCAATGGCACGGTGGACATTGCCGATGCGGCCACCACGGTGGTGGGGGACATCCAGCGGGACTACCAGGCCATGGCGCCCCGCAAAACCATCTTTCTGTGTACCGACGGCCAGCGGGTGGTCACCAACCCGGCACTGATGGCCGGGCTGCTCAGCGATGTGAGCAGCCGCCTCAACATCACCCTCTATACCTTTGTGGGCAGCGGCAAACCCGAAACCCTGTCGGCGCTGGAAACTTTGTCCGACGGGCGGATCATCCCCTGCCAGATGCAGGATATGGACGAGGCCATCCTGCAAAAGATGGAACAGATGGCTACGGCGCTGGAACTGCGCACCGAAGTGCCGGAGAGCCTTTACGGGGAACGGCAGGAGCTGGTCACCCTGTCGGTGCCCAGCCTGGGCAGCGCGGTACAGAGCACGTCCACCGTCTATATGGGCTTCCGGATGGAAAAACCCCAGGTCAGCAAGGTGCGGGTGCTCAACCGCAACACCCTGGAGCTGACCATGAACCAGGCCGTCAACCAGAACGCCACCCGCCCCCAGTTTTACCGGGTGGTCACCAACGATATCTGGAACTGGCGGGTGCCAATCAAAAAAATCAAGATCAGTGAGGACGGGCGTACCGTCACGCTGACCACCGCCGACCTGTACAAGGGCGATTATCATGTGGCGCTGAATAAGGTTTCCAGCCGCATCTCGCCCGCCAACGTCAGTTCTCTGCGGGAACAGACGGATTTTACCATCGCTGTCTGGCCGCGGGACCAGGGGTTTTACCTGTCCCGGTTCCGCGTCCCCCTGCTGGTGAGCGCGGTGGTGCTGGTGGTGCTGGTCTGGCAGTGGCGCCGTCTGCGGCGCCGGGACCGGGCTGCCGAGCAGGAGGCCGAAGCCGAACATCTGCTGGGCGGCAGCGGAGAAAGTGCGGCGCTGCCCCGCCGCTGGGTTACCCTGTTCTGGGGGCAGCGGGGCTCCATCGCCGAGAGCCGCTGGGCCGGCATGGTGGAAAGCAGCCTGATGCTGGGCAGCGATGCCGCCCAGTGTGATCTGTGCCTGCCGGATGCCAAAGTGCGTCCCCAGCATTGTCTGCTTTGCGTGCGGGGGGAATCCCTGCTGGTACAGACACTGGGACCCGAAGCTCCGGTCTTTGTCAACGGGGAACGCATTGGCGGGGAGCACCGCCTGCAAAATAACGATACCCTGCGCCTGGGCCGTACCACCATCCGGCTGGTGCTGTGAAAGGCAAGGAGGAAAAACGCCATGAAACTGACCAAATGCGACCAGGGACATTTTTTTGACGCCGACAAATACCCTGCCTGCCCGTACTGCAATACCGATCTGCAGACCGAGTCCGCCATTGTGCGCACCAACGAAGCCACCGCGGCCGAGGCAGGAACCCCCGGTGGGCCTGTGACGGGCTGGCTGGTGGTGCTGGACGGACCCGCCCGGGGCAGAGACCTGCGGCTGGGCATCGGGCGCAGCTTTCTGGGACTGGACGGTACCGGCGCGCCGGTAACCCTGCAGGCCGATGCCCCGCTGGGGGTGCGGCAGGCGGTGGTGGTTTATGACGATCAGACCGACGCCTTCACGCTGCTGCCCGGTTCCTCCCAGGAGCTGTGCTACCTGGCCGGCCAGGCTGTTCTGCAACCCCAGCCACTCACCGGCGGCGAGGAACTGAAACTGGGCTCCGCCACGCTGCGTTTTGTCCCTTTCTGCGGCGGCGGATTCCGTTGGTAAGGAGGTGCCGCCGTGTCCAGTGAGATTGTTTTCCTGATCACCGAACAGCGCAACAAACAGCGGATTACCCTGCCTTCCGGCCGGGGGGACTATCGGTTCGGCCGCAGCGCCCAGTGCGAATATGTGCTGCGCCGGAATAACGTGGGGGACCGCCAGTTCACCATCTCCTGTGCCGACGGGCAGTGGATGGTCACCGACGATTCCAGCGACTGCAATACCTGGTACAACAATCGCTACCTGACGGCAGGGGAGAGCTGCGCCCTGCAGGTGGGGGATGTGATCGGCCTGAATACCGACGGCAACGCCACCACCCAGGAGATCACCTTCCGGGTGGAGGAAATCCGCACCGTACAGGGAGCCGCCGACGGACCCCGGCAGGAGCAGCCCGATGGGGCGGTCCTGCGGGAGGTGGATGTGCGCCGCAAAAAGCGGGTGCTCATCGGCCGCGGTGACGACTGCGATATCAAACTGGTCAGTGACCGGGTGTCCCGCCACCACTGCGAAGTGGTCTACCGGGACGGACAGTTCGAGGTGCGGGACCTGGGCTCCACCAACGGCACCTATGTGGACGGCATGCCGGTCAGCCGGGCTGCCCTGCGCAACGGCGCCGTCATCAACGTGCCCACCCAGGTGTTTGCCTTCACCGGTGGCCTGCTGCATTACCACGAGCACAAAAACGGTATCAGCGTCCAGCTGCTCAACGTCTACAAGACCGTCCAGGACCGCAACACCCAGAAACCGCTGAACATCGTGGACGGCACCAGCCTGGAAATCCAGCCCAACAGCTTTGTGGTACTGGTGGGCGGGTCTGGCACCGGCAAGTCCAGCCTGCTGACCTGCATCACCGGCACGGACCCCTGCACGGCGGGCAGTGTCCGGTTCGACGGCCTGGAAACCCGGGGCAACCGCAATGCCTTTGACGCGGTGCTGGGCTATGTGCCCCAGCGGGACATCATGCACGACAACCTGACAGTGGAACAGAGCCTGACCTTTACGGCCAAGCTGCGCATTGCCCACGACGCCAGCCGGCAGGAGATTGCCACCGCCGTGGCCCATGCCATCGAGGCGGTGGACCTGACCGGCCGGGAAAAGACGCTGATCTCCCAGCTTTCCGGCGGGCAGAAAAAGCGGGTTTCCATCGCGATGGAGCTGCTGGCCAGCCCCCGGCTGCTGATTCTGGACGAGCCCACCAGCGGTCTTTCGCCCGATCTGGACCGCAGCATGATGGAGCTGTGCCGCAAGCTGAGCCACCAGAACTGCACGGTGCTCATGGTCACCCACAACATGTCCAACATCAACCTCTGCGACAAAATCGCCTTTCTGGGCACGGGCGGCGTGCTGTGCTACTACGGCCCGCCCGAGGAGCTGAACCGCTATTTTGACGTGGAGCTTACCAGCGATATCTTTGAAAAACTGCGGGTACCGGAACTGGTGGAACAGTACCGGTGCCAGTATTTTACCACGCCGGAGTTCAACCGCCTGGTGGCGGCCTGGCCCGAGGCAGCACAGGAGGCGGATAAGCGATGCGATTCACCGAAGTGATGAAATTCTTTCGCCAGTTTACCGTGCTGGTACAGCGCAACCTGCGCTTGATCTGGAACGACAAGCTGCTGATGGCCAGCCTGATTCTGCAGGCTCCCTTCATGGTGTTTGTCATCCGGCTGGTGGTGGACCCCAACTGTTTCACCTCCAACCTGGTCAACGTGGGCAGCCGCACGGCGCTGTTCATCCTCAGCGCCATGGCGGCCTTTATGGGCACGCTGAATTCCTACCGGGAGATCTGCAAGGAGCGGGACATCATCCTGCGGGAAGCCTCGGTGGGGGTCAATCTGCTGGCGGTGGTACTCAGCAAGGCCTTTGTGCTGCTGGTGGTGGAAATCGTCCAGGCCGCCATTCTGGCCTTCGGGTTTGTCAACGTGGTCCATGTGCCCCAGAACCACCTGCTGTTTGAAACCAATTCCGAGATCTTCCTCACCGTATTGCTCATGCTGTTTGCTTCCAGCGCCACAGGGCTGCTGATCTCCGCCCTCTTCAAAAGCGGCGAGACCGCCATTCTGGTGGTGCTGGTGGTGATGATCGGCCAGGTGGTGTTCAGCGGCATCATGTTCAACCTCAGCGGGGTGTCGGCGTCCATCGCGTCGGTCATCGTCTGCCGGTGGGGTATGGGGGCGCTGGGCGCTTCCACCGACCTGAACAGCCGGCTGGCCTGGCTCAAGGCAGGCTTTGACGGCCCCATGTACGATTCCACCATCGCCAATCTGCTCAACTGCTGGCAGATGCTGGGCCTCATTGCGGTGGTCTGCATTGTGGCCGCCTGGCTGGTGCTGCAGATTTCCTTTGACCGCAAAAAAGGCTGACAAAGACGAAAAAATGCCGCCCGGAATGGGCGGCATTTTTGTGTGTGGAATTACTCTTCCGGCCGGCGCAGTTTGTCGGCGGCGTTGCTGGCCGCTTGCCGGGCTGCCTGCCGGGCGTTGCCCGCCAGTTTGCGCAGGTGCACCAGTGCGGCGCGGGTGGAGGCCAGGGTTTCGCCGTAGCGCAGGCTCTGCATCCGGGGGAAGGCCCGCAGCAGACGCCGGGTGCCCAGCTTATCCAGGTCAATGGCCCGCAGCTTGGCCCGCAGCAAATCGGCCCGCACCGTCAGTTCGGCGCGCAGTTCGGCAGCGTTGTCCCGGCTTTCCAGCTTGGCCAGGGCCAGCTGGAGCTTCTGCTCATCCAGCAGGGTGTCGGCGGTCATGGCGCCGGTGCCCAGCAATTCGGTCAGCTTGTCGCTGGAAATCCGCAGCTTGGCCCGCAGTTCGTCAATTTCCTGCAGGCGCTGGTTCAGCCCGATGGCCGCCGCCGTGGAGGCGCCCACATCCACCAGGAAGAACACCAGGAAGACGGCGTCCAGCGGTGCCATAATGCGCAGCGGAACCGCCCCGGCAGAGCGGAGCAGCAGCGGATGCACGACCTTGACCATGATCACACTGCCCAACCCCCACAGCAGCGAAAACTGCGGGCAGATGTAGCCCCCCAGGTTCCACTTCAGGTGGGAGTAGTCCCACCAGCGGATGCGGTACAGCTTGAACAGCACCCAGCCGCCGATCAGTTCCAGCAGGGTGGTCAGCACCATGCCCACCACAAACACCGTCAGGACCCCCGGGGTACTGCCCCGGGCAGCGAACTGCCGCATGCAGTGCAGCAGCACCAGCATCCCGATGCCGTAGATGGGGCACAGCGGCCCGCAAAGGAATCCGCGGTTCACCAGACGGTGTTCTTTCAGGGCGGCGTAGATCACTTCCACGCACCAACCCAGGATGCTGTACAAAAAGAACCAGAACAGCGTGCGGATGACGCTCTCAATCGGTGGCATCTTCCGCCTCCTGCTGACGAGCCAGCTCCTTGGGTTCCACCCAACGCACGGTTTCGTCGGGGCCCTTGCGGGCAATCAGCGCCTTGATGGGAATGCCCTGTTCGCTGAACATCCCTTCGTGTTCGGTGCGCAGGTTCCAGGCCGGCTCGTCGGCGTGCAGATCAAAGGTCTGCCAGGTGATCTCAAACCCGGCGGCAGGGAAGTAGTTCAGGCTGTCCCGGAACAGATCGTCATCGTCGGTCTTGAACCAGATTTCGGCGCCCTCGTCCATCAGGCGGCGGTATTGCAGCAACTGCCGGGGATGGGTCAACCGGTGCTTGTTGCTGCCGGCGTTTTTGCTCCAGGGATTGCAGAAGTTGATGTAGATCCGAGCCACCCGGTCCTCCGGCGTGAAGGCGTTGCCCATCCGCTCAATGTCCAGGCTGGCAATCTTCACATTGTCGGGGGGCAGCTGGCGGGCCGCATAGGCGGCCTCCACCTTGCGCTTGGCCAGAATCAGCACCTTGTCGGTGATGTCGATGCCCAGATAGTTGATGTCGGGATGGGCCGGGGCAATCTGGGCCAGAAAACCGCCCTTGCCGCAGCCCAGTTCCAGGTGCCAGGGCTGATCCGGCCGCGCATAGAGCTCGTGCCAGTGACCGCCGTGGGTCAGCGGCTCGTGGACGTGAAAATCGCAGGCCAGCAGCTCCGGCCGGGCATAGGGTTTAAAACGCATTCGCATAGCAATAACTCCTGATTTTTATAGGGTTTCGGTCAAAAAGGCGTGGATCTCCGCCTCGTTGCCCCGGGCTAGACTCCCCTGGCAGAAAGCCGGTTTTCCGCCGCCGCGGCCGTCAAAGGCCTGGTTCAGCGCCTTGCACAGGGGACGGACATCCCCCGCCGGGGCGGCAGCCAGCGCGTAGGCCAGCCCCTGCCCGCCCGGCGCCAAAGCACAGCAGACGGCGCCGGTTTCGGCCGCCACGGCCAGGGCGATGCGGCGCAGCCCGTCCCCGTCGGCACCTGCTGCCCACAGGGTGCAGGGAACGCCAGGCTTCGCCGCGGCGGCACAGGCGGTGGCCAGCGCGTTCTGCAGGTCGGCCAGACGCTGCTTCAGCTGGGCTTCGCCGCCCTGCAGCCGGGTCACCGCTGCTTCCAGACTGCCCACCGGGGCGGAAAGCCTCCGCCCGGCGGCTTCGGCGTCGGCCCAGCCGGTGGCCACGGCATCGTAGGCGCGCTGCCCGCAGGCCACGGCCAGCCGCATACCGCCCTTGTAGTGCTGAGAGGAAACAATCTTGATCAGCCCCACCTCGCCGGTGCGGGCCAGATGGGTGCCGCAGCAGGCACAGCGGTCGCCGCCCGCCTCCACCAGCCGCACGGGGCCCTCCAGCTCCTTTTTGCTGCGGTATTCGGTATGGGTCAGCGTGTCCGGGTCGGGCACATAGCACCGCACCGGGGTATCGGCCCGCACGGCGGCGTTGGCCTGGGCTTCGGCCTCGGCCAGCTGTTCCGCCGTCAGGGGAATGCTGGTGTCCATCCGCACGTAGGGGCTGCCGATGTGGAAACCCACATTCTCGGCGCCGTACAGGCGGTGCAGCGTACCGCTCAGGATGTGTTCGCCGGTGTGCTGCTGCATGGCGTCCAGCCGGCGGTCCCAGTCCAGGACTCCTTCCACCGCAGCGCCCACCGGCAGCGGGGCGTCGGTGGTGTGGGTGATGATCTCGCCGTCGGTGTGAACGGCCAGCACCCGGGCATTGCCCAGACGACCGGTGTCGAAGGGCTGGCCGCCTCCCTCGGGGAAAAAGGCCGTGCGGTCCAGGACCACGGCAAAGCCACCGGCAACGGGCGTGCAGGCCGTCACCGTGGCGGTAAAGGTTTGTGCATAGGAATCGGTTTCGTACAGTTTGTCGGTCACAGCGGGGATGACCCCTCCTCTTTTTTGGAATTTTTCCTATTATAGCATAAAACAGGTGTGGAAAAAAACTCCGAAATCTTATATAATAAAAAGCAGTACGATTTTACTATAAAAACAAGGAACTTTGCCCTATGCAGATGAAATTTCGCTTGGCGGCGCTGGCACTGCCCGCGCTGCTGTTGGCCGGTTGCACCCTGGAACCCCGGCAGGTGCTGGACCAGTTGCTGCCGGCCGAGAATACCGCCACGGTGGAAACCGCTGCCACGCCCCAGCCCCAGACGCTGACCGCCTACGCCACGGCTGCCCTGCTGCCTGCGCTGCAGCAATACGCCGATACCCAGCAGGTGGCCCTCAACGCCCTGGGCGATCCCGGTGCGGTGGATCTGGTGGCCATGGATCACCTGCCGGGGGACCTGGTGGAAGGGGTGGACGTGATGAGCGATACCCTGCTGGCCGCCGCGGCCGCCCGGGCCGGCGTCACCGAAAGCACCACCGCCCTGCCCCTGGGCCGGAGCCTGTACGGCTACTGGGCCAACGGCAGCCTGTTGACCTCGCTGCTGGGGGAGAACGGTGTGACCGCCCTGCAGAACGCCGACTGGGATGAGTGGAGTGATTTTGTCGAGACGCTCCAGGCCTGGCTGGAAAAGCCCGGCGCCGCCACCGTCACGCTGGACGGCACCGACTATACCCTGCCGGAGACCAGGCCTGACACCCTGAACGCCACAGGCGTTTTCTCGGAGCCCATGGACCGGGCTTCCGGCTATACGGCGGCGATGCTGGCCGCCGGCAGCGACAAGACCGCCGACACCCTCACGGGGCCGCTCAACGGTGTGTACAGCGCCGTGACCCTGGAGTGGGACAACCTGGCCCAGAGCGACGAGACGGCCATCTTCCGCCGGGCCAAGCTCACCGATCTTCTCTCGGCCTACGGGTCGGACGCCTGCCAGAGTCTGGTGCTGATCCCCTTTAAATGCGAACTGGAGGAGAGCGACCTCTCCACCGAGGAATACAACCTGACCGGCCTGTGGGACTATCCCGTTCTGGCGGATGTGGGCTATGTCACGGTGCGGGCCGGTACCGACGAATCGGCCCAGAAAGCGGCCAAGAGCGCCGTGCTCTGGCTGTACAGCAGCGGGGAGGGGGAAAACGCCCTGACCGAGACACTGGGCGTCATCACCCCCTGGAACACCGCCTCGGACACCACCACCCTGGGCGCCATGCAGATCCAGCAGGCAAGCACCGGCATTTTGCCGGGCATCACCGTCACCCAGGCCCAGGCCGACGCGCTGGCCGCCAACGAGGAATCGCTGCGGGACAGCACCAGCCACACCACGGCCGAGCGCAACGCCTTCACCCGGGAGGCACTGCTGGCCCTGGGCGTCACCGAAGGGGAAGAATAAGGCTGCGCCTGCGGGCGCCCTGTTTGGAAAAGAGGAATGCAAGATGGAATGGAAACGTTGCAGCGGTATCCTGATGCCCATCTCCAGCCTGCCCGGCGGATACGGCATCGGCAGCCTCGGCGCGCCGGCGCGCCGCTTTGTGGACTTTCTGGCCCGGGCCGGCCAGAGTGTCTGGCAGATTCTGCCCGTGGGTCCCACCGGCTATGCCGACAGCCCCTACCAGAGCTGTTCGGCCTTTGCGGGCAACCCGTACTTTCTGGACCTGGACCTGCTGGCCCGGGACGGGCTGCTCAAGCGCAAGGACTACGCCTTTACCGATTGGGGCAAGGACCCGGCCAAGGTGGACTACGGCACGCTGTACGAACGCCGGTTCCCGGTGCTACGCAAAGCCTATCAGAACTTCCTCAAACGCCGCCCGGTGCCTGGGTTTGAAACCCCCTATCCCGACGACTGGTACCGGTTCCAGTTCCTCTCCGCCGACTGGTTGCCCGACTACTGCCTGTATATGGCCATCAAGGAAGCCAACGGTATGACCGACTGGCAGCAGTGGCCCAAGGCGCTGCGCCAGCGGGATCCCGCCGCCCTGGCCCAGTTCCGGGCCGAGCATGCCAAAGAGCTGGAGTTCTGGGCTTTCCTGCAGTATGAGTTTGACCGCCAGTGGCGGGCCCTGCACGCCTACGCCGCCGGTAAGGGCATCTCCATCATGGGGGATATCCCCATCTATGTGGCGCCCGACTCGGCCGACGCCTGGGCCGGCACCGAACTGTTTGAAACGGATGAGGAGGGCCGTCCCCGCCGGGTGGCCGGCTGCCCGCCGGACTACTTTGCCGCCGACGGCCAGCTGTGGGGCAACCCCCTCTACGACTGGTCCTACCACAAACACACCGAATACGCCTGGTGGGTACGCCGGGTGCGCCATGCGCTGTCCATCTACGACATCCTGCGCATCGACCACTTCCGCGGTTTTGACACCTACTGGGCCATCCCCGCCGGAGAAGCCACCGCCCGCAACGGCCGTTGGGAACAGGGTCCCGGCATGGATCTGTTCCGGGCACTGCACCTGGCCCTGGGAGATCTGCCCATTGTGGCCGAAGACCTGGGCGAGATGTTCCCCTCGGTCCGTCAGCTGCTGGCGGACAGCGGCTTCCCGGGCATGAAGGTGCTGCAGTTTGCCTTTACCGGGGAGGACAGTGTGGATCTGCCCCACAACTATCCCCGCAACTGTGTGGCCTATCCCGGCACCCACGACAACAATACCCTGTCCGGCTGGTTCAAGAGCGAACTGGACGGCAAGGCCCGCAAACAGGCCATCGAGTATTTTGCCCTCACCGAACAGGAGGGCATCCTGCGCGGACTGCTGCGCGGGGTGCTGGCCAGTCCTGCGGCACTGGCCATCATTCCGCTGGCGGACTGGCTGGAAGCCGGCCCGGAGGCCCGGATGAACACCCCGGGCAAAGCCCAGGGCAACTGGCAGTGGCGTGCCGATGATAAGGCGCTGACCCCGGCCCTGGCCAAGGAGATCCGCGCTTTGTCCGCCCGGTATTTCCGTGCCACGGTATCCGGCAAGGCATGATTTGTAAACATCGCCAGTATTCAACGGGCACACGAAATATTCTTTGTGCAACGGACAGATAGGAAAAGTTCGCAAATTGTGGTAATATACATATATATACAGACCCCGACTGCGGGTCAATACGAGACTTGGCGCAAGTGAGGTTCGAGATGAAGCTGGAGTATACGAAGGAAGAACTGGCTGTGGAGATCGCGGCGCTGGAACAGCTGTTCGACACAGTCCAGATCGTGGACCCGTACCGCAATGCATGGCTGGACCCCGCCACCCTGGAACCGGCCGGGGAAAGCGGCCTGATTCCCTTGCTGGACGAAACCGGGCGCGGTATGCAGCTGACCCAAGCGGACGGCCGGGACGAGATGCGCATCTACCAGAGTATCCAGGTGGATGGCCGCCCCTGCGTGCTGGCGCTGTGCTGGCCCATGCCCCGGGCGGATCAGATCTCGGCGGGGGCCCGCAACTCCTACGACCGGGCCCTGGCCCAGTACCGGGAGGATATGCGGCACGACTATGTCACCGGCGTGTACAACGCCCGCTATATCCATGAAGAATACCGCAGCTACGCCGAAAAGCAGGCGGCCCACGGGCTGCCGGTGGGTGCGGTCATGCTGCGTGTCAATGAGTACTGGAACTTGCGCAACCAGGAATCGCTGCAGGCGGCCGAATGCTGCCTGAACACGGCGGCCGGCATTCTGCAGCTGGCCGTGGGTACCGACCACGACCATGCGGTGCTGGCCCGGCTGGAGGATGGCCTGTTCGTGGCCATCACGGTGGGCACTCCGGCTGCCCATCTGGCCCAGCGCATCAACGAAGCGCTGGAAAATTCCCGCAAGGTGTTCAGCATCACGCTGGCACGCCGCGGTACCTTCACGGTGAGCGCTGCCAGCGCCGAATGGGGCGAAACCTCCTCCTGGGAAATGATGCTTTCCCTGGCCCAGCAGCGGCTGTGAACCATGCATAAAATCATCCCCCCTGTGTACATACTAAGGTGGAAGCCAGTAACTGTACACAAGGGGGATTTTTCATGCAAAGCGATAACGAAAAAATGCTGCAGGAGATCGTACAAAACACCGAGATGGGCAAAAACACGCTGGATGAATTGATGGGTCTGACCCATGACCAGCGCCTCAAGGATGAGATGATGCGCCAGAAGCGGGAATACCGCCGCATCAACCAGGCGGCCCACACCGCGTTGGACGCCATCGGGGCCCAGGCCCACGGGCAGAGCGCCGCCAACCGGATGAGCGTCAGCATGGGCATCCGCACCCGCACCATGCTGGACAAGTCCACCCGCAACCTGGCCACCATGCTGGCGGAGGGCAGCGGCCAGGGGGTGCTGGACTGCAAGCGGGCCGAAAAAGACTATCCCACCGCCAGTCCCGGCGCCAAAAAGCTCTGCAGCGAACTGGGAGATCTGCAGGCCCGGGCCGAAACCGCCTGGCGGGAATTCATCTGACCGCCCTTGCGCCGGGCGGGGGACACTGGTATAATCAAGGCAGAAATGCAAAAAGGAGCGTTCTGCCATGCGCATACTGGTCAGTGCCTGTCTGCTGGGCGAAAACTGCAAATACAACGGCGGCAACAACCGCAACGAGGGGCTGCTGCGCCGTTTGCAGGGCCATGAGGTGATTCCCGTCTGCCCCGAAGTGCTGGGCGGCTTGGGCGTTCCCCGGCCCTGTGTGGAGCTGCGGGACGGTGTGGCCTACAACTGCCACGGGGAAAACGTGGATGCTGCTTTCCACCGCGGTGTGGAAAAAGCGCTGGCACAGATCGAGGGCCAACCGATCGACCTGGTGGTGCTGCAATCCCGCAGTCCCACCTGCGGCGTCAAACAGATTTACGACGGCACCTTCACCAAGCGGCTCATCGACGGGCAGGGCATGCTGGCGGCGGCGCTGCATGCCCGGGGGTATCGCCTGGTGGACGTGGAGGATCTGGATACGGTGCCGGAACTGTGAAGCCAAGAAAAAACCGGGGCACCCAGCGGGTGCCCCGGTTTGCTTTGTGTTTACAGGTGCTCGATCATGGTGGCCACGATCTCGGTGGCGGTTTTTACATAGTCCGCAATGCTGAACTGCTTGACCACCAGCACTTCGTAGCCGCTTTCGTCGGCGTTGTCGCTCATGGCCCGCAGCACCACGCAGGGCACCCCGTTGCGTCCGGCCACCTGGCTGACGGCGGCGCCCTCCATCTCCACACAGTCGGGATGGCACTTTTCCTCAATGGCCTTCTTGGTGGCGGCGTCCCCCACAAAGGTGTCGCCGGTGGCAATCTTGCCGGCGATGGCTTTGACACCGCAGGTTTTGCAGGCGTCCAGAGCGGCCTGCACCAGCGTCGGGTCGCCATGGTACTCCGTCAGGAAAGGGGCACTCTGGGCCAGCATATCCAGCTGGGCGTCGTGGTAGACCACCGTCTCACCCACGCAGACATCCCCGATGCCGATCTTGCTGGTCATGTTGCCGGCAATGCCGCTGAAGATCAGGCGGTCAATGCCGTATTTGGTGCACAGCACCTGCACGGTACTGGCGGCGTTGGCCTTGCCCATACCGGCGCAGCAGACCACCACCTGCTTGCCCTGCAGGGTACCGCAGTGGTAGTCCACCCCGGCGTAGGTCTCGCAGGTCACATGCTGCAGTCGGGCGCACAGCTGGTCCACTTCGTCGGGCATGGCGCCCATAATGCCAATAATCATCGGTTGCCTCCCATCAGACATTGAACAGGAACTCGATCACGTCGCCGTCCTGCACCACATACTCCTTGCCCTCGGTGTGCTGCAGGCCCTTGGACTTGACCGCGGCGTAGTTGAAATCGGCGTCGGCCAGATCCTGGTAGTGGATGACCTGGGCACGGATAAAGCCCCGCTCGAAGTCGGAGTGAATTTTGCCGGCGGCCTGGGGGGCCTTGGTGCCCTTCTTGATGGTCCAGGCACGGCACTCCTTCTTGCCGTCCGTCAAAAAGCTGATGAGGCCCAGCAATTCGTAGCTGGCCTTGATCAGCTTGTCCAGGCCGGTGGACTCAATGCCCATCTCCTGCAGGAAGGCCAGCTTCTCTTCCGGGGTGGAATCGGCGATGTCCTCCTCGGTCTTGGCGCAGATGGGCAGCGCCTGGGCACCCTCGGCCTGAGCGCGCTCCACCACCAGCGGGTAGTACTTGTTTTCGTCCAGACCGCCCAGCAGGTCATCCTCGCCCACGTTGCAGGCGTAGATCACCGGCTTGGCGGACAGCAGGCCCAGCTCCTTGCGGGCGGCCTTCTGGGCGTCGTCCTCCTCGTCAAAGGCAAAGGTGCGGGCGGGCTTTTCGGCCTCCAGGTGGGCGGCCAGTTCGGCCAGCCAGGCAGCCTCGGCAGCGGCGGCCTTGTTGCCGGTCTTGGCGGCCTTCTGCTGGCGGCCCAGACGGTTGTTCACCACTTCCAGGTCGGCCAGGATCAGCTCCAGGTCGATGGCGTCAATGTCCCGCAGCGGGTCGACACCCTCCGGCTTGTTCACATCCTCCACCACGTGGACGATGTTGTCATCGTCAAAACAGCGCACCACGTGCACCAGGGCATCACATTCCCGGATATGGCCCAGAAATTTGTTGCCCAGGCCGGCGCCGTGGGCGGCACCCTTCACAAGGCCCGCAATGTCCACGAACTCCACGATGGCGGGGGTCTTTTTATCGGTCTGCCACACATCGGCCAGCTTGTCCAGGCGGGCGTCCGGCACCGCCACGATGCCGGCGTTCGGCTCGATGGTGCAGAACGGATAGTTGGCGGCCTGGGCGTTGCGGGTGGAGGTGATGGCATTGAACAGGGTCGATTTGCCCACGTTGGGCAACCCGACGATTCCTAATTTCATATTGTTTCGCTCCTTTTGGCGTGTTTTCCATCCCTTATTATACACACAAGGCCGCCACGGCGCAAGAAAAATGGGACAAAACGCCTTTGCGTTCTTTTTTTATCCACAATTTTACGGTATAATACCAGGTAAAGTGGGCACGCATGAGGACGGCCCCGCAAAAACGGAGGGAAATACCATGGCGAATGAGAAAATTCTGGTTGTAGATGACGATAAAAATATCTGCGAACTGCTGCGGCTCTATCTGGTCAAGGAAGGCTACAACGTGACGATGGTCCATGACGGCAATGCCGCTCTGACCGAATTCGACAAACTGCATCCCGACCTGGTGCTGCTGGACGTGATGATGCCGGTGATGGACGGCTGGGAGGTCTGCCGCAAGATCCGCGCCAAGGACAACACCCCCATCATCATGCTGACAGCCAAGGGCGAAACCTACGACAAGGTGCTGGGGCTGGAACTGGGCGCCGACGACTACATCGTCAAGCCCTTTGACGCCAAGGAGGTCACGGCCCGCATCAAGGCGGTGCTGCGCCGTTCTTCCAAGGAGGAGGACAACAAGGGCGTCTATGACTTTGACAACCTGCACCTGGACATGAACCGCTATGAGCTGAAGGTCAAGGGCAAGGTGGTGGAGGCGCCGCCCAAGGAGCTGGAACTGCTGGCCTGCCTGGCGGGACATCCCAACCGGGTCTACACCCGGGACCAGCTGCTGGACGAGGTGTGGGGCTTTGAGTATTACGGCGATTCCCGCACCATCGACGTCCACGTGAAGCGCCTGCGGGAAAAGCTGGAGGGCGCTTCCGACAAGTGGAACCTCAAGACCGTGTGGGGTGTGGGCTATAAGTTCGAGGTCCGGGAATGAGCCGCCGCAATACCATCAGCCGGGAATTCTTTTCCACCATCGCGGTGGTGCTCATCCTCGGCCTCAGCGTCATGTGCGCCATCCAGACGGCCCTGTCGGCGGCGTATTTTGTCAGCGAGCGCCATACCGCGCTGACCGCCATTCTGGACGGCGCCGGTGCCATGAGCCAGCGCTTTGCCGAGCTGGGCGACATCGTTACCCAGCCCCTGGCGGATGAGCGGGCCAAGGATGCCCGCAACGGGTTTGAGCTGTTCAACACCGCTTCGGGGGCGCTGGTCTTTGTCACGTCGGAGGATGGCCGCGTGCTGCTGCACACCGACGGCGCCGACTTTGCCGACCAGTATGTGCCCCAGCAGATCCTGGACGAGCTGGACCAGGGCGGAGACATTTTTGTCACCGGCACCATGGATGGGCTGTACAACGACAAATACTATACAGCGGGGCGGCGCATCAACGTGGGTGGTACCCAGGGCTACCTCTTTGCGGCCAGCCCCATGACCGCGCTGGGGTCGTACATCATCGACATGCTGGTCATGTTCGGCATCTCGGCGGCGGCCATCCTGCTGTTGTGCAGTCTGCTGTGCTGGGTGCTGGCCCGGCGGATCACCGGCCCCATCGAGGATATCAGCGAGGCGGCCCGTCGCCTGGGCAGTGGGGACTTTACGGCCCGGGCCCCGGTGGACGGCTGTGTGGAGCTGGCGGATTTTGCCACCACCTTCAACAACATGGCCCAGCGCCTGCAGACCATCGACAATTCCCGCGGCCAGTTCATGGGCAACATCGCCCACGAACTGCGCACCCCCATGACCACCATCAAGGGATTCATCGACGGAATGCTGGACGGCACCATCCCGCCGGAGGAAAACCACCACTATCTGACCATCGTCTCCCAGGAGACGGGGCGTCTGGCCCGGTTGGTGCAGAACATGCTGGACATCACCAAGCTGGAGGCGGGCGAGGTGCCCATCCACGCCCAGAACTACGACCTGTGGAAAACCGTCACCGACGTGGTGCTCAGCGATGAGCAGCGCATCGAGGACGGCAAGATCGACATCCAGGGGCTGGGCGGTCCGCCGCTGCCCATCCATGCCGACCCCGACTTTGTCCATCAGGTGGTGTACAACATTGTGGACAACGCCATCAAGTTCACGCCGGAAGGGGGCACCATCTCCTTCGCGGCCCAGAAGCGGGGCAATATGGTGGAGGTGCGCATCGAAAATACCGGTGCCGGCATCGCCCCGGAAGCGCTCCCCTTTGTGTTTGAACGGTTCTATAAAGAGGACCGCTCCCGGGGCATGAACACCCGGGGCAGTGGTCTGGGATTGCATATCTGCAAGATTCTCATCAACCTTTCGGGTGGGCAGATCCACGCCGAAAGCGAGGAGGGCAAGTGGTGCCGCTTTGTCTTCACCCTGCCGGCCGGAAACTAAAAACAGAAAATCGGCATCGCCGGGCCTGTGCCGGCGATGCCGATACTTTTAGCGTAAAACCCGCGTTCCAGCCGCCGTGTGCGGCGGGAGAACGCGGGTTTTTGCGACGGTGTATGGTCCCGGAGGGCGGTGCAGGCGATGCGGCGAAGCCGCTGAATCCGAACCTCCCCCTTGCGCATTAAAAGTAGGCCTTGATCTGGAACCGGTCCTGGGGCTTGGATTCCTCCACGATGAGCTTCTCGTGGTTGAAGTCAAACTTCACGGTCTTGCAGTCCTCCAGGTTGCGGGTCAGCCGCAGCAGCTGGTCCACCCGCTTCTGTTCCTCCTTGGTGTAGAACAGGTAGCTGGCGCCCTCCTTGCGGGCGCGGCCGGTACGGCCGATACGGTGGGTGTAGTGCTCGTTTTCTTCGGGCACGTCGTAGTTGATGACGGCATCCACATCGGACACGTCGATGCCGCGGGCGGCCACATCGGTGGCCACCAGCACGGCGATTTCACCGGCCTTGAACCGGGTCATGATGCGGTTGCGCTCCGCCTGGGAAAGGTCCCCGTGCAGGCAGTCCACATTGAAGTGCAGCCGGGCCAGCTGGTTGGCCAGCATGCCGGTGTTGTACTTGGTGTTGCAGAAGATCATCACCCGCTTGTACCCTTCCGAGATGATGATCTGGGCAGCGTCGGCCAGTTTGTCCCGGCCGGTGGTCAGCAGCTTGTACTGGGCAATCTTGGGGCTGGAATCCTCCACCGGCTGCACGCTGACCTCGGCGGCGTTGTGCTGGTACAGCCAGCCGATGTCCAGCACCTCCCGGCTGATGGTGGCCGAGAACATCGACAGGCTCTTGCGGTGCTTCATCAGATCGATGATGTGGCGCACATCCTTGTAAAAGCCCATGTTCAGCATCTCGTCGGCCTCGTCCAGAACCACGGTTTCCACGTTGGAAACATCAATGGCGTGATGGCGATAGTGGTCCATCAGCCGGCCCGGGGTGGCCACCACGATCTGACAGCCGGCCTTCAGCTGGCGCTGCTGCTTGTCCAGCCCCGCGCCGCCATAGACGCAGACAATTTTGATGTCGGGCAAAAACCGGGCCAGGTTCTGCAGGTCCTGGGCAATCTGCTGGGCCAGTTCCCGGGTGGGGCTCAGCACCACAGCCTGGGGCTTGAGCACGCCGGGATTTACTTTAGAAAGAATGGGGATGCCGAAGGCCACCGTCTTGCCGGTGCCGGTGGGGGCCTTGGCAATCATGTCGTGGCCGTCCAGCATCAGCGGAATGGCTTTTTCCTGAATTTCCGTCATCTCGGTAAAGCCCATGGCCTGGGTGGCGCGGATGATCTCGGGCGCAACGCGGGTAAGCTCGGTAAACTGCATAGCGATTGTACTGCCTTTCGTGACTTTTTGCATTTTTACCTATTATAACAGGCTTTTCGGTACCCTGCAAGATGAACCGGGCCCCCGCTGTGCGGCGGGGGCCCGGAAAGAATCGTTTATTTGTTTTTGCTGGCCCGGCGGGCGGATTTGCCGCTGGTCTTTTTGCCGGTCTGGGTACGGGTGGATTTGCTGCCTTTGGCAGCTTTGGCCGGTTTGGCCGGAACCTTGGCGGGCGGTGCCTCCAGGGGCTTTTCCATCAGCCGGTCCGGGACGGGTTCCAGCTTCCAGAGCTGGTTTTCGCCGGACACATCCTGCCAAATCTGGGCCTGGGTGCCGTTTTCCACCCGCATGCCCACCAGGTCGATGACCTTATCGGCCAGCACGTTGCGCAGCTTTACCTTGCCGCCGCCGGCCTCTACAATCTGCCAGCGCTGGCCCGCGCCGGAGGTCTGGCTCCATTGGTGAATCCAGGTGCCGTTGTTCACACCGGACATGGCCAGGTCCATCACCTTGCCGGTGAAGCGGTTCTTGATGCGGTATTCTCCCTCGCCGGCCTCCTCAAAACGCCACTGTTGCCAGGGCTGGCCTTCGTAGCTCCACAACCGTACCGAGGCACCGTTTTCGGTATTGAAATCAGCCACCTCCAACACGCGGCCGTTTGCAGCGGCGATGGTATAGCAAGCGTCGGGACGAATGATCGTCTGGGCAGATTTCTTCATGTCAGGATCCTCCTTTTGGCAGGGCATCCGAGCGATGCCCCCTGTGATTTTCTTTATTATAACATGGACACAGCGCGCCGTTTTGCCAAACTTTACAGGGGCGTTTTGGGCAAAACGTCAAGAAAAACCGACGAAAGCCCGGCTTTTTTGTTGTTTTGTGCGGGATGGGCCTTGCAATTTGCCAAAAAGTATTCTATCATATACAAGATAGCTTTGTGTGAAGGGCCAAGGTGGGCCCTACAGAGGGAGAGAGTATAGTCATGAGGATCGCTTTGATCGCCCACGATTCCCGCAAGGAATTGATGGCACAGTTCTGTACAGCCTATGTGCGCATCCTGTCGGAAAACGACCTGATCGCCACCGGCGTTACCGGCCGCATCGTACACGATGCCACCGGGCTGCCGGTACGCTGCCTGTACCCCGGTGGCCGGGGCGGCGCCGAGCAGGTGGCCGCCATGATCGGCTGCGGGGAAGTGGATATGCTGCTGTTCTTCCGGGACCCGGTGGGCGCCAAGCCCGGGGAGCCCAACGATGCCACCCTGCTGCGCCTGTGTGACATGCACACCATCCCGGTGGCCACCAATATTGCCACGGCCGAGGTACTGATCCACGGCCTGGAACGCGGCGACCTGGCCTGGATCGAGCTGCAGCGCGGCCGCAAATAAAAACCAAAAAGAGCCTGTTCCCATGGAGGGAACAGGCTCTTTGGCGTCTTTGTCAGCTTATTGGTAGACGATGGCCTTCTTGACGCGGTCGGAATCCGCAGCGCTGCCCAGCAGACGGGCCAGGGCCAGGGCAAAGGGGATGGCGGCGCCCAGAGCCTCGCCGGTGACGATGTTGCCGTCGATGGTCAGCGGCAGGCCGGTGTATTCGGCGCCGGCCTCGGTCAGCGGGGCATCCATACCGGGGTAGACGGTGGCTTTTTTACCGTTCAGCACGCCGAAGGCGGCCAGCACGGTGGGGCCGGCGCAGATGGCGGCCACATACTTGCCGGCGGCGGCAAAGTCGGTGCAGACCTTGCGCACGGTGGCGTCGGCCTTCAGGTTGTTTACGCCGGGAATGCCGCCCGGCAGAATGCAGGCGTCATAGGCGCTGTAGTCCACGTCCTCGGCCAGGGCGTCGGCTACCACATGGACCTGGCGGGCACTGGTCACGGTCTGGTTGCCGCCCACGGCGGCAATGGTGACTTCCACACCGGCGCGGCGCAGAATGTCCACGCAGAGCAGGCCCTCGCATTCCTCCAGGCCCGGAGCAAAAAAGATTACGGCTTTCGACATGGGAAAAACCTCCTTTGGTTTGGGTGGTATAGTCCGGCGGGATCAGGCCCAGCCGAACAGGAAACGGAAGCAGCGGCCCAGCTGGCGGCGCCAGTCGGCTTCGCAATGCCTCCCGTCCATCTGAAAATAGGGGTAGACCTGCGCACCCTGCTCCTGCAGCAGATGGGCCACCGTCAGGGCATTGTGGGTGTATTCGGCCAGCTGGTGCTGGTCGCGGGCCTCCAGTTCACCCCAGCTCAGATAAAAGCGGGTGTCTTTGCGCAGGGACGTGGAACGCAGGTCGGCGGTTAGCGGCTCCATGCACAGCCGCACCGAGGGCGACAGGCAGGCGGCCTTGCTGAAAACATCGTTATAACGGACTGCGGCGTACAGGCTCATCAGGCCGCCCATGCTGGAACCGCCGATGGCGGTATGGGCCCGGTCGGGCAGGGTGGGGTAGCGCCGGTCGATCCAGGGTTTCAGTTCGTTCACCAGCCATTCCAGGTAGGCCTTGCCGGTGCCGTGGATGCCGTCGAACCAGTCCGAGTCATAGGGGCAGTATTCTTCCAGACGCCGGTTGCCCTCGTGGTTGCATTCGGGGGCTACCACAATGGCTTCCGGGTGGGCATCCAGGTATTCTTTCAGGCCCCAGCAGGTGCCGTAGGTGGCGGTGGAATCAAAGAACAGGTTGTGCCCGTCGAACATATAGAGAACCGGGTACTGTCGGCCGGAAGTCTGCCAGTCGTCGGGCAGGTACAAAAAGACGTTGCGGTCCAGCCCGTACGGTGTGATGTGGGTGGTAAAGGTTTCTACCATAGCGGCCTGCACTCCTTTTAAACAAAAGCTGTGGGTTTGTTTTATTGTACCGCATCCGGGCGGGTTTTGCAATCGGCAGGTTGCATTTTACAAAGGGGAGTGCTAAAATACCGGTAATTCGCAAAAAATGGGGAGGATCAATATGGAGGCAACGGGAAAAACACGTATCAGGGAAATCCGGTCATTTTTCCGGAAAAAGGATGTGGTCATCTCGGCACACCGTTACGGGGTGGATGCCATGGGCGCCATGGCCCAGGGGCTGTTTGCCAGCCTGCTCATCGGCACCATCGTCAAGACGCTGGGCGAGCAGCTGGGGCTGGCCTTCCTGGTCACGGCGGGCGGGTATGCCACGGCGGTGGCGGGCCCGGCCATGGCGGCATCCATCGGCTATGCGCTGCATGCCCCGCAGCTGGTGTTGTTCAGCCTGATTGCGGTGGGGGGCGCAGCCAATGAACTGGGCGGCGCCGGCGGTCCCCTGGCCGTCTACCTCATCGCCATCATCGCGGCGGAGTGCGGCAAGCTGGTCAGCAAGGAAACCCGGGTGGATATCCTGGTCACCCCGGCGGTGACCATCCTGATGGGCACCGGCCTCAGCGTCCTGTTTGCACCGGCCATCGGCGCGGCAGCCAGTGCGGTGGGCAGTGTTATCATGTGGGCCACCGAGCTGCAGCCGCTGCTCATGGGCGTCATTGTCTCGGTGCTGGTGGGGGTGGCCCTGACGCTGCCCATCTCCAGCGCGGCCATCTGTGCAGCGCTGGGCCTGACCGGTCTGGCGGGCGGCGCGGCGGTGGCCGGCTGCTGCGCCCAGATGGTGGGCTTTGCGGTGATGAGCTATAAGGAAAACGGCGTGGGCGGTCTGGTCAGCCAGGGCCTGGGCACCAGCATGCTGCAGATGCCCAACATCCTGCGCAACCCCCGCATCTGGATTCCTCCGACGCTGGCTTCGGCCATCACCGGGCCGCTGGCCACCTGCCTGTTCCACCTGGAAATGAACGGCCCCGCAGTGTCCAGCGGCATGGGTACCTGCGGCCTGGTGGGGCAGATCGGCGTCTACACCGGCTGGGTGGCCATGGGTAAGGCAATCACCGCCTGGGACTGGGCGGGCCTTTTGCTGATCTGCTTCGTGCTGCCCGCCGTGCTCAGCACCCTGTTCTGCCAGGTGCTGCGCCGCAAGGGCTGGATTGGGGAAAAGGATCTGAAACTTTCCTGAATATACGGCAAGGCGCCGGTCCTTTGGGACCGGCGCCTTTTTCGTCGTACGCAAAAAAAACGGGACGGCCACTGCCCCGTCCCGTTTTAAAGAAGGAGAAAAACAGAACGTCTTGCCGCTCTTTATCGAACGGAACCCACCCCTCTACAAGTGGATGCCCTCCAGTATGACCGGCAGGGCGCTCTGGTATTCTTCCTCTTGTGCTGGAAAGCATCTTCACAAAAAAGCGCTTTGGTACGGCTGCGCGTACCAACCGTTCCAAAGCGTCATTGCTTTCTACGCCCTTATAGTACAACATTTCGACGGCATTTGCAAGAGGAAGACCTATACAATGTGCTGTAAAATAGATGTGTAAAATTGTGCAGTTTACACAATACCGGCGTTCTGGGTCACCCGCGTCTGGATATCGGTGCGCTGGTCGCGGTAGGTCTGGGCGTCCCCGTCCCAGCTCTCGTAGCCGTCCTGTCCCCGGTGGTCTTCCAGGTCGTAGTGGGTCAGCAGATAGTTGCCCAGCGCTTCGGTGACCTTCTGGGCGCCCAGCCAGTTCAGGTGGGTGCCGCCGTCGGCGGTGTCGGTGGTCCAGTCGATGCCGGGGTTCTGGTCTGCCATATTGAAATCCACATACGGCACGTCGTTTGCCTCGGCAAAGGCGGCGATGCCGTTATGGCGGGCCAGGTTCCAGCCCACGGCAGCGGGAACGGTGATCAGCACCACCTGACTGTCATGGTCGGCACAAAGCTGCAGAATGCGCTGCATATAGAACTGGACCAGCAGCGGAATGGGCTCGCTGACGCCGGTGTCGTACATGTAGTCGGTGTTGGGGCGCCCCGCCACATCGGTAATGGGGGTATAGCCCTTGTTCACATCCCGCCAGCTGTAGTCCTTCTCGGTCAGCAGATTTCCGGGGGTCAGGTACTTCCAGTTGTCATGGAACCGCAGCAGCGGCAGCAGTTCGTCGGCAATATCCCCCAGGGCGCTCTGCATGGTGGTTTCGCTGCCTTTTTTGGTGTAGGCGGGCGCCGTGCAAAGCACCACCACCTGGGGGTTCTGCTCCTCGTAGATCTGTTTGAGCCGGTAGTACAGGTTGTACATGGACATCCAGCCCGCCGCATAGGTGTAGCCGGTGATGCCGTGTTCATCGTACCATTTCATGGGGGCAATGCCCTGGGCGGCGTTGGAGTCCCCCAGCACCAGCACGTCGATGGTGTCAAAATCCTCCCCCAGGATACCGCCGGCGGTGTAGCCCTCCAGGTATCGGTTGGACTGGGGCATCAGGTAGTGGCCCACGGCCAGTACCAACATCAGCAGCACCAGCAGAAAAGCCACCATGCGCAGTCCGTTTTTTTGCCAGGTTTTCAGTGTCATACAACGTTACTCCCTGTGGGTCAGAACTGCGCATAGATGAACGCAGCCGGATCATAGTTGTCGCCGTAGGCGCCAAAGATCATGACGGCCAGCATACCGCCGCAGTAGACGGCCCAGCGCAGCGGCAGCGGACGGGCCGCCAGCGTTGCCCGGATGGAAACACCCCGCTCGTGGAGCAGGTCCACCGCCAGCAAGACCAGCGCGCCCACGGCCAGTACCCAGAGATCCCGGATGTCCAGCTTGATGAGCAGACTGTCGGTGTAGGGGCGCCGCAGGCTGGCCAGCATATCCAGGGCCGCACGGGTGCCGTTGGCCCGGAAAAGCAGCATGCCCAGATTGACCAGCACAAAGGTGCGTGCCACCTGCCACAGCCGGTAAATCCGGTGCTCCCGCCACTGGGGCAGCCGGGGCAGCAGGCGCAGCAGCGTGGGTTCCGCCGCCTGGCCCAGCCATTGCAGGAAAAAGTAATACAGGCCGTACACTACGTACAACCAGCCGGCACCATGCCACAGGCCGATGGCCAGCCAGGTCAGCAGCAGGCCGGCCCATACCGGCAGACTGCGCCCCAGCGCGGCGCCGAACCGGGTGTTGCACCATTTGCCGAACCGCAGCATGGGTTTGCTGACGATGACCGGCTGGAACAGGTATTCCCGCAGCCAGGCACCCAGGGTGATGTGCCAGCGCCGCCAGAATTCCCCGATGCTGCGGGAAAAGAAAGGCTGGCGGAAGTTTTCTGCCAGCGGCACGCCGAAGCATTCGGCGGCACCCACCACCATGTCCATACAGCCGGAAAACTCCGCGTAAAGCTGCAGGGTGTACAGCAGGGTGCCCACCACCACGGCGGCGCCGGAATACTGGGTCCAGTCGTCAAAGACGGCTTTCACGTACATGTTGGCACGGTCGGCCAGGATCAGTTTTTTCATCATGCCCCAGAGGATGCGCTGTACGCCGAAGGTGAAGGCCCGGTAATCCGGTTTGGGCGGGTCCAGCAGCGCGGGGGAAATCTGCCCCCAGCGGTCAAAGGGCCCCTCCACCACGTGGGGCCAGAAGCTCAGGTAGAGCAGTACCTGCCAGTAGTGGACGGCGGGCCGGGTGGTACCGCGGCGCACATCCACCAGATAGCTGATGGCCATCAGGGTGAAAAAGCTCAACCCCACCGGTTGTACCAGCGTGGGGGTGGCGATCTGCCAGC
Organism: uncultured Subdoligranulum sp.; assembly: GCA_904374465.1. GTDB lineage: Bacteria > Bacillota > Clostridia > Oscillospirales > Ruminococcaceae > Gemmiger. The sequence goes on from CAJFFY010000024.1 coordinate 26,175, forward strand.
CCATGGGCAGCCGGGCCAGCAGGCTGTTCGCCGTCCGTACCAGGAAGGGCAGGTACTTCAGCCAGACCAACAGTCCCAGCAAAGCCACAGAACCGCCCGCCACCAGACTTTTCTGCAGGGCGGTGAAGGACTTTTTGGCAGCTTTGCGGGCGCCCGGGTCCAGGGCCGGGGTGGTGGCGGCCTGCAGATCCTGCAGCCGGCCCAGCCAGAGCCCCAGGGCCCAGGTCAGGGCGGCGGCCAGCAGCAGCCACACCGTGTAGGTGCCGGCCATCAGCCAGTAGAACACCAGGCTGCCGCCCAGCAGGGCCACCGGGCGGTACCGCTGGGGCAGCAGTGCCCAGGCCAGCCAGCACAGGGGCAAAAAGATGCATAAGTAGGGAAATGAGTTATAAGCCATAGACGAACTCCCTCCGGATCACGGCGGTGGAGCGTTACGCCTCCAGCCGGTTGACCAAGGCCAGGATGGCGTTGGCGGTGTGAAAGTTTTCCTCTTTCAGGTCCAGCGGGCTGATCTCCAGATCAAATTCCTCGGCCAGGGCCATCACCACCGACATGATTTCCACCGAGTCCAGCAAGCCGGTGCGGACCAGTTCGTCGTCGGGACCGGCGGACAGGCCGGGTTTCACTTCAGCCAGAATTTTCATGATTTCATCGATTGTATGCATGGTTCAATCCTCCTTCAGTTGGGCGCGCAAAGCGGCGCGGTCAATCTTTCCGTTCTGGTTCTGGGGCATTGCCTTTAAACGGCGGTACAGCGCGGGCTGCATATAGCCGGGTAGCCGGTCCGCCAGCCGGGCGCGCAGGGCATCGGTCAGATCGCGCCCCGCGGTAAAGAAGAGCACCAGCCGGTCCCGGGGAACATCGTACAGGCAGGCACAGCTCTGCAGGCCCTCCTGTCCGTAGGCGGCCGTCTCGATCTCGCCCAGCTCGATGCGGTACCCCATGTGTTTGATCTGGTTGTCGGTGCGCCCCATGTACCGCAACAGCCCGTCTTCCCCATAGCACACCAGGTCCCCGGTGCGGTAGATGGTTTCGGGGTAATGGGGCTGCAGGGGATTGGGGCAGAACCGCTGGGCGGTTTTTTCGGGCATGTTGTAGTAGCCCGCCGCCAGGAAACTGCCCCGCACACAGAGCTCGCCCACCTGGCCGGGGGCTGCCGGCCGGTTGTCTTCGGTGAGCACCAGCAGCCCGCAGTTGTCGCAGGCGCGGCCGATGGGCAACGGCTCATCATCGGCAAAGGGACGGTCCACAATGTAATAGGCGCAGATATCGGTGGTCTCGGTGGGACCGAACAGATTGGCGAACAGTGCCGCCGGGTAGTGGGCACGCCAGTAGTTCAGGTAGGGGGTGGGCATCGTTTCCCCCGCGAACAGAATGGTGCGCAGTGGGGGCAGAGCCGTATAGTCCAGGGCCTTCCAGCGTACCACACCCCCCAGGGCCGAGGGCACCCAGTACAGCGTGTTGACACCGTGGGTGGTCAGGTAGTCCAGCAGCTGCACCGGAAAGGAGAACAGCCGCTTGGGCAGTACCTGCAACTGGGAGCCGGTGCGCAGGGCGGTGTACAGATCGGTCACCGACATGGAAAAATAAAAGGGCGTCTGGTTGCCGAAGACGGTGGTCTCGTCTATGCCGAAGGTCTCGGCGGCCCAGGCACTGTAGGCCAGTACGGCCCGGTGCTGGACGGCCACCCCCTTGGGGGCACCGGTGGAACCGGAGGTGAACAGCACATAGGCCAGATCCACATCCAGGGCGTCCTGCCGCAAACGCTGCAGCAGGTAGGGGTCCGGTTCCTCGGTACAGGCAGATTCCCACAGCAGCAGGGGGCAGTCAAGACCCAGGGCTTCGGCGGCGGCCCGGTGTTCCTCGTCGGTGACCAGCAGGACGGGGGCCAGCTGGTCGGTGATCCGCCGCACCCGCTCGGGGGGCTGGGCGGTGTCCAGCACGGTGTAAAAACCGCCCGCCGCCAGGGTGCCCAGCATGGTCAGCAGACAGGGGACCCGGTGATCCAGATAGAGGGCCACCGGGCGGCGCTGTACCCCCTGCCGGGCCAGCGCAGTGCCGACGCGCTGTACGGCCAGGGCCACTTCGGCCCAGGTCAGCGTGCCGGCTTCATCGCCGAAGGCGGGGCGCTCGGGCCAGCGACGGGCCGTGGCGTCCAGACATTCCAAAAGATGTTTCATAGTTCGTCCTTTTTGTGGAGTTCTTGCGGGAAGTGATTTCAGTATAGCATATTTGGCGTTAAAAAAATGTAAAGAAATCGAGAAAAAGCGCGCGGAACCGGATTTAGAACGGATCTGCGCGCTTTTTTTACTGAAATTTTACAGGATGTGTTTTACTGGGCGTCGACGGGAACGATCCAGCCCTTGGTGTCGGGCAGCTTGCCCCACTGGATGCCGGTCAGCGTGTCGTAGAGTTTCTGGGTCAGCTCGCCGATCTTGCCGCCGCTGATGTGGGCCACTTTGCCCTCCCAGTCCAGCTCCTTGACGGGGGAGACCACGGCCGCGGTGCCGGTGCCGAAGACTTCTTCCAGCTTGCCCTCGTCGGCAGCCTTCATGACGTCGGCGATGGCCAGCTTGCCCTCGATGACCTCGTAGCCCCAGTCCTTGAGCAGCTCGATGATGGAGCGGCGGGTGACGCCGGGCAGCACGGTGCCGGTGCAGGCCGCCGTGTAGATCTTGCCGTCGATCTTGAACATGATGTTCATGGAACCGACTTCTTCCACGTACTTCTTTTCCACGCCGTCCAGCCACAGCACCTGGCTGAAACCGCGTTCCTCGGCCAGCTCACCGGCCTTGATGGAAGCCGCGTAGTTGCCGCCGCACTTGGTGAAACCGGTCAGGCCCGGGGCGGCACGGATGTATTCGTCTTCCACGTAGATGCGCACGGGATCCAGACCCTCGGCGTAGTAGGCGCCGGAAGGCGAGCAGATGATGGCAAAACGATAATGCTTGGCGGCATGCACGCCCAGGCCCACATCGGTGGCGATGCAGAAGGGGCGGATATACAGCGAGGCGCCGTCCGAATGGGGCACCCAGTCGCGGTCCACATCCACAATGGCCTTGACCGCCTGGACAAAGTCCTCCGGCGGAATGGGGGGCATGCCCAGACGATCGGCCGAATCGTTGAAACGGTTGGCATTGCAGTCGGGGCGGAACAGCTGGATCTTGCCCTCTGCGGTGCGGTAGGCCTTCATGCCCTCAAAAATTTCCTGGGCGTAGTGGAATACCGTGGTGGCGGGGTCCATGTCCCAGGGACCGTACGGTACAATGCGGGCGTCGTGCCAGCCTTCGCCCTCGGTATAATCCATCAGGAACATATGGTCGCTGAAGATTTTACCGAACCCGAGTTTGCTTTCGTCCTGCGGCTTCGCCTTGGGCGCAGTCGTTTTGGTGATCTTGATATCCAACATGATTTACACTCTCCCTATTGATCTCAATGCCGCCAGGCGGGCCGCCGCACAGCAACCCGGAAGCAGTTACCCACATTATAGCGCTGTAAAGCGGTAAAAACAAGCCCCCTTTTGCAGGAAAAATCTCTGCGAGCAGCGGTTGCGGTGCCGGAGAAAATGCGGTACAATGAGCCTGTATGAGCGTGACGGAAAGGAAAGGACGATACCTTTATGAAAAAAGGCGTTATATTTGATATGGACGGGCTGATGTTTGACACCGAGCGCCTCTGGGATACCTTCTGGGAGCCGGCCTGTGAGGCCCTGGGCGTGCCCATGCCCGCCGACCGGGCAGCCTTCTATGCCAGCGGCCGCGGTCTGGCCGGGCAATATCTGCTGGAGCATATCCGGGAATACTTCCCCATGATCGATCCCCAGAAGATGCTGGACAAGGTCTGGCAGGTGGGGGATGCGCGCTTCGCCCAGGGGGTGCCCTGCAAACCGGGACTGAAGGAACTGCTGGCCACCCTGGAAGAAAAGGGGATTCCCCGCATTGTGGCCAGTTCCAGTCCGCGGAATATGATCGAGCAGAACCTGCAGACCACCGGTACGGCGCGTTACTTCCACGATGTGGTCTGTGGTGCCGATGTGCAGCGCAGCAAGCCTGCCCCCGACATCTTCCTGGAGGCGGCCCGCCGTCTGGGGCTGGACTGTCGGGATTGCGTGGTGCTGGAGGACAGCTTCAACGGGGTGCGTGCCGGCCATGCCGCCGGGGCGCTGACCGTCATGGTGCCCGACCTGGCCCAGCCCGATGAAGAAATCCGGCAGCTGTACGACTACTGCTGCCACGACCTGTTCGAGGTACGGGATCTGTTGCTGGCGGGCAGACTGTAACCAAAAAGAGCGACCGGCCGCTTGTATTGCGGCCGGTTTTGCGCTATACTGTGAGATGGCAGCCTTGCGGCTGTACATTTGCGCTGTACTCCCGAAGTGTAGGAGACGGCAGCAGGAGGAAAATTGAATATGAAATCTCGTACCAACGTCCGTTGGCTCACCCAGCTTGCGCTGCTGGTGGCCATTCTGCTTGTGCTGAACTATACGCCGCTGGGCTATCTGCAGATCGGCCCGCTGTCGGCGTCGCTGCTCACGGTGCCGGTGGCCATCGGCGCCATGACGATGGGCCCCACGGCCGGGGCCATTCTGGGGGCAGTGTTCGGTGCCACCAGTTTTCTCCAGGCGGTGGAGGGCAAAAGCGCCATGAGCGCCGCGCTGTTCAGCGCCAGTCCGGCGGGCACCTTTGTGGTCTGCGTGGTGGCCCGGGTCCTGATGGGCCTTTGCGCGGCGTGGATTTTCCGGGGGCTGTGCAAGGTACTGCCCAAACAGCAGAAGTTCTGCTGCTTTGCCGGGGCATTGTCCGCACCGGTACTGAACACGGTGTTTTTCATGGGCTTTCTGGTACTGTTTTTCTATCACATTGACTATGTGCAAAACCTGGCCCAGACGCTGGGGGCCGATAACGTCTTTATGTTTATCGTCCTGCTGGTGGGGATTCAGGCGGTGGTTGAGTGGGTCATCTGCTGCCTGGTGGCGGGGGCCGTCACCCTGCCGGTGCGCAAATTCCTCAAATTGAACTGAACATTCTGCCCCGGGTCGCAAGGCCCGGGGCTTTTTGTCTGGATTTGCTGCCCAGGGTGTGGTACGATACAAGAAAACCACAGGAGGAGATGCCCCATGATCAACCGCAATCTTGTCACCGCCGCTCAGATGAAGGCCATTGAACGGGCCGCCGACCAGGCAGGTCTGTCGTATCTTCAGATGATGGAAAACGCCGGGCAGGCCGCCTGGGCGGAGGTGGTCCGCCGTTTTGCCGTACCGGGCCGGCTGCTGGTGGTAACGGGCAAGGGAAACAACGGCGGCGACGGGTTTGTCATGGCCCGGCTGGCCGTCCGGTCTGGCTGGCAGGTGACGGTCTGGCTGGCCGAGGGGGAGCCCCGCACGGCCGATGCCCTCGCCAACCGGGAGAGGCTGCGGGCATTGCCTGTCACCGTGCTGCCCCGGGACACCCCGCCGGACCCGCAGGCCTGGACGGTGGCGGTGGATGCGGTGTACGGCACCGGATTCCACGGGACCCTGCGCCCGGAGGGACAGGCTGCCTGCGAACTGCTGCACAAAGCGCGGGCGGCGGGAGCCCTTTTGCTGGCGGTGGACTTGCCCAGCGGCCTGACCGCCGATACCGGCGAGGCGGCGCCCGGCGCGGTGCGGGCCGACCTGACGGTGGCCTTTGACAGCCGCAAGCCGGTACACGCCGATCCCCGGGCGGCGGAATTCTGCGGCGAGATTGTGCTGGCGGACATCGGCATCCCCGAGTCCTGTCACCGGGTGTGACAAAAAAGAGTTCCCAAAGGCGATCCTTTATGGTACACTGTGGGGACACGGCCCGGCGGCCGACCAAAAAGATGAGAGGAATTATCTGACTATGGCCCTGTTCCAAGCCCTGTACCATCTGCTGTGGGGAGATCTGGTCACCATCCCGTTGCCCGGTGGCAGCACCCTGGGACTGTCGCTGCTGGTGATGATCCTGGTGCCCGCCGGGGTGTATTTCACGGTGCGCACCCGCTTCTTGCCCTTCCGCCTCTTTCCCGAGATGGTCCGGGTCACCCTGTCCAACAACCAGAAAACGGAGCATGGCCTTTCCGGGGTACAGGCGCTCATTGTCTCCACCGCCTGCCGGGTGGGCATGGGTAACCTGGTGGCGGTGGCGGCCTTTATTGTGCTGCGCAAAAACGCCACTGTCCGGGTGCTGGACCGCATGGTGCCGATCATGGCGGCCTGCTACTTTTTCATTACGCTGTTCATCATCCTGAAAAACGCCCCGCTGCTGCCCGGTGTGTTCGGACGCATCTTTGCCGAAGCCTTCGGCCTGCGGCAGGTGGTGGGCGGCGGCATGGGCGCCGTTATCATGAACGGCACCAAACGGGGGCTTTTTTTCAACGAGGCCGGGTCCGGCTCGGCGCCCTGTGCGGCGGCGGCCTCCCATATTGATCACCCCGCCAAGGCGGGACTGCTGCAGGCGCTGGGGGTCTTTATCGACACGCTGGTCATCTGCAGCTGTTCCGCCATGATCATGCTGCTGACCCCGGTGGAACAGACCGCCGGCCTGGAGGGGATGGACCTGCTCCAGGCGGCCATGCAGTATCATCTGGGCACCTTCGGCGTTGTCTTTATCGCGGTGATTCTTTGGCTGTTCAGTCTGTCCACCTTTTTGGGCATTCTGTTTTATGCCCGGTCCAACGTGGCGTATCTCTTCGGCGATCACTGGGGCGCCCAACTGGCCTACAAGGTTCTGGCCCTGGCCATGTTGTTTGTGGGGGGCCTGGCCACCTACCAGTTCGTGTGGGATCTGGGAGATGTGGGCGTGGGGCTCATGACCATCTTCAATATGATCGCCCTGTTCCCGCTGGCCCCCAGGGCGCTGGATTCCCTGCGGGACTATGAAGCTCACATCGAAAAGAAAAAGAAGTAAGATGGAACGCACCGCCGACAAGCGGTGCGTTTTTTGGGTACTGCCGATTTTCCCTTGACAGAAGCCGCTAAAAAGCGTGCATTGGTTAGGAACCTAAGAAATAGGAGACCGCCATGCTCTCATTGACCAAAAGCGCTGCCCGCTATGTCAGCAAACTTTCCAACAAAATCCGCCGCAAGCTGGACGGTTTTTCCTGCCGGGACTCCTTCAGCGGGTCCCAGGGCCGGACGCTGCACTTTCTGTTGGCCCAGACCGAGGACATTTTCCAGAAGGATATCGAGGAGGAGTACAGCATCCGCCCCTCCACGGCCAGCCAGATGCTCAACCAGATGGAGGAAAACGGACTGATCCGCCGGGAGGCCATGCCCTATGACCACCGCCTCAAGCGGATTGTCCTTACAGAAAAGGCGCTGACCTACCGTCAGCGGGTGGTGCATGACCTGACCGATCTGGAGCAGACGCTGACCCGGGATATTCCGGAGGAGGACCTGGCGGTATTTTTCCGGGTGGTGGAAAAAATGATGGATAACCTGTCCTGAGCGGATGGGTTATCCTGTATTTTTTGCCCATACAATTAGGAACCTAAGTATTGGAAAGGACGATTCTATGAAGCCTGTCAACGCATTTACCCAGGGAAAACTGTTCCCGATGATTTTGCAGTATTCCATCCCGGCGGCCATTTCGCTGCTGATCACCGCCATCTACAACATTGTGGACCGCATCTTTGTGGGCAACTGCAACGGCACTTCGGCGTTGGCGGGACTGTCCATCTGTTTTCCCCTCTCTTACATGATGATGGCCTTTGGTCTGACCTGCAGCGCCGGCGGTGCGTCGCTGTTCAGCCTGTTTGCGGGGCGTGGCGAACAGAAGCAGATGAACGCTTCCTTTGGCAATGCGCTGGTGCTGGTGGCCGTGTCGGAACTGGCGCTGACGGCGTTTCTGCAGGCTTTTGCCGACCCTTTGCTGCGGGTGTTCGGTGTGACCGAAACGGCCTACGACTATGCCCTGACCTATTACCGCATTGTGGCGCTGGGCTGCCTGCTGCAAGGGCTGACCCAGGTGTTCTGTGATTTCGTCCGCGTTTCGGGGCGGCCGGTGCTGGGCATGTGCGTCACCGGCATCGGGGCGGTAACCAACATCCTGCTGGATGCGCTGTTCGTGGCCGTGCTGGGCTGGGGTGTGGCCGGTGCGGCCTGGGCCACCGTCATCGGACAGGGGTGCTCGGTGGTGTTTGGTGCCTGCCTGATCGGCAGGGGATACACCCAGGTGGAAATCCGGCGGGAAACCTTTTGCTGGAATGCCGGTCTGGCCCGCAAGATTGTCTCCTGCGGGTTTGCCTTCTGGATTGCCCAGATGGCCATGGGGCTCATCAGCCTGGTCTACAACGGCCAGCTGGGCAAGTACGGCGGGGATACGGCCATCAGCGTCTATGCGGTGGTGGCCAGTATCATGACCTTTGTGATCATGCCGGCCAGCGGCATCAGTCAGGGCATCCAGCCCATTGTGGGCAACAATTACGGCGCCGGGCAGTACCGGCGGGTCATGCAGACGCTCTACCTGGCGTCGGCGGTGTCGGTTGCGGTCACCTGCGTGATCTGGCTGGTGGTGATGCTCTGCCCCCAGGCCATTCTGCTGGCCTTCGGTGCCACCGAGGAAATGCTGCAGATCGGCGTACCCGGTCTTCGCCTCAACTTCTGCATCACCCCCATCCTGGGGTTTGTCATGCTGGTTACCACCTTCTTCCAGTCCCTCAACAAGCCGCTGCCCTCCATCGTCATCACCTTTTTGCGGCAGATTCTTTTCCTGATCCCTTTCCTCTACCTGTTCCCTCTGGTGTGGGGTATCCATGGGATCTTTGTGGCCCAGCCGGTCAGCGATGCCCTGGCCCTGGTGCTCTGCATCGTGCTGGTGGCGCGGGAACAACACCTGATGAACCGGAAACAGCGGCAGGAAGCCGCGCAGACCCTCTGAGAAAAAGCGGTTGCCCGTCCTTTGTCATGGCGTGTATAATACAGACAACGGAATGGAACTTGCCTGAAAAAAGGAGATGGTATCATGGCGTACCCGTCCGAAGAAGTGGTGCAAACCTGGTTGAAGGCCCTGCAGGGATTGAATGTCCATGTGAAAAAAATGTTCGGATGCTATTGCCTCTATTGTGACGACCAGCCGGTGGGCTGGCTCAGCGGGGAGATGCTCTCTTTGCGGGAAGTGGGACTGCCCGACCTGCCGGCCGACCTGAAACGTCCGGCACCGGGAGATAAGATTCAGGAAATTCCCATCCCGCTGGAATACAGCCGGTGTGCATGGCTGCCCCGTGCGGTGCAGGACACGGCCAACCGGCGCAAAAAGGAATAGGATATGTATAAAATTTTGTTTGTGTGCCACGGCAGGATTTACTGTTCAGAATAAAAAGTCTCAAATCGTCTTAAATACTTCTATAAATAGTAGTTCTTATGCTATCTTTTCGATAGGCAATAAAGTATAATAAAGTCAGCAATAAATCGTAATTTATCAGAAAATGAGGAATAGTTGAAATGGAGGCGCTATAATAACATGAAGATTGAAGGGAACCAGAAAGAACTGG
>CAJFFY010000025.1 GCA_904374465.1 uncultured Subdoligranulum sp.
AAATCGAACGCTGCAACAAGAGGATGGCTGACAGTCTTTCGCGCGGACATACAAGCCCAAGGAGGGATTGGTCAGCCAGTTGCTCCTCTTATTGTAGCTTAGGCACGAGATGGAGGAAAAGCCGGACTGGCTGCCCGGCTTTCCTGTCCAAATTTATTGTAATAGGAGGGATGGTTTCATGCTGCACATCGTGCTTTGCGACGACGAAGGCCCCTTTGCGGAGGGGCTGGCCCGGCGTATCCGGGCATTGGCGGATTTTTCGCCCCGGACCATGGTCATCACGGTACTCGTCGACCCGGACCGCCTGACCGATGCGCTGCCCTGTGACCTGCTGTTCCTGGACATCGACCTGGGGGCCACCAACGGCATCCGGGTGGCCCGCCGGCTGCGGCAGACCCGGCCCGATATGGTGCTGATCTTTGTGACCAATTATAAGGAATACGCCCCCGAAGGCTACGAGGTGAACGCTTTCCGCTACCTGGCCAAGGACGAGCTGGACGCCAAACTGGCGCCCTATTTTACGGCGGCGCTGGCGGCCTGCCGCACCCGGCTGCGCACGGTGGAGCTGCTTTGCGACGGGGAACCGGTGGCGGTGCCGCTGCCCAAACTGGTCTATGTGGAAAGCCGGGGCCGGGAACAGATCCTGCATCTGCGGGACGCCCGGCGGGACAGCCTGACCACCCGTACCACCATGAACCTGCTGGAGGAAAAAATGACCGACCAGGGCTTTCTGCGGCTGCACAAAAGTTACCTGGTGAATATGGCCTGGGTGGATACCCTGCAGAGCAGCGGTGCCCGGCTACGGGACGGAACGCTGCTGCCGGTGAGCGCCCGCAGCTACCGGGAAACCAAACAGCGGTACCTGGCCTGGAAAGGACGGCAGTTATGCTAGCGGTATGGGGGAACGTTCTGACGCTGTTCAATGTGATCACCGCGATGGTGGGCAGCGTGCTGATCTACGACAGCTTTTTTTACCGGCGGCACGGCGGGACCCGGTTCTGGGGCGTCATGCTGCTGTGGTATCTGCTGGTGTCGCTTGCCATGTTCAACCAGCTGAAAGGGGTACCGCCCACCGGCGAGGCCGTGCTGAACTGCCTTATGAACACCCTCCTGATCCTGCTGCTCTACCGTGCCCGGTGGGACCGGGCCTTCTTTGTGGCGGTCACCGCCTATGCGCTGTGCAGTGTGCCCTACTACTGGATCGAATGGGGCGTCATGCAGGGGCTGGGCCTGGAGTATTCCGAGATGGTGTGGAACATTCCGCTCTACTCGGTGGTGTTTGTGGCCAAGTCCCTGGTCTATCTGCTGTTGGGGGTGGTAATCCGGCGGCTGCACCGTCCCCTGCCGGAAACCGACACCCCGGCGCGGGTCTGGGTGCCGCTGGCCGGCATCTTTCCGTTCATGACACTCATCGCCTATTACGGCGCCCGGACGCACATCGGCGAGGAATCCGAAGCCTGGCAGGGGGCACTGGCCATCCTGGACGTTGTCAACGTGGCGGCGCTGATTCTGTTTGACCGGCTGGAGCGCAGCGCCATCGACCGGGAACAGCTGGTGGCCGCCGCCGAACGCGCCCGGGTCCAGGACGAAAACCTCCAGGCGCTGACCCAGGCTTACGCCGCCCAGCGCAAACTGACCCACGATTTCCGGGCCTGCCTGACCACCCTCTCGGGGCTGCTGGAACAGGAGGACCTGCCCGCCGCCCGGGCCTACCTGGAGGAATTGAAGGTCCGCCAGACCGAGCGGGTGCTGCTGGTCAACACCCACAACGCGGCCGTGGACGCCATCCTGAACCAGAAGGGCTACGCCGGCCAGCATCGGGGCATCGACCTGCGGTTCACCGTCAACGATCTGTCGGCGCTGCGCCTGCCCGCCGTGGATGTGACCCTGGTGCTGGGCAATCTGCTGGACAACGCCCTGGAAGCCTGTACCGCCCTGCCACCGCAGGACCGCTGGGTGGAGGTGCGGGTCATCTACCACGGGCAGGGGAACCCGCCGGTGTTGTCTCTGTCGGTGGTCAACCCCAGCCGCCCGGTCAAGGTGGTCAACGGGCAGATTCCCACCGGCAAGGGGGACGCCCTGCAGCACGGTTACGGCCTGGGCAACGTGCAGGAAATCCTGACCCGCTACCATGCCGAATCCACTTTTTTCTATGAGAACGGCCGGTTTGTCTTCAGCGCCGACTGGCCCGACCAGCCCCGCTGAGGAAAAAACCTGCGTTTACGACAGATTTTCCCCCGTTCATGACGGTTTTGTGGAAAACCGACCGCCTGCCCGGTATACTGATACTGAAAAACCATTCCCACAGGAAACGGCAGGCAGGTATGAATCATCAGTATAAGGATCTGTATATCGACACCCGCACCAAGCGGGTGTTCCGTCAGGGGCAGGAGGTGCACCTTACCTGCACCGAATACCGCCTGCTGCTGGTGCTGCTGGGGAACGTGGGGCGGGTCTTCTCTCGGGAGGAACTGCTGCGGCGGGTGTGGGGCATCACGGTGCCGGTGCGCACCCGCACGGTGGATATCCATATTGCCCGGCTGCGCCGCAAACTGGGCCTGCGGGAGGAAATCCGTGCGGTCATGCGCAAGGGCTACGCCCTGCGCCCCCTGCCGCCCACGCAACACTGATACAACAAAACCGTCGGCCACTTTGGCGAAAAACCGAAAAAAGTGGTCGATTGTTTTGTTATTTTGTTATTTATCTGGAATTGCACAAACTTTTGCGGAAACGGTCGTTTGGGCCTTGATTTCCTAGTTGTTTTATAGTAGAATTGCGCTGCACAAACGAACAAAAAAAAGATGCCCCGTTGCCCACGGCCAAGGCGCCAGCCCCACCCGTGCGGGAAGCCCCCGAAGGGCAGTTGCCACAGAAAGGAAGAAATGACGTGAAAAAAGCCATCGCCACCTTGTTGAGCGTTTCCATGATGTTCAGCATCCTGGCCCAGGGCCCCGCCGTGTATGCGGAGGGTCTCGCCGTTTCCGAACCTGCCCAGCAGGAGGAAATCGCCGCCGAGGCGCTTTTGCAGGCAGCCCTGCCGGCCACCCCCGAGACGGGCAGCGAGGCCAAAATGCCGGACGCCCAGCAGGACCGGCCGCCGCAGAAACCCCGGACGGGGAGCAGCCCCTTCCCGCAGAGGAACCCGAAACCCTTGCGGAGGAATCCGAGCTTCCTTCGCAGGAGGAACCCCCCGAGCTCCCGGTGGTGGAAAACCCCGCCGGGGTGGAAGTGGGCGTGCTGGCGGGTCTGCCGCTGCAGCGCACCGTCACCTTGCAGGTGACTCTGGCCGGTCCCGAGACCCGGCAGGACACCCTGACCCTGGCGCCCGCCGGGGAGGAAGCTCCCTCCCGCAGCAGCGTCCGGTTTGAGGAACTGCCCGCCGGGCAGTATACCCTGACGGTCCAGGGCAGCGGTTTTGCCGCCTACACCCAGACCCTGACGGTGGAAAACCTGCTGTACAGCGTGCAGCTGACCACCGGCGCCCAGGCGGCCCAGACCCAGGGCACGGCCCACCCCGGTGTGCTGCAGATCGGCGATGTGGACGGCAGCGGCACCGTGGAGGAAGCTGACGCCACCGCCCTGGTGGACGCCATCGAGGCCGGCACCACCGGCACGGTGTGCGATCTGAACGGCGACGGCACGGTGGACCTCATCGATCTGCAGATGCTGGCCGTCACCCTGGCCGACCCGGCGCCGGTGCTCTCCACCATCTACACCAAAATCCCCGAGTCGCTGACCGTGCCCGTCCGGGAGGAGGGCACCCAGATCGCCGCCGGTTCGCTGGAAGGACTGGTGGACGGCAGCGCCGCCGTCACCCTGCAGCCAGTTTCGGAGGCCCCCATCTCGGAGGAAAACCCCGTGGCGGTCAGCTTTGACTTTGCCCAGCCCGAGACCCCCGTGGCCATGGGCGGCCTGGTGCTGCAGACCCCCGCCGGCACCACCGGCGCCGTCACCGGCGGCACCCTGGTGGTCATCGACGAGGACGGGGTGGAGCATACCTTTGACCTGGGCGGCGCGGCCGCCCGCCTGGCCCGCAGCGGTGCGTCCCTGCAGGCCGACGGCTCCATCGTCATCGACTTCGGCAGCCAGATTGCCGTCAAGAAGGTCACCATCAAGATCACCGCGGTGCAGGGCGGCGGCAGCCTGGCCGAAATCACCAAGGTGGAGTTTGTCAACGATATGGAAAGCCGCATCCCCGCGCCGGAGATGAACATCCCGGCCAACTTGCGGGCCGAAGCGGGCAGCCAGACCTTCACCCTCACCTGGGACGCTCAGGTGAACGTCACCGGCTACGAGGTGCGCATCGCCCTGGGCGACGTCACCGAGACGGTGGCCACCACCGCCAACAGCCTGACCGTCACCACCTTCGGCGGCGAAAAGCTGCAGAACAACACCACCTACACCGTGCAGGTGCAGTCCCTCAACGGACAGTGGCGCAGCGGCTACGGCGAGGCTGTCACCGTTACCCCCAAGGCGGACAAACTGCCCGCCGCTCCCGACGCCCTGACCCTGACCGGCCGGTTCCAGCGCATCGATGCCTCCTGGAAGGCCATGAAGGATACCGACAGCTACAACCTGTACTACCGCAAGGCCGGGGAGGAATCCTTCCAGAAGGTGGAGGGCCTGTCCCGGAACAGCTACACCATCCAGAATCTGGAAAACAACACCCGGTATGAGGTGTACGTCACCGGCGTCAACGAACTGGGCGAAGGTCCGGCCTCGCTGACCTCCACGGCCAGCACCGCCAACGTCAACCCCGTCAAGCTGCCGGCCTACAAGCTCATCAATACGCCGGGCGATGCCGGGCAGGCTTCGGCCCACATCCTCTCGGTCACCCACGAGGCCGGCTACATGAAGGACAGCCCGCTGGATTCCGGCAAGACCGCCTGGGGTGCCGTGGACAACGACTACACCTCCTGGTACGGCCTGGACGACTGGGACGACGGTGCTGTCTACCCCGACAACGGCGGCCTGCGGGTCACCTTTGACGGGCAGTACACCATCGGTACCATCTCGCTGGCTCAGATCGAGGACCGGGGCGCCTACGGCAACGTGCGGCTCTTTGCCCGCGGTGCGGACGGCAAGGAGACCCAGCTCTCCGGCGTCACCATCGTCAAGCGCAGTGACGGCAGCCGCAGCTACTACACCATCAAGATTCCCGGCGGTGTCACCACCGATTATCTGCGGGTCTGCGTGGGCTACACCTACGCCAACACCCCGGTCTCCATCGCCGAAATCCGCTTCTATACCTACGACAGCCTGGAGGATGACATCCTGGCCCTGTATGCCGATGACCTCCATGTGACGCTGCGTCCTGACGTGACCGAGGACACCCTCAACGCCCTGCAGGCCCGCCTGGACACCCCCGACGAGGTCAGCGGCGAGCGCAACCCCGAGTATGACACCCTCCGGCGGGAGCTGGACAACGCCCGCGGTCTGCTGGATGCCTCCTTGCAGGATACGGTGACGGTGCACACCACCATCACTTCCAAGCGGGACGGCCACCTGGGCTTCACCGGCCTCAATGCCTGGCAGCCCCTGGGCGTCACCGCCAAGGCCGGCGACCAGATCGTCGTCTATGTGGGCAGCAACAATGTGGCCACCGGCTCCAACGCCTGGCTGCAGTTGGTGGCCACCCAGTACAATTCCGAGTCGGGGCAGCTGGCCTCCCAGCCCATCCAGCTCAAGGTGGGCCGCAACGAGATCACCATCCCCGAACTGGTTACCTTTGACGCCGAACACGGCGGCCCGCTCTATGTGCAGTTCACCGGCACCAACACCGCCGACCAGTACTCTGTACGGGTCAGCGGCGGGCAGGACATCCCCGTGCTGGACCTGTACGGCATCACCGATGCCGACCAGCGCCGGGAGCGCGTCACCGCCTACCTGGCCGAACTGAAAGCGGCCGCCGACTCTCTGGAAAGCCGCCACGGCGAGTACCAGGGGGACAGCGCCTATGCGCCTGAAACCTGCATCCTCAATACCACCGATGTGCTGCTGGACCAGATGATGCTGTCGGTGCCCGTCACCCAGCTGCTGGCCGGCCTGGGCAGCGGTTCCGACGCCGAGCAGGCGGACCGGCTGCTGGCCTCGCTGGATGCCATGGACCAGATGATGGTCCTGTTCTACCAGCACAAGGGCCTGACCAACCTGCCCGGAGCGGGCGACAAAAACCGTCTGCCCTCCCAGCACCTGAACATCCGGTATATGCGCATGTTTGCCGGTGCCTTCATGTACGCCGCGGGCAACCACATCGGCATCGGCTGGGAGTCGGTGCCCGGCCTCGCCCAGGGCAGTCCCATCACGCTGAACGCCGACGGCACCTACCAGAGCGGTGACTACTTCGGCTGGGGCATCGCCCATGAGATCGGCCACAACATCAACCAGGGCAGCTATGCCGTGGCGGAAGTCACCAACAACTACTTCTCCCAGATTTCCCAGACCCATGACGGGATGCGCTTCGGCTACGATGCCATCTACCAGAAGGTCACCAGCGGCACCACCGGCGCGGCCGGGGATGTCTTCACCCAGCTGGGTATGTACTGGCAGCTCCACCTGGCCTACGACACCGGCTACGAGTACCAGATCTACACCAGCTATGATGAGCTGTTCCAGAGCCGCTTCTACGCCCGGGTGGATACCTACGCCCGCAACACGGCCCAGGCCCCCGCGCCGGGCGGCGTAAAGCTGACGCTGGGCGGCGACGCCAACCAGAACTTCATGCGGCTGGCCGCTGCGGCTGCCCAGAAGGACCTGACGGACTTCTTTACCCGCTGGGGTCTGGTGCCCGATGAAACCACCGCGGCCTACCTGGCCCAGTTTGCGCCGGAAAACCGCGCCATCTACTACTTCCAGGACAGCGCCCGCAACTACGGCTTTACCCACAACGCTTCCACCAGCTTTGCCGGCCAGGACGTCCTCACCGACGCCACTGCCGCCACGGTGGACGAAAAGACCCCCAACCAGGTCCATCTGAACCTGGAAACCAACGCCGCCGACGGCCTGCTGCTGGGCTACGAAATTGCCCGCATCACCTACGAGAACGGCCAGGCGCACACCCAGGTGGTGGGCTTCACCACCGACGGCCACTACACCGACACGGTGACCACCGTAAACAACCGGACGGTGGCCTACCAGATCACCGCCATCGACAACTTCCTGAACCGCTCCGCCACCCGCACGCTGCCCGCGGTGAAAATCAGCCACAAGGGCAACTACGACAAGAGCCTGTGGACGGTGACCACCAACATGACCTCCGAGGCCGACACCGTGCCCGGTGCCGACGAGCAGGACCCCTGCGAACCGGCCCCCGTTTCGGCCATCAGCCAGGTCATCGACAACGACAAGAACACCACCTATACCGGCACCGCCTCCGGCGAGGCCGTCATCACCCTCAACTTCCACAAGACGCTGGCAGTCACCGGCTTCCAGTACACCGTCACATCGGGCACGCCCATCGCCGGGTACGAACTGCAGTACACCGTCGACGGCACCCAGTGGCAAACCCTGGCCACCGGCACTTTCGCCGGGAATACGGTCAACACCGTCTACTTCCCCGACCGGGACGGCAACCCCTGGCTGACCACCTACGATGCCACCCAGCTGCGGCTGGTGGTCAAGGGTGCGGCAGGCAGCGCGGTGTCCATCAGCGAGCTGGACGTGCTGGGCCCCACCGGCGACGACGTGGAGCTGCTGGAAAACGGCATCGGCACGCTGGCCAAGGACTACACCTATGCGGATGGCGAGACCATCCCCGCCGGGTCGCTGGTCTTCACCGGCCGGTACAAGGGCAACCCCGCCTACAACGTGGTGCTGCTCTATGACCAGGACGGTGCTGTGGTGGGCGGCCTGGATGCCGAGGGCAACACCGTGGCCCACCAGATCATTCTGGCCCCCGACCCGGAGAACGGCCTGCTGGGCGAAGTCAGCGAAGGCTACTGGGTCTACTGGATTGAACCGGACGCCCTGCAGGGGATGACGATGCCCCGCACGGTGCGTGCCGAACTGTACCGGGTGGATAACGCCACCACCAACGAAGGCCAGCGCCTGACCAGCGACACGCTGGAAGTCGCGGTGCCCGCCACGCTGCCCGCCATCACGGTGGGCGGTCAGGGCGACTGATATGACAAGGAGAATACCCATGAAAAAACTCTTGGCCACCCTGCTGCTGGGGGCGGCGCTGACCGTGGGGGCGTTGCCCGCGGCGGCCGCCGGCACCGACGGCACGGTGACGATGCAGCCGGACGGAGACCGTGCGGCGGTGACCCTGTCGGTGCCCGAAGGGGCTGACCAGGACGCCACGGCGCTGCGCCTGCGCTTCCAGGTGGAAGGGCAGGATGCCACGGCCAGCTTTGCCTTTGCCGACGGGCTGACCAGCACGGTGCAGCAGTACCGCTATGACGCGTCCACCGGCACGCTGACCCTCTATCTGGCGGGACAGCAGGCGCTCCTGCAGGACGGCAGCGTAGCCCTGGGCGAGATCTGCCTGTCTGCGGCGCCCGGCACTTCCGCCACCGTGCAGGTGGTGGAGGACTCGCTGGAGCTGGTCAACGCCGCCTACAACAAGGCAGGCGTCACCCAGGCCACCGGCACCGAGGTGACCCTGACGGTACCGGGCGGCAACCCCACGCCGGAACAGACCCCCGCCCCTGAGCAAACGCCTGCGCCGGTACCCCAGCCGGAGCAGACGCCCGCCCCCGGGGTCCAGGCCACGCCGGTACCCACCGCGGCGCCGTCGGGCGGTGGCAACACCAACGGCAACACCCAGGCAAACAGCGGCAACAACAAGAACGGTGGCAATACCCGGCAGGAACCCACCCCCACCCCGGTGGTTTCCACCACGCCGGTGTACACCGCCGCCCCGCAACCCGCCGGCACCACCACCCAGAGCGGCAAGGGTAGTTCCACCGGCAAGGGAAGCACTACGCAGTCTGGCAACCGGGCCACCCCGGCCCCCAGCGCCACGCCGGAACCTTCGGCACAGCCTGCGGCCAGTGCCAGCCCGGCACCTTCCGCAACACCCGCACCCACCCCGGCCACGGCCGAGACGGCCCAGGCGGAGACGCCCTCCTCCGGCGGCCTGCCGCTGCCTGCCCTGCTGGCGGTGGCGGTGGTGATCCTGGCCCTGCTGGGCGTGGTTATCCTGCGGCTGCGCAACCGCTGATCCCCTAAACCTCCCGCACCCCAACCCCGCGGGAAAAACGCAAGCAAAAAACACACCCTCTGCCTGAAGCGGAGGGTGTGCTTTTTTATCCGTTTGTATCCAGGCCGTAGTCCTGCCAGCAGCGGGCAATGCCGGCCACCGTGCTGTCAAAGCGAAGGCCGTCCCGGCGGGCTTTGGCGGTGTCCATGGCCAGGTTGCGCACCCGGTCGCCGGGCTGCAGCGCGGGGGCAATGCCCATCACCCGGCAAAAGGCCCCGGCGGTGGCCATCATGTCCCGGTCGTTCTCGCTGCCGAAGTTGTACACCCCGCCGGACAGATCCAGGGCGGGCAGCAGATTCTCCACCGCCTGGCGGGCGTAGGTTACCCCGCGGAAGTCCCGGGGCGAAAACACTGCCGGTTCTCCCCGCAGGGCCGCGCGCAGAAGGTTCAGCGGAAGGTTGCCCCGCACCGGCAGCCCGTACCCCGGCAGGTCATACAGCCAGGTGGCCCGCAGCAGTACGGCGTCGGGAGCGGCGTCCAGCACCCGCTGTTCGGCCTCCAGCTTGTGGCGGCCGTAGACGTTGGCGGGGGACAGGGGCAGATTCTCGGGCAGGGGGCCTTCCCGGTCCACCCCGGCATAGACCTGGTCGGAGCTGAAGGCCACCAGCTTGGCTCCGGTGGCGGCCGCCGCCCGGGCCAGCCAGACCGGCACCGCCACATTGGCCCGGTAAGACGCTTCGGGGTGGGCCTCGCAGTAGCCCGTGTCCGAAAGGGCCGCCGTGTGCAGGATGGCGTCGGGA
The DNA here is from genome assembly GCA_904374465.1 of uncultured Subdoligranulum sp. Lineage (GTDB taxonomy): Bacteria > Bacillota > Clostridia > Oscillospirales > Ruminococcaceae > Gemmiger. The sequence goes on from CAJFFY010000025.1 coordinate 9,943, forward strand.
TGTACCTGCCGCACCAGCCGGACCACCGCCTCCTCATCGGCCGTTTCCATCAGGCCCCGGGGTACCGGCACCAGGTCCAGGCAGCCGCCCAGCTGCGCCAGGATGCGGCTGCCCATAAAGCCGCCGGCGCCGGTCAACAATACACGTTTCATCGAACAACTCCTGTTCTGCCGCACGGGATTTCTTTCACGCGGCGGTTGCATTTTTTTCATTGTAGCACACCGGGGCTTTTTTGGCCATACGGGGTTTACCCGGGCCCCGGTTTAGGGTATAATGGGGGCCCAATCCACAGAAAGTACGAGGACAGGACTATGAAAAAACTATCGCTGCGGCAGCTCATCACCGTGGCCACCATGCTGTTCGGGCTCTTTTTCGGGGCCGGCAACCTGATCTTTCCCGCTTCCATGGGCCAACTGGCGGGCAGCAACCTCTGGTGGGCGTCAGCGGGCTTCCTCATCACCGGCGTGGGCCTGCCCCTGCTGGGGGTGGCGGCCCTGGGCATCAGCCGGGAGGAGGGGCTGCTGGAACTGAGCAGCCGGGTGGGCAAGGGGTACGGCCTCTTCTTCACCTGCCTGCTGTATCTCACCATCGGCCCCTTCTTTGCCATTCCCCGCTGTGCCACCGTCTCCTACACGGTGGGCATCCAGCAGCTGCTGCCCCAGGGGGGCGCGGTGGCGCTGGCCGTCTTCTCGCTGCTGTTCTTCGGGGCGGTGCTCTTTTTCTCGCTGCGCCCCGGCGAAATCCTCACCTGGGTGGGCAAGGTGCTCACCCCGCTGTTCCTCTGCTTTCTGGCGGTGCTGGTGCTGCGGGCACTCAGCGCACCCATGGCCTCGGTGGCGGACATCCCGCCCGCCGGCAGCTACCGGGATGCCGCCTTCTCCACCGGCCTGCTGGAAGGGTATAACACCATGGACGCCCTGGCCAGCCTGGCCTTCGGCATCATCGTGGTCAACGCCATCCGCAGCCTGGGGGTGCGGGAGCCCGGCGCCGTGGCCCGGGATACCGTGCGGGCCGGTGTGTTCAGCTCGCTGCTCATGGCCGTCATCTACCTGCTGGTCACGGTGGTGGGCGCCCAGAGCCGGGGGCAGTTGGAAATTTCTGCCAACGGCGGCGAGGCCCTGGCCCAGATTGCCGGGCACTATTTCGGATCGGCGGGGGCGGTGATTCTGGCGGCCACCGTTACCATTGCCTGCCTGAAAACCGCTGTGGGTCTGGTCACCAGCTGCAGCGAAACCTTTGTGAAGATTTTCCCCGGGGGGCCTTCCTACCGGGTCTGGGCGGTCACCTTCAGCCTGGTGTCCTTCCTCATTGCCAACCTGGGACTCAACACCATTCTGGCCTACTCCACGCCGGTGCTCATGTTCCTCTATCCCTTGTCTATCGTGCTGATCCTGCTCACGCTGGGCGGCCGGCTCTTCGGCAACCACCCCGCCGTGCTGCGCTGGACCATCGGGTGCACCATGGTGGCGGCGGTCTTTGACCTGCTGCGCACCCTGCCCACCCAGGCGCAGGCGGCCCTGCACCTGGAACCGGTGGTGGCGCTGGCCGAAACCTGGCTGCCCTTGTGCAAACAGGGCTTCGGCTGGGTCTGCCCGGCGGTGCTGGGACTGGTCATCGGCCTGGTGCTGCGCCGGGTGCGCCGTGCCTGAACGCTGCCCTATATAACACAAACCCCGCTGCCGCGGATTCCGCGGCGGCGGGGTTTTGCTGTTCAAAGGCAGGCGGCGTGTCCCACGGCAGTCGCGGAACAGGGCCGGGCGGGGGCAGGCTCCGGCAGAAGGTCCTGCCGCAGCTCCGTCACCGAGGGGTAGATATAGGTGGGTTTCTCGGTACTGGCAGCCACATCGGCCAGGGTGGCTTCCCCGGTCAGCACCAGGGCGGTGTCCACCCCGGCGCGCAGCCCGCAGGCAATGTCGGTGTACAGCCGGTCGCCCACCACCAGGGCTTCCCCCGGGGTACAGTGGGCGGCCTGCAGGGCGTAGTGCACCATGGCCGGTTCCGGCTTGCCCAGAAACTGCGGGCGGCGGTGGGTGGCGGTCTCAATCATGTTGCAGATGGCGCCGCAGTCCGGCAGGTAGCCGAAGTCCACCGGGCAGACCAGATCGGGATTGGTGGCGATGTAGTCCACGGCGCGGGTGGTCAGCAGCAGGCAGACGTCCTTGATCTTCTCGTAGGTCAGGGCGTTGTCGTAGGAGGCCAACACGCAGGTGATGGCCGGGTCCCGGGCGTTGGTGGTCACCGAAAGCCCGTGGCGGCGACACTCCTTCACAAAGGAGTCGGTGGCCAGGGCGTAGATGTGCTGCCCGGCGTAGTGTTCCTGCAGGTGGCGGATGGTGGCCTGGCCGGCGGTCAGGTAGTTGGTTTCGTCGGTGTCCACCCCCAGCGTGCGGAAAAACCGGATGTAGTCCGCCGTGCTGCGGGTGGTGTTGTTGGTGATGAAGACAAACCGCCCGCCCTGGCGGCGGATGGCCTGCAAAAAGGCCCCGGCACCGGGAATCAGAGCGTCGCCCCGGCAGATGGTGCCGTCAATGTCCAGCAAAAACAGGCGTTTTTTCATGCGGGGCACTCCGTCAGACTGCGGCGGATGTCCAGGGCCAGCCGGGGATCGTTGGTGATCACGTCGGCCCCCGCCTCCATCAGCTGGCGCAGGTCGTCGGCCCCGTTGACGGTCCAGACCCGCACGGCCAGCCCGCTGGCCAGGTACCGCTGCAACAGATCCGCCATCTTGACGTTGTACAGCCCCGGGTGCAGTCCGCGCACCCCATGGGCGGCGGCGTATTGCTCCACGTCGCAGATGATATCGCCAAAGAGGTAGGCGGTTTCCGCTTCGGGGGCCAGCTGACGGACTTTTTCGATGCTGTAGTGGTTGAAGGAGGACCAGATCACCCGGTCCTGCATGCCCATGCCCTCCACCAGACGCAGGGCCTTCTCCTCGATGCCATCGTACCACAGAATGCCGGTCTTGATCTCAATGTTGACCTGCATGTCGCTGGGCTTGACCAGCGCCAGTACCTCCCGCAGGGTGGGAATGCGGGCTTCGGCAAAGCCGTCCATCCCGTTGTCGGCGCACAGGGCGCGCAGTTCGGCCAGGGTGTAGTCCCGCACCAGGCCGGTGCCGTTGGTGGTGCGGTCCAGCTTTTCGTCGTGGATGACCACCAGCTCGCCGTCCTTGGTCAGATGGATGTCCAGCTCAATGCCGTCGGCGCCCTGTTCCATGGCCAGCGCAAAGGCGGGCAGGGTGTTTTCCGGTGCGTAGGCGCTGGCGCCCCGGTGAGCAAATACCTTGACTTGTTTCATGTTTATGCTTCCTTTCCGGCACAAAAGCCGGGAAAAGCCGCAGCCTTTCCCGGTGGTGATGCCGTTATCCGTTGATGAGGTTGTAGGTCTCGATGGAATCGTTGACCTGCTCGGTGATGGAGGCGACGGCCTCCTCGGGGGACTGGGTACCGTTGAGCATCTCCTCGATCTCGGTCTCAACGATCTGGCGGGACTCGGGGAAGACGCTCAGCAGGGCGCCGGCGTACTGGGGCGCCGAGGCGTGCAGCTGGTCGATGGCGGTCTGGAACTGGGGATACTGCTCCATATTCTGCTTATAGACGTCCTCGTTGGCGGCCGCGGTGGTCACCGGGAAGTAACCGGTCTGGGCGTTCCAGTAGGCCTGGGATTCCGGCGAGATCAGGAACTCGATGAACCGCCAGGTGGCCGCCAGCTTGACGGGGTCGTTGTTGTTCAGTGCCCACAGGGAACCGCCGCCGATGGACACGCCGCCCTGGTCGCTGCTGCTGACGGCGGGGAAGTAGGCGGTGCCCACCTCAAAGGAATCGCCGGTATCCTGCAGCACCTGCTTCAACGAGGCGGTGGAACCCAGCATCATGGCGGCCTTGCCGGAGGTGAAGTCGGTGGTGGCGGTATCGCTGCCGCTGCGGCCCACGTTGGGGGCATAGCCGCCGTCGTAGAGCTGCTTCCAGGCGTTCAGGATGTTCAGCGCGCCGCCGTTCTCGTCAAAGACCACCTTGGTGGCGGGGGCGGTGCGGCCGTTGCCATTGTCCACCATCTCCAGGCCCTGCTTGCTCAGGAACTGCTCGAACCACCAGCCGTAGACGCTCATGGCCAGTACTTCCTGGGTGCCGGCTTTCTCCTTCAGCTGGTCGCCCACCGCGGCAATCTCGTCCAGACTGGTGGGAACTTCGGTGATGCCGGCGGCTTCAAACATATCCTTGTTGTAGTAGAGCAGCGGGGTGGAGGAGTTGAACGGCATGGAGTACAGCCCCGCGTCGGTGGTGTAGTAGGCGGCGATGTTGGGCTCGATCTGGGAAGCGTCGTACCCGGCGGCATCGATGAGCTGCTGCATGGGCACCACCCAGCCGGAGTCGATCATGAACCGGGTGCCGATGTCGTAAATCTGCACAAGGTCGGCGCCCATATTGCCGATCTGGGCACTTTTGAGCTTGTTGATGGCGTCGTCGTAGCTGCCCTGATAGACCGCCTCCACCGTGATGCCGTACTCGTTTTCCTGGTTGAACTTGTCCACCAGGGCGGTCATGGCCTCGCCGTTGACGCCGCCCATGGAATGCCAGAAGGTCAGCTTGGTGCCGGTGGTATCCAGCGTGTTGAAATCGTCCCCGATCAGCGCCGCGGCGGCCTCGGCCTCACTGGCGGCGGCGCTGGACGCGGTGTCGGCGGTGGCGGTATCGGCAGACTGGGAGGCACCACAGCCCGCCAGGGGCACGGTAACCAGGGCGGCGGCCAGCAGGCCGGCCAGAACTTTGTTGGCTTTCATCTACTTACACACTCCTACAATAGCACGTTTTTTTGCATAAATCTATACGAAACGGTGAAAACTCACCGGCCCGGCAAAATCAGCCCTTGACAGCGCCCGAGAACATACCCCGGATCAGCTGTTTCTGGCCCACGATGAAGATGATCATGCTGGGAATGATCACCGACACCACGCCGGCCATCATCAGGGTGATGGACTGGGCGTCGGTGTTGTCCAGCATGCTGATGCCGATCTGGACGGTGCGCATCTCCTGGGAGCCGGTGACCAGCAGCGGCCACATGTACATGTTCCAGGCGTTGATGAAGGTGTACACCGACATGGCGCCGATGGCGGACTTGGTCAGGGGCAGCAGGATGCTGACGATGAACCGCAGGTTGGAGCAGCCGTCCAGCTTGGCGGATTCATACAGCGACATGGGGAAGGTCATGTAGAACTGACGGAACAGGAAGATGCCCATGGCGGAGGTCAGCGAGGGCAAAATCAGCACCAGGTAGGTGTCCAGGATGCCCAGGGAGCTGACCGTCAGGTAGTTGGAGATGATGGTGGCCTCGCCGGGGACCATCATGGTGGCCATGACCAGCATGAACAGCACGTTCTTGCCTTTGAAGTGCAGGAACGAGAAGGCAAAGGCGGCCAGGGAACAGGTGAAGATCTGCCCCACGGTGATGCAGATGGACACCAGGAAAGAGTTGAAGATGAACCGGACCAGCGGCACCTGGGTCCAGGCGCGCAGATAGTTGCCGAAGTCGGGGTGTTTGGGCAGCAGGTTCATCTCCATGGTGAAGAGTTCCTCGCCGGGCATCAGCGAAACGCTGACCGCGTAGAGCAGCGGGAACAGGATGAACAGCGCCATGAGAAGATTCAGGGCGACGAGCACCCCGGTGCGGATGCGCCGGCGGCGCAAGGCGGCCAGGCCCATTCTGCGATGCAGGGCTTCCAGCTCTTCCTTGGTATAGCGGCTGCGGTGCAGCGTGGCGGCCGCGGGGGATTTCAGGGTGGCGGAGGTATCCATCAGTATTTGACTCCCTTCTTTTCGATTTTGAACATCACCAGCGTCAGCGCCATAATGATCAGGAACAGGATCACCGACTGGGCCGCCGCGCTGCCGAACTTGTAGTTGAAGAAGGCGTCGCGGTAGATGGAGTAGACGATCAGGTTGGTGGACTCGCCGGGGCCGCCCTGAGTCAGGATCTTCACCTGGCCGAAGGACTGGAAGGCCTGGATGATGTTGACCACCAGGGTGTAGAACATGATGGGGCTCAGGCCCGGCAGCGTCAGGCGGAAAAACTTCTGGAAACCGTTGGCGCCGTCCACCGAGGCCCGCTCATAGATGGACTCGTCGATGTTGCCAAGGCCCGCCGAAAAATACAGGAAGTTGATGCCGCTGTTCAGCCAGGCGGTGAGCACCGCTACACAGATCAGCGCGTAGCGGGGGTCGCTGATCCAGTTGATGTCCAGGCCGGTGATCTTGTTGAACAGGCCGATGGTGGGGTTGAGGATGACCTTGAAGATCATGGCCGCACCGCTGGAGGCAATGGCCATGGGCAGGGCGTAGGCGGTGCTGAACGCCCGGATGCCCGGGAAGGTCCTGCTGCACAGCACGGCGGCCACCAGGCCCAGCAGCATGCTGCCGATGACCACAATGACCACAAAGATCAGCGTCACCAGGATGCTGTTGTAAAAGCTTTCCGAGGTGAGCAGGTCGGTGTAGTTTTCCGCGCCCACAAAAATCTTGGCCCGGCCCAGTTTGTCCGTCAGGAAGAAGCTCAGGTAGATGGTCTTCACAAACGGGTAAAACAGGAACATGGCGAAGATGGCAAAGCAGGGGATCAGGTAGGCATAGGGACTGGCCCCCCGCAGTTTTTCCGCAAATGCTTTCATGCTTCGTTCCTCCACTGGTAAAAGATGTTCTGCTCGGTCTCCCCGTCAAAGAAGTGGGCATTTTCCATGTCCAGGTACAGGGTGGCCGGCGTGTCCTCCCGGGCGCCGTGGTGGGGTTCCACCCGGGCGGCAAACTCGCCGTCCTCGGTCTCCAGGTGCAGGATCGCCTCGTGGCCCAGCCCTTCGCAGGCCGTCACGGTGCCCCGCATCTGGCCGTACAGCCGGTCGCTGCGGGCGGGGGCGGTGTACAGATCCTCCGGCCGGATGCCCAGCACCAGGGCGCGGTTGTCGTACTGGGGCCACAGCACCTTGGCCTGGCCCGCCGTCAGCGGGAAGATCTGTCCCGCTTCGGTCAGGAAGGCGGCCCCGTCGCCGGCCCGTCTGACCTTGCCTTTCAGGAAGTTCATGGCCGGGGAGCCGATGAAGCCCGCCACAAACATGTTGGTGGGGCGGTTGTACAGATCCACCGGGGTGGCCACCTGCTGGATGTAGCCGGCGCGCATCACCACAATGCGGTCGGCCAGCGTCATGGCTTCGGTCTGGTCATGGGTGACGTAGATGGTGGTGGTGCCCAGCTTGTGGTGCAGGGCAGCCAGTTCCACCCGCATGTGGGTGCGCAGCTTGGCGTCCAGGTTGGAAAGGGGCTCGTCCATCAAAAAGGCCTTGGGCTTGCGCAGGATCGCGCTGCCGATGGCCACACGCTGCTTCTGCCCGCCCGACAAAGCGGCCGGACGCCGGTTGAGCAGGTTGGTGATGCCCAGCATATCGGCGGCCTGTTCCACCCGCTGGCGGATCTCCTTTTTGGGAACCTTGCGGATGGACAGCGAAAACGCCATGTTGTCGTACACCGACATCTGCGGGTAGAGGGCGTAGTTCTGGAACACCATCGAAAGATCCCGCTCACCGGGTTCGGCGTAGTTGCACAGCTCGTCGCCGATCCACAGCTCGCCGCTGGTGATGTCCTCCAGCCCGGCGATCATCCGCAGGGTGGTGGACTTGCCGCAGCCGGACGGCCCCACAAAGACCACAAACTCGCCGTCCCGGATGCGCAGCGAAAAGTTGCTTACCGCATACTGGTCTTTCTCAAAGACCTTGCAAACGTCTTTTAACACGATTTCTGCCATAGAAACTCTTGCTTCCCCCTCTGGTACAGTCACAGGTTGCGGGCGGGTTTTCCGCCCGTTCGTTATCATACCGCAGGACAAAGGCCCTTGTCGTTCATGGTTTTGTAAAACCTCCGCAAACAATTGGAAGCAACCAAAAGGACGGAATACCGAAAGTTTGTGCGAGCGGCCCCGGCAAGCGGACCCGAAAACAGCGGTCGGCTTTACGTTTTTTTGAAAAACTCTTTGCAAAATCTTCTGTTTTGGCGGGCAAAGGTAAAAAAATCCCCGGTCCGGGAAGGACCGGGGAAACGGGGGCGTGGGTCGGCCTCAGCGGCGGAGCCGGCGACGCAGAACCCACAGGCCGGCGGCGGCCAGGATGCCCAGCACACCCCACAGCACCGGCTGGGCGGCATCGCCGGTGGGGGGCAACGGCGTGGACCCGGACGGTGTGGAGGCGGGGGTACCCGGCGGGGGCGTGGCGGTGCTGCCGGTGGCGGAAGTACCGCCGGAATCCGGCGCAGGGGTATGACCCGGCGGGCAGGAAGCCGCCGGGGTGGCGGTGGGAACCGGGCGGACTGTGGGCGTCGGACTGCCCGTGGGCGCCGGTGTGGCTGTGGGCGCCGGTGTGGCCGTAGGGGCCGGTGTGACGGTGGGGGTAGGCGTGGGCGGCGTGCGGGTGTTGCGGTTGGTGTACGCCACACTGGTCAACCCCGCCACGGTGGTCACAGCGGTCTCCCGGGTAGCGATGGGGGTGCCGCCGTTCACCGTCACAGTGGTCTCGTAGTCGGCGACGGCTTCCTCCCCGATGGTGCAGACACTGCCCAATGGCAGGTTGCGCAACGTCACCTCACCGCCGCTGGCCAGGGCAGTCTCCGCCGTGCCTGCGGCGCTGAAGGTCAGCCCGCCGTAATCGCCGGAGAGGGGCTGCCCATCGGCATCCCGCAGGGTCAGGGTGAACCGGAAGGGGCGGGCCGTTTCGCCCAGGGGGCCGGTGACGAATTTCTGCAGCACCAGCCGGGTGGACTGGTTGCGCACCTGCACAATGGTACTGCGGGCAAACAGGTTGGTCAGATCCTGATCCCCCAGGTTGAGCTTCAGGTCCTGGTCGGTACCGGCGGCGTAGTTCTGGGTGATTTTCAGCCGGGACCAGCCCGCCTGCACCGCAAAATACACCGGATCCCCCGCCACGGTGGGACCGTATTCCAGAATCTGGTTGTTGCCGTAGTAGGAAAGTTCCAGCGGTGCCTGGCCGGAAGCCGTCCAGACCGACCAGTCGTTGCCGGTGCCCGGGGTGTAGTCGGGCGCCGTGTAGAGGGCGGCGTTGATGTCAGTGAGGGTGGCGTTGATGTCGTCGGGCACGGCAAATTGCAGCATGCTGCGCACAATCTTGCCAACACCCCGCAGTACCGTCACATCGTCGTCGGCGGTGCCGGCATCGGCATAGACGTCGGTGCCGTCCACAATCACCTCCACCAGGTCGGTGCTGGGAGCATAGCCGTCGGGGGCCTGCCGTTCCTGCAGGTAGTAGGTGCCGGCGGGCAGGGTGGCCTGTCGGTTGGGGAAGACCCCCGCTCCGCCCAGGGTGATGATGTCCCCCTGCTGCTGGCTCTGGTTGCGGGTGGTCACCGTGTCAAAGGGAACCGCTCCGGGGTTGACGGTGCCGTCGGTTACCTGGTCGGCGGTGTACAGGGCAAATTCCGCCCCGGACAGCGGGGTCAGACCGTCCTCGGCCAGTTTTTGCACGAACAGATAGTTTTTCAGGTCGGGCACAAAGAGCCGGATGGAAAATTCCCGGCCGAATCCGCCGTCCGGGTCAGGCAGATCGGCGTCCAGCCGCACGGTGTTGGTGGGGGTGGCGTCGGCCAGGCTGGCGGCGCTGGTGCGGTAAAAGCCCACCGTGTACTGGGCGTTGTCGGCGGTCAGCTGGCCGTTGGTGGCCAGCACATAGTGGTAGGTCAGGATGTCGCCGGGCAGGTTCTCGATGGTGTCCTTGTAGGCGCCGCTGCTGTCCAGCACAAACAGGTAGGGGTTGGCCCGGGCGGCCTGCAGAACGGCCGCCATGCCGGTGTTGCCCGCCACGTTCCAGCCGTCGATGGGATCCCCCGATACGGGGTACCAGTCACTCTGGGTGCTGCCGCCGTCCCCGGCGGCGTTCTGGCGCTTCAGCACCACCGCAAAGTAGGTGCCGTCGTCCGCGGCATAGCTTTGCCCCTGCAGATCCTGTACCGTGTCGGGCAGGGTGACGGTGACCATGGGGCTGGCGTAGGCGCCGGTATCCCAGGGGTTGGCCGAAAGCAGGGTAGCCAATTGGGGAAAATCTTCGGGGAAATAGAGTTCCACATTCCCGGGGGCCCGGTAGCCGGCGGGCACCGTCACCTCCCGCAGCACAAACTTGCCGGTCTTGTCGGCACCGCCGTACTCGTTTTTCAGGTTGTTCAGGCTCAGCAGGGTACCGTCGGGGTTCTGGAACACAAAGGTGCCGTCCGCCTCGGTGGTGCCCGAGGCGATCAGGTTCTGGGGGTCGTATGTATAGTCGTCGTTGGCATAGTACAGGTCAAAGCGGGCACCCGGCACCGGGTCGCCGATCTGGTCCACCTTGATCAGATCGCTCTGGGGGATGGAAACCAGATTGAATTTCAGCTTCATGTTGGAATCCACATTGCCCCGTTCCAGGTAAAAGAACTTCAGGGTGTGGTAGGTGTCGTCGGCAAAGGTGTCCGAGTCCGGGTTGGTCCAGCTTTTGCCTGCGGCCAGGAATTTTTCCCGCAACGTTCCGTTGGGCTGGTTGTTCACCCGGATGGCCCCGGTGCCGAAGTCGATGCTCAGGGCGGCGGCGTCATGGATGCCGCCCAGATCCCCCACCAGCACATCGTCGATGAAGACCCACACGTCGTCGTCGCCGGTGAACTCATAGGTCACGGGGGTACCGGTGGGGGTACCGTCCACCGTGCCGTAGGGCTGCTGCACAAACCGGGTGGTCATGGTCAGCCCGAAATAGTGGTTGATCACCGGGTTGCGGGCGTTCATGTCCTTGACCACGCTGTAGTTGTTGAAGGGGAAAAACTGTCCCAGCAGCGGTACGGCCCCGGCGGTGCGTACCCCCGGCCCGTCGTACACCAGGAAGGCGTTGGTGGTCTGGTCGTACTGGGCAAAATTCTGGGTGCAGTCGTAGTAATAATAGCCCTCCTCGTCAATCTGCAGCAGATCATGCACGTTGGCAAAGGCGATCTTGCCGGCATTGGGCAGCGCCGGGTTGAACAGATACGCCAGCGATTGCCCGCTTTGCACCAGCTGGGGATAGCCGTTCTGCAGGGTGGGGTCCACCATGCCGGTGCGAGGGGCGCTGCTGCCTGTGTAGTTGTTGATGCCCGGCCCCCGCCCGGCGTTGGCGGTGAACTGCAGCGCCTTGCCGGCGTTGATGCCCTGGTCCATGTTGGCGGGATTGACGTTGTCCGGGTCAAACCGGCCGGTGATCCAGTAGTCGAACAGATTGATGGTGGTGCCGATGGGGGAAACCGTGTCGGTTACCAGGTCCCCGGTGGCCCGGGGCGCGGTCACCCGGGCGGCGGACGGTTCGGTGGGCACCGGGGTGGCCGCCTGTTCGGGACTGACCGTGGGGGTGGGTTCGGTGGTGGAAGCTGCGGGAGCGTCCTCCGGTGTGGCGGCTGTTTCGGGTGTGGCCGTCTGCCCTGCCGGGGAAACTTCCGCCAGGGCATAGGACGCCGGGCTGCCTGCCAGCAGGACGGCCAGCAGCAGGGCGCTCAGTTTGCGATGGAGATGATTCATAGCATGGTTCCTTCCTGCGGCGCAGTTGCGCTGCATCCTTACTATACGCAAAAAGGGCGGAATCTTTTGCCGGTTTGTGTCATTCGCGGCCGGGATTTTTCCGTCCGGGACAAAAGGAGGGGGAATGCGCTGCAAAAAACCTACTTGACAAGTAGGAAAAACAGGCGTACAATAATGCATACAAAAATAGTAGGGAATTGAAGCGCCCTCCCGGCGCCCCTGCGGGAAAGGACTTTACTATGCAGATTTATGCAGATAACGCCGCCACCACCCAAACCAGCCCGGCGGCCATAGAGGCCATGGTCACCACCATGCGTGAAACCTACGGCAACCCCAGCAGCCTGCATTCGGTGGGGCAGAAAGCCGCCGAAGTGCTGGCCGACGCCCGCCGGCGTATCGCCGCCCGCCTGGGGTGCGAGCCCTCCGAACTGATTTTCACCTCGGGCGGCAGCGAGGCGGACAACCAGGCCCTGCGGGGTGCCGCCCTGCTGGGAGCCGCCAAGGGCAAAAAACACATCGTTTCCACTGCCTTTGAGCACCACGCCGTGCTGCACACCCTGCGCCGTCTGGAGCAGGAGGGCTTCACTGTCACCCTGCTGGATGTGCACGAAGACGGTCTGGTTACTCCCGAGCAGGTGCGCGCCGCCATCCGGCCGGACACCTGCCTGGTCAGCGTCATGTACGCCAACAACGAGATCGGTACCATCCAGCCCATCGCCGAGATCGGCGCCGTCTGCCGGGAGGCCGGGGTGCTCTTCCACACCGACGCCGTCCAGGCGGTGGGGCATCTGGCCATCGACGTCAAGGCCGAAAACATCGACCTGCTGTCTCTGTCCGGCCACAAGTTCCACGGCCCCCGGGGCGTGGGGGCTCTCTATGTGCGCAAGGGACTGCGCATCGCCCCCCTCATCGAGGGCGGTGCCCAGGAGCGGAACCGCCGCGCCGGCACCGAGGACCTACCTGCCATTGTGGGCATGGCGGCAGCCCTGGATGAGGCCTGCGCCCACCAGGCCGAGACCGCTGCCCGGCTGATTCCCCTGCGGGACAAGCTCATCGCCGGGTTGTCGGTGATTCCCCACGCGGCCCTCAACGGCGACGCCCGCAAGCGGCTGCCCGGCAACGTCAGCTTCTGCTTCGAGGGCATCGAGGGCGAGTCCCTCCTGCTCCTGCTGGACGACAAGGGGGTACAGGCCTCCTCGGGTTCTGCCTGCACCTCCGGTTCGCTGGACCCCAGCCACGTGCTGCTGGCCATCGGCCGGGTGCACGATGTGGCCCACGGTTCGCTGCGTCTCTCCCTGGGCGAGGATACCACCGAAGAGCAGGTGGACTATCTGATCCATGCCGTCACCCAGGTGGTCACCTACCTGCGCAGCATCTCTCCCGTCTGGCGGGAACTGCAGAGCGGGGCCCGTCCCTACATTCTTCCCTGACACAAACAAAAAGGAGCGTTTTCCATGGCTTTATACAGTGAGACCGTAATGGACCATTTCCGCAATCCCCGCAATGTGGGCGTCATCGAGAACGCCGACGGCGTGGGCGAGGTGGGCAACGCCAAGTGCGGCGACATCATGAAAATCTACCTCAAGATCGACAACGACACCATCACCGACGCCAAGTTCGAAACCTTCGGCTGCGGCAGCGCCATCGCTTCCAGCTCCATGGCCACCGAGATGATCAAGGGCAAGCCGGTGTCCCAGGCGCTGGAAGTCACCAACAAAGCGGTGGTGGAGGCACTGGACGGTCTGCCCGCCCACAAGATCCACTGTTCGGTCCTGGCCGAGGAGGCCATCAAGCTGGCCCTGAAGGACTACTATGACCGCCACGGCATCGACTATGACAAGCAGCAGTTCCCCTGCTGCGAAAGCTGCGGTCACTGCGACGCCCACCACGGATGACTGTTGCACGGATGGTTTTTGTGGTATAATGCCGGTAAAAACAGATGGCATGCTGCCACCGGAAAGGACCATCCTTTATGCAATACGATTTCACCACGCTGATGGACCGCCATGGCCAGGACGCCATTGCGGTAGACGGCCTGGGCCAACCGGGCGGTTTTGCGCCCGGCGCCCCCAAACCCGGCTTTGACGCCATCCCCATGTGGGTGGCCGACATGAACTTCCCCACCGTGCCCACCATCCAGGAGGCCATCCTCCGGCGGGTGCAGCACCCGGCTTTCGGCTATTTCAGCCCCACCGATGCCTACTACAACGCCATCATCGACTGGCAGGTGACCCGCCACGGCGCCGACCCTGCGCTGCTCACCCGGGATTGCATCGGTTACGAAAACGGCGTGCTGGGCGGGGTGATGTCGGCGGTAAGCTGCTTCGCCGCCCCCGGCGATGGAGTGTTGCTGCACAGTCCCACCTACATCGGCTTCACCAATGTGCTGAAAAACAACGGCTACCGCATCGTCCACTCCCCCCTGGTCAAAGACGCCCAGGGCGTGTGGCGGATGGATTACGCCGATATGGACGCCAAGCTCAAGCAATACCACATTCATGTGGCCATCTTCTGCTCGCCCCACAATCCCTGCGGCCGTGTCTGGACCCGGGAGGAAATCGAGCAGGCCATGGAGGTCTACCGCCGCAACGACTGTGTGGTCATCTCCGATGAGATCTGGTCGGACATCCTGCTCAACGGCCACCGGCATATTCCCACCCAACTGGTGAGCGAGGATGCCCGCCAGCGCACGGTGGCCCTGTACGCCCCCAGCAAGACCTTCAATCTGGCGGGTCTGGTGGGCAGCTACCACATCATCTACAATCCCACCCTTCGGGACCGGGTGGTGGCCAAGTCCGCCAAGTGCCATTACAACGAGATGAACGTGCTGTCCATGCATGCCCTCATCGGCGCCTACCGGCCGGAGGGCAAGGCCTGGGTGGACGAGCTGTGCCAGGTGCTGTCGGGCAACTGCAACTATGCCTGCGACTTCATCGACGCCCGGTTCCCCGGGGTGTCGGTGGCCCGGCCGGAGGGAACCTACATGCTCTTTTTGGATTGCACCGGCTGGTGTGAAGCCCATGGCCGCACTCTGGACGAGGTGCTGCACGCCGGCTGGGATGTGGGCGTGGCCTGGCAGGATGGCCGGATGTTCCACGGCCCCTGCGCCATCCGGATGAATCTGGCGCTGCCCCGCACCCGGGTGGAGGAGGCCTTCCGCCGCCTGGACGAATATGTTTTCAACGGTCCGTTCCTGTCGGAACGGAACTGATCCCCGCTGCCGGACGCCCTGGGCGCCCGGCATTTTTTTGCGCATTTTTTGAAAAAGTGTCTGATCTTTATACAAATGTTCAACTTTGTATATGGCATGTCGCCCTGGAAGCGGATACAATAAAAAAACAGCTCCCGCCGGGGGCTGTTTTTCTATCGAACGGAGGGACTGTACATTGCAGCAGACAAAACCGAAAACCAGCGGAATGGAAAAGGTTGCCGCTTTCATTGTGGATAAGCGCAATCTGTTCTTTCTGCTGTACATCCTGGCGCTGGTATTCAGCGTGGTGGCTTCGGGCTGGGTCAAGGTGGAAAATGACATTACCACCTACCTGCCCGCCGACACCGAGACCCGCCAGGGCCTGACGGTGATGAACGACAACTTCACCACCTTCGGCACGGCGCGGGTCATGGTGTCCAACGTTTCGCCGGACACCGCCGCCGCGCTGCAGCAGACCATCGAGGGGGTGGACGGGGTCTACAGTGTGGACTTTGACACCACCGCCGACCATTACAAGGACGCTTCGGCCCTGTACACCGTCACCTTTGACGGCACCGAGACCGATCCGGTCAGTATCGATGCCGTGCAGGGCATCCGGGAGGCGCTGGCCGGGCAGGACTTGTGCATCGACACCCAGGTGGGGCAGGATATGTCCGCCGATCTGGCCAACGAGATGGGGGTCATTCTGGTCATTGCCGCGGTGATCATCGTGGTGGTGCTGACGCTGACTTCCCGCTCTTATGCCGAGGTGCCGGTGCTGCTGCTCACCTTCGGGGCGGCGGCCGTGCTCAATATGGGCACCAACTTCCTGTGCGGTACCATCTCCTTCATTTCCAACTCGGTGACGGTGATTCTGCAGCTGGCCCTGGCCATCGACTACGCCATCATTCTGTGCCACCGCTTCTCCGACGAGCACGAGACCAAGGACACCCGGGAAGCCTGCATTACCGCCCTGGCCAAGGCTATCCCGGAAATCAGCTCCTCCTCGCTGACCACCATCTCCGGCCTGGGGGCGCTGGCCTTCATGCATTTCGGCATCGGGCGGGACATGGCCACCGTCCTCATCAAGGCCATTCTGTTCAGTCTGCTGTCGGTGTTTACCCTCATGCCCGGGCTGCTCATGCTGTTCAGCAAAAAGATCGACGCCACCCGGCACCGCAAGCTCATCCCCCAGATCAACTTCCTGGGCAAGTTTGACGTGGTCACCCGGTGGATTATCCCGCCGGTGTTTGTGGTGGTGGCGGCGGTGGCGGCCGTGCTGGCCAACCAGTGCCCCTATTGCTACAGCTTCACCGATCTGGTCACCGCGAAACAGAGCGAAAGCCAGATCGCCCACCAGAAGATCAAGACTGCCTTTGGCAACGACAACATGCTGGCCATCATTGTGCCCAAGGGCAACTACGACGCCGAGCGGGCGGTGCTGCAGCAGCTGGAGGCCTGCCCGGAGGTCAAGTCCTGCCAGGGTCTGGCCAATACCGAGGCCGAGGACGGTTACATGCTGGCCGATGCGGTGACGCCGCGCCAGTTTTCCGAGCTGGCGGGCACCGACTACGAGGTGGCCGAGGCCCTGTACGTGGCCTACGCCGTGGACCAGGACCAGTATGGCAGTGTGCTCAGCGGCATCGGGGATTACAAGGTCCCGCTGTTTGACATGTTCATGTTCCTGCAAAAGGAGATGAAGGACGGCAACATTACACTGGAAGGGGATATGCAAAAGACGGTGGACGACCTGTTCGACCAGCTCAACTGGGCCCAGGTCCAGCTGCAGAGCGACAAGTACAGCCGGATGGTGGTCTACCTGAACCTGCCGGAGGAAAGCGACGAAACCATGGCCTTCCTGGATACCATCCACGGCATCCTGGCCCAGTATTATTCCGGCGATACCTATGTGGTGGGCAACTCCACCAACGTCAAGGACCTGTCCAGCTCCTTCGGGCAGGACAACATCCTCATCAGCATTTTGTCCGCCCTCTTCGTGGTGCTCATTCTGCTGTTCACCTTCCAGTCGGTGGGGCTGTCCCTGCTGCTCATCGTGGTCATCCAGGGCAGTATCTGGATCAACTTTGCGGTGCCCACCCTGCAGAACGAGCCGCTGTATTTCTTGGGGTATCTCATCGTCAATGCCATCCAAATGGGCGCCAACATCGACTACGCCATCGTCATCTCCAGCCATTACGGGGACCTGAAAAAGCGGCTGCCGCCCCGGCAGGCCATCGTGGCGGCCCTCAATGAGGCGTTTCCCACCATCTTCACCTCCGGTACCATCCTGGCGGTGGCCGGCGTGCTGATCGGACGGATGACCACCAACCCGGTCATTGCCGCCATTGGCAACTGCCTGGGCCGCGGTACCATTATCTCCATTGTGCTGGTGCTGGCGGTGCTGCCCCAGATCCTGCTCATCGGCGACTGGATTGTGGAGCGCACCAGCTTTGCCATGAAAGCGCCCATCGACCTGACCCGGATCAACCGTTCCGCCACCGGAACCATGCGGGTCAGCGGTCGGGTGCGGGGCTATGTGAATGGTGTCATCGACGCCGAAATCAAGGGCACCCTCAACGGCACCCTGAACGCCGCCGTCACGGCCGGCACCACCATCGAGCCCGCCAGGCCGGATTACGCCCTGCCCCAGGACGCCGCCGACTGGGCACAGAACTATACCGAGGGGGAGGAAGTATGAAACCATCATCCATAAAACGCCTGTTTGCGGCGCTGGCCAGCCTGTGCATGGTGGCAACGCTGGGGGCACCGGCGGTCCGGGCGGCCGAAACCGAACCCCAGATCCTGGAAATTGCCACCGTTGACCAGCTGGAAGCCCTGGCCCGGGACTGCCGCCTGGACAGCTGGAGCCGCGGCCGCACGGTGGTCCTTACCGCCGATCTGGACCTGAGCGGCAGCGATTTCTCCGGCATCCCCACCTTCGGCGGTACGCTGGAGGGCGGCGGTCATACCCTCAGCGGGCTGTCCCTCACGGCCGAAGGCAGCGTGCAGGGGCTGTTCCGCTACCTGCAAAAGGATGCCGTGGTGGAGGATCTGCACCTCAGCGGCACCGTGCAGCCGGGCGGCACCCGCACCACTGTGGGCGGCCTGGCGGGGCAGAACGACGGCACCATCCGCAACTGCTCGGTCAATGGTACCGTCACCGGAACCAGCCGGGTGGGCGGCATTGCCGGCACCAACACTGTCACCGGCGTCATCACCGGCTGCACGGTGGCGGGCAGCGTCTACGGGGATCACTTCGTGGGCGGCCTGGTGGGGCAGAACGACGGGGTCATCTCCCAGTGTACCAACCAGGCGGAAGTCAACACCACGGTCAGCCAGAACGACGTCAAGCTGGACGACCTGACCGTCAAGGATCTGCTCACCACCGAAAACGCCGCCGACATCACCGATATCGGCGGTGTGGCGGGCAATTCCACGGGGGTGGTGCGGGGCTGTGTCAACCGCGGCGCCGTGGGGTACGATCACATCGGCTACAATGTGGGCGGTATTGCAGGCAGCCAGACCGGGTATGTGGAAGGGTGCGTCAACTACGGCACCGTCCATGCCCGCAAGGAAGGCGGCGGCATCGTGGGCCAGATGGAACCCTCCAGCGTGCTGCAGTACAGCCAGGATACCTTGCAGCAGCTGCAGGGGGAACTGAACACCCTGCAGGGCCTGATGAACCAGGCCACCCAGGACGCGTCGGCATCCTCCAGTGAGCTCAATGCCCGGTTTGCCGACCTGCAAAACCGGGTGGACAGCGCCCGCAATGCCGTGGAGTCCCTGCTGGAGCAGGTGAAAAACGGTGTGAACATCGGCACCCAGGACCTGACGGTCACCGCCCTGGCCAATCTGACCGGGCAGGGGGATGCCGCCGGCGGTGCGGGTGCCGGGGCTGCCGTGGGCGGGGAAGCCCAGGGCAGTGGTTCCCACTCCACCGATGTCACAGTGGAGGCGGGCGACACCGCCACACCCACCCCGGAGGCCACCCCGACACCGGAAAGTACCCCCGCACCCACGGCGGAACCCACGCCGCTCCCCACACCGGAACCGACGGCGGAGCCTGCCCCGATCCCCACGCCGGAGATCACGCCCGAACCCACCGCACCGGCAGAGTCGGCGGCGGAACAGCCGGACAGTGCCCCGGCGGAGGAACCGGCTTCCGACCGCAGTGAGGAAGCCCATGGACAGCCCCACCGCGCCCCGTCGCTGGAACTGGACAAACAGACGGAATCCCAGGCACAGGCCGAGGCCGGTGCCGGAGCCGGCCTCGGCCTTGGAGGCGGCGCCACCGCCCAGGGCAATGCCACGCTGGACGGGCAGGCGTCGGTGACAATCCCCGATGTGGAACTGAACAACCGGGACGCCATCACCGCCGCACGCAACAGTCTCAGCGGCAGTCTGACGGCCATTGCCGACGGGGTGGACGCCCTTAACACCGATACCGGCGACCATACCCAGGCCCTCATCCGGGACATCGAAGCCATCACCCAGCAGATGAACAAGATCGGCAACACGCTGCTGGGGGCTGCCGAAAACGCCGGCCAAGGGACCCTGTTCGAGGATGTGTCCGACCAGGACACCGACGGCGATACCGAAGGCAAGGTCTATAACTGTCTCAACGCCGGGACGGTGTATGCCGACCTGAATGCCGGCGGCATCACCGGCGCCATGGCCCGGGAGAACGACCTGGACCCGGAAGATGATACCAGGATCAGCGGCAGCAGCTCGCTGAATATGACCTACCAGACCCGTATTGTGGTGCGCAGCTGCACCAACCAGGGAACGGTACAGGCCAAAAAGAAATGCGCCGGCGGCATTGTGGGCAGCATGGAGCTGGGCACGGTGCGCCAGAGCTGCAGCATCGCCGACCTGCTGGAGGAAGATGCGGATTTCGTGGGCGGTATTGCCGGCCAGAGCAAGACGGTGATCCGCCAGTGTGCCGCCAAGGGACGGCTGTCCGGCGACAGCGCCGTGGGCGGCATTGCGGGCAGCGGGTACACCCTGACCGATTGCCGTGCCATGGTGGAAGTGGCCGGCACCGAACAAGTGGGGGCCATCGCCGGTACCCTTCTGGCGGAGGACGACCTGGGCAATGCCGTCAACGAACTGCAGGACAATGTCAGCACGGTCCAGAACAACCGCTTTGTCAGCGATACCCTGGGCGGAATCGACGGTGTGAGTTACGCGGACCAGGCCGAGCCCATGGCTTACGAGGACTTTGCCGCTCTGACCCGGGAGGAGGGCTGGCCCGAGGCCTTTGCCTCCGTGACGGTGACCTTTGTGGCGGACGACCGGACGGTGGCCTGCCTGCCGGTGGAATACGGACAGGCCTTTGACCCGGCCACAGCCCCCGCCGTTCCCGAAAAGGCAGGTTGCACCGGTAGCTGGCAGAACCTGCCCCAGGGAGAAATCTTCTTTGACCAGACCGTTACGGCGGTCTACACCCCCTATACCACGACGGTGGAAAGCGCCGACCAACGGCAGGACGGCCGCCCGGTGATGCTGGCGGATGGCTCCTTCGGGGAAGGGGCGCTGACCCTGACCGAAGGGGTGGACCAGGCCCCCGCCGGTACGGTGGAAAGCTGGCAGTTCACCCTGCCGGACAGTATGGCAGATGGGGTGCGGCTGCACTATCTGCCCACCCGGGAGCGGGTGGATCTGTATCTGCGCGACAGTGAGGGCAACTGGCGCAAGGCGGAAACCACCGCCGACGGCAGCTACCTGGTCTGCCCGCTGCAGGCCGGGGACAATGCCCTGGCAGAGGTGCCCCAGCGTACCTTGCCGCTGCCCTTGCTGGTACTGCCCGGCGCTGCACTGGTTCTGCTGGCGGTGCTGGCCGTGGCGGCCCGCAGGCGACGCGCCGCAAAGACCAAATCCTGAACCGCCCTGGTTTTGCGAAAAAATCCATCTGGCTTCAAAAAGATATACAAATTGTAATAAGCGCTAAAAAAATACAGAAAGAGCACCGGCCCCTTTGCAAGGGGGCCGGTGCTCTTTCTGCGAGTTTACACCGCCGAGATGGTGGTGAAGCAGTTCAGCAGGGCGGGGTACTGGGTGGGGTCACTGTAGGCCAGCACAATCATGCACATGGTGTTGTCGATCTTTTTCAGCAGCATGGTCTGGGAAGACTGCATGCCGTTGGCCGCGGCCGTGTAGGTCACGCCGGTAAAAGTGGTCTCGCCCAGGGTCACCGTGCCGGGGTCGTCAAAGGTCACCTGCATGGCGTCCACCTGGCTCAGCTGCTGTTGGATGGCTGCGATGTACTGGGTTTCGTCAATGCCCTCCATGGCCAGCGTCTCGGTGCCGATGATGACGCTGCTGCCGGTGGCCACATCCACCGCCACCAGCTCGTAAGCGGCGGTCTGCTGCACCTGTTCCATCAGCTGGTCGCTGTTGGGGGCGTCGCCGTAGACAAAATCGGCGCCGTTCTGCATCAGGGCCTGCATCTCCTCCTCGGTGGCCAGCACCATGTTTTCGCTGGGGGAGAACAGGAACCCCAGCGAGGTGTTGGTGTAGCCGTCCTCGGTGCGCACGCCGGGGGTATAGGTGACGGGTTCCGGTGTTGCCGTGGGCGCCGGGGTGGCTGTGGGTTCCGGTGTGGGGGTAGGGGCAGCGGTGGCCGCCGGTGTGGCGGTGGCCACGGCAGCCGACGACGGGGTGGAAGTCTGGCCGCAGCCGGCCAATGGGGCGGCCAGCAGGGCGGCAGTCAAAAGGCAGGCGATGGTTCGTTTCATGGTACTCCTCCCGGCGGTCCCGATTGCACCGCGGCAAAATTCACGGTGCCGACCGTCTCTCTATTACCAGTGTACAGGGGGGACCCATGGGGGTGCAAGTGACGTTTTCCCCAAAAAGTTGTAAATAATTTTGTATGAGGTCAAAAAAGAGGCGACACCCATGGGTGTCGCCTCTTCTGGCAAAATGATTACTTGCCGCGAATCACGCGGGACAGCTGGATCAGCAGGGTGGGCAGGAAGGCCAGCCCGATGATGCACAGCAGCTGGAACCCGTTGACGGGCGCCACCAGGAAGAGTCCTTCCAGGGCGGGCACAAACAGCACAAAGGCGAGCAGCAGCACGCCGGTGCCGAAGGCCATCAGCGAGTAGGGGTTGCCGGAAAGGCCCAGCCGGAAGATGGACTCGGTGCCGCGGCAGTTGAAGCCGTGGAACAGTCGAGCCAGCGTCAGGGTGGCAAAGGCCATGGTGCTGGCCAACGCGGCGCCGCCCTGGGCCAGGCCGATATAGAAGGCGATCATCGCCACCACGCCGATCATCAGGCCCTGGCCGAACACATGGCTCAGCATGGGCTTGTCCATCATCGAAGCGTTGGGGTCGCGGGGCTTCTGGTCCATCAGACCGGGCCGGGCGGGTTCCATGCCCAGGGCGATGGCGGGCAGACTGTCGGTGAGCAGATTGATGAAGAGCAGGTGCACCGGCTGGAAGGGCACGCTCAGGCCCGCCAGCGAGGCGTAGATGACCGCCAGGATGGCGCCCATGTTGCCGGACAGAAGGAACTGGATGGCGTTGCGGATGTTGGCGTAGACGCTGCGGCCGTTGAGCACGGCCTTGACGATGGTGGCAAAGTTGTCGTCCGCCAGAATCATGGCGGCGGCGTCCTTGCTCACCTCGGTGCCGGTGATGCCCATGGCCACGCCCACGTCGGCTTTCTTCAGGGCGGGGGCGTCGTTGACGCCGTCACCGGTCATGGCGGCAATGCAGCCCCGGCGCTGCCAGGCCGTCACAATGCGGATCTTGTGCTCGGGCGATACCCGGGCGTACACCGCAATGTGGGGCAGCTTTTCGTCCAGCTGGGCGTCGGACATGCCGTCCAGCTCCACGCCGTCCACGGCCATGTCGCCCTCGGTAAAGATGCCGATCTGCTTGGCAATGGCGGTGGCGGTGACCTTGTGGTCGCCGGTGATCATCACGGTGCGGATGCCGGCTTTCTTGGCCTCGGCCACGGCCTGTACGCTCTCGGGACGGGGCGGGTCAATCATCGAAATCAGGCCCACGAAGGTGTAGTCCTGTTCGTCGTCCAGCGTCAGCAGCCGGGCTTCGGGCAGGGGACGCTGGGCAAAGGCCAGCACGCGCAGGCCGTTTTCCGACATTTCCCGGTTGACCCGCTCAATCTCGGCACGGCGCTCCGGCGTCATGGGCACGGCGCCGTCGGCGGTCAGCAGTTTGGTGGAGCGGTCCAGCAGCACGTCGATGGCGCCCTTGGTGAACAGCATCGGGCCGTCGTCGGTGTTGTGCAGGGTGCTCATCAGCTTGCGGTCCGAGTCAAAGGCCAGCTCCGCCAGGCGGGGATGCTGGCTGCGGTAGACCGGAGCTTCCACATAGAAGTAGTTGCCCAGCTGGACCAGGGCCACCTCGGTGGGGTCGCCCACCGGAGCGCCGGTCTCGGGGTTGATGGTGGCGTCGCTGTCCAGCACGGCGATCTTCAAAAGGGCGCGCTGGGCGTCGTTGGCCAGCTCCAGGTCGGTGCCCTTGGTCAGGGTGCCGTCCGCCCAGATGGTCTGCACGGTCATCCGGTTCTGGGTCAGGGTGCCGGTCTTGTCGGAGCAGATCACCTGCACCGAGCCCAGGCTTTCCACGGCTTTCAGTTCCTTGATGATGGCGTTCTGGCGGGCCATCTTCTGGGTGCCCATGGCCAGCACGATGGTTACGATGGAGCTCAGCGCTTCGGGAATGGCCGCCACGGCCAGGGCCACGGCAAACATCAGGGCATCCAGCACGCCCATGCCGTTGCGGAAGACCGACAGCAGGAACACCACGGCACAGATGACCATGATGACCACGGCCAGCTTGCCGGAAAAGTCGTCCAGGTTTTTCTGCAGCGGGGTCTTGCGCTGCTGGGTCTGGTTCATCAGGTCGGCAATGCGGCCCAGCTGGGTGTTCATGCCGGTGCCGGTCACCACCATGGTGGCGCGGCCGTAGGTCACCAGCGAGCCGGAAAAGGCCATGTTCTTCTGGTCGCCCAGGGCTACCTCGGCGCCGGGAATGGCTTCGCGGGTCTTCTCCACCGCTTCGGACTCACCGGTCAGGGAGCTTTCGTTCACCTTCAGCGACCAGCTGTTCAGGATGCGGCCGTCCGCCACGATCAGGTCGCCGGCTTCCAGCTCCACAATGTCGCCGGGCACCACCTGGTCGCCGGGCACTTCCATCCGCTGGCCGTCCCGCAGAACCTTGGCCGACGGGGCGCTCATGGCTTTCAGGCTTTCCAGGGATTTTTCCGCCTTGAAGTACTGCACGGTGCCCAGCACGGCGTTGAGGATCAACACCGCAAAGATGACCAGTGTGCTCTCCAGGTTGCCGGAGAACATCGAGATGATGGCCGCCACGATGAGGATGGCCACCAGCAGGTCCTTGAACTGCTCGGCAAAGACGGCAATCCAGCTCTTTTTTTCACCTTCGGCCAGCCGGTTGGGCCCGTACTGGGCCAGCCGCTGTTCCGCTTCGGCGCGGCTCAGGCCGCCGGAGGTGGCACCCAGCTGGGTGAGCGCCTCCTGGGGGGACAGATTGAAATACGGTTTTTGCATATACGTTCTCGCCTCTCTTGTAAAGTGTACCGGGGGCTGTCGGGGCGCGGGCAAACAAAAAAGACTTCCCGGCCCCTGGGTATTATACCCGGCCGAAAAGTCTTGTTACCACATTCTGGGCGCGCTCCGCCAGATTCCTTGCGGAATCGGGATGTTGACGGTGCGACTTACAACTACTCCCTTTTCAAGCAGTAACTATACCATGAACCCGGCGCAAATGCAAGGGGAAAATGGAGAAAATCGAAAAAGGGGAAGATCAGCCCTTGGCAGACCGCTGCTTTTTGCACTTTGCATGGTGGAAAATGACAGAACGGGACTGTGAAAAAATTGACATTTTTCCGCGCCGATAGGGGGCCCGGTGCTTGTTGTGGCCGGTCCGGTGTTGTATAATAAAGAAAACCGTGACTGGTCCCGGTTTGCCGGGACGGTCCTTGCAAAAAAGGTATGATTCCGGGAGGTTTTTCACATGAAAGATGTAGTGGCATTGGGCGAACTGCTCATCGACTTCGCCCCCGTATCCACCGACGACGCTGGGTATCCCACCCTGAAAGCCCAGCCGGGCGGCGCGCCGGGTAACTTCCTGGCGGCGCTGCAGCAATACGGCTGCACCACCGCGCTGATCGGCAAGGTGGGGGACGACGCCTTCGGCCACCTGCTCAAGGGCACGCTGGATACTTTGGGTATCGGCACCGGGGGCATCGTCACCGACCCGTCGGTCTTCACCACGCTGGCCTTTGTG
Source organism: uncultured Subdoligranulum sp. (assembly GCA_904374465.1). Lineage (GTDB taxonomy): Bacteria > Bacillota > Clostridia > Oscillospirales > Ruminococcaceae > Gemmiger. The sequence continues at coordinate 34,963 of CAJFFY010000025.1, forward strand.
ACGCTGGACGCCACCGGCAACCGGTCCTTCAGCTTTGCCCGCAAGCCCGGCGCCGACACCTGCCTGCGCAGCGAGGAAATCGACTACAAGCTGCTGGACGACTGCAAGGTGTTCCACTTCGGGACCCTGAGCCTGACCAACGCCCCGGCCCGCTCCGCCACGCAGGCGGCGGTATCTTACGCGAAGAAACAGGGCAAACGCATCAGCTTTGACCCCAACCTGCGCAAGCCCCTGTGGCCGGACGACGCGGCGGCGAAAGAGCAGATGGAATGGGGTCTGCACCAGGCGGACATCGTCAAGATCAGCGACGAGGAGATTGAGTTTTTGTGGGGCCTTTCCCCCGAGGAAGGCGCCCAGAAGCTGCTGAAGGAGTACGGCGTCAAGCTGGTCTACGCCACGCTGGGCCCCAAGGGCAGCTACTTTGCCAACCGCAACGGCTGTGGGGAGGTGGCCTCCCCCACGGGGCTGCATGTCATCGACACCACCGGCGCCGGGGACATCTTCGGCGGCAGCGCCATGAGCCAGTTCCTGCGTCTGGGCAAGGCGCCGGAGGAGCTGACCGTCGAGGAAATGGGCGCCATCACCCGGTTCGCCTGCTGCGCGGCGTCCCTTTCCACCCAGACCCACGGCGGCATCAACAGCGTGGTGCCCGAGGCCGACGTCCGGGCC
>CAJFFY010000026.1 GCA_904374465.1 uncultured Subdoligranulum sp.
CCTCATACTCCCGGCCCGCCTGCTCCGCAAAGGCCAGCATCTCGTCCACATGGGACTTGTCCGGGTCCTCCAATGCCGCTTTGATTACAGCCGGATCAATGCCAATAATGGCACTGGTATCATTCTCAAAAGGCCATGTCATAGTCTGCCACCTCCTCATTCTATCCTAAGACTTGCGCTCCGGAAGACGTACAGGCGGCCTGGGAAGCTTCCTGCCGGAATTATTTTTATTCGGACGTACAGTGCCGCGGTTTTTACCCTTCTTACCAGCTGCAGTACTATAAACGGCAGGGCATCCAGGTGCAGATGGAACCGGAAGATGCACAGATCCTGCGGGAAGGCTGTGTGGATTTTATCTCCATCAGTTACTATCGCTCCACCCTGGCGGCGCGCCAGCAAGGCAAACAAAGCGGTGACCCACTGAATCTGGGGGAAGCCAACCCCTATCTCCCCTGCACCGAGTGGGGCATCACCATTGACCCGCTGGGATTCCGCATCGTACTCCACAATCTGTATGACCGCTATGGGCTTCCCATCATGGTGGTCGAAAACGGTCTGGGGGCCGTGGACACCGTGGCGGAAGACGGAAAGGTGCATGACACCTATCGCATCGATTTCTATCGTACCCACATCCGGGCCATGAAAGATGCCATTGAGTTGGACGGTGTGGACGTGATGGGCTACACCCCTTGGGGATGGATTGACATTGTCAGTGCCGGCTCCGGGGAGATGCGCAAACGGTACGGATTTGTCTATGTGGATATGGACGATACCGGCCACGGCAGTTTGGCCCGTTCCCGCAAGGACAGCTTTGCCTGGTACAAAAAGGTAATCGCCTCCAACGGAGAAGATTTGGACTGACAGCAAAAAGCGTGAATCTTGAAAAAGATTCACGCTTTTCTTTCTGTCGGGAAAGGTCCGGGGTCAGACTTTCGGGAACTGGGGATCCAGTACCGCTTTCTTCTGTGCCACACTGCGGTCCTTGCCCTGGTACATGATGTAGTAGGGCGGAATGCTGTTGACCTTATCCAGCAGCTGACGCTTCAGTTCGGGGATTTTCAGGGGATTGATCTTGGGCAGGTCCTTCTCGGTGACAGGTCCTTCGATGCCGGCAAACTTCTTCATCCGCTCCAGGAAATAGCGCATGTCATACTCAGCGGGATAGACCCCGATGAGTTCTTTCTCCAGACCGGTGAGCTGGTACACCGCCTGCAGCGGGGTGCGCACCGACGTTTCGATGGTAAAGACCACGTCGCCGGGAATCTCCACAAACTGCCCCGTGAACGCCAGGTTGGTGCAACCCTCCGGAACCACCCGGGGACGGTCGGTGCCGGTGCGCGGCATGAACTGGCTGGTGATGTAAGGCATCATGCAGGTGGAAATGTGGGCGTGAGCCAGTACCTCGTTCTGAATGTCCAGCATATCGAAGTGGTAAAGGATCTCCAGCAAGATCTCCTCCCCCGTGCACTCCGCCATGGGCTTTTTGATATAGTCGCCCAGGCGCTCCCCGAAGAGGCCGTCTCCCCACAGCGCATCCTCGTTGTTGACCCACTGGTCGGGGAAGTAGTCCCGGTCATAGAGCATCAAACTGATTTCCCAACCGGAATCCTTCACCGTGATGATACCGCCCGTGCCGCTGGGGCTGCCCGTCATTCGTTCCAGCCGCTGGAAGAACTCGGGATAATCTTTGATGGTGATGAAATAACTCATCCACTTGGTCTTGTCGATCTGGCCAAGGAACTTTTCCGGGTGGCCGAATTTCTCGTTGCGCTTGGCCAGGTTGCACCAGATATCGAAAAGTCCCAGTTCTTCGGTGCTGCGGTTGGTCTCCGCCACATGGGTATTATCTCCGAAACGGGCATTGGTCATCAGCGAACCGCTGGTCACGAACACATAATCCTTGACATCCACCGGAATGCGCGTGTCCAGACCATCCAATTTGGACTTGATCCCGTACACCGTGTTGCAGGCATCGTCCATCTCCAGGTCATACACCGCACAGCCGTATTGGAAGTGTACTCCCTTTTTCTGCAACCAGACCATGATGGGCTTGATAATGGAGTCGTACTCATTGCGCTTGATGTGCAGGGTGCCCTCCAGGTAATCGATGCGGTTGGCCAGACCAAACCGCGCCAGATACCGTTTGGCTTCCAGGGCGCTGTGGTAAGGCTTGAAGGCCAGCATGGGATGGAAGCACCACCACATGGCTGACGAAAAGAAGGGGCTGTCTTTGCCGAAATACTCCTCGATGGTCATATCCTCCAGGTGTTCTTCCGGCTCGGTGAGGAATTTCTGCAGCCGGGCGGCAGTTTCCGGGTCCATGCGGTAGTCGTGTACATCCTGCCAGATATGCCCCTGCTTTACCAGGCAGCGGCACTCCGAATGGATGGCGGATTCCCGGTTCACATCCACCGTCTCGTCCAGCACTGTGCGTCCCGGAGTATCCAACGAGGGAATCTTACTGCAAAGATACCACAGACATTCCATGTGGGTTCCAGTTCCCGCTCACCAGGACAGATGTAAGCGCCCTCCGTGCCGATGACACCGCAGCAGCCGCCCATATCCCGACGCTTTTCGTAGATTGTGATGTTCTTGCCGGGCATGCCTGCGTCGTCGATCAGAAAGACCGCTGCGGCCAATCCCGCGATGCCACCGCCCACAATGTGGGCTTTGCGCTGCTCGATCCTCTGGGGTTTGTTGGGACGATAGAAAGTACTGTAAATATTCATAGAAAAAACTCCTTTCAGAAACCAATCGTTCTCATAAGCGAACAGACGAAAGATAATTGACATCGGTCCCTGCTGGATTTTCTGGAAGAGAACCAGGGCATAGTGCGCACCATCCTGAACAGCAACGGAAAGACCGTTGTGCTCGGGGTTTTGAACGAACAGCTGGAGCGGGACATGAAGCAACATTTTCGTACCGCTGCCCAGGCGGGGGCCAATCCCGGGCAGAATCCCGAACTGCTGGCCGTGCTGTACAGCGGTGCTGTCATCAACTGCGCCCAGTGGTGGCTGACCCGAGGCAGCCGGATGACCAAGGAACAGGTAGTGGATCAGTTTGCGCTGCTTGTACAGCGCCTCTGACTTCTACAGCCCGGTCCTCCGTATGCTCCGGCCTGCACCAGGCTTTATTCAAGCAATCTGCGGAAATTTTGTTTGCCATGCCGGAACGAACTCGCTATACTGGAACTGGACCGGCAAAAGATTTCCATGGGAAGAAGCCGCCAACATGGGAGCATGATAGTCGCCATGAAAGCCGGAAGAGTACCTTGTACTGTAACGGTCGGTGTTTTTCCGCCTTGTCCCCTGTTCCGGCAACCGTACCGGTCCGTTCTTAATAAATTCCTTTTTATCCCTTGCAAAGGAGGGGGCCGCCATGGCCGAACACATTCTTATTGTGGAAGATGATACCGCCCTGGGACAGGGGCTCTGCCTGACGCTGGAGCAATACACTTGCACGCTGGCCTCCACACTGGCTGAAGGCCGTACCCTGCTGCAACGGGGCGGCTGGGATCTCGTGATTCTGGACATCAATCTGCCGGACGGCAGCGGGCTGGATTTGCTGGCACAGATCCGTCATGCCAGCCAGTTGCCGGTGCTGATCCTGACCGCCAACGACATGGAGCTGGACGAAGTGCGAGGCCTGGAACTGGGCGCCGACGACTATGTGACCAAGCCCTTCTCGCTGGCGGTGCTGCGGGCCCGTGTGAAAAACCTGCTGCGCAGCCGCCGGGCCGGGGCAGAAACCCTCTACCGGCAGGGGGCCTTTGTCTTTGACTTTGCCCGGCTGGAATTCTGCCGGGATGGGCAGGACATCGAGCTTTCCCGTACCGAGCAGCGACTACTGCGGCTGCTGGTGGAAAACCGCGGCCGGGTGCTGACCCGTGCCCAACTGCTGGACGCGGTGTGGGACGGCGGCGAATTTGTGGACGAAAACGCCCTCTCGGTAGCCATGCGGCGGCTGCGGGCCAAGCTCATCGACCCACCCATCCGCACCGTCTACGGTGTGGGCTATCAGTGGGAATACGAGGAGGCCGCCCGATGATCCCGGTACTTTTCTGTTTGGTCGGGCTGGCTGCCCTAGCCGTAGGGGCCTGGTTCTTCTGGCAGGCCCGGCGCACGATGCACCGGCTGGACCGGATGCTGACCCAGGCCATTGACGGCGGTTTCGTGGAGGAATCCTACGACGAAACAGCCCTTTCCTCCCTGGAAGCCCGGATGGCCCGGCTGCTCCACGGCAGCGCCGCCGCCAACCGGGCGCTGGAACAGGAGCAGGCCGCCGTAAAGACGCTGATTTCGGATATTTCCCACCAGGCACGCACCCCGATGTCCAACGTGCTGCTCTACGCCGCGCTGCTGGACGAGACCGACCTCTCCGAAGTACAGCGGGCCCGGCTGGTCCCTCTGTGCCAGCAGGCGGAAAAGCTGCATTTTCTGCTGGAAAACCTCCTCCGCGCCTCCCGGCTGGAAACCGGACTTTTACAGCTGGCCCCCACGGTCAGCCCCGTGGCAGACCTGATGGAACAGGCCGCCGGGGAAGCCCGTGCCGCCGCCCGTACGAAAAAACTGACCCTGACGGTGCATTCCACCGAAGCCGCCGCCTGTTTCGATCCCAAATGGACCCCCGAGGCACTCTACAATCTGGTGGACAACGCCGTGAAATATACCCCCGCTGGGGGCCGGGTGGACCTTTCCGCCACTTTGACCGACAGTTTCTGCCGGCTGGATGTGGCCGATACCGGCCCCGGCATTCCCGAAAGTGAGCAAGGCGCCATCTTCAACCGATTTGTCCGCGGTGCCGACGCCCGGACATCGGAAGGGTTGGGCATCGGGCTGTATCTGGCCCGGCAGATTGTCGCCGGACAGGGCGGATACATCCGGGTTCGCAGTGCACCGGGGCAAGGCAGCACCTTCTCCCTCTATCTGCCGCGGCAAAAAGCCCTCACCGGACATTCATGATTCTTTCCAACCTGTCATTTTCTGGAAAGTGTGCCGACAGATTGTTGCTGTATACTGGGTATTGCAGAAAGGGAATCCTTCTGCAATACCCGTTTTTTCTGTATCACAGGCAAAGGAGCCAACCATGACTATTTTACAGACCCATGCCCTGAAAAAATATTACGGCAGCGGCGACACCCTGGTGAAAGCCCTGGACGGCGTGGACCTCTCGGTGGAAGAGGGCGAATTTGTCGCCATTGTGGGCACTTCGGGCAGCGGTAAAAGCACCCTGCTGCATATGCTGGGCGGGCTGGACCGCCCCACTTCCGGCACCGTCACAGTGGACAGCAAGGAGATTTTCTCCCTGAAAGAGGAGGCGCTGACCATTTTCCGCCGCCGCAAGATTGGTTTTGTGTTCCAGGCCTACAACCTGGTGCCGGTACTCAGCGTCTACGATAACATCGTGCTGCCCATCCAGCTGGACGGCGCCCGGGTGGACCGCGCCCACGTAGACCGTATCATCCAGGCGCTGGGGTTGGAAAGCAAACTTCACAGTCTGCCGGGGCAGCTTTCCGGCGGGCAGCAGCAACGGGTGGCCATTGCCCGGGCGCTGGCTACCAAGCCCGCCATCCTGCTGGCGGATGAACCCACCGGCAACCTGGACACCGCCACCAGCCAGGACGTGCTGAGCCTGATGAAGACGATGAGCCGCACCTTCCGCCAGACGATGGTGATGATTACCCACAATGAGGAGATCGCCCAACTGGCCGACCGCATCGTCCGCATTGAGGACGGCCACATCGTGGCACGCTGAGGGGAGGGTCCTATATGCTGAACGTTGCCAACCGCCGCTGCATCCGGCGGCTGAGTCTGAAAACTTTGTCCTCCGCCCGCACCCGCAACCTGGTGGCCGTGCTGGCCATCGCGCTGACCAGTTTGCTGTTCACCTCGCTGTTCACCATCGCCCTGTCCATCAACGACGGGATGCAGCAGGCATCTTTCCGGCAGGCGGGCGGATTTGCCCACGGCACCTTCAAACGGCTGGAACCGGGGCAGATTGACGAACTCTGCACCGACCCGCTGATCGAGGCCTGGGGCAAACGGCTGTTTGTGGGCATGCCCGAGGGCGGGCCTTTCGCCAAAGCCCATGTGGAGGTGAGCTACTGCGATGCCAACGAAGCCCATTGGATGTTCTGTGATCCCGTGGAGGGCCGTCTGCCTGAGAGGGATACCGAAGCCGCCACCGACACCCGCGTGCTGGCCCTGCTGGGGGTGGAGCCGGAACTGGGCGCACAGTTTACGCTGGACATTCCGCTGGATGGACGGACAGTCACCCGCACCTTTACGCTGTGCGGCTGGTGGAACTACGATGAAGCCTGCACCGCCAGCAATGTGCTGGTCACCCAGTCCGCGGCCCAGGCCATGCTGGATGAAGCGGGGGTGGTCCCACCGGGGGAAGACGGGCTGACCGGTACCTGGTCGATGGATGTGATGCTGACTCACGGGGCCCGCTCCATCGGGGAGGACCTGGCCGCTATCCTGCAAAACCATGGCTACCAGAACGAAACACCTGGAGATCATTACATTGCAACTGGCGTCAACTGGGGCTATACCGGCGCCAGTATTTCCGCCAAGCTGGATTCCACCACGCTGTTCCTGATTGTGGGCGTGCTGGCATTGATTCTGCTCACCGGATACCTCATCATTTATAACGTGTTCCAGATCTCGGTGGCCGGGGATATCCGATTTTACGGCCTTCTGAAAACCATTGGTACCACGCCCCGGCAGTTGCGCCGCATCCTGCGTAACCAGGCGCTGCTGCTGGCTGCGGCAGGTATTCCCGTAGGCTTGCTTCTGGGATGGCTGGCGGGCTGTGCCCTGGCCCCCGTGGTGGTTCGGAATCTGGACAGCGTCTCGGTGGTGGCTTCGGCCAATCCCTGGATTTTTGTGGGGGCGGCGGTGTTCTCCCTCGCCACCGTGTTGCTCTCCTGCCTGCGCCCCGGGCAGATGGCCGGGCGGGTCTCCCCCATCGAGGCCGTCCGCTATACCGAGGGTAAGGTTTCCCGCCGGGACCATTCCTCAGCCCGGGGGACCTCGCTGCTGGGGATGGCCGTAGCCAACCTTCGCCGCAGCACCGGCAAAACGGTGCTGACGATTCTCTCCCTCTCCCTGGCGCTGGTGCTGCTCACCTTTACCGCCACCCTCACCGGCGGGTTTGACCTGGACAAGTTTGTGGCCCATTACGCCACTACCGATTTCGTGGTGGCGGACGCCAGTAAGTTCCAGAGCGGCAACCTGTTCAGCGCCGACACCGCCCTTTCCCAGAATACCATTGATACTATTCAGAGCCAGGGTAGCATTGCCGAGGGCGGATGCATCTACGGCAAGATCGGTTGGATCGAGGAGTTCGTCACCGAGGACTACTACCGTGCCGCCCAGAGCCAATGGCTCACCCACGAGCAGCTGGACGTGGTGGTGGACAGCATTCCTCGGGACGAAAACGGCCTGCTGCCGGTCTCGGCACAGCTCTACGGCATGGAGGATTTTGCTCTGGACCAGCTGAAGGTGGTGGAGGGGGACCTGGCCCCCCTGTCCGACCCGGACAGCCACGCCATTGCGGCGGTCTACACCGACGATGATTACGGTCAGGTCGTTCCGGACAGCCATTGGGCCAGGCTGGGGGATACTGTCACCCTGCGGTATGTGGATGAATACGAATACTACTACACCGACACCGGAGAGGTCATCCCCGAACTCAACGACACCGTGACCAGCGGGGACCGCCCCTGGGACAGCCGGGCCGTTTCCTACCGGGATGTACAGTACACCGTCACGGCGCTGGTCCTCGTCCCCAACGGGTTGAGCTACCGCTACTACGGCGACGATGCCTTTGTGCTGGGAGCGGATGCCTTTATCCGGGATACCGGCACCCAGAGCGTCATGTATTATACCTTCAACACCACCGACGATGCCGCCGAAACCGCAATGGAATCCTTTCTCCACACTTATACCGGCACCGTGGATCCTTCGCTGGATTATGAGAGCAAGGCGGTCTACTCCGCGCAGTTTGACGGGATACGGCAGATGTTCCTGCTGTTGGGTGGGGCGCTTATCTTTATTGTGGGGCTGGTGGGTGTGCTGAACTTCTTCAATGCCGTGGTCACCGGCATCACGGCCCGGCGCCGGGAGCTGGCCGTGTTGCAGGCCATCGGCATGACCCGCCGCCAGTTGCGGATCATGCTAGCGGCAGAAGGTTTGCTTTATACCCTGAGCGCCGCCGCCCTGACGCTGGCACTCTCCCTGCTGCTGGGGCCCACGCTGGGCAACGGACTGGAGCATCTGTTCTGGTTCTACACCTACCGGTTGAATCTGCTTCCGTTGGTGGGCGCTTTGCCCCTCTTTGCGGCTCTGGGCATCCTGATTCCGCTGGCCAGCTGCCATGCCGCTGCCCGTCACTCAGTGGTGGAGCGCCTGCGCGCCTCAGAATAATCTTTCTTCCAATAGAATCGTCAGGCCCCCGGTTTTCACCGGGGGCCTGACTTGTCTTTTTTATTTCCCGAATTCCTGTTTCATCCGATGCAATTCTTTCAGGTGGGCGGCACCGTCGGGGCCCAACCGCTGGGAAGCGGCCACCACCAAGGTATCCACCAGGGCGGCGGCCGCCGTCATGGAGTGGTATTCCTTGTCGGTCCCCCGGTAGGCATAAAGGTTCAGGTCGGCCCGCTCCTCGGCAGGAGGATGCAGCCGCCCGGTAAAGCAGAGGGTGCGGTAGCCCGCTTCCCTCTGCCGGTGCAGGATCATCCGGCCTTCCGCCGAAACCTTGGAGAACCCGAAAAACACCACCAGGTCCCCCGCCCCGGCCTGGACCAGCCCTTCCAGCAGCTCCGAGCCGCTGCCCGGCAGCAGTTCCACCGGGAGGCCCAGCCGCCGCAGCCGGAAAAACAGCAGCTGCCCCATGGCGGCCGAAGCGCTTTTGGCCTGGATGAAGATCCGCCGGGCGGAAAGCAGGGCCTCCAGCGCCGCCCCGAATGCAACGGGGTCCAGGGCTTCCATGGTTTTTTGCAGGCAGGTCTGCTGCTGCAACAGATACCGCCGGGGGTCAAACTCGCCATCGGCCAGCACCGTGCGGGCCAGCTTGCCCGCCGGGCCCTCCAGATGGTTCTGGGCCAGCACATGGTTTTTCAGCTGTTTGAAATCCTGGCAGCCCAGATGCCGGGCAAACCGGGAGATAGTGGCCTCCGACACTCCCAGGTCCGCCGACAGCTGGCCGATGGTCATGAAGAGAAACTCTTCCCGGTGGCTCTCGATAAATTCCAGCAGGCGGCGCTCAGCGGGGGTGAGTTTTTCTGGGGTTTGGGGAAATTGCAGCGGCATAGAGACACTCCTATGGATGATATTTGCCAGTATTATACCACAGCCGGCGCGTAATGGGCAGCCCAGGCCGGTTCTTTGCCCAGCAGCACCGACACATAATCCCCACCCAGGGCGTGGATCTCCTTGAGAGCCCGCTTGAGCAGCGCCGCCGTGGCCACCTGGCGGGCCGCGTTATCCGATATACAGATTTCATACTTTCCGCTGTTCACTGCCCGGCGCAGGGCTTCCACCGTGGTGAAGGTTTCGGTAAAGCGAGTGCGCACACAGCCATACTGTACCGCCTGGTGTGTATCGCTGCCGCTGACCACAGGCAGTCCCAGAGCCTTGCCCAGCCCGGTGGTCAGTTGCTCGGTGCGGGTGCGGTCCTCTGCCAGGTCTTTGCCGTTCATATCCAGAAAATCCAGTCGCATCAGCTGGTCGGTGGGCAGTTCTGGGATATGCCCCCCCGCCCGGAAGGGATGAGCCCCACCCACAAAGACGGGATACTCCCCAAACAAATCCATGAGTCTGGCAAAAGGCAGGAAGTTTCCTTTTGCCTTGTTGGGTTCCAGGCGGCGGTTCAGTTCCAGAATGGCTTCCATGGGCCCCACCGACAGGATATGTCCTCCCTCGGCGATATCCGTTTCCATCCCGGGGAAGATGCGCAGCCCATCAAAGACCAACGTATCCCCTTCCCGGTCGGCATGGGACGTGATAAACCGGTACAGCTCGGCAAACCCCCAGGTATTGAAATGCTCGGTCAGGCAGAGGGCGTCCAGCCCGGCCGCCCGGGCCTCGCCGAAAAGCCAGTGGGTGTATTCTTCGGAAAAGGGCAGCTTTTTAGCCAGCTTGCCGTGGGTATGAAAATCAAGATACATAGCTTCCTCCTGTTACACAAGGCTGGCGAACAGCACGGTGACCGCCACCCACAGCACCGACACAGCGGCGAAGATCCCATCATCCCAGGTCAGATGCAACCCAGCCAGCTTGATACGCCGCACCGTTTTGTTCTGGGCGGCATAGCGGTACCCCCGCAGTTCCAGTGCTTCCACCGTAGTACGGCTGCGCTTGGCGGTGTTGAGCATCAGCGGATAGAAGGCGGCCATGATGATTTTGACCTGGTAGGCCAGGTACCGGATTTTGCCCATCAGGGTATCGTGAGCGGGCGGATTGCCCCGCAGCCGGTAGCTGAGCAGCACGTTCTGGAATTCCTCCATGAGCATGGGCAGGATGCGGTAGGCGTAGGAGATGGAAAACGAGAGCTGCTCGGGGCAGCCGAACCACATGAGGCCGTTGGCCAACCGGTCGGGGTCCAGCCCTGAAAAGACCGTCACCGACGCCAGCGATATGGTGGCCACCTTGAGAGTGAGCACCAGCAGCGGCGCGATGGCGGAAGTGTCCCCGCCGAACAGCCAGGTAGCTACCAGCAGGTAGCCGGTCTGGGAGAACACCCCCACCCCGAAGAGCAGCAGTACAAGCCCTGCCACCCGGGCCAGCAGCGTGGTGATCATCACCAGCACAAAGCAGCCCAGCAGAAAGGCCGTGTCCTGTACGAACCAGGGCACCAGCCCGAAAAAGAGATACCACACCAGCAGTACCCGGGGATCCCGGGCAGCAATGACGGTATCGTTGTTACCATAGGCGTTTTTCAGCACCTGATTGCGCAAAAAATCCATGGAGAATTTGTCCAGGATGTTTTCAGACAGTTTCTGCATCATACCGCGTTCTCTCCTTCAAACTGCCGCAGAAATTCCGGCACCGTATAGCACAGTGAGCTCTTATCCAGCGCCTGGCCCATGGCAAAGATTTCGGGCGGACGGATGCCCACCCGGGCCGCCAATGCGGCATCCCCAAAGATTTCATCCCGGGTGCCGTCCGCCACCACCTTACCGCCGCAGAGCACCACGATGCGCTGGGCCCACTCGCAGACCAGCTGCATATCATGGGTGGCGATAACGACCGTTTCGGTGATTTTTTTCATATCGTTGAGGGTGCGCAGGATTTCCCGCCGGGTGGCAATGTCCAGGTTGGCGGTGGGCTCGTCCAGCAGCAGAATACCGGGATTCAGCGCCACGCCGATGGCCAGACTGGCCCGACGCATCTGTCCGCCCGAAAGCAGGCGTCCGTCCCGCTGAGCCAGCTCGACAAGGCGGAACCGCTCCAATAACGCCCGTGTTTTTTCCTGCCAGTGGTCCACGCCCCGCACCTGCATGGCGTAGGCAATATCCGCCTCGATGCTGTCCTTGATGAACATCTCCTCGGGGTTCTGGTACACCAGCGAGATACGGCGGGAGAGTGCTTCGGGTTTGGTGTCCCGTAACAGTTTACCGTCCAGCGATACGGTCCCTGCATTGGGCTTGAGCAGCCCCACCAACAGTTTCATCAGGGTGGATTTGCCTGCCCCGTTGGACCCGATGAGGGCAACCTTTTCCCCCTTGCGGAAGGTAAGATTCACCCCCTCAAAGATCCTTCGGGGCTCCCCCTTGACGCTGCGGTAGGCCACCGTCACGTTATGAAGGGCAGCCGCTTCCGGTCCCGGATCCGAATGGGACAAGGGTTCCGGGAATACCGTTTTACGGGGCAAGGGCGCAAAGACCGCGATCCCTTCCTCGACGGTGGAGGGCAGCTCCTGTGCAGGGTCCAGCAATCCCTTTTGTTGCAGGGCATAGCCCGCCTGGGTCACTTGCGGCGGGAAAATGTTGCTCTGCCGCAACTCCTCCACCCGGGCCAGTGCCTGGCGGGTGGGCAGAAACCACTGCACCCGACCGTCTTTCAGCAGCAGCACATGCTTGCAGTAATCGGCAATGTATTCCGTGTGGTGCTCGATGACCAGAATGGTCTTGCCCCATTTTTCGTTGAGCTCCCGCAGCACGCCGTAGATACGGTCGGCATGCCCCGGGTCCAGCTGGGCGATGGGCTCGTCCAGAATTAGAATATCCGGCCCCAACGCCACCGCGCCCGCCAAAGCCAGCAGATGGGTCTGCCCGCCGGAAAGCTGCCAGACATATTCTTCCTCCCGCCCCTGCAGGCCGCACCGGGCCAGAGCCCGGCGTCCCTGGTCCTGGTAATCCTCCATGCCATAATTCAGGCAGGCATAGGAGGCGTCGTCCAGCACGGTGGGACGGACAATCTGGTTTTCAAAATCCTGGTACACATACCCTACTTTGCGCGCCAGGCTGCCCACATCGCTTTGCAGGGTCTCCTGCCCGGCCACCCGGACCGAGCCGGAGAAGGTCCCCGTGATGAAATGCGGGATCAGCCCGTTGAGCACCTTGCACAGGGTGGATTTGCCGCAGCCGTTGTTGCCCACAATGGCCAGGAAATCCCCCGGCTCCACCGTCAGGTCCAGGTGGTCCAGCGTAGGCTGCGCCGCGCCGGGATAGGTATAACAAAGGTCTTGGATCTCAATGATGGCCATACTGTTTTACTTCGCCTCAGCCTTTTTCTTCATGACAACCAGCACCGCCAGAACCATAACGGCGGCCACAATCATACCCACGGCAAAGGAGGTGCCGCTCTCGGCCCAGGAAGCCTCCCAGTCGATGAGTTCCAGGCCGCTAGTGGCCAGCATCTCGGCCACGATGGCGCAGACAAAGGCCACGGCGCAGCCCGCCAGCGTCTTGCCGCTGAGGGCGGGGGCGGCGGTTTCCGGGGTGCGGGGGCTCATGCCCAGCAGCGGCTCGATCTTGCCGTAGAGTTTGGGAACCAGGTAGAGGGTGGGCAGCAGGCAGAAGAAGATGCCCGAGAACAGCAGGTCGTTGAGAAAGGCAAAGCCCTCGGTGGCAAAGACACTCTCCGGCAGACCGGCCACGGCCTCAAAATCTTCCACGGCGAACTGCACCTTGCAGATATCTACGATGGTACCCATGAGCAGCTGGGCGCCGGTGCCCAGGAAAGCCGCAATGCCCACCATGCGGGTGTTGCGGGGGTCACGCACCAGCCGCCCCGCCAGATATACGCCGATGGTCACAGTGATGAATTTTTCCAGCTCGCCCAGACCGCCGAACTGGCCCAGCATGATCTCGCTGAAGACCAGTTCGCCGGTGGCGGCGCCCAGCGCTGCGGACAGCGGGTCAAACAGCATGGCCAGCACCAGCGGGATGAACAGGAAATATTCTACGGAAAATTCCACCAGACCCACCTGAAATTTCGGGATCAGTTCGGTGAACAGCGTGGCCAGGCCGTACAGCGACATGGTCAGCACAAAGACCATCAGTTTCTGGGACTGATTCATCGTCTTGGTTTGCGTTGCATTCATAGCGGATTGCCTCCCCAATGTTTTTGTTTGCTCTGTTTTGCCCCCTTTGCGGGGTACGGTTTCATTGTAGGCCGGTTATGAAATTTTCTCCACCATAAAGCAGTAAAATGAAAGTTAATTTTCAGTAAAGTGGCTTGCCCGCATTCCTTCGGGATTTCAATCAATTTGTCCGCCTTTCGGGTGCGGTTGGCCTCCCGCGTTTACTTCCGGTATTCCCTCCCTTGGGTTTTGCCGGCTTTGGCTCTTCCCAAAACCAAGTGGTAAAAACGGGCGCTCCGCAGCGGGAAGTTCCGGTCTTCTCTGTCTCATCTTCGGATTTTTCCCACAAAAAACCCGGCAGCCACCTGCAAGCAGGTGGCTGCCGGGTCACAGAAGATTGGTTGAATTAAGGCAAAAGGTCAGGATACCGTCTGGGTAAAGTGGATCTGTTTGGGCAGAAGCACTGGCTCCACCTTCTCCTGGAGATAGGTATTGAGTTTATCCAGGTCCGGCTGTTCCCGGCCGGTAATGTCGGCACACAGCTCCATACGGTGCTCCAGCCCCCATGCGATGTAAGCCTGGGCGGACTCCACGCCTTCATAGGCGCAGAGCACCCGTTCCAGCTTGCCCAGATCCAGGAAGTCCCGTCCGGTGAGGGTTTCCATCATGATGGTACGGCCGCACTGTTCCAGAATATCCAGACTGCCGTCCGGCAGGATACGGGCATGCAGGCCGGTCTGGTACAGCACGCCGGGGCCATAGGGGTTGGTGATCTTGTCGGTCCAGTTGCAGGTGGGATGGTCCATGATGTACAAAGCACCCCAGGCGCCGAGAGGCTGCTTGCGGCAGGTCTCGTCAAAGACGTAGGCTTTTACCTTCTCCTCCCCGTCCATATCCTGGAGAAGGACGCTGCCGGCAGCGGCGTTCACATCCGCCGCCTTCACAAAGTAGTGATGGGGGAACAGGTGCTGCGGCAGGTGCTTTTTCAGCCGACGCACCGAGGGTTCGGTGAGCATGGCCTTGATGATGACATCCATACACTCCATGAAAATTTCCAGCTGCTGGCGGTCAAACCGGTTGTCCCAGTAGCGCAGCTCGTAGAAATAGAAGCCCTTGGCATTGGACATAACCTGAAGATGGAAGGGCAAGGAGTCCAGTTGAATCCGTTCCCGGTGGGCAGGGGCGCCGCCGATTTCATCCAGATTCAGTATGTCGCCCTGGTACTGGAAGAACATCTCGTCGGAGTGCAGGCAGGAAATATGGCACCGCATGGTTTCCATAATCTGCCGGGCAGACCGGGACAGCAGCTGGGGCACCGTCTCATGGGCCAAGTTGGTGTACCGGAACAGGTAGCTCAGGAACAGCGGTCCGGCCAGGCGGGTCCAGCGGCTGTCGGTACGTCCACTGTGGATACTGCTGCTGACCACATCTTTCTCATTGCTGAAAATGGAAATGCAGTAGTTGAAGGCCGTGAGGAACATAACGTTCTCGGAGACCTTGTGCTGACGGCAGAAGGCGTTGAGCTGGTTCGGGCTGACAGTAAACCGTCCCCGGAGAGAGGCGTTTTCCCCTCTGTCCAGATCGTGGAAGTCTTTCCGGTTCAGGATGCTCTTTTTGATGCGGACATCCTTCAGCAGCCCACGGTAATACTGGATGTCCTGCTCCCGCTTGCCTTTTTTCTCACGGGCCTTCTCGTCCAGCACATACTCAAAGAGGGTGTAGGTTTCCTTCTCCACCAGCTCTCCGGCATACAGACGGTTCAGGTCCTCAAACAGGATTTTCAGAGTCATGCCGTCACCCACAATATGGGCCACATCCAGGAACAGATAGTTGGCACTGTCCGTCTGGTAGATGCCCACATGGTACAGGGGTTCGTCCTTGCCGTAGAGGAAGGGCACCAGCAGATGCTCCCGGGTCTGGGCAAATTCTTCGTCGCTCTGACGGTAAATGGGCACATTTACCCGCAGCTCGTCGTGGCGGAAACTTTTGTAGGCCCCCTCGTCCATCTGGATGATCGACTTGAGGCCGGGGTGGACATCGAACAGGTCCTCCACGGCAGTTTTGAGCCGCTGCAGGTCCACACTGGGATCCAGGTGGATGAGGGAGGGCAGGTTGGCGGTGGTATTGCCCCGCATGACGTAGGCAAAGTAAATCTGCAGGTTGGTGAGGGGGTACACCGCACGTACGGAGTAGTCCACCTTCTCCTCCTGCTGCTTTTCCTGATAGTAGGCTTCCAGCTTTACCACGCTGGCATGGGCCATCAGGTCGTCCAGGGTGATGGAGAAATCCATCTTCTCGGACAGGTCGGTGAGCAGCAGCACGCTGCCCATGGAATCCATGCCCGCCCGGTAAAAGTCGGTGTCGATGCCGAAGTCCTGGTGGCCCAGTACCCCGGCCACGCTGTTATAAATCTTCTGCTGCAGTTCGTTTTTGGGGAGGATGCGCTTTTTCCGGCTTTCTTCCTCTGCCTGTTTCTGGCTGAAGTAGTTGGTGCGCTTGATCTTGCGGGAGCTGGTCTTTTCAAAAGGATTCTTGCGCACCCGGAAGTTGAGGATGCGCTTGAAGCTGGGCAGCTTCTGGTTGATTTTGGCAATGCTCTCCCCCACAGCGGCCTGAATATCGGGGATGTCCATGTCCTCGGCATATCGGAAGTTGGGGTACACCTCCGCGGTGATGGTGTCATTCTCCTCGAACACCAGGATGTCTTCCACAATGGGTTCCTCGTCAAACAGATTCTCGATCTGCTCGGGGGCTACATTTTCTCCGTTGCTGAGAATGATCAGATTCTTTTTTCGTCCGGTGAGGTACAGGAAGCCATCCTCATCCAGATAGCCCAGATCCCCGGTGCGCAGCCAGCCATCTTCGGTCATGGCTTCGGCGGTGTTCTCCGGGTCCTTGTAGTAACCCATCATCACGGAAGGGCTCTTGACCTGAATCTCCCCGTCCACAATGCGTACCTGGCACCGATCCACAATCTTGCCCACCGAGGCCACCTTGTCCGGGCGGTCCCAGTCAGGGGCAGAGATAACCGGCGAACATTCAGACATGCCGTAACCCTGGCCGATGCGGATGCCCAGATCCTGGTAGTTTTTGGCCAGTTCCGGGGTCAGATAACCGCCGCCGCAGACAATCTTCCGCAGGCGGCTGCCGAACACTTCCTCCTTCAGCTGCTGGGTGGTCATCTCCGGATGCTGGGTCTTGATCATCATCAGCCGGTTGTACAGGGCCTTGGCTACCATGGGCACCGCCCGGAAAGAGGTAGGCTGGAACAGCTTCAGGTGATCCGCCAGTTTGCTCAGGTCCCGGTTGAGGCAGAGCAGCACGCCGTACCGCATGGCCGCCAGCACATCGCTGTTGATGCAGAAGACATGATGGATGGGCAGGATGTTCAGGTACACTTCCTCCACACCCTCGTCTTTGACGGTGGAGGAGAAGGTGTTGTCGATGAGGTTCCGGTTGGACAGCATGACCCCCTTGCCCCGTCCGGTGGTACCGGAGGTGAACAGGATCATGGCGCAATCATTCTCCGAAACGTCAGGGGTGACCCGGCGACCGGCGAACTCCTTCAGAAGATTGTCCGAGCAGGGCACGTGCTTGCCGTGCTGCAGGGAAATGTAGGTTTTCACCCGGGGGCAGGCGGCTTTGACGCCCTCCACCAGAGGGGCATGCTCCCAGTCATAGAACAGGATGTCCACATCCGAACGGTTCAGGCAGTCTGCCAGACCTTCCACGTCCAGCTGCACGTCCAGAGGCACCACCGTGTTGCCATTGGCCATAACCCCCAGCATCACTGCCAAGTAATGATGGCTGCTGCTTCCCAGAAGGCCCACCTGGACTTTGTGGCCGATCGCCGCATCCTGCTCCTTGACCCAGGCCGCAATGGCATGGCACTGCGCCACAAATTCTGCATAGGTCACATCATAGACCACGTCGTTGTCTTCATACCGCAGGAAAACTTTGTCGCCGTATTCCTTTCCTGCATTTTCTACCAGGTCATACACTGTTTTGGTATTCTCGTAGGTAATCATCTGTCTCCTCCTGAATGTATCATACCGTGTACCCAATTGTCTGTTTGACCATCTGTTCATTTTTTCTCAATCTTGCGCCCTTTTTTTGAGGCGCTACCGTTGAGTATACCACACAAAACGGCAAAAGTCCTTTAACAAATGTACAAATTATTGAATTGTGATCAATTTTTGGAGAATCGCAAAAATTTTACCTAAATAATTTGAATATTATTCCGCAGGTTCCACAAAAATTTCGGCCACCAAAAAAGCCTCTGGCCCAGCATTTTGCAGAAAGGACGCACAGGCAGCAAAAAAGCCCAGGCCGTAGCCTGGGCTTTTGAAAAGTGGGATCGGTTGTTGGGTCAGTTCTTGGCAGTTTCAGGCATCCGGCCCAGCTGGGTGTTGTCGGCAGTCCGGTCCGCCAGGGCGGGGACGGGGTGCTTTTTTGTCTGGTAGCGGTAGTCTTCCCCGTTTTTCTCCTGGTAGGTCCAAATGATTTTGTGGCTGGGCACCGCCTCGGGGCCGCCCTTGTTGACCGCCTCCTGGTACTGGAAGAAGGGAGAATCCGGGGCAATCTGATCAACCGGCAGGTAGTCTTCCCCGCCGGCGGTGAGCTCCACCGTGTTTTTCAGCACCTTGCGTACATAGTCTATCTGGGGCTCGAAGCGGAGTAATTCCGGGAACTCTCCCTGGGGCAGCACCTCCTGCCACTCCTTGCCCTCATACTTTTGCAGCAGCTTGGCCGCTTTGTGCAGGTGCCCCACTTCCATATCAAAATACCGTTCCCAGATCTTTTTCACATGGTCGTCGGTCTCGGTCTCAAAGCAGGACCAGTACAGGTAACACTCATTGTACTCGTGAAGCAGCAAATTCTCCAGCCAGGTGCAGCTGGGATCCATGAGAGCCCCATACTGAGTGACGTGCTCTTCCTCCACCATGCCGATTTCCTGGTACAGTCGGCGGCCCAAATCGTTGGGGTAAAAGGCCCCCAGATTCATATAGTAGTTCATGGTCTGCTGTTCCGCGGCGGTGATGATGCAGGTATCCAGCATGGTGAGCAGATCCGCCTTCTTGAAATTGCAGGCCCGGCGAACGCTGTCCACGGGATGGCGGTGGTGGGCGATGGTAGGCCGCCCGGGCATAATTTCGGTGTAGCCGCCCACCAGGCGCTCTGCCTGAATGCCCTGCTCCATTTCCAGCAGATCCGCATATCGGTAGAGGTGGTCAAAGTCCTCCAGCAGCGCAAAGTTCAGCGCCTTGACCACATACGGGTCCGGTTCCCGCTGAGCCAGGATCGCGGTCAGGTCCACCGCCAGCTGTTCGTAGGTGATGGTGGTCTCCAACTGGGTCTCGTCGGCAGGCTTCAAGTAGGCAAGCTGATGTTGTTGCTGTTGCTCCTGCCGCCGGGCCACCGCCAGTTCCCTGCGCAGATCGTTGTCCGTACAGTGGCGGTGGAACTGATGACCGAACCATACCGCCTCGTACTCGGCCCCGGTCATCAATATGATGCGAACTTTGGTATAGGCATCGGTCTCGTCCTTGCAGTAAGCTTTGGGGTACAGGCTTTTCCAGCTCTGGAACTCCCCCGCTTTCCGGGACGGCTTTTCTTCAAAAGGATTCATACCCTGTTCCTCCCTGTTGTTTTTTCATCCGTATTATAGACAACAGGGAGCGGATTATGCAGCGACGCAATACGGGCATTGCCATGCGGAAGGCAGCCTTCCTTCGACTGGATCAGCCGGATTCAATGAATGTGGGCGGCAGGCAAAACTCCTGCTGCCGCTCTTCTATGTCTGTTCCGGATGATATTCTAATAGATGTCGGCGGAGTGGGCGCGGCCTTGCCAATCGCCGCCGTCCGCCGGTTCCGTCTGATAGGGCCTTTTACTCCTGCCGGGAAGTCAAAATTGCTTCTTTGGCCCACAAAGAATCTTTCAGGATAGCCCGTCCCACACCGATCAGATCCGCTTTGTTGCTTTTTAGCAGAGCTTCTGCGGCGCGGCTTTCGGTAATACCGCCTGTCAGAATCACGGGAATGTCCACCACCTTTTTTATGGCTTCGGTCAATTCCTGGAAATAGCCCTGTTCTTGTACCCCGGGACGAACATATCCGCAAAATCCACCGGATACATCCAACAGGTCAATCCCCGTTTGTTCCAAAATTTTTGCGGCCTCCACTGCATCCTCAACGGTTGAGCCGCCTTCTCTATAATCACAGGCGCCCAGCCGCAGAGCAACCGGATATTCCTGTCCGACAGCACTGCGCACGGCCCGAATGATCTCGGTATGCAAGCGCAGCCTGTTAGCCATGCTGCTGGCATCGTAGGCATCGGTGCGCTTGTTGGTCAGCGGAGAATAAAACTGATTGAGCAGATACCCGTGTGCGGAATGAATTTCCACACCGTCAAATCCTGCCTTCTTGGCCCGAACTGCAGCAGCGGCAAAATCATGAATAACTTTTTCAATATCCTGCAGTGTCATTTCCTTGGGCACCGCCGGGAATTTGGGCATCTTTACGGCACTGGCACTGTAGGAAGCGGAATAGCCCGTAATTTGGGGATTGGCTGCACCGCCTGCATGGTTGATCTGTGCGATGACTTTGGATCCGTTTTTGTGGATGAGATCAACCAGACGCTGCAGTCCCGCCACATCTTCATCCTTGGCGATCGACAGTTGCTCTTTTCGAACTTTGCCTTCCTCGCTGACATAGCTATGTTCCGTGATAATCAGACCGATATAGCCACCGGCAGATTTTTCGTCATAGTAGTCGCAGATTGATTTTGTGACTTCTCCTGTTTCGCTTGCCAGGGATGTGGCCATCGGCGGCATGACCAAGCGGTTCTTGAGTTCCAGACGGCCAATTTTTATCGGTGTATTCAAAAAGCTCATGACGATCCTTCTTTCTCACTGTCTTGATGCCTGTATTGTACCATGTTATACTAAAAAAAGTAAGAACGCACATTTTTGGTAGATACTACCCCAAAGGAGAGTGTGAAGATGGAAGAGCAGCAGCCCTGCCGGGAAGTAGATGTCCGTCCTTTTGCCTATGCCCTTTCACTGGTTGACGGGAAATGGAAGATGCACATTCTGTTCTGGCTATGGAAAAAGGAAGTTTTGCGCTATAGCGAATTAAAACGGGCCTTAGGGAAAGTGACGCATAAAATGCTCAGTACTCAGCTGAAAGAATTAGAGCAGGATGATCTGATTGTCCGCAAAGAATATCCGCAGGTGCCTCCGAAAGTAGAATACGCCCTCTCGAAAAAGGGCAAAAGTCTGATGCCGGTATTAAGTGCCCTGTGTAAATGGGGACACACCCACGTTCCGGACAATTGGCAAATACCATAATGGAACATTATGATTCACCGCACGGGGGCCACAATACAAAATCCGAAACTGCCAGTTTGGGTAACAATCCATGGATGTGATCGGATATTACATGTACCTCTATTATTTCCATATGTTTGTAATGGCAAAGCGTTCTCTGTCAAAAGGTTATAAAAGACACAAACAGCTGGATTTAATAACCACACTCACAAGGGACCTGAAGTTTCCAGGCAAGTCGCTCCGAAAAATAATCTTGCAAACAGTTATTATAATGGTTATAATAATATATATAATTATGATTGCAGGAGGATAGGATGAAAGATTCTGCCGCTATCAAACGCGCCAACAAGGCCCGGATCGGTCGCCTGCTGCGCGCCGGGGAAGCCTACACCAAGCAGCAGGTTGCTTTGCAAACGGGGCTGAGTGTGGCCAGCTGCAATACCTACCTGAATGAGATGGAAGCCACCGGCGAAGTACTGGGCGAAAGCCAACGGATTCATGATGTAGGACGCAATTCCGTTGTTTACAAACTGAATGAGGCGTATGAAAGTATCCTCTGCATTTCCTTTGCCTTGCTCCAAGGAGTAAAATCTATCACCACATGGGTTCTGTCCCCCACCGGGAACCTGCTGGATCAGCGAAAATGTACCTTCGATTTTCTGGACGCTGCCGCTGTACAACAGGAAATTTCCGTAACATTGGAGCGGTTTTCCAATGTGAGCCAAATCATAGTAGGCACGCCCAGCATTGCAGAGAAAGGCGTGATCCGTCATAGCGATCTTCCGGAACTGGAGAATGTTGCGCTGAAAGACCTGCTGGAAACCAAGTTTAAACTGCCGGTTTTCCTGGCCAATGATATGCACTACAAGGTGTATGGCTATTACCGGCAGGAGCAATGTTCCGACGAGATTATCACGCTGGTCAACTACCCGTCCGGCGTACTGCCAGGAACGGCCACGGTGCACAAAGGCGTTTTGCTAACCGGTAAAAATCTGTTTGCCGGCATGGTCGGTTTTCTGGATTACGGCATAAGCCGAGAGGAACAGATCAAACGGCTGCAGCGCCCTACGGCGGAACCGTTGATCATCCAGGCCACCATTGCCCTGATCTCTATCTTGAATCCTCACCGGCTTGTGCTGACCGGCGACCTTTTGCAGCAAAGGGACCTGGACCGGATTCGTACCGCCTGTCTGCGCTGTATTCCCCAAGAATATATGCCGGATTTGCGCTTTGTTCCCGACGTGGAAGAGTATTACCGGTGGGGCATGTACTGGACCGCCATGGACAGAAAGGAGAATATCCCATGACTGAACGGGAAAAAATGCAGCACGGGTTGCTTTACGATGCCAATTATGATGCGGAGCTGCTGGCGGAAAGAGCGCGTTGCAAGGATCTGTGTTTTGCCTATAACCAACTGCAGCCCTCGCTGGTAGCACAGCAGGAGGAAATCATCCGCCGACTGTTGGGCAAAACCGGACAACGGTTTTGTATTACGGCCCCTTTCTGGTGCGATTACGGCTGTAATATCGAAATCGGCGAAAATTTTTACACCAATCACAACTGTGTGATTCTTGACGGTGCCAAGGTCACATTTGGTGACAATGTGTTCGTCGCTCCCAACTGTACCTTTTCCACTGCTGGGCATCCGCTGGACGCCGAACAGCGGAACCAGGGACTGGAGTATGCCTACCCCATCACAGTCGGCGACAATGTGTGGTTTGGGGCTTCGGTAACGGTACTGCCCGGCGTTACCATCGGCAGCAATGTGGTGATTGGAGCCGGTAGCGTCGTGAACCGGGACATTCCGGACGGTGTGGTGGCTGTAGGCAACCCCTGCCGTGTATTACGGAAAATCACCGAAGAGGATAAGAAAAAATATGGGAGAAAACAGCTATGAAATTTGATGTAAACCAGTTACGATGGACGCGGCAGCCGAAAAGCTGCACGATCACGCCGGCTAAAATTGAAATCGTTACCCTGCCTCACACCGACCTGTGGCAGCGGACCTATTACCATTTCCGCAATGACAACGCTCCGGTACTGCAGATGTCCACCTCCGAACGTTTTTTCTCCTTTGTAGTAAAAACAGAATTTGCCGAAAGCCACCACCGTTTTGACCAGTGTGGCGTGGTTCTGTATCTGGACAGCGAAAACTGGCTGAAAGGTTCCATCGAATACGAGAACGAACAGTTTCAGCATCTGGGCAGCGTGGTCACCAATCACGGTTGGTCGGATTGGGCCACCACCGAGATCTCTGCCCAGGTAAAATCCATGTGGTATCGACTGAGCCGCCGACAGGATGATTTTTGCATAGAATGTTCCGCGGATGGCATACAGTTCCACCAGATGCGCGTCTGCCACCTGCATGAAGCCAAAGGTGAGATTCAGTTCGGTATCTACGCCTGCAGTCCGGAAGATTCTTCTTTCCGCGCAGTCTTCACCCATATGGAACTGACGGATTGCAAGTGGAAGGCACATGACGGCCAAGCCCCCGACGAGGAATGTTGATACGCTGAAGGGCCTTGCTTTATACGAAAATACACCCCGTTTGATAAACAGTATCCCCTGCTGTCTACCAAACGGGGTGTCTTCAATCGCCTGATTCATTTCATACGCCGTAGCGGTTTGCCGATGCGGCAACCACTCCGGTGTTTTGCATCTTTATCCTGAAACTCCCGCTTGCCGGGACTCAGGGAATATACTTCATCCCCCACTGGGAGATGGCGTAAAAAACAGGCAGCAGATCCCGGCCCTTTTCTGTCAATGAATACTCCACTCTGGGCGGGATCTCATTGTACTGTTCCCGATGCACCAGCTCGTCCCCTTCCAACTCTTTGAGCGCATTGGTCAGCATGGTATTGGTAATGGGGGTCAGCATCTTTTTCAGTTCCCCAAACCGCATGGGAGACTGGATACACAGTTCATAGATGATCTGAAGCTTCCATTTTCCCTGGAGCATCTGAATCACCGGTGTGACAGGGCAATTCCCCTTTTCCGTTAAAATGACACTGCTCACCCGGCGCTGAAATTCTTCATAGGTCATGGACGGATTCATAGATTCGCCTTCCCTCTGTTGGTATGGTTTTACGTACCAGGTACAAATATTCTGCGTACTTGAACCTCA
Source organism: uncultured Subdoligranulum sp. (assembly GCA_904374465.1). GTDB lineage: Bacteria > Bacillota > Clostridia > Oscillospirales > Ruminococcaceae > Gemmiger. The sequence continues at coordinate 23,985 of CAJFFY010000026.1, forward strand.
TTGTATTCTTAGTATAATAATTATATCGGCCTTGAGCTGGTCCGTCAAACGCATCTATTCGGAGGCAGAAATACCCACGTTATGAAAGAATAGAGGAACGATCTGTGGCGGTGTGCATCAAGTCCAAAATTCAGAACATGAATCTGGTCATCGGCTGTACCATCGGATGCAGCTACTGCTATGCCAGAAACAACGTGCGGCGGTTTCATATGATCGAAGATTTTGAGAACCCGGAGTTTTTTCCCGGCAAGCTGCGGCTCATGGACAAAGCCCGCCCGCAGATCTTTCTGCTCACCGGGATGAGTGATTTTTCCGGGTGGAAACCCGAATGGCGGGCACAGGTATTTGCCAAAATGGCGCAGAACCCACAGCACCAGTATCTGTTCCTGACCAAACGGCCGGAGGAGATCCGTTTTTCCACCCGCCTGGACAACGTCTGGTTCGGTGTGACCGTCACGTCCCGGAAGGAGAAACACCGGATCGCCGATCTGCGGCAGCATATCCACGGCGGGCACTACCATGTCACCTTCGAGCCCATGTTTGACGCCATCGGCGCGGTGGACCTTTCGGGCATCGAGTGGATCGTCATCGGAACAGAAACCGGGCATCGCAAGGGAAAATCCGTATCCAGGCCCGAATGGGTACGGAACCTGACCGAACAGGCCCACACCCTGGGCATTCCGGTTTTTATGAAAGAAGATCTGCTCCCCATTATGGGGGAAGCACAGATGATCCAGGAATTGCCCCCGGCATTCCACAAGGTTCTGGAGGAACAGGAAAAATGGCAGAAATGACCCAAAACGGCATCCTGATCCGGGATGTCGAGACCAAAAATATCATGACCAAGTCCAGCCTTCCGGTGGGTGGATACTCGGTGAATCCCTATGTTGGCTGCACGCATGGCTGCAAATACTGCTATGCTTCCTTTATGAAGCGCTTTACCGGCCATACCGAACCATGGGGCACCTTTCTGGATGTGAAACACTGGCCGGAGATCAAAAATCCACAGAAATACCGGAGACAGCGCGTGGTCATCGGCTCGGTGACCGACGGCTATCTGCCTCAGGAGGAGCAGTTCCGGAACACCCGCAAACTGCTGGAACAACTGCGAGGAAGCGAGGCGGAGATTCTCATCTGCACCAAATCCGACCTGGTGGTGCGGGATCTCGACCTGCTGAAACAGCTGGGCAAGGTCACTGTCTCCTGGTCCATCAATACCCTGGACGAGGCCTTCCATCAGGATATGGACAAGGCCGTCAGCATCGAGCGGCGTCTGGCTGCCATGAAAACCGTCTACGATGCGGGCATACGCACCGTCTGCTTTATCTCCCCCGTGTTCCCCGGCATTACGGATTTTACGGCGATCTTTCACCGGGTAAAAGACCAGTGCGATCTGGTGTGGCTGGAAAATCTCAACCTGCGGGGCGGGTTCAAACAGGATATTCTGGACTATGTTCAGGAAAAGTACCCCGATTTGCTTCCCTTGTATCGGGCCATCTATCAAAATGGAGACCGGAGCTATTTTCGGGAGCTGGAAGAACAGGCCGCCCGGCTGGCGGCAGAGAATGACTGTCCCTTTATGGACAACGAATTGCCTTACGGTCGGGCAACACCCGGCCATCCCGTGATCGTGGACTACTTTTATCACGAGGAGGTACGGGGTTCGGAAAATACCGGAAAGCGGAAAAAAGCTTGAACGAAGAGATATTTTCTCCTGTTCAATAAACTTCGCAGTCTTTTCGACCCAATCAAAAAGGAGCACGGCAGAATCCAATCTTCTGCGTGCTCCTTTTCTTTTGCTGATGTCAGATATAGCCGCTCCTGCAAACCTGACGCGGCTGCGCCTTTGCTTCGCTTTCGACACAGCAATTTGAGTTACTCCTGTGTCATGGACGCCTTGTACTCAGTCCCCCACTGTTCCATAGAGGCAAGAATCGGGCGCATCGTCTGTCCCAACTCACTCAGCGCATATTCCACCCGAGGCGGCACTTCAGGATACTATGAATCTCCGTTCCGATGATACATTTGTGGAGGACGAAGGGTGGCACCGGGCAGCAGAACGCTACGAAAACTTTTTACAGACAAGAAACGGCCATCGCATTTTGTTCCTGGAACTTGGCGTAGGATATAACACGCCTGTCATTATCAAATATCCGTTTTGGCAAATGACGGCGAGAAATCCAAGAGCTATCTATGCCTGTATCAATTACGGCCAGGCGGTCTGCCCAAAAGAGATCGAGCACCAGTCGATTTGCATAGACAGCGACGTCGGCGAATGTATAAAGCAGTTGCTAGAACGCATGGGAGGATACCGAGAGTCAGGCAAGCAAAACTCCGTCCAGCGAACCCACGGAAGGAAGCACTCCTTCTGCCCCTGAGGCGGAAACAAATGCTACGGAAGAAAATCCGGGTAATTTCAATTTGGAGACAGCCACCGTCACACTGAACAGCGGCTATGAGATGCCCATCATGGGCCTGGGCACCTACTCCCTCAGCGATGAGGAGTGCTACAACTCCGTAACCGCCCTGCTGGACGCAGGCGGGCGGCTCATCGACACAGCCTATATGTACCACAACGAGACCGCTGTGGGCCGGGCCATCCGGGACAGCGATGTCCCCCGGGAAGAAATCTTCGTCATTACCAAGCTCTATCCCAGCCAGTTTGATGACCCGGAGGCGGCCATCCAACTGGCGCTGGATACCCTTGACATTGACTACATTGACATGTTGCTGCTCCATCATCCCGGCGACGGGGACGTGGAAGCCTACCTGGCTATGGAACAGGCAGTGGCGGAGGGCACGGTCCACTCCATCGGCCTTTCCAACTGGTACATTGAGGAGCTGGAGGAATTTCTGCCCCAGGTGCATATCACCCCGGCTCTGGTACAAAACGAGATTCACCCCTATTATCAGGAGCCGGAGGTAGTGCCCTACATCCAAAGTTTTGGCATCACAGTACAGGGTTGGTACCCCTTCGGCGGCCGGGGCCACACGTCGGAGTTGCTGGGAGATGAAACAATCTCCGCCATTGCCGAGACCCACGGCGTCACTTCTGCTCAGGTAATTTTGCGGTGGAATCTCCAGCGGGGCGTGGTGGTCATTCCTGGTTCCAGCAACCCGGATCACATCCGGGAAAATCTTGACCTATTCGGTTTTGCGCTGACGGACGAGGAAATGGCGCAGATCGCCGCCTTGAACCGGGATGAGAAACACGACTGGTACTAAACAGGAGGAAATAGAATGAAAGTTTTGGCAATCAACAGCAGTGCCCGTAAAGACGGCAACACCGCCATTTTACTGGGCCGTGTTCTGGAAGAGCTGCGCAAAGAAAGTATTGAGACCGAACTGATCCAGCTGGCCGGGCAGATGATCGAGCCCTGCAAAGCCTGCTGGGCCTGCGGCGGGCAGGAAAACTGTGTCCACCGCAAGGATCAGTTCCGGGAGATTTTTGACAAGATGAAGGAAGCAGACGGCATCTTGCTGGCTCCCCGGTCTACTCCGCCAACATCTCGGCCAATATGCAGGCGCTGCTGGAGCGGACCGCGGTGGTGAGTGATATGAACCCCGGCCTGTTTACCCATAAAGTCGGAGCCGCCGTAGTGGCTGCACGTCGTGGTGGCGCCTTGAACGCGGTGGACGCCATGAACCACTTTTTCCTCAATCATGAGATGGTTGTGGTGGGCTCCACCTACTGGAATATGGCATACGGCCAGATGCCCGGCGATGTAGAAAAAGACAAGGAGGGCCTTGCCAACATGGAAAACCTGGGAAAGAATATGGCTTGGCTGCTGAAAGGATTGAACGGGAGGGGGAATCCATGATCAAAAAAGCAGCAGGGCTTACCTCCTCGCTGATTCTTCTGGTATCCATCTCGGGCTGCGCCGAGAATGTCCCGGCAGACTCTGCCCCGCAGCAAACGGAACCAACGGCTGTCTGCAAGGAATCCCATGGAAGAGCGCAGTGTAACACATCGGCGAAAAGCTGGAATAGGCTCACCATCATCTTAGAGGCAAACCTGGAGAAGCACATGTCTATGCCCGCCACAAATGGCCGGCAGACAACAAAAGGCGGCATTTCTGCCGCCATGTTCTACACAAGCGATAGCTGCCCACGTTATCGGTTTTGGCGGACAGCGCCCTATCGATGTAGGTCCGCACCACGGTGATGCCGTTCTGGTCGGCATACTCCTTGCATTCCCGCAGCTGGCCCTCGATGGATTCCTCCCTCTGGTTGTCGCTGCTGTAACGGGCATAGATCACGGCATTCATGGCGTGCACCTCCTTACTTGTGCTTCTCCTCTTCTCCCATTTTGAGGATCATCTGTTTCAGCCGCCGGTTCAACTCGCTGCCCGGCGTGAAGCAGGCTTCCACAAACTCGCTCCAGTCCGGTTTGCGCTGCACCACCTCCTGCGCCCCTTCCGGTGTGACGCAGACATACCGTCCGCGGGGCTCCTCGCACAGGCCGAAGATATAGTCCAGTGATGCATTAAAATAAGTGGCATACCAGACCAGGATACGGTAGGGAGCCGCCGCCCGGTCGGTTTCATACCGGTTGATGGCAGCCTGATTGGTGCCAGCCAGTGCTGCCAGCTGGACCTGGGTCAGCCCCGCGTCCTTGCGAAGCCGAACACCTACGGCTGCATCCTTGTTATTTTTCTTTTTCACATATTCTAATGATGTGTACTAAGCAAAAATTTTGTTTGCTCCCCCTGGCAAAACCCGCTATACTGGAACCAAATCCATCCCAGGAGGGGATTACCCGTGAAGATTCTGCTTGTGGAAGATGACACCACTATTGCCGGAGCACTTACGATCTTTCTGACCGAAAAGGGCTGCCGGGTCACCGTCTGCCCTACCCTTTCGGGGGCGCGGGAGCTGCTGGCGGCCGCCCTGCCCGATGTGGCCGTGCTGGACTGGAACCTGCCCGATGGGCAAGGCGCGGACCTTTGCCGGGAGCTGCGGCAGCGCTGGCCCCGGCTGCCCCTTCTGCTGCTGACGGTGCGGGACGACACCCGGGATATCCTTGCAGGGTTTGCCTGCGGCGCCGACGATTATGTGACCAAACCCTTTGACCGGGAGGTACTCTACGCCCGGCTGCTGGCTCTGGGACGGCGCAGCCGTCCCGACGAGGAAGCGGGGCTTTCCTGCGGCGGCCTACGGCTGGACCCGGCCCGGCAGACAGTCACCTGCCGGGGAGAGCCGGTAGCTCTGGCGCCTTTGGAATACCAGCTGCTCCACCTGCTGATGCAAAACAAGGGCCGCACCGTCACCCGGCAGCAGCTGCTGGATGCCCTGTGGGACAAAAACGGTCACTTTGTCAATGACAACACCCTCACCGTGACGATGAAGCGGCTGCGGGAAAAACTGGGCCGTCCCGCCTGCTTGAAAACGGTGCGCAGCTTCGGCTACCGATTGGAGGAACCGCAACGATGAAACCTTCTTTTGTGCGCCGGATGGCGGTTCCGGCGGTCTGTCTGCTGGCGGTGGCGGTGGTGACGGGGCTGCTGGCCTTCTGGACTGCTGCCCGGCAGCTGGCTTTGCTGGACGGCTTCTGCACGGCTCTGGTCACCCGCGCCCCCGGGACCGCCGATGCTATCTACGCCCTGGTGAAGGACGGGACCTTTGCCGGACAGGAGGCCCCGGGCATACTGGCGGCGCTGGGGTACCGCCCCGGGGATTTTGCCGCCGGTACCGGGTGGCTGTTCGCCGTGGCCGGGGCGGCGCTGGCCTTGGGGCTCGCCCTGCTGGGCGGGACCTTTTTCCTTTCCCGCCGGGCCGCCCACCGGCAGCGGCAGCAGCTGATCCGCCTGCTGGAGGCCGCCCGCACCGGCCAGCCTCTGCCGCTGCTCACCGGGGACGGGATGGCCGAGGGCAGCTACGCCCGTCTGGCCGATGAGATTCAGAAAACCGTCACCGAGCTGGCCCTCACCCGGCAGGAGGCAGTGAGGGCCCGGGACCGGTTTGCCCAGAACCTTGCCAACATCGCCCACCAGCTGAAAACACCCCTTACCGCCCTGTCCCTGGCGGCCCAGAGTGCCGGAGTGGATTCCATGGCCGCCCCACTGGCCCGGCTCACCGGGCTGGAGGAATCCCTGCTGTTGCTGGCCCGGCTGGACACGGGGGCCCTGCCCTTGCACCCCGAGCCCTGCGACCTCTACACCCTGCTGATGATGGCGGCGGACAACCTGGAATCCCTCGCCGAATCCGCCGGGGTGACGCTGGACATCCCGGAACTGGAACCCATCCCGGTCACCTGTGACCCCGACTGGACGACGGAAGCCCTTTTGAATCTGATGAAAAACTGTGTGGAGCACGCCCCTGCGGGCAGTGCGGTCCGCTGTTCCTGCCGCCGCAACGCCCTCTACACCGAGGTGGTGCTGCAGGATGCGGGGGCCGGTTTTTCCCCGGCTGATCTGGACCATCTGTTTGAGCGGTTTTACCGAGGAGAGCACCCCAGCCCCCACAGCACCGGGTTGGGGCTGGCCATCGCCAAAGAATTGCTGGAACGGCAGAACGCCCTGGTCCATGCCGAAAACGCCCCCGACGGCGGCGGACGGTTTGTGGTGCGGTTTTACGGGTGACTGTCACCGGAATGTCACCTTGCGGTGGTAGAATGGACGCCAAAGGAGGACATTTCATGGAACTGCTGCGTTGTACCGATCTGAAAAAAGTCTACGGCAAGGGGGACACTGCCGTCTGTGCCCTGAACGGCATCGACCTGACGGTGGAGCGGGGGACCTTCGTGGCCGTGGTGGGGGCTTCCGGCTCGGGCAAATCCACCCTGCTGCATCTGCTGGCCGGGGTGGACAGGCCCACTGCCGGGCAGGTCCTCATGGACGGGGTGGAGGTGGGTTCGCTGGACCCCACCCAAGCCGCCCTCTTCCGCCGCCGCAAAGTGGGGCTGATCTACCAGTTTTTTAACCTCATCCCCACCCTCTCGGTGGAGAAAAACATTGCCCTGCCCCTGCTGCTGGACAAGCGGAAGCCCGACCCGGTTTTCCTGGATTCGCTGCTCCGGACGCTGGGGCTGGAGGAAAAACGCCGCGCCCTGCCGGGGCAGCTATCCGGCGGGCAGCAGCAGCGGGTGGCCATCGCCCGGGCGCTCTGCTACCGCCCGGCCCTGCTGCTGGCCGACGAGCCCACCGGCAATCTGGACCGGAAAAACAGCGCCGAGATCCTGGACCTGCTCCGGCTCTTTCACAAGAATCTCGGCCAGACCATCCTGCTGGTGACCCACGACGAAGCCCTGGCAGCCCAGGCGGACCGGGTCATCACTCTCAGCGACGGGCGGATCGTCAGTGACCGCTCACGGGGGTGAGGACCATGTGGAAGAGTTTTTCCCGGGACGATCTGGCCCACACCCCCGCCGCTGTCCGGACGATGGCCTTGTCGGCTTTGGCGGCTTCCTTTTTTCTGGCGCTGCTCTGCGGCCTGTTTTACAACGCCTGGACCTACGAGATGGACCGCGTTCTGCGGGAGGAAGGCAGCTGGCAGGCCCGACTGACCCTGACCGACGGGGCGCAGGCGGAAACGCTGGAACAGTTTGCCCAGGTGGATACCGTCACCCCCAACGAGGGGCTGTCCGGGCCGGACGCCCTGGTGGTGGAGCTGACCTTCCGGGACAGAACCGCTGTGTATGACACGCTGGGTCTCATCCGGGACCGGCTGGGGCTGGACGACGACCAGATCCAGACCCACGATACCCTTTTGTCTCTCTATGGAGTCACCGATCCCGACCACCCGGCCCTGTTGCTTCCCTTCCTGGCCGGGGTGCTGGCGCTGCTGGTGGCGGCGCTGGTGCTTTTGCTGCGCAACGCCTTTGAGATCACCATGCAGGCCCGGCTCCACCGGCTGGGCATTCTGGCCAGCGTGGGGGCCACGCCCCGTCAGCTGCGCCTTTGTCTGTTGCAGGAGGCCGCTGCCGTCTCGCTGCTGCCGCTGGCGGTAGGCACTTTGCTGGGCTTTGCCGCCTGCCGGGGAGTATTGGCGGCGGTCAATCAGGTGGCCGCCGGTCTGCCCGACCGGCAACCGGCGGTCTTTACCCTGCATCCGGCGGTGGCGGCTGCGGCGCTGCTGGCAGCACTGGTCACCGTCCTGCTTTCGGCCTGGCTGCCCGCCCGCCGGCTCTGCCGGATCCCGCCGCTGGAAGCGATGCGGGGCACCCTTCCACCCCAGGCGAGGGGAAAGGGCAAACGCTCCCTCACCACCCGCCTGCTGGCACGGTGCTTTGGCATCCGGGGGGAACTGGCAGGCAGCGCCCTGCAGGCCCAGAAAAAATCCCTGCGCATTGCCAACCTCTCCCTGCTGCTCTCGTTTCTCGGCTTCACCGCCATCCTCTGCTTTTTCACCCTGTCGGGCATCAGCACCGACATGACCTATTTTGCGCGGTACCAGGACGCCTGGGACGTGATGGCCACCCTGCCGGATACCCGGCTTTCCGACTTTTCCCTCACCGGGGAGCTGACCGCCCTTCCCGGCGTGGAGGACTGCCTGGTCTACGAAAAACAGCAGGCCGCCGTCCTGCTCCCCGCCGAAGCCCAGAGTGATGCCTTGCAGGCGCTGGGCGGTCTGGGCGCGCTGGCCGGGGAGGAAGCCACGGCCACCCAGGGCGGCTGGCTGGTGGAGGCGCCCCTGGTGATTCTGGACGATGCCGGTTTTCTCCGCTTCTGTGAGGAAGCGGGGATTGCCCCTTCGCTGGACGGAGCGGTGCTGCTCAACCGGGTGTGGGACAGTCAGCATAGCAATTTCCGCAACCGGCAGTACCTGCCCTTTGTGCAGCCCGGTACCGCCGCACTCACCCTGGCGGAGGGGGACGGCACCACGCTGGGGGCGTTGCCCCTGCTGGGCCTGACCGATACCCCGCCCAACCTGCGGGAAGAATATGATCAGTATACCCTCGTCCTGTTCTGGTCCCGGAGCCTGTGGGAGCGCTGGACCCGGGAACATTCCCTGCCCACACCGGCCCGGGAGCCGGAGGTGCTGGTACGCCTGCTGGGGCGGGAGGGCATCTCCCAGGGCGAATGCGAAACGCTGCAGGAGGAAGTCACCGCCCTGCTGGAAGGAGCCGGCTATGCCTGCACCGTGGAAAACCGGCTGACCGAACGCGCCGACAACGACCGAATGATCCAGGGGGCCGAGGCCATTCTGGGGGCGTTCTGCCTGCTGGTGGCGGCCATCGGGCTGGCCAACGTCTTTCTCAACACCTTGGGCTTTGTGGAACAGCGCCGCCGGGCCTTTGCCCGGTATCTCTCCTTAGGGATGACACCCCGGGAGCTGCGCAGTCTCTTCTGGATGGAAGGGGCGGTGCTGGCCCTGCGTCCGCTGGTCATCACCCTGCTCCTCACCGTCGGGATGGTGACCCTGATGCTCCGGGCCAGCTACCTGGACCCGGCCCTGTTTCTGGCCGAAGCGCCGGTATTGCCCGTAGCCCTTTTCGCGCTGGGCATCCTTTTCTTCGTGGCACTGGCCTACGCCCTGGGTGCCCACCGGGTCCTTTCCGCCGACCTGACCGGGCTGCTCAAGGATGACAGCCTTCTATAAATACATCAACAGGCCCGCTGATCAATGGGAGATTCACGCGGACTGGAGCTGTTTGTCCGCAACTAGCGTACCTCACTCCTCTCAACCGTTGGATGGCCCGGCTGAAATTACTGTGCCGGTTATTGTTTTTTCTTTCTTTCCTCCACCATCTTAACAAACCATTCAACCATAGCGGGGTCACTGTGAGAGAAGAAAGAACTTTGCTTTTTATCCAGAGCAGAGATCCGATTCATATCTTCCGGTTCCAATACGAAGTCAAAAACCTGCAGATTTTCCTCCATCCGAGCCTTATGAGTGGATTTGGGGATGACCACAACACCTCGCTGAATATGCCAGCGTAAAATGATCTGTGCGGTCGTTTTGTTGTACTTATCGGCAAGTTGAGCCAGTACAGGATTTTCAAATAAGCCTCCGCGCCCTTCTCCGAAAGGGGCCCAGGCCTCCATCTGAATCCCGTACTTGTCCATCCACTTTTTTGCTTCTGTTTGTTGATGAAATGGATGGGTCTCCACCTGATTGACCATAGGTTTGATACGACTGAAAGAGGCGATATCTACCAGCCGGTCCGGATAAAAATTGGAAACACCGATGGCACGCAATTTTCCTTCGCCATAGAGATCTTCCAACGCCCGGTATGCCCCGTAATAATCCGAAAACGGTTGATGAAGCAGAACTAGATCTAGATATTCGGTTTGCAATTTCCGCATGGATTCCAGAACCGCTTTTTTTGCTTCCTCATACCCATAATGTTCAATCCAGACCTTTGTTGTCAGGAAAATATCTTTTCTGGGCACACCGGATTTGACAATGGCATTACCGACCTGTTCCTCGTTGAAATAGCTTTGTGCTGTGTCGATGGATCGATACCCCACAGCCAGGGCATCCAGTACGCAATGTTCACATTCTTCTTTGGATACCTGATAGACGCCATATCCTACAATCGGCATTTTCACGCCATTATAGAAAGTAACCTGTTCCATTTTTACTGCCTCCGTTCTCTCTGAGGAAAGAATTGTTGTTATGGATGTTTTGTGGTACCATACCAAGTGTAGCACCCGGTTGTAGCTACCGGTCAATAGCTTTTTTGAAAAATTTCGAAAGGTTGAGGTTCTTTCTATGCAGTACAGCATGAAACAGACTTGTCAGAAAGTAGGGATGACCTATGAGGCATTGAAATTTTATTGCAATCAGGGATTGGTTCCCCATGTAAAACGTGACAAAAACAATTACAGGATTTTTGACGAACGCGATATTGAATGGATTAAAGGCTTGATCTGCTTAAAACGTTGCGGAATGAGCCTGGAGGGCATGAAGCGTTATCTAGCGCTTTGCCTACAAGGCAAATCCAGTATTCCCGAACGAAAAGAAATCCTGCAAAAGCAGCGGGAAGTTCTCCTGAAGAAAATGGCGGACTTGCAAGAGGATATCGCCTACATCGATAGGAAGCAGCACTATTATGACGATGTTCTAACAGGAAAGACCAGATACATCAGCAATTTGATTGATATTGATGAAAAATAAAGAGTTGGATTTTCTCTTGCTATCTGGAACAGTTAGTAGTGGTGCGTCTTTAATGAAATAGTCCCAAAGCCCCAGAACTTTATCACCTGAACAAGAACCCGATTTTGGAATTTGGCAAATAGCCCTGAAAATAATATTGTTATAGGACAAACGCCTTGCAGCAAGGATGCTCCCCGCCGCAAGGCTATTTCTATTTCATAAACTGCAGATAAAAAACAAATCCGAACGCACCTTCAAAAAGAAGTACGTTCGAATTTGCTTTTAATGGTGCACCAGCTCAACGTTCCGGGTTATTGCAATAAAAAAGAGCCCTACGTTTTCCGTAAGGCTCTTCTTGGTGCACCATCGGGGACTCGAACCCAGGACCCACTGATT
>CAJFFY010000027.1 GCA_904374465.1 uncultured Subdoligranulum sp.
GAGTGGCGCCGCTGACGCTGCGCCACTCCTGCTAAAACTGAATATTCCTGCCCAGGGGCTCTTTTTGTGCTGTCTGCACAATCTGGGGCGGTTCATCTGAGCCGGGGGCTTCCTTTGTCGTTTACAGGGTTTTCAGCAGAACTTCTTCCATGGGGCGTTTGGGTACACAGTAATCCCGCGCGTCATCCAGGTAGTATTTGGTGTCGCCGTTTTGGGCGGTCACCAGGTGACTATGGTGGTTGGGGTAGCCCAGCGCCACCATATACCGCAAGGTGATACCTTCGGGCAGGTCCAGCAGCCGGGTCAGGGCCGGGCGGTCGATGGACCCCATCATGCAGCTGCCCACGCCGTGGGCCCAGGCGGCGGCCGTCAGGCTGCCCAGGGCCAGCCCCACATCGGTATCGCTGCAACCGGGTAACCGTTCATCCTGCAGCACGGCGATAAAGGCCACCGGCTGTTCGTCGGGCTTGGGGCACCCCTGTTCAGGGGGCAGACTGGCGGCCCAGTGCACCAGAGGCTGTATGGCGGCCACCGATTCTGGGCTCTGCACGATGATATATTTCAGCGTCTGACGGTTGTTGCCGCAGCTGGCGATGCGGGCGGCATCCACGGCCTCGGTGAGAATTTCGGGGGCTACGGGGCACTGCTCAAACCGGCGGAAGGTGCGCCGACTGCGCAGGAATTCCATGATTTCCACAAGAGTCACATCCTTTGCGTTCGATTTCCTTCATTATAGCAGCAACGGATTTATTAATCAATGACGGTGGAGGTGCGGCCGATGCCCACCGCCGCGGAGGCGATCTTTTTCCAGCTGTTGCACCCACAGACACCGTCCGCCGTCAGGGAAAAATTCTTCTGGATGGCCTTGAGGGCGCTTTCGGTGGCGGAACCGAAGATGCCGTCCAGCGAACCGGTGGAATAGCCCAGGGCGTTCAGGGCGTCCTGCAGGATCAGTACATAGGTGTTGCGGCTGCCCCGCTTGACGGTGGGATAGCCGGCCGTGGTGTTGGGGCAGGCGGGGGTGCCGTACCGGCGGTCAAAGTGTACCCAGGTGGGCGTCATCGAAAGCGGTTCCACATAACCCCAGGCGCCGGTGGCCACCGCGGTGTTGTAAATCTTGCGGCGGGCAGTGCTGCTCAGACTCTGACCCACATCGAAGGCAACACCGGCATAGTGCTGGCTGGTGGTACCGTGGCCGCCCTCCCAGATCCGCTTGAAGGCATACCCCACCGGGATACCGCTGCCGTAGTTCCGTCGGGTCAGGTTCCAGGCTTCCATGGCGGCCACGGTGGTCCACAGCACACTGGATTTGCTGGATCCCCGGAATTCCCGTACCCGCAGGGTGTTGCCGGAACTGTAGGGCATGGGATCGCTTTCGCTCAGCGTGTAGGTGTAGAATTTGTTGGTATAGTTGTCGTACACAAAAACCTTTGCCATCGTCTCAACCCTCCTGATTTTGCTGGCATTCGCTGCAAAGCGCGCCGGCGGCAGCCTGCAGACTCTCCCAGGTGGCGGCATCCACCACCCCCAGAGTGGGCAGCCCGGCAGTCAGCTGGTAACTCTCCAGTGCCTGCTGGGTAACTTCGTCCAGGCGACCGGTCTCGGGAACAAAGTTGTAGCCCAGATCCACCGAGGCAATCACGTTCAGCCAGCGTTGTACCTGCGCTACGGCCGGACCGGAACTGCCCAAGGCCAGGCCGGAAGCGGGCCACACGCCCGCCGGCTCCGGCGCGGCCGTGGCCGGGTTCACTTCGGCCAGGGTCTGGGCGGCCTGACGGAATACCTGCCAGTCGGCGGCGGTGACGGCACCGGTTTCGGGCAGGGAAAAATAGCGTTGAGCGCTGCGCACGGTGGCGGCCAGATCGTCGTCGTAGACGTCGCTGGGTATGGTGCTGCCCAAAAAATTGATTTCCGGCAGCCATTGCCCCAGGAACAGCAGCAGCCGGTCCAGGCGCAACACATCGGGACCGATAGCGCCCGGGTGCAAGGTGGAAGCAGGGGCCGGCAGCGCGGCTTCGCGCACCACCGGGCCGCTGGTGTCCAGGTCCCGGGCGGCCTGGTACAGACTGTTCCAGGTCAGGCGCCCCACCACGCCGTCCACCGTCAGGCCGGCGCGGGCCTGCCAGGCCTTGACGGCTTTCGTGGTGGCCGAGCCAAAGACGCCGTCCACCGTCACCGAGGGAATATCGCTGTAGTAGGCCGATAACCGCCGCAGATAGAACTGTACGGCACGTACCGTCGTGCCGCGGCTGCCCTCCCGCACGGTGGTGGTAAACTGCCCGGGAACCACGTTGGGCTGCACGATCTCGTTGACCACGGCCAGGGCCACTTCGTTCAGTTTGTTCCAGGTGGTGCGCCCCACCAGACCGTCCGCCGTCAGACCAAACAGACTCTGGAAGCCGGTGACGGCCTTTTCGGTGGCGGCACCAAAATTGCCGTCCACATTCACCGCCGACAGGGCGCTGTAGTTGTCGGATGCCAGCCGCAGCCAGTACTGGACCAATCGTACTTCCATGCCGGTGTCGCCCCGACGCAGGACCACGCCGGGCCAGGCGGTACCGCCCAGGTCGCTTTGCATATCCAGCCAGGCCGCATACAGGGCGTCCCAGGTGGCCTGACCCACCACGCCGTCTGCCGTCAGTCCTTGCTCCTGCTGGAAAATCTTGACGGCTTTTTCGGTAGCGGCCCCAAAAGAACCGTCCACGGTCAGGTCGGGCAGAGCGCTGTTGAATTGGGCAAGTTCGGACAGCCAGAATTGCACCTGTTCCACATCGCTGCCTTTGGAGCCGCGCCGCAACACCACACCGGGCCAGCTGCCGCTGCTCTCGGTGCCCGTGGCGGTTTCCCCTTCGCTGGTAAGCTCGGCCAGATCTTTGACACTCACATAGATAAAGCTGATCTTATACCAGGTGGCCTTGCCCACCAGACCGTCTGCCGTCAGGCTGAACTGTTTCTGGAAGTTTTTGACCGCCTGTTCCGTGGTGGCGTCAAAGGTTCCCGTGACCTCCGGTTTGCCGAAAGCAGGGTAATCTTTGGCGATGCGGGAAAGCTGCCGCTGCAGGATACTGACACTGGTGCCGGTGGAACCTCGTTTGAGGGTGACGCCCGGCCAGCTGGACGGGATGGAGGCAATATTGTTGGTGGTTGCCAGCTGTACCCGGTCGCCGTAGTAATAGCGCAGGATCTGCAGGGCGTTTTTGCCCTCATTGGCACGGTCCACCGTACCCCACTGCTTCATGCCGGGGCAGGTGACCAGTTTGCCGTCACAGTACTCGGTGAAATAAGGTTCCTGGTCCCCCGAGCGGCGCACATAGGTGTTGAACAGTTCCGCGGTCAGCTTTTCCATCACCGCAAACACCGTGCGGCCCGACACATAGGCCTGGTCGTAGCTGGGGGAACCGGTGATGTTGAAGGCGTAGCCGCGGCTGGGATACCACTCGGTCCAGATGCGGTTTAGGGCCAGACTGATCTGTGCCAGAATGTTGGCGCGCAGGGCTTCCTCCGGCCAGGTGGGGTAGACCTCACTGGAGGCTACGTTGGCGATATAGTCCTGGAATCCCACCGTAACATTGGTGGCGCTGGCGGTGGGGGCACCCAGGTGTACCGTGATCTGTTTGGGAATGACCACCTCGGTCAGAACACGGGGAGACAGAGTTTCCTCCGGGGTGGGGCCGCTGCCGCCGTTGCCCGCAAACAAGACGTGCGGGGGAATGGTTGTTACGGTTTCGCCGCCCGCATTGGCGGGGGTCAGGCTGCCGTCCTGGGCAACCGGCAAAAAGGAAAGCCGGGCCACCGTCTGCTGGTCTGCAAACACCTGCACGCCTTCCAGAATCTGGCTTTGCCACCCTTCCGATTCAGCTGTCAGGCGGTAGATGCTGTAGGGACGTACCGTGCGGTTGTCTTCGTCCAGACTGTAGCGGGCATCGGGGGCCGGCAGGGACAGTGCCGTGGTGGCGCCGGTGCTATCCGTGGTCAGCCGGGAAACCACGGTGCCGGATTCATCCTGTACGGTGATGCGCACCGCGGCCAACGGTGCTGCCTGATCGGCCACCGATGCATAGATGATGAGCGTTCCTGTAATCATACAAACAAACACCTCCTGCCCACAGCCTATGCGGCGGCAGGGCAGGAGGTGACGAAAAAAGGAGCCGGTGGGCAGGCCCACCGGCTCCTTTTATACAATGATGCGATTAAGCCTTGTTGGCAGAACCGAACAGCGCGATCTTCTCGCGGACGGTTGCCTTGATGGCCTCGGCGCCGGGCGCCAGCAGCTTGCGGGGATCGTAGCCCTTGCCCTGCAGATCCTTGCCGGCCTCGATATACTTACGGGTGGCGTCGGCAAAGCTCAGCTGGCACTCGGTGTTGACGTTGATCTTGGAAACGCCCAGGCTGATGGCCTTCTTGATCATGTCGTCGGGAATGCCCGTGCCGCCGTGCAGAACCAGAGGAATGTTGTTGGTGGCACCATGGATCTTGTCCAGGGCTTCGAAGTCCAGGCCCTTCCAGTTGGCGGGGTACTTGCCGTGGATGTTGCCGATGCCGGCAGCCAGGAAATCAATGCCCAGGCCGGCGATCTTGGCGCACTGCTCGGGATCGGCGATTTCGCCCATACCCACAACGCCGTCTTCCTCGCCGCCGATGGAGCCGACCTCGGCCTCAATGGACAGGCCATGGTCATGGGCCAGCGCGACCAGCTCGGTGGTCTTGGCAACGTTCTCGTCGATGTCGTAATGGCTGCCGTCAAACATGATGGAGGTGAAGCCGGCGGCGACGCAGGCCTTGGCGCCCTCGTAGGTGCCGTGGTCCAGGTGCAGGGCCACGGGCACGGTGATGCCCAGGCTCTCGTCCATGGCCTTGACCATGGCGGCAACGGTCTTGAAACCAGTCATATATTTGCCTGCGCCCTCAGAAACACCGAGGATCACGGGCGAATTGAGTTCCTGCGCAGTCAGCAGGATGCTCTTGGTCCACTCCAGGTTGTTGATGTTGAACTGGCCCACCGCGTAGTGGCCATCCCGCGCTTTCAGCAGCATATTGGTAGCATTTACCAGCATATCACATACCTCCACAAGATAATCATTCGGTCAGGGCACACCGACCCCCGGCGTGCCGTCAGTTTCATTATACCTTGACTTTGACAAAAAAGCAACAACATTTTTCGGCAGGGAATATGTACTTTTTGCGCATGTCTTTCGGCGTGGGGCAAAACTGGGTAAATTTGTAAAATCCGTGGGAAAAAGAGGGAGGACTGCGGGTAAAATTGAACGCTTTGCCCAGGGGAGAAAACGGGTTATCCGCCCTGTTATGGGGAAAACTTTTCCACAACCGGTGGAAAACCCACCCCCAAAACGGTGGAAAAGTCGATGGGTATGCGGCTTTTCCACACTTTCCACCGAGTTTTCAACATCTGGAAAGTGGGAAACCTTTTACAGAATGTATAAACAATGATGCATCGACAAATCAAAAAAAGCCTTTGCACTTTTGGCGCATTGGTCGCGGGAGCAGTTGTAAAATGGCGTCGTGAAGCGACAAAAACCGCAAAAAAAGATGACAAAGCGGCGCGCGGTGTGCTATACTGTAATCTGTATAGTCAGCATCAAATGCAAGCAGAATGATCATAAGCGGGGCTTTGGGTACCCGCAGGAGGTATGGGATGGAAAAGACGGGTCGCGTGCAGACAGAACAGCACCCCGATACGCTGGTGTGGGGCAAAAACCCCGTGACCGAACTGCTCAAAAGCGGGGAGGGTGTGGACACCGTATATCTGGCAGATTCGCTGCCGCAGGCGGTGGCGGGATACTACACCGCCATGGCCAAACAAGGCGGCGCCGTGGTCAAACGGGTGCCGGGCAACAAGCTGCAAAAGCTTTGCGGAACGCAGGACCATCAGGGGGTGGCCGCCCGTGTGGCGGAGGTTCAGTACGCAACCCTGGAGGATCTTTTCGCCGCAGCCCGCGCCAAAAAGGAACCGCCATTTCTCGTGGTGTGCGACGGGGTGGAGGATCCCCACAACCTGGGGGCCATCATCCGGTCGGCCTATCTGTGCGGGGCACACGGTGTGGTCATCCCCAAACGGGGCGGTGTCGGTGTGACCGGTACCGTAATGAAGGCCAGTGCCGGAGCGGCAGCACGTCTGCCGGTGGCCCGCGTGACCAACCTGTCCCAGGCCATTCGTGCCATCAAGGAAGAAAACATCTTTGTCTATTGTGCCGATCTGGGGGGCGCACCGTTGGCGCGCACCGACCTGTCCGGCCCGGTGGCTCTGGTGCTGGGCAGCGAGGGCAGCGGCCCCAGCGCCCTGACCCGCAAGCTGTGTGATGCCGCCGTTACGCTGGAAATGGCCCCCGGTCAGGCAACCGGCGTGGACAGCTACAATGTGAGCGTGGCGGCCGGCATCCTGTGCTACGATGTGATGCGCCGCCGCGCAGCCAAGTGAATTTCACCTTTTTTGTAAAGGGAGCAAGTAAACATGCCAAGCAAACGTACCAATGATTCCGTGGACCGCATCCTGCAGGATCTCAACCAGCAGCAGACGGCGGCCGGCGTGCAGGACAGTGTGACCGATCATCAGGTCGACGAGATCCTGCGCAGCGTGGGAATTCCCACAGTGTCGCTGCACGGCACGCCGGAGCAGGACCATCGCATTGCCTTTTCCGGGCTGGACGACCTGGACGGATTCGACGATTGGCACACACCGGCCCCGACCGTACAGACCAGGCTGCAGGCTGCAGCCCCTGTATCCCGTGCGTCCGACACGCCCCAGCGTGCCCAGACGCCGCCCCAGCGCACGGCTCAACCGGCACAGCGTCCGGCGCAGCCCGTGCAGCGCCCGCAACCGGCCGCAGTGCAGCCGACGGCACCGCAGGCACCGGAAGCCGAAGCGGACCTTTCGGCCACCGGTACCTTGGGCGATACCACCCGTACGGGTATTATCAAAGGTTTTTTGCTGAAGATGGCCCCGGACGCAAACCCGGCCAACACCGAGGCATTGAATCAGGGAAAAAATCAGTTCCAGAAATTCTTCCGGGATTCGGTGGCCGTGGTGCCCGATGCCAACGGCAAAATCCGGGAACCGGGTAAGAAAAAGCGGGGGATCTTCGGCCTGAAGTCCGCCGATGACACCGATGAATTTGTGCCCATCAACGTTTCCCTGGGCGGGGGAGGCTCGCAACCCCGTGAGGCGGAGCAGAGCCCGGCACCGGAAGTCCGGCAGGAACTGCACAGCAACCCGGAAGTGGAAGAATATTTCCCCGATCGGGAGGAGAAGCTGCCGGAGGCTGCCCAGCATTCCCGACCGGCCAAAAAACATGGCTTTCTGGGGGGATTGTTCGGCGGTAAGGATACCAACACCGAAGAAATCGTTATACCGGAGGCACGGCAGGAAGAACCGCCCGTGCGCTATCAGGGACCGGCGGTCCTGCCGGAGCCCGAACAGGGCGGCGATACGGTGGAAAACGTATGGCGCAGCAAATACACACGCCCCCAGGGTCGCGGTGCCTCGGGAGAGGGGGATACCATCCAGATGCTGCGCGACATCAAAAAGGCCGTGCAGACTCCGCAAAGCGGTCCTACCCGGGATTCCGGCACAACTTCCACCATCTACCGCAAAAAGCGCAACACGGTGGAATTTACCCCGGGGCAAAAGGTGCGCAAGGCGCCCCCCGCACAGGTGATGCCCGCCACCACGGCCGGCGAACCGGTAGGGGAACCCATCAGCCTGCCGGAAAACCAGCCGTCCACGGGGTTCACCATGCAATTGGGAGCGCTGGATGCGGCACCCTTGGACAGCACCCAGGACTTCATGAACGCTTATAATGCGGTGCGTCCCCGGACAACGCCGTCCAGACAGCCTGCTGCACAGCCGGCCCAGACCGTGCAGCCCAATACGGCCCGGCCTGTCCAGCAACCTGCAGCGGCACCGGTGGCGACGGAATCAACCACAGCGCAGCCGGAGGCGATCCCATCGCCGACGGCAACTTCCGGACGGGATCCCTATGCGGATACACAGGTCATGTCCCTGCCGGAAGAGCAACCGCTGTTTACCCACCGGGAACCCGATGAGGTGGACCGGCTGGTGGATACCTTGACGGGGAAAATTCGGCTGACGCCGGAGGCACCTGCCCATACCGGGTTCACTCAGGATCTGACCGGTGGTGCTCCGGCTGCCCCGGAACATACCGGCTTTACGCAGGATCTGGGTGGGGGAACCCTGCCCGCTGCCGGTCATACCGGCTTTACCCAGGACCTGGGGGGAAATACCCCGGCCGCCCCGGAGCATACCGGGTTCACCCAGGACCTGGGGGCAACCCCGGAGGCGCAGAGCGGGTTTACCCAGAATCTGGGCGCGGCGCCGGCAGAACCGGGCACAGCCTCCTTCGTGCAGGATATCGCCCAGGCCATCAACACCGGCACCGTGCCGGAGGGGACGGCCCGTTTTGATACGGCAGCGGCCAAGCTGACAGAATCCCTGCAGGATTCTGCCGACGAGGCTCCGGGCGAGGGAGCGCGGCGGGCTCGCCGCGCCAAGCTGCCCCTCCGCCTGGGGGGACAGCCGGATGACGAAAAAAACGAGAATGCGGCCCAGCCCTTTGAAACTTCGGAACTGCCGCCGCTGCACCGCCATGAATACGAGCGGGCGGAGGACGCCCCCGTGGTGCGGCGGGAACTGGCCCAGCAGGTGCTGTATTACACCACCGCTTCCTTTGTTACCGCGGTCATTACCGCCGTACTCTTTGTCATGGGGGCTCTGGCGTCCATGCCTTCTGCCAGCGGGCCGTTGGCAGACCCCACCGTCTACCCGGCGATTGTGCTGGTCTTGCTGGTGGTGGCCGGGGGCCTTTGCTGGCGTACCCTGGTCAGCGGCCTGATGGGGCTGGTCAAACGCCCCACGCCGGACAGCCTTTCGGTGCTGCCGCTGCTGGGCGCGGTGCTGCAGTGCATCGTGCTGCTGGCCGGCCAGCTCTACACCCAGGATGTCATTGTGCTGGCCGCTCCGGCTACGCTGGTACTGTGTCTGAATACGGTGGGCAAACGGATGAACGCCTGCACCGTGCAGGAAAATTTCCGGTTGGTCAGCGCCAAGGTGGACCATGCCGTGGCCTATCGGCTGCGGGATGCGGGGGCCCTGCGTGCCGTAACCACCGGCCTGGCCGAACCCCATCCCAATGTGCTGGTCAACCGTCCCACCCAGATTTTCCGCAGCTTTCTGACCAACAGTGCGGCGCCCGGCACCAGTGATAAAAATCAGCAGCAGTTTGCCTGGCTGGCCGGTGGCTGTGCTCTGGCGGCCATGCTGTTTACCCT
Organism: uncultured Subdoligranulum sp.; assembly: GCA_904374465.1. Classification (GTDB taxonomy): domain Bacteria; phylum Bacillota; class Clostridia; order Oscillospirales; family Ruminococcaceae; genus Gemmiger. The sequence goes on from CAJFFY010000027.1 coordinate 9,304, forward strand.
GATCCGTACCCGGAACCCTGCCACCGCTTTCACGGTACTGGCCAGCGTACTTTGCCTGGCGGCTCCGCTGGCGGGCACGTTGCTGTCGGCTTTGCCGGCCCGCCTGATGCAGCGCAGCGCCGCCCAGGTGGGAGCGGTTATTCCCGGCTGGCGGGATATCCGGCAGCTGGGCAAGATCAATGTGATCCAGGTCACCGCCCGGGACCTTTTCCCGGCGGGGTGCGTGACGCTGTCCGGCATTAAGCCTGTCAAGCCCGAACACATCGACCTGGCCATCGTCTATGCGGCCTCCATACTGGCCGAAGCAGGGCCCACGCTGCGGGATGTCTTTGTGAGCATGCTGGGGGAAAACAAAAACCTGCTGGCCCAGGTGGATGACCGGGAAACGGTCTACGGCAAGGGCTATGTGGGCTGGATCAACAAACGTCGTGTTCTGGTGGGCAACCGTGCCCTGATGCAGGACTACGGCGTCAAGATTCCCAGTCTGGAATACGAGCAGCACCACACGGTCAACCAGCGCCGGGTCATCTACCTGGCGGTGTCCGGCAAAATGTTTGCCATGTTCCAGGTGGCTTATCAGCGCGACCCCGATACCGCGGTGGTGCTGGAAAGTCTGCGCCGCACGGGGTTGTCCCTGGTGGTGGACTGTGACGATTTCAACTGTGACGTGCAGCTGCTGGAAGCTGCCTACAGCCTGCCGGCAGGCTCCGTCAAGGTGCTGAACGCTTCGGAGCGCAAAACACTGGACCCGGCCGTGGCCTGGCTGCCCGAAAGCGAGGGCAATATGCTGCATTTGGGCAGCTTTGCCAGTTTTGTGGGTGGTCTGGAAGCGGCTGCCGGCGCGGCGGAAGGGGAACGCAAGGCCTCGGTACTGGTTTCGGCGGCGGCGCTTCTGGGCTGCGTGGTGGGCATTCTGCTGACGCTCACCGGCGGTCTGGCTTCGCTTCCGCTGCTGGGTATGATGCTCTATCAGGCGGCCTGGTGTGTGTTGGCGCTCTTCTTCCCGCTGACCCAGCGCTATTGATGATTCGGGGCATTGCCCCATAACGAAAGGGGACTTGCCTGTGTACCGTACCCGCGAAAAGCAGATGTCCATTTATGACTATCTTCCACCCTACCATGGGGAGCTCAGCGGCCGCAATCGCTGGCTGCTGCTGGCGGATGCCATCGATTGGGACCGGTTTGAGGCGTATTACAGCGAACTGTTTGCCCCCCGCGGCAAGGCGGCCATCCCGGCGCGTATTGCACTGGGATGCCGGGTAATCCAGCTGCATTACCGTGTGTCGGACCGCGAAGTGGTGGCCATGGTGCAGGAAAGTCCCTATCTGCAATATTTCCTGGGGCTGGAAAGCTTCCGCAACCAGATGCCCTTTTCGGCGCGTACCGTGGCACGCTTCCGGGCACGCATTCCCGACAAGGCGGTGCGTCCGGCGGTGAAACTGCTGCGCAGTTTCCGCTGATTCCCAACAGAAAGTATATAGAGGTTTTATGGAATTGTTTATCGATGCGCTGCGGGATGCATGGACCGACAGCGTCAAAATGCTGCCCTTCCTGTATCTGGCGTATCTTCTGATCGAATGGCTGGAACGGCATCATGGTGCCCGCATTGAGCAGGCCCTGGCCGGCGGTGGCCGCTGGGGCTTTGTGCCCGGTGCTTTGCTGGGCTGTGTGCCCCAATGCGGTTTCAGTGCGGTGGCCTCCAACCTGTATGCCAGCCGGGTGATCACCCCCGGCACCCTGCTGGCGGTTTTCATTGCCACCAGCGACGAGGCGGTGCCGCTGCTGGCGGCCGAGCCCTCCCAATGGACCAGTCTGGTGGCGCTGCTGCTGTGCAAGGCTGTGTTCGGTATGGTGGGGGGCGCGCTGCTGGATATGCCGCTGCGCCATCTTTTGCCCCAATCGCTGTACGGCGGGTATGCCGGACATGCCGACGAAGTGGATTGCCACGAGGAGCATGAGGAACACAGCGGCATCTGGCTGGCGGCGCTGCGCCATACGCTGGAAATTTTTGTGTTTATTCTGGTGTTCAGCCTGCTCATTGGTCTGGCCTTTGCCGGAATCGGTGAGGAGTCCATCACCACGGCTCTGGCCGGTATGGGGGTTCTGCAGCCCATGTTGACGGCGCTGGTGGGCCTGGTACCCAACTGTGCCGCCAGTGTGCTGCTGGCACAGCTGTATATGCAGGGAGCCATCTCCTTCGGCAGCCTGTTCGCCGGCCTTACCGCCGGTGCCGGCGTGGGATTGGCGGTGCTGTGGCGTGTCAATCCCAGCTGGAAGCAGAACCTCTTTATGACGGGACTGCTGTGGGCCGTGGGGGCGGTAGCCGGTATGCTGCTGCATCTGGCTGCCTTTTGATCCCAAACACACCCTGCTTTGCAGGGAAACATATAGGAGGTAATCGCTATGCAGCATACCATTGAAAATGACATCCTGCGCCTGACCGTGGACACCCACGGCGCCGAAGCCGTCAGCGTAATCCATAAACCCACCGGAGCGGAACTGCTCTGGTGTGGTGATAAGGCGGTCTGGGGGCGTCATGCGCCCATCCTGTTCCCTTATACGGGCAAGCTTACCGACGGCAAGATGATTGCCAAGGGAGTGGAGTATCAGGGCGGTCAGCACGGTTTTGCCCGGGATGTGGAGCATACCCTGACCCGCCATACCCAGGATACCCTGGAATTTGAGCTGCATGCCAATGCCGAGACCCTGCCCAAGTGGCCCTATGCCTTTGTGCTGCGCTCCACCTTTGTGCTGGAAGGGGAAACCGTGCACCACACCCTCTGCGTGGAAAATCCCGTGGAGGATCTGCTGCGCTTCGGCATCGGGTATCATCCGGCCTTTGCCGTACCTTTCGACAACCGGCACACCACCACCGACTATGAGATCCGCTTTGACGGCATCGAGTCGCCTCTCTGCGTCAGTGCGCGGCCCAACGGCCTGCTCAACGGCCAGAGTTACTACCTGGCCCGCAACACCGAAACTATCCCTCTGACGGATGACCTGTTTGACAACGACAGCCATTGTATGGTCAATCTGCGCAGCCAGCATGTTTCGCTGGTGGAGAAGGACACCGGCCGCAGCGTGATCTGCAACGTGGAAGGATATCCCTATGTACTGATCTGGTCGGCCCTCAAAAAGCCGCTGCATTTCGTTTGCATCGAACCGTGGCACAGCCTGCCCGGGGAGGAGGACGGACCCCTGGAATGGGAGCAGCGCCCCTGTGCCGCTTCGCTGAAGAAGGGCGAAAACTGGTCCACCACCCTCTCCACCACCTTTGTACGCTGAGGGAACGGTTCCATGCAAACCATTGCCGGATTTTTCAAAAAATATCGCTGGCCGCTGACCGGCGCGCTGTTGGGCGCGCTGGTCTTTGTGGCTTTGTACGGGATTCGGGTGCTCAACCCCGCCAACGTGGACTGGATTCTCAACAACGCCAGCCCAGATCCATCCCAGCACTATCTGGGATGGGAATTTTTCCGCCGCAGTACGGTGCGGCTGCCCTACCTGGGGGCCAACTACAGCGCCATCTATCCCTACCGCACCAGCATCTTGTTTACCGACTCCATCCCGCTGCTGGCGCTGCTCTGCAAGCTGGTGAGTCCGCTGCTGCCTGCGCAGTTCCAGTATTTCGGGCTGTGGGGCCTGTTTTGTTATGCCCTGCAGGGCGGGCTGGCCCAGGCCATCCTGGCCAGGCTGGGCGGCATTCGCCCTGGGCAGACGACGGCCTGCTGGGCCAGTGTGCTTGGTGCCGGATTGTTGGTGTTCTTCCCGGCGCTGACCGTCCGGATGTTTGCCCATACGGCACTGGCCGCCAACTGGCTGGTGCTGCTGGCCTTCTGGCTGTGGCTGCGCGGCGACGCGCTGCTGCCCACCACAAAACGGGCCTGCCTGGCCTGGGGTGGGATGGGATTGCTCTGCGCAGGCATTCACCTGTATTATCTGCCCATGGTGGGCTTGGTACTGGTGGGCTTTGCGGTGCGCTGTGCCCTGCAGAAACGGGGAATCGCGGCGGTGCTGCTGCCGGTGGCGGTCTTCTGCGGCGCCGCGCTGGCAGAACTGGTGGTGTTGGGGGCTTTTGCGTCCAACTTCGCCGGCTATTCCAATGGGTATCTCAGTGGGGCAGACCTGATCAACCTGGTGGTGCCGGACCTCAATGCCAGCTGGGAACAGGACGTGTACATGGGTCTGGGCGGTGTGCTGACGCTGGTGCTGGCGGCGGTTGGCCTGTTGATCGCCTGTCTGCGGGGGCGCACTGCCCGCATGGTTGCTTTTGCACGCCGCCACCGCACCTGGCTAGTGGCCGGTGCGGTGGTGCTGGTGTTGGACGCGGTAGTGGCTATGGGCAACACCATCACCCTGGGCGGCAAGACGTTAGCAACGGTGCCCATTCCCCAAATGCTCATGGATGTCTGGGCCATGTTTTCCTCCTGCGCCCGGCTGGCCTGGCTGGCGGGGCTGGTGCTGATCCTGGTGGCTGCCGGGTCTGTTCTGCGGCTGTGGGGCGGCCGGGTGGCTGTTGGGCTGTTGGCAGTCTGCATGGCTCTGCAGATGTTCGGCCTGCGGGAGGAGCTGACCAAACGGTATACCACCTACCATGATGCCGCCACCTATGCCGACCAGACGATCCTGACCGACCCGGGTTGGGAAACGCTGGCCGAGAGTGGGCAGTTTGCCCACATGGCCTTTGCCAGCTTTGACTTTGAACACGACGAGTTCTGGGATCTGGCAGCCTTTGCCGCCAATCATGGCTGGACGTCCAACAGTTTCTATATGGGCCACATGGACGGCAACCTGGCAGCGGTGACGCTGGCCGGGGAGATGAACAGCCTGTTGCCTGATACCCTCTATGTCTTCCTGGAGGAGGATGAACTGGCCCGGGATTCCTTTGCCCTGCACTATTACCGGCTGAACGGTATTCTGGTGGGCAGCATGGAACCGCTGGATCTGCCGGAAGACCCGGCCCCCGCACAGGATGCCATGGCCATGGATCTGCTCTACGCGGATGTGGTGAACGGAAGCCTCACCGCAGCCGGGGTGGAACTGGGCAGCGGCGGTCAGATGATGACCCCCGAGTGGATGCTGTTCCCCGGTACCTATCAGGTGACGCTTACCGGCAGCGGTTTCGACCACAGCTACATCTATGCCCGGCACGGACTGATCAACCAGGAAACCTACAAACTGGACATCCAATTCACCGTCATCGACCCCGAAACCATGACCTTCACCTTCACCACCGGCACGCCGCTGTATTACTGGCGCACGGCGGTGCATACACTGGACGACACCCCCATCACCGTCCAAAGCGTCACGGTGGAAAAGACGGCCTGATGCGGTTTTACAGCAAGTTATCCTTGACAAACACGCGCCCCGCTGGGTACAATAAAAATACCATGAGGGAGTAGTTCCACACCGCATGGTGTGCGGCGTGTTCGACATACCGGCCGCCAGGCCCGGACCGCCAGGCAACAGAGAATGAGACTCATGCACAGGACCTTTCTGTGCATGAGTTTTTTTCGTACTAGGAAGGAGGGTTCCCCATGAAACCGCTATATTCCCAATCCATCGACGAAGTTCTGCAGCAACTGCAAACCACGGCAAGCGGTCTTACTGACCAACAGGCTGCGGAGCGATTGCGGCAGTATGGTCCCAACCGTCTGGCGGGAGCTGCCAAACCCACGCTGCTGCAGCGGTTTGTGGCTCAACTCCGGGATCCCATGCTGCTCATCCTGCTGGTGGCAGCCGCCGTTTCGGGACTCACCAATTACCTGGCCGGGGAATCGTTTGCCGAGGCCATCATCATTCTGGTGGTGGTGCTGCTCAACGCAGGGCTGGGCGTGTTCCAGGAAAGCAAGGCCGAGGCCGCCATTGAGGCACTTCAGACCATGACAGCTGCCACCTGCAAGGTGATACGGTCAGGAAAGCAGCTTACCCTGCACAGCGATGAACTGGTTCCCGGGGATGTGATCGTACTGGAAGCGGGGGACAGTGTGCCTGCGGACGGTCGCCTGCTGGAAAGCGCCAGCCTGAAAATCGAGGAAGCGGCCCTGACCGGGGAGAGTGTCCCGGCCGGAAAGATGGCCGCTGCGCTGGGACTGACCCCCGATCGGAGGGAGGTTCCGCTGGGGGACCGCAAAAACATGTGTTATATGGGCTCTGCCGTGGTGTATGGCCGGGGCAAGGCCGTGGTGACTGCCACCGGCATGCAGACCGAGATGGGCAAGATCGCCGGGGCGCTGGCCGGCACCGAGGATGAGCAGACGCCTCTGCAACGTCGGTTGGAGGAGCTTGGCCGGACGCTTTCCAAGCTGGTGCTGGGAATTTGTGTATTCATCTTTGTGTTTGACCTGGCGATGGCCGGCTCCTTTACGCTGCAAAACGTACTTTCCACCTTTATGGTGGCGGTTTCGCTGGCGGTGGCGGCCATCCCGGAGGGACTGGCCACGGTGGTCACGGTGGTACTTTCCATCGGGGTGACCAACATGAGCAAACGGCAGGCGGTGATCCGGCGACTGACGGCCGTGGAAACCCTGGGTTGCACCCAGGTTATCTGTACCGACAAGACCGGTACCCTGACCCAGAACCGGATGACAGTGGTGGAACACCAGGGAGATACCGCTGCCCTGGCCACCGCCATGGCGCTGTGCAACGACGCACACCTGAACAGCGACGGACGGGCGGAGGGAGAACCCACCGAGGCAGCGCTGGTGGCTTTTGCCGCGGCTCAGGGGTTGCCCAAAGGGCAGCTGGAGGCGGAGCGGCCGCGGGTGGATGAACTGCCCTTTGACTCCGGCCGCAAGATGATGTCCACCCTGCACCGGGTGAATGACGGTTTCATCCAATACACCAAGGGCGCCCCCGATGTGATACTGCAGCGCTGTACCAGTTACCGGGAGAATGGGACAGTGCACCCCCTGACCGAAGCCAAACGGGCGGATTTGCTGGCGCAGAACAAGGCCATGGCGGACCGGGCACTGCGGGTGCTGGCGGCAGCCGAACGAAGATGGACCCAGCCGCCGACCAGCCATGATTCCGCCGATTGGGAGCGGGATCTGTGTTATCTGGGCCTGACCGGCATGATGGACCCGGTCCGGCCCGAAGTGCAGGCGGCCATCGCCCAGTGCCGGCAGGCAGGCATCCGCCCGGTGATGATCACCGGCGACCACAAAGACACTGCCGTGGCCATTGCCCGGCAATTGCAGATCATCGACGACCCCTCCCAGGCGCTGACCGGGGCGGAACTGGATGGCATGTCGGATGAGGAACTGGCACGCAAGGTGCAGCAGTACGGCGTCTACGCCCGGGTACAGCCCGAGCACAAGACCCGCATTGTGGCGGCCTGGCGGCAGCAGGGCGCCGTCACGGCCATGTCGGGGGACGGCGTCAACGATGCGCCTTCCCTGAAAATGGCGGATATCGGCATCGGTATGGGTGTTACCGGCACCGACGTGACCAAGAATGTGGCCGACATGGTGCTGGCAGACGACAACTTTGCCACCATTGTGGCGGCGGTGGAGGAAGGCCGCCGCATCTACGATAACATCCGGAAATCCATCCAGTTCCTGCTGGCTTCCAACATGAGCGAAGTGCTGGGAGTCTTTGTGGCCACGCTGTTGGGTTTCACACTGCTCAACCCTGTGCATCTTCTCTTCATCAATCTCATCACCGACTGTTTCCCGGCGCTGGCGCTGGGCATGGAAAAGGGCGAACCGGATACGATGCAGCGCCCGCCCCGCCGTACCACCGACGGCATCTTTGCCGGGGGATTGGGGCTGGATATTGCCTGGCAGGGAATGCTGATTGCTGCCATCACCTTGGTCTCTTATATTTTGGGACACTGCATGGAGGTGGGATTTTTTGAAATGCCCCGGGGTGTCAGTCCCGACGGGATGACCATGGCATTTTTGACCATGAGCTTCTGCGAAGTGTGTCACAGTTTCAATATGCGAAGTCAGCGTAAGAGCTTGTTCTCTCTGCACAGCCACAATCCGGTACTGTGGGGCGCCATGGCGGGCAGTCTGGTGCTGACTACGGCGGTGCTGGAAATTCCGCCGCTGGCTGCCATGTTTGGCTTTACGCCGGTATCCCTGCCGGAATATCTGGTGGCACTGGCTCTGGCTTTGCTCATCCTGCCCATTGTGGAACTGGTCAAATGGTTCCAGCGCCGCCACGCCCGTACTGCGTGACAAGATAAAAAGAGGCGTCCCCAGGCGGGGACGCCTCTTTTTTCAAACAAGGTTACAGCAGGGTGGCTGCCACCGGAGCCAGAACGGCCGTCAGTACACCGGCCACCGCAATGGCCAGACCACTGATGGCGCCTTCCACCTCGCCCATTTCCAGCGCCTTGCTGGTACCCACCGCGTGGGCCGAAGTGCCCAGCGCCAGACCTTTGGCGATGGGGTCGGTGATGTGGCAAACTTTGCAGACCGTCTCGGCCAACAGGCTGCCGGCAATGCCGGTCAGAATGATGACGGCGCCGGCCAGGGCGGCGGTACCGCCCAGCGTTTCGGCAATGCCCATGCCAATGGCGGTGGTTACCGACTTGGGCAGCAGCGTCACGGCGTTGGCGTATTCCATTTTGAGCAGGTGAGCCATAATTAGGACGCTGCCCAGGCTGGTGATGACGCCGGCCAGAATGGCGGCCAGGATAGCGCCCACATTTTTCTCCAGCAAATCCCATTTTTCATACAGGGGAATGGCCAGGCTGACGGTGGCAGGCCCCAGCAGCCAGTTCACCGGTGCCGCGCTGGTGCTGTAGTCGGTATAGGGAATTGCAAAACAGCGCAGAAACACAATCATGAAGATGCTGCCCATCAGCAGCGGGTTGAAGATGGCCAGTTTGGTCTTTCGGTTGATCAGGACTCCCAGGGCGTAGGCGGCCAGCGTGGCAAATACGCCCCAGCTGCCGCAGTTCTGTAAAAATTCACTCATGGTGCGGTACCTCCCGTCCGGCAGTGCAGCGCTGGGCCACACAACCCGTCACAGCCATCACCAGGGCGGTGATGGGAATAATGGCAATGACCACCGACACAAATACCTGGGCCAACTGGCTGCCCAGTTCCATTACGCCGCTGGCCGCCGGCACGAACAACAACGGGAAAATGCCGGTCAGGAACAGCCCGGCCTCCCGCACCTGGTCCAGCCGCAGCCATCCCAGCCGCAGTGCAGCTACCATCAGCAGCAGACCGTAGACGCTGGCCGGAATGGGCAGCGGCAGGACGGTCGCCAATACCTCACCCAGCAGGCTGAAGCCTACAATACGGGCGAATTGAAACACGAACTTCATACGCTTATCCCTCTTCTATGTCAGAATGCGGCACTATCATACCACTTTCCGGCAGATTATACAATTCCTAAATTGAAATTTTGTGAAAAAATACCACGCTTGTATTTTGCGGCAGAGTGTGGTATACTAACCCAAAACCGTACAAGGGAATGCGAAAAGAGGTTTTGACATGTCTTTGCTGAAGAAACTGGCCGGATTGGCCGTGGGTGCCGCTGCTGTGGGCGCTGCTGTGTATGTGCTGCAAAAGCGCGAACACGGCGAGGAATACGAGCATATTGTGGGCCCGGAGGACGAGGTTGAAACCGACGCCGCCGAGCCCGAAGACGATGCGTCTGCCGAGGCTGAACAGGCCCCTGCTGCTGCGTCCGAAACCGATGCCGTATATCAGCCGCCCGTGGCCGCACACCCTGTGCAGGCCGGTGACGATACCCCCAATGCCAACCCGGTGGAACTGGGTGCGGTGGAGGTGCCCAAAACTTCGGACGGTAAGTACGATGCCACCAAAATCGCGGACCCCGCCGATTTTGGGGATTGGGACGAACAGGGCTGCAAGGGTTGATAACCAAACGCGTAAGGCGCATCTTTGTCTAGGCAAAGGTGCGCCTTTTTGGTTTTATCGCCAGAAAATGCGCTTTACAACTTTACTGCGCTAAAGTATAATAGAATCTATATTTGTGAGAGGCAGGGAATTGTATGGAAATCCAGCTGGAAAATTTTACCCCCGCAGAGCAGGCAACGTTTCGCTTGCGGGCTCTGTATGAGCAGGCAGGCTATCGCAAATACCGCTGCTCCCGGTTTGAGGAATATGCCCTTTACCAGGAATATCGCCGCTTTTTGTCGGATGCCCAGGTGGTTACCTTCACCGATCTGGACGGCAAGCTGCGGGCCATCAAACCGGACGTGACCCTCTCCATTGCCAAGACGGCCCAGCCCGCCCCCGGGGAGTGCAAACGCTTTTATTATAATGAGGAAGTCTGTCGTCCCAGCCGGGAAAGTCACACCTTCCAGACCATCCGCCAGATGGGCCTGGAATGCATGGGTGCCGTGGATGCCGCCGCCCAGGCCGAGGTAGTTCTTCTGGCCTTGCAAAGCCTGGCCGCGCTGGAAGTGCCCACCGTGCTGGAGGTCAGCCACATGGGGTTTGTGACCGGCCTGCTGGACGCCCTGCAGGTGCCGGAGTCCGCCCGGGGACGGTTGCTGGAACTGCTCAACCAGAAAAATGCCCACGAGCTGCACGCGGCGGCCTTGGCCGAAGGGCTGGACGAGGAAGCGGCCCAATCCCTGTGCACCCTGCTGACGTTGCACGGCCCGCTGGGGGCTACCCTGGCGGCTGCCCGGTCGCTTTGTCGCAGCGATGCTCAGCGCGCGGCGCTGGAAGAGCTGCAGGCCCTGCAGAACCGGCTGGGCGAACCGGGACGGGGCACCCAGCTGGACCTGAGCATGGCCAATGAGATGGAGTATTACAACGGTCTGGTCTTTACCGGCTATGTGGCCGGGGTTCCCAGGGCAGTGCTCAAGGGCGGCCGGTATGACTACCTGATGCAGCGGTTTACCCCCGGGGCCAATGCCATTGGATTTGCCATCTATCTGGATGAACTGGAACGGCTGAATCCCGAGGTTCAGGACAGCGCCGCGTCGGCCTGGCTGAACATCGCTCTGCCCAAGGGACGACTGGGAGATAAGGCCTACAAACTGCTGGCCGAAGCGGGTTACCGCGCCAACGAGGACTACAACGACACCCGGAAACTGGTGGTGGAAAACCCCGAGGCCGGGGTGCGGTACTTCCTGGTCAAGCCCAGCGACGTGGCCATCTATGTGGAGCACGGTGCAGCGGATATCGGCATTGTGGGCAAGGACATTCTGACCGAATCCGATGCCGATGTCTACGAGCTGTTGGATACCGGCATGGGCAAATGCCGTATGTGCGTGGCGGGACCCAAGAACTTTGTGGATGACGAAAGCCGTGCCTTGCGGGTGGCCACCAAGTTTGTGAACATTGCCCGGGATCACTACGAGCGCCGCGGCCGGGATATCGATATCATCAAACTCAATGGCTCCATCGAGCTGGCGCCCATTCTGGGCTTGTCCGATGTGATCGTGGATATTGTGGAGACCGGCACCACCCTGCGGGAGAACAACCTGGCTGTCATTGAGGAGTTCATGCCCATTTCGGCCCGGTTCATCGCCAACAAGGCCAGCTACAAGTTCAAATACCAGCAGATGAGCACGCTGCTCAATAAAATGAAGGAGGCCCTTGCCCAATGATTCGCCTGTATGATTTTGATGAAGTCAAGCCCGAGGAGATTCTGAACCGGGATATCCGCGCCGAGGCCGATGTGGAGGCTACGGTGGATGCCATCATTGCCGATGTGCGTGCCAGGGGCGATGCGGCCCTCATTGACTATGCGGCCAAATTTGACCATGCCGAGCTGACCTCGGTGCAGGTCACCCAGCAGGAGATTGACGAGGCCTTTGCGGAGCTGGAAGCCGAAGACCCCGAATTTATCACCACCCTGAAGATGGCGGCGGAAAACATCCGCCACTTCCATGAACAGCAGATCCACAAAAACTTTGTCCTTACCGACAAACCCGGTGTGGTGCTGGGCCAGAAATACACCCCCATCCAGCGGGCCGGTGTCTATGTGCCGGGTGGTACGGCGGCTTACCCCTCCACCGTGTTGATGGATGTGATTCCCGCCAAGGTGGCCGGCGTCAGGCAGATTGTCATGACCACCCCGGCGGGGCCCGGCGGCAAGGTGAATGCCGGCATTCTGGCGGCGGCGGTCATCGCGGGCATCGACAAGATCTTCAAGACCGGCGGCGCCCAGGCCGTGGCGGCCCTGGCCTACGGCACCGAGAGCGTGCCTGCGGTGGATAAGATCGTCGGTCCCGGAAACATCTATGTGGCCACCGCCAAGCGGAAAGTCTTCGGCAAGGTGGGTATTGATATGATCGCCGGCCCGTCGGAGATTCTGGTGCTGGCGGACGGCGGCTGCAACCCCGCCTGGGTGGCGGCCGACCTGCTCAGCCAGGCCGAGCACGACAAGTTGGCGACCCCGGTGTTGGTCACCGACAGCTGGGACCTGGCCAGGGCGGTCCAGGCGGAACTGGAGGTACAGATCCCTCAACTGCCCCGCGCCGCCATTGCCCGGGCCAGTGTGGATACCAACGGCAAGATCATCGTCACCGACGATATGAACAAGGCCATCGAGGCGGTGAACATCATCGCCCCCGAACATCTGGAAATCTGTGTGGATGATCCCTTTGCGGTGCTCAACCGGGTGGAGAACGCCGGTAGCATCTTCCTGGGCAAGAACGTGCCGGAAGCCCTGGGCGACTACTTTGCCGGGCCCAACCACACGCTGCCCACCAGCGGCACCGCCCGGTTCAGCAGCCCCCTGGGGGTGGATGATTTCGTCAAGAAATCCAGCTTTATCTACTACACCCGGGAAGCCCTGGGGCAGGTGGAACAGCGCATCGCCAATTTTGCCGAGCACGAGGGTCTGCATGCCCATGCCAAGAGCGTGACCATCCGCTTTGAGGACGAAGAGGCAGGGGGGCAGCGGGGATGAGCCGGTATTTTACCAAGACGCTGGCCGCCCTGGAACCCTACACCCCCGGCGAACAGCTGAAAATCGAAAACCTTGTCAAGCTCAATGCCAACGAAAACCCCTATCCGCCGGCCCCCGGGGTGGCAGCGGCGGTGGCGGCGGCGGTGCCGGGGCTGCGGCTCTATTCCGATCTGACCAACGCCGAACTGAACCGTGCCATTGCGGATCACTGGGGCGTGCAGCCGGAAAACGTTCTCTGCGGCAATGGCAGTGACGAAAACCTGCTGCTGGCCCTGCGGGCTTTCTGCGATGAGGAGACGCCGCTGGCCTTTGCCGATATCACCTACAGCTTTTATCCGGTGCTGTGCGACCTGTTACATATCCCGCAGCATGTCATTCCGCTGGAAGCGGATTTCACCCTGGATCTGACCCGGTATCACAGCCTGCATGAGACCATCGTCATCGCCAACCCCAATGCTCCCACCAGCCTGCTGGCGCCGGTGGCGGCCATCGAGGAAGTGCTGCGCACCAACCCGGACAACATCGTCATTGTGGATGAAACCTATGTGGAATTTGCCCCGGAAGGATCCACCTGTCTGCCGCTGCTGGAAAAATACGACAATCTGGTCATCACCCATACCTTCTCCAAGACCCACAATCTGGCGGGGGCACGGCTGGGATTCTGCCTGGCACGGCCGGAACTGATTGCCGATATGAACCGGGTTAAGTTCAGCTACAGCCCCTACAATGTAAACTCGCTGACTCAGGCGGCGGGCACAGCAGCCATCCGGGACGAAGCGTATTTCCGGGATGTGACCCAAAAGGTGCTGACCACCCGGGCCGATGCCACCCACAAGCTGCGGGAACGGGGCTTTACGGTGCTGGATTCCGCCACCAACTTTCTGTTTGTCACCACCGACCGGATGCCCTGCAAAGAGATTTTCGAACAACTGCGGGAACGGGGCATTCTGATCCGGTATTTCAGTGCGCCGCGCATTGACAACTGGCTGCGCATCACCATCGGCACGCCGGAGCAAATGCAGCGGTTCTTTACGGCACTGGATGAGATCCTGCCGCCGCAAACCTGAGGAATAACAAGAGGAGGGAAAGTCATGATTGCCATTGTGGATTACGGCGTGGGCAACCTGTTCAGCCTGTCGTCCAGCGTCAAGAGCCTGGGGGCCGAGGTGCGCGTCACCGGTCGGGCCGAGGACTTGCGTGCCGCAAGCCATATCCTGTTGCCCGGTGTGGGCGCCTTTGCCGATGCCATGGCCAAGCTGGAAGCCACCGGTCTGGTACCGGTGCTCAAGGAGGAGGTACAGCACAAGCCGCTGCTGGGCATCTGCCTGGGCATGCAGCTGCTGTTTGAAAAGAGCTACGAGTACGGCGAACATGCAGGGCTGGGACTGATCCCCGGTGCTGTCTGCCCTTTGGCGGAGGATCTGAAAGACCCCACCCTGAAGGTGCCCCATATCGGCTGGAATGCCCTGGATATCGTCCCCGGCCGGGAGACCGACCCGCTGTTTCGCTATGTGAAAAACGGGGAATACGTCTACTATGTGCACAGTTACTACGCCAAGGATTGTGCGGCATCCACCCTGGCCACCAGTGATTACAGTATCCCGGTAACCGGTGCGGTGCGCAGCGGCAACGTCTACGGCACCCAGTTCCATCCCGAAAAATCCGGCGACACCGGTCTGCGCCTGCTCAAGGCGTTCACCGAACTGTAAGGAGGGCACGCCATGAAACTGTATCCTGCCATTGACCTGCGCGGTGGGCAGGCCGTGCGGCTCTACCAGGGCGATTATGACCAAATGACTGTCTACAATGCCGATCCCGTGGCCCAGGCCCATGCCTTTATCGAGGCAGGCGCGAAGTACCTGCACGTGGTGGACCTGGACGGCGCCAAGGATGATTCCACTGCCAACCTGGAAACCATCGCTGCCATTGCCAGGCAGGGCGGCCTGAAAATCGAGGTGGGCGGCGGTATCCGGGACGAGGCACGCATCCGCCGTTATCTGGATCTGGGGGTGGACCGCTGCATTCTGGGGACCATCGCCGTCAAGGATTTCGCCTTCACCGAACGGATGGCCCGGACCTACGGGGCACGTATCGCCGTGGGGGTGGATATGAAGGACGGTCTGGTGGCTGTCAACGGCTGGAAGGAGGTCACCCCCGAACCGGGTGTTGCCTTCTGCCGCCGCTGTGCCGCTGCGGGGGTCAAGGCCATCATCGCTACCGATATCTCCCGGGACGGTACAATGCAGGGCACCAACCTGGATCTCTACCGGGAGCTGCTCGCCATTCCCGGCATTGAAGTGACCGCTTCGGGCGGCATTGCCCGGATGGGGGAGCTGGCGGAGCTGCAGGCTATGGGTTGCCATGCGGCCATTCTGGGCAAATCCATCTACACCGGCGCCATCGACCTGGCCGAGGCAGTGCGCCGCTATCAGGACTGAAGGAGGGGCTTGTCATGATCACCAAACGCATCATTCCCTGCCTGGACGTCAAGGACGGCCGGGTGGTCAAGGGAGTCAACTTCGAGGGCTTGCAGGATATGGCGGACCCGGTGGAGATGGCCCGGTTTTACAACGAGACCGGCGCTGACGAGCTGGTCTTTTATGACATCACCGCCAGTGTGGAGGGACGCACCCTCTTCACCGACATCCTGCGCCGGGTGGCCAGCCAGATTTTTATTCCTCTGACGGTGGGGGGCGGTATCCGCACCCTGGAAGATTTTGACCGTGTACTCAAATGCGGTGCCGACAAGGTCAGCGTCAACTCGGGCGCCATCGCCAACCCTGCCATCATTCCGGCGGCGGCACAAAAGTACGGCAACCAGTGCGTGGTCCTCTCTGCCGATATCAAGCGGGTGGATGGCAAGTTCATGCTCTTCGCCAAAGGCGGTCGGGAGAATACCGGCATTGACGCGCTGGACTGGCTGGAGCAGGGGGTAAAAAACGGGGCGGGGGAGTTGGTCGTCAACTCCATCGATACCGACGGCGTCAAGAATGGCTTTGATCTGGAGCTGCTGGACGCCGTGGCGGCCCGCTGCGCTGTGCCCATCATTGCTTCGGGCGGCGCCGGTCGCAAGGAGGATTTTCTGCAGCTGTTCCGGGATCACCCGGCGGTGGATGCGGGGCTGGCCGCCTCCATCTTCCACACCAAACAGGTGGGAATCCGGGATCTGAAGCAGTATCTGCGGCAAAACGGCATCGAAATGCGGCTGTGACCCCTTGCCAAACGCGGCAAAAACAGGTACACTATACATATATTTTCTTGGGCGGGCGGTGCCATCGGTGCGGCCCGCACAAAACGTTATCGAGCAGGAGGTTTTCTTGCATGGAAATCACCCAGAATTCTCAGACTCTTCACTTCAATTCCCATGGCCTGATTCCGGCCATTGTGCAGGATCATTACACCAAAGAGGTGCTGACCCTGGCGTATATGAACGCCGAAACGCTGGCCCTGACCATTGCCGAGGGCCGCACGGTGTTCTGGTCCCGCAGCCGCCAGGAAATCTGGCGCAAGGGCGAAACATCCGGTAACGTACAGCGGGTTGTCTCCATCACGGCAGACTGCGACAAGGATGCCCTGGTCATCGACGTGATCAAATCCGGCCCGGCATGCCACACCGGGGCAGAGAGCTGCTTCTTCAACCCGGTCTACGTCTCGGACGAACTCAAGCAGTTCACCTGGCAGGGCTTGTATGAGCTGATTGAGGGCCGCAAGACCGATCCCAAGGAGGGCAGCTATACCAGCTACCTCTTTGACAAAGGTCTGGAAAAGATCCTCAAGAAGGTGGGCGAGGAATCCACCGAGGTCATCATTGCCGGCGGCAAACGCGATAAAGAAGAAACCATCTACGAGATCAGCGATCTGGCCTACCATGTGATGGTGCTCATGATTGAACTGGGCATCTCGGTGGAGGATATCACCAAGGAGCTGGAAAAGCGCCACGTGATCGATCATAAAGTAAAGCAGGAAAGGATGCAGTAATTATGGCGGGCGAATACCTGAAAAGTTCCGTCCACGTACATTCCAAACTGTGCGACGGCAAAAATACCCTGGAGGAGCTGGCGGTCACCGGGTGGCGCGCCGGATTACAGACGCTGGGCTTTACCGGCCACAGCCATACCCCCTGTGATCTGGAATATTGCATGACCCAGAGCCGCACGGCCCTCTATAAAGCGCAGATTGCCAAACTGAAGGAGCGTTATGCCGGCAAGCTGGATATCCTCTGCGGCCTGGAATGGGACCTCTTCAGTGATGACAACCCGGCAGACTACGATTATTGGATCGGCAGCTGCCACTATGTCCAGGGCCCCAAGACCGGCAAATATTACGAAATTGACTGGCGGGAGAGCGACCTGGCCGCCTGCATCGCCGATGACTTTGATGGCGACGGGCTGGCTGTGGTGGAGGCCTACTTTGCCAACGTGGCCAAAGTGGCGGAGAAAAAGCCCACCATCCTGGGACACTTCGATCTGATCAAAAAGATCAACGGGGAAGGCAAGTTCTTCGACGAGCAGGATCCCCGCTACAAGGCGGCGGCGGACGGCGCCCTGATGGTGGCGGCCAGGAACCGTTGTGTGCTGGAGGTCAACACCTCGTCGGTTTTCCGTGGCTTCCGCAAGGACTTCTTCCCCTCGGATGCCATTCTCAAGGACTGGCTGGCTCTGTCCGGCAACGTGGTCATTACGGCGGACGCCCACGACGCCAAGGCGCTGACCTTCGGCTTTGAGGAGGCGGCTGCCAAGCTCAAGGAACTGGGCTACACCAAGGTCCAGGTTCTGGGCAAAAACGGTTTCACCGTCTGCCCGCTTTAAAAGCATACACAAAAACGCCCCCGCACTCTTGTGCGGGGGCGTTGCCTTTTTACAGGTCAATTTCTTTCCCGTCCAGCACGGCGCGTACCAGCCGGTCGCCGTCATAGGTCAGTTCCAGGTGAAAAAACGGTGCCTCCTGGGCCAGCAGACGGAAAAACAGTTTGTCTCCCTGCCAGATGGGCAGCTGTTCCACCCGATCCTTGGGCACCCACTCCAGTGTGCCCTCGTCGCAGTCTGTCAAAGTGCCGGTGAAATCGCGGCAGGTGTACAGGTGCATCCGCTCGGCAGGCCAGGGCGGGCAGAAAAAATCCACAATCCCCCGGTAGAGGGGCGCCCGCATGGTCAGGCCGGTTTCCTCCTGCACTTCCCGCAGGGCACAGGCCAAGGCGTCCTCGCCGGGCTCAAACTTGCCGCCCACCCCGATCCATTTGTCGTGGTTCACATCCTGCTTCTTTTTGACCCGGTGCAGCATCAGGTAGCAGTTGTCCCGCTCCAGATAGCACAGAGTGGTCTGCAATAAATCCATAGGAATGTCCTCCTGTACATAAATTCGCGCTTTTAGCAGATACTACCAGAAAACCAGAGCGGAGGAACTGCCATGAAAGCAACCGGAATTGTGCGCCGTATTGATGAACTGGGGCGCGTTGTCATACCCAAGGAAATCCGTCGTACCCAACGCATTCGTCAGGGGGATACCCTGGAAATTTTTACTGCCGCCGATGGGGAAGTGGTTTTTAAAAAATACTCTCCCCTGGTGGAGCTGGGGCATATCTCAGCCATCTACACCGAGGTGCTTGCCAAAAGCCTGGGATGTACCGTGCTGGTATGTGACCGGGCCCGGGTGGTGGCGGCTGCCGGCGGCGGCAAGACCGATATGATGGACCGGGAGATTTCCACCGAGGTGGAACACCTTTTGTCGGGGCGCAGCCCTTACACAGCCCCGGAAAATCCCGCCAAGAGGCTGCATCTGTTTGAGCGCGGTGAGCGACTGATCCTCTGTGTTGCCCCCATCGTGGCCCACGGCGATGTGGAGGGTGGTGTGCTGCTGCCCGGTACCGCCCGGGACCCGGCGCCGCGGCCGGAAACGGTGCAGGCCATCACCACGGCGGCCAGTTTCCTGTCCCGCTGGATGGAGGAATAAACGGTTATACCGCTTTTTCATCCATCTGGCGCAGCACCTTGCGGAAGGTAAAGAAGAAAAGCACCGCCGTGAAGATGACAGCCAGGGTGTCGGCCACCGGCTCTGCCAGGTAGACGGCCCGGGCCTGGTCTTCCCGGAAAATGGCCGGCATCAGGTAGATCAGCGGTAGCAACAGAATGAATTTGCGCATGACCGCCACCAGAATGGACTGCTTGGCCTTGCCCAGCGAGGTGAAGGTCATCTGGCAGGCCATCTGAATGCCGAACAGGAAGAGCGCCGCTATGTACAGGCGCAGTGCATTGCCGGTATAGGCCACCAGCTGGGCGTCGCTGGTAAACAGGGCGGCAAAGGCCTGGGGAAACAACTCCACCAGCGCCCACAGCAGGCAGGAATAGAACAGGCTGACCCGCAGCAGCAGAAAATAGGCTTTTTTAACCCGATCCCGCTTGCCGGCGCCATAGTTGTAGCTGATGATGGGCTGGGCCCCCTGGCCCAACCCGTTCAGCGGCAGCATGGCAAACTGCATGACGCTGGACAGAATGGTCATGGCGCCCACGGCCAAGTCGCCGCCATACTGCAGCAGGGAGGCGTTGAACGCCACCGAGATCACACTCTCGCTGGCCTGCATAATAAAGGTGGCCGTGCCCAGCGCCACGCAGGGCAGCAGCACGGCGGGGGACAGGCGAATGGTCGCGGCACGCAGCCGCAGATAGGTCCGTTTGCCGAACAGAAAGCCCAGCACCCAGAAGCAGGACAGTGCCTGGGACAGGATGGTGGCCAGGGCGGCGCCCCGCACCCCCATGCCCAGCAAAAAGATGAAGACCGGGTCCAGAATGATATTGGCCACTGCACCGATCAGCACCGAAAGCATACCTTCCTTGGCGAATCCCTGGGCGGTGATGAAGGCGTTCATGCCCAGCGTCATCTGGACGAAGAGAGTGCCCACCGCGTAGATATCCATGTACGCCACGGCATACCCGATGGTGTTGTCGCTGGCACCGAAGGCCATCAGGAAGGTGCGATCTCCCAAAAGCAGAATGACCGTCAACACAGCCGAAACCAGGATCTGCAGGGCAAAGCAGTTGCCCAGGATCACTTCGGCTTTTTCTTTGTTGCCCTGGCCCATGGCGATGGTGGCGCGGGGAGCGCCGCCGTTGCCCACCAGTGCGGCAAAAGCCGAGACAATCATGATCAGCGGCAGGCAAACCCCCACGCCGGTCAGGGCCATGGCGCCGTGGTCGGGAATGTGGCCGATGTAGATGCGGTCCACAATGTTGTACAGCATATTAATCAGCTGCGCGGTCACCGTGGGCAGTGCCAGACGCATCAGCAGTCTGCCAAGGGGATCGGTGGCCAGGAAGACTTTGTCGTCGGTAGAAGATTGCATGGCAGTGGTACCTTCTTTACATATATAATTAGGATTATACAGTAGTATAAGGCGGTGTCATGGCGGTGTCAAGGCAAGGTCTGGTGGGATTGTGACCAAACTGTTAAACTTGAAAAAACTTTTGAAAAACCTCTTGACAGGGACGAAATGGGGGGTATAATGAATTTAGCACTCGGAGATAAGGAGTGCTAAACAAAACCTAAACGCAGCAAAGGAGATGAGCGACATGGCGATGGATGCCCGCAAGCAGCGGATCCTGGAAGCTATTGTTGCCCTGTATGCCAGCGACGGCGAACCGGTAGGTTCCGGCTTGTTGGCAAACTACTTTGATATGGCGCTGTCCAGCGCTACCCTGCGCAACGAGATGGCGGCCCTTACCAAGCTGGGGTTGTTGGAACAGCCCCACACCAGCGCCGGGCGGGTGCCCAGCGCCCAGGGTTACCGCTACTACCTCGATCATTTGATCGAAGCGCCGGGCAGCACCCAGTTGTCCGAAACCGACCGCGAACATATCGACGATCTTTTCGCCGGTATGGACGTGGAGCCCGAAAAGTTGGCTCCCGCGGCAGCGCGCAGTCTGGCGGATCTTACCCAGTGCGCGGCGGCTGTCACCACACCCCAGGCACCGGATCTCTGCATCGCCCACTTCGAGGTGGTGCAGGTGGGACGGTACTCGGCGGCGGTGCTGGCGGTCACCAGTGCGGGCGGGGTTCGTACCCGCGTGGCGCGGGTGGACACCGGTCTCACCCGGGACGACGCCGCCAATCTGGCACAGCTGCTCAACCGGGGATTGACCTTTGTGGCACCCCAGGATCTGACGCCGATGCTCACCGCCAGCATGGTGCTGGCGGCTGGGGAACGGTTGGCACCGGTGGTGCTGGCCGCCCAGGCTCTGGTGACCACCGGCCCCCAGGCTTGCCTGCAGGGAGCACAGTACCTGGCCAAGATGCCCGATGTGCGGGAAAACCTGGGGACGCTGCTGGAGATCTTCTCCGACAACGAGGCAGCTACCGAGTTGCTTCGCCCCGACGGCGGCAAGATCACGGCTACCCTGGGCAGCGATCTGGAGCCGGCTATGCCGGGCGCCTGCATCGTCAGCAAGCGGTACCTGGCCGGTGGCGGCCTGACCGGTGCGGTGGCACTGATCGGTTCCACCCGGATGGAATACCGGCGCCTGCTGCCGATTCTGGATTATTTTTCCGTCAAACTGGGACAGAGCATGGCCGGGCAGGGCCAATAAACAGATAAGGAGGACCCGCAATGAGCCACGATACTGAAAAAGAAAAAACCACGGCACCGCAGCCGGAACAGGCTGCCGATACCACCGCGGCCGAACCCAAGGCAGAAACCGCCCAGGCGGAGCCGGAAAAGAAGGCCGATAAAAAGGAAAAGCATCACCACGCGGAAGCGGCGCTGCAGGCCAAACTGGAAGCCAGCGAAAAGAAAAACGCCGAGCTGAAGGATCAGCTGCTGCGCACCGCGGCCGAGTATGACAACTACCGCAAGCGGTCCCAGCGGGAGGCCGACCAGAAGTTCAACGATGGTATCTCCCACGCGGTCACCCAGATTCTGGGCATCCTGGACACGCTGGACATGGCTGCCAACGCTGCCTGCACCGACGAAAATTACAAGAAGGGCGTCATGATGACGCTGGACAAAGCTGCCAAAGCGCTGGAAAACCTCCATATCACCGAGATTGAGGCGCTGGCCAAACCCTTTGATCCCAACTTCATGAACGCCGTGCAGCAGGTCCCGCCCGCCGAAGGGCAGGAGAGCGGCACCGTCGTGCAGGTCTTCCAGAAGGGATACAAGATCGGGGATAAGATCATCCGCCACGCAACGGTCGTCGTTGCCGAATAAGCATGAAACCGGGACAGCACCCGTTTCAGATACAAAAACATTCACCACATTCAAAGTTATTTTGAAGGGAGTTTTATAGTATGAGCAAAATCATTGGTATTGACCTTGGCACCACCAACAGCTGTGTTGCCGTTATGGAGGGCGGCGAGCCCGTTGTTATCGCCAACGCCGAAGGCGCGCGCACCACGCCTTCTGTGGTTGGCTTCACCAAGACCGGCGAACGCCTGGTCGGCCAGGTCGCAAAGCGGCAGGCCATCACCAACCCCGAAAACACCATTTCTTCCATCAAGCGTAAGATGGGCACCGCCGAAAAGGTCCATGCCGGCGGCAAGGACTACACCCCCGAAGAGATCAGCGCCATGATCCTTTCCAAACTGAAGGCCGACGCGGAGTCCTACCTGGGCGAGCCCGTCACCGAAGCCGTCATTACGGTGCCTGCCTACTTCAACGACAGCCAGCGTCAGGCTACCAAGAACGCCGGCACCATCGCAGGCTTGAACGTCAAGCGTATTATCAACGAGCCCACCGCGGCTTCTCTGGCCTACGGCATCGATAAGGAAGCCGACCAGAAGATCATGGTCTACGACCTGGGCGGCGGTACCTTCGATGTTTCCATCATCGAGATGGGTGACGGCGTGACCGAAGTTCTGGCCACCAACGGTGATACCCACCTGGGCGGCGATGACTTCGACCAGCGTATCATCGACTGGATGGCCGAGGACTTCAAGCGCGAGAACAACATCGACCTGCGCAACGACAAGATGGCTGCCCAGCGTCTGAAGGAAGCCGCCGAGAAGGCCAAGATCGAGCTGTCCAGCGCTACTTCCACCAACATCAACCTGCCCTTCATCACTGCCGACGCCAACGGCCCCAAGCATCTGGACATGACGCTCACCCGCGCTAAGTTCAATGAGCTGACCTCCGATCTGGTGGATCGCACCATGGCCCCTGTCCGCAAGGCGCTGGCCGATGCCGGTCTGAAGGCTTCCGACCTGGCCAAGGTGCTGATGGTCGGTGGTTCCACCCGTATCCCCGCTGTTTACGACGCGGTCAAGAAGGAACTGAACTGCGAGCCCTTCAAGGGCATCAACCCCGATGAGTGCGTCGCTGTCGGTGCTGCCATCCAGGGCGGCGTGCTGCAGGGCGATGTCAAGGGCCTGCTGCTCCTCGACGTTACCCCGCTGAGCCTGGGCATTGAGACCCTGGGCGGTGTCTGCACCAAGATCATCGACCGTAACACCACCATCCCCACCAAGAAGAGCCAGATTTTCTCCACCGCTGCGGATAACCAGCCCAGCGTGGAAGTCAACGTCCTGCAGGGCGAGCGTGAGTTTGCCAAGGACAACAAGAGCCTGGGAACCTTCCATCTGGATGGCATTGCTCCGGCGCCCCGTGGTGTGCCGCAGATCGAAGTGACCTTCGATATCGATGCCAACGGCATCGTCCATGTCAGCGCCAAGGATCTGGGCACCGGCAAGGAGCAGAGCATCACGATCACCGCTTCCACCAACATGAGCAAGGACGATATTGACAAGGCTGTCAAGGACGCCGAGCAGTATGCTGCCGAGGACAAGAAGCGCCGTGAAGAGGTTGATGTCCGCAACAATGCCGACCAGATGGTCTTCCAGACCGAGAAGGCACTGAACGAGTTCGGCGACAAGGTCTCCGCTGAGGAGAAGAGCGAGGTGGAAACCAAGCTCTCCGCCCTGAAGGAAGCGCTGAAGTCCGGCTCCATCGACGACATCAAGTCCAAGCAGGATGACCTGCAGAAGGCGTTCTACGCCATCAGCGAGAAGGTCTACAAGCAGGCCGCCCAGAACCAGGGCGCGCAGCAGCAGCCCGGCACCGATGCAGGCGCCCAGGGCGGCAGCCAGCCCAAGGATGACGGCGCCGTGGATGCCGACTTCCACGAAGTCTGATTGAAATAACCATACCCCACACAAAGGCCGCCGCCCGGCAACACCGGCGGCGGCCCTTGCGGGGTTACTGTAAAAAAGCCCAATAGAGGGGATTGATTCTATGGCAGAAAAACGTGATTACTATGAGGTGCTGGGGATCGGCAAAAATGCCACCGATGCCGAGATCAAAAGCGCCTACCGCAAGCTGGCCAAAAAGTACCACCCCGACCTGAACCCTGGCGACAAGACCGCTGAGGAAAAGTTCAAGGAGGTCAACGAGGCCAACGACGTCCTTTCGGACCCGGAAAAACGCAAGCGCTATGACCAGTTCGGCTTTGCCGGGGTTGACCCCAACTATGGGGCCGGCCAGGCCGGCGGCGGTTTCGGTGGCTTTGGCGGCGCCGGCGGTGTGGACCTGGGCGACATCTTTGGCGATATTTTCGGTGGCGGCTTTGGCGGTTTCAGCGGGTTTGGCGGTTCGTCGGCCCGCAGCAACCCCAATGCACCCCGCCGCGGCCATGACGTACAGGCCAGCGTGATCCTGACCTTTGAGGAGGCGGCCCACGGCTGCACCAAAAAGATCACCCTGAACCGCAAGCAGACCTGTCCCGATTGCAACGGTACCGGCTGTGAGCCGGGCACCAGCCCCGAAACCTGCACCCAGTGCGGCGGTCGCGGGTATGTGGTGACCCAGCAGCGTACCCCCTTTGGCGTGATGCAGAGCCAGCAGCCCTGCCCCCATTGCGGTGGCCGTGGTACCATCATCAAGAATCCCTGCAAGACCTGCCACAGCACCGGTAAGACCAGCGTGCGCAAGACCCTGGAAGTGAAGATTCCGGCCGGTATCGACGACGACCAGAACATCGCACTGCGTGGCCAGGGCGATGCAGGCAGCAACGGCGGTCCGTCCGGTGACGTGATCGTCCATGTGACGGTCAAGAAGGACGCGGTCTTTGAGCGGGACGGCTACGACGTTTATGTCCGTGTGCCCATCACCTATTCCCAGGCCGTGCTGGGCGCCGAGATTGAAGTGCCCACCGTGGACGGCAAGGTGGCCCAACGTGTTCCCGAAGGCACCCAGAGCGGTACCAAGTTCCGCCTGCGCGGGCAGGGCATCCAGTACCTCAACGGCCGTGGCCGTGGCGATCAGTATGTGATCGTTGAGGTGGAAATTCCCAAGAAACTCAACCGCACCCAGCGTGAAGCGCTGAAGGCCTTTGAGGACAGCCTGAAAGATGAGAACTACGAGAAGCGCAAAGGTTTTTTTAAGAACCTGAGGGATCGCTTTACCTCCTGATTCTCTGTACACACAAAAATAGGGACAGCCTGAACGGGCTGTCCCTATTTTTTATTGTGAAAGGCAAAAGAAAAAGAGCAGCTCAAGCGAGCTGCTCTTTTTTGCACGGTTGGATGCCGGGGCGATTAGTCGCTCACGTAGGGCATCAGCGCCATATAACGGGCACGCTTGATGGCGACCGTCAGCTCACGCTGATGGAACGCGCAGGTACCGGTCACACGGCGGGGAATGATCTTGGCGCGCTCGCTCACGTACTTGCGCAGGCGGGGCAGATCCTTGTAATCAATGTGCTCAACGCGATCGACGCAG
>CAJFFY010000028.1 GCA_904374465.1 uncultured Subdoligranulum sp.
GGAGTGGCGCCGCTGACGCTGCGCCACTCCTGCTAAAACTGAATATTCCTGCCCAGGGGCTCTTTTTGTGCTGTCTGCACAATCTGGGGCGGTTCACCGATGGGCAGGGAGCTTTTTTTCGGTTACAGCACCATGAGCAGCGTGCCCGCCCCGATGAGCACGCACCCCAGTGCCGACTTGGGGGTGACCTGCTCATGGAGCAGCACCGCCGCCAGCACCAGCGTGATGACCACGCTGAGCTTATCGATGGGCACCACCTTGCTGGCCGGGCCCAGTTGCAGAGCCTTGTAGTAACACAGCCAGGAGGCCCCGGTGGCCAGGCCCGACAGGATCAGGAACAGCCAGCTGCGTCGGCCGATCTGGGTCACGCCGCCCTGGGTGCCCGTCAGGAACACCATGCCCCAGGCCATGACCAGCACCACCGTGGTGCGCACCGCCGTGGCCAGGTTGGAGTTGACCCCATCGATGCCGATCTTGGCCAGAATGGAGGTGAGGGCTGCAAACACCGACGACCCCACCGCAAAGACAAACCACATGGAAATACGCTTCCTCTATGGGCAAAGTACGGTCCTGCGACCGCCGTTTTCAGTATAGCACGGTCCCTCGAAAAACGCCAGCGGCGCGGCCCGGATTTCTTTGCGCGCGCAAATTACTCCTTGCGCACGCAAAGAAACAGGTGTATAATACTCTGCGGAAAAGGAGGTTCTTTCATGGAGGATCTGATCAAATGGATGAATGTGGGCGCCCGTCACACCGCCATGCATATGGACCGGGTGATGGCCCCCTACGGGCTGAATGCCAGCCAGTATATGTATCTGGTACAGGTATGTGAACATCCCGGCCTGACCCAGGACCGGTTTTTGCAGCAGTTTTACCTGAACCCCAGCAACGTGACCCGGGCCATGCTGGCCCTGGAAAAGATGGGTTTTCTGGAACGGCGGTGCAACCCCCGGGACCGGCGGACCTTCTGCGTCTATCCCACCGAGAAGGCCCTGGCCGTCTACCCCGAGATCACCCGGCTGCGGCGGGAATGGCAGGATTCCTTGCTGTCAGGGCTGAGCCCTGACACCCGCACCCTGCTGCAGGAGGCCCTGCGCACGGCGGCCCTGCGGGCCGTGGCACAAAACCAGACGGAGGAGGAAGCCGACCATGACCGCTGAAAACCCGCTGGGCAGCCGTCCGCTGCCCCAATTGCTGCGCACCTTTGCCGTGCCCAGCATTCTGGCCATGCTGGTCAGTTCGCTGTACAACATTGTGGACCAGATCTTCATCGGCCAGGGCGTGGGGTACCTGGGCAACGCCGCCACCAACGTAGCCTACCCGCTGACCACCATCTGCCTGGCCATCGCCCTGCTCATCGGCATTGGCGGCGCCGCCAACTTCAACCTGAACCTGGGTGCCGGCCGGCAGGAGGCCGCCCGCCGGGTGGTGGGTGCCGCCGTGACCATGATGGTGGGGCTGGGCTTGCTGTACATGGTGCTGGTGGAGCTGTTTTTGCCCCACCTGCTGCGGCTGTTCGGCGGCACCGACAGCGTGATGCCCTACGCCCTGACCTACACCCGCATCACCGCCCTGGGCATGCCGCTGCTGATTGTGACCAACGCCACCTGCAACCTGATCCGCGCCGACGGCAGCCCCCGCTATTCCATGACCTGCATGCTGCTGGGCGCCGTCATCAACACCATTCTGGACCCGGTGTTCATCTTTGTCTGCCACTGGGGCGTGGCGGGCGCCGCCTGGGCCACCGTCATCGGGCAGGCGGCCTCCTGCGGGATGGCCGTAGTCTATCTGCCCCGGTTCCACAACATTCACCTCCGGCGGGAGGATTTCCGTCCCCAGCCGTCCCTGTGGCGGCGCATTGCCTCCCTGGGGCTGAGCAACAGCATGAACCAGGTGGCCATCACCTTTGTGCAGATCGTGCTGAACAACTCGCTGACCTACTACGGCGCCCAATCTATTTACGGCAGCGATATTCCCCTGGCCACCAGCGGCATTGTCATCAAGATCAACGCCATTCTGCTGGGCGTCATCGTGGGAATTTCCCAGGGGACCCAGCCCATCATCAGCTTCAACTACGGCGCCGGCAAATACGACCGGGTGCGGGGAATCTATCTGCTGGCCGTCAAGCTCAGCCTGATCATCTCGGCCGTGGGCTTTGCGGCATTCCAGCTTTTCCCCAAAGAGATCGTCTCACTGTTCGGCACCGGTGACCACCTCTATTTTGAGTTTGCCGTCAAATTCATGCGCACCTACCTGTTCATGGTAGTGGTCAACTGCGTGCAGCTGCTCTCCTCCAACTTTTTTGCCGCCATCGGCAAGCCCATCCGCGGGCTGCTGCTGGCCCTGACCCGCCAGGTATTCTTCCTGGTGCCGCTGCTGCTTTTGCTGCCCCGCCTCTGGGGACTGGACGGCCTGCTGTTCGCCGCCCCGGTGGCGGACTTCATCGCCTTTGTGACGTCGGCCCTGACCATGCGCAGCGAACTGCGCCGGCTGGCCAACGCCGGACAGCCCCAGCCCGTATAAATACCGTTCCCACACAAAAACCGGGAGACCCCGTCCAGGGGCCTCCCGGTTTTTGTGTGAGGGAGGGAGAATTTTACAACAACTTGGGGGCCAGCGCCTTGCTGGTGCGCTCCCGGGCGATGGCGGTGAGCTCCTGGTTGTCCAGGGTAAAGCGCAGCACCAGCACTTCGGCCACAAAGAGCACCGCGATCTTGGCGGCAATGCTGCCGCTGTCCAGCGGGCTTTCCTTGGCGCCGCACAGCAGCACCACATCGGCCAGGGCCGTGCCGGGGGCGTCGGCATAGTGGGTGAGCAGAATCACCTTGGCACCGTTGCCCTTGACGATGCGCAGCGTCTCCATCATATCCCGGGTGGACCCGGAGTAGGAGACAAAGAGGACCACATCCTCCGGCACCATCAGGCTGGCGGTCAGCGTCTGCATATGGCTGTCGCCGGCGGTGCGGAACTTGGTGGAGACGGTGGCAAACCGGGCCCAGATATCGTCGGCCAGGATCTGGCTGCCGCCCTGGCCAAAGCAGAACACCTGCCGGGCCCGCTGCAGCAGGGTGGCCGCGGCATCGATGGATTCGGGGGAAAGCACAGACCGGGTGCCGTTGATGGCCTCCAGCGCCACGGCACTGGCGTGGGTGCACAGGGTGGCGGTGTCGGTGCCGGGTTCCAGCTTGTTGGTCCCCGCCGACGACGGGATCGCGTTGGCCTGGGCCAGGGCGATCTTCATTTCGTTGTAGCCGTCAAAGCCCAGGGAACGGCAGAACCGGAAGATGGTGGCCTCGGCCACGCCGCAGGCGGCCCCCAGGGAGGAGATGGACAGATACTGTGCCTCCTCGGCATGCTGGGTCAGATAATCGGCCACCCGCCGGCCGGAACGGGTGAGTTCGCTGTACCGGGAACGCAGCAGTTCCCAGAAATTGCACGGATTCATCGAATCGTTCTCCTTCTTGGTCGGGCCGAGCGCCAAGGCCCCGGCGCGCCGACGGAATGAAACTTTTTTTCTATTACCAGTATAAAAGAAAAAATGCCGTTTGACAAGTGTTTATTCCCGCCACATTTACACCCCATTCTTTGTATAGAATTTACAGAAAATCGAAAAAAAGCCCGATTTTGTTTTGCCGCAACTCCGGCGGTACGACGGCCGCCGGGGGACAACCGGGCCGGAGCATCGGCGGCCGGCCCCGCCTCCCAAGCCAAAAAGGGCGCCGGTTTTTGCAAATCTTTTTCTGTTTTTCGTCTCTTTAAAACTTTTTTCGTTTACATTTTCTATACATTTCTTGCGTTGTTTGTTGAATTATTGCTGTAGTACCGTGAAAAGCCCCCGCTTTTTGTGCATTACCACCAGAAAAAAGAAAAAACCTTGTTGAAAAAGTATCTGGACAAATGAAAAGATTTTTCCTACAATGGTGTTGTCAAGCGGGACGGAGCGCCTCCGCCCCCACATTCGCAATCACCACACACAAAGGAGAAAAACATGAAAAAGCAGTTGTCTTTGCTTCTGGCCGCCGGCATGACGGCCAGCCTGCTGGCGGGCTGTGGCGGCGGCGCCTCTTCCACCGCCTCCGAATCCACCGCTTCTGAGTCCACCGCGTCCTCTGCCGCGGCGACCGGCGAGGCGGCCTCCGGCAGCGACCTCTCCGCCGACATCACCATGTGGACCTACCCCATCGGTCAGTTCGGTGATGCCGAAACCGTCGACGGCATCATCTCCAAATTCCAGGAGACCCACCCCGGCATCAACGTTACGGTGGAATACCTGGACTACACCAACGGCGACGACCAGGTGACCGCCGCCATCGAGGCCGGCACCACCCCCGACATCGTCATGGAAGGTCCCGAGCGCCTGGTTTCCAACTGGGGTGCCAAGGGCAAGATGCTGGACCTGAGCGACCTGTGGACCGACGAGGCCACTGCGGACATTTCCGCCGTGAGCGAGAGTGTCGTGAGCGCCTGCAAGGGTGCCGACGGCAACTACTATGAATACCCCCTGTGCATGACCACCCACACCATGGCCATCAACAAGGAGATGTTTGAGGAAGCCGGCGCCCTGCAGTACATCAACGAGGACGGCACCTGGACCACCGAGAACTTCGAGAAGGCCCTGCAGGCCCTGAAGGACAACGGCGTGGACACCACCATGATCGTCTACTGCGGCGGCCAGGGTGGCGACCAGGGCACCCGCGCCCTGGTGAACAACCTCTACAGCGGCCAGTTCACCAACGCCGACCACACCGCCTACACCACCGACAGCGAGCAGAACAAGAAGGCTCTGCAGCAGCTGCTTGACTGGTCCAACGAGGGCCTGATCAGCTACGACGCGGCCGCCCAGGCTTCCGACGAGCTGCAGCTCTTCGCCAACGGCACCATCGCCATGACGCTGTGCTGGAACGCCTCCAACCAGGCCCAGTACGCTTCCTCCGTTTCCTTCACCCCGATGGCGGTTGCCTTCCCCTCCGACGACGGCGTGCCTGAGCTGTGCGGCGGCATCTGGGGCTTCGGCATCTTCAACAACGGCGACGACACCAAGGCCGCTGCTTCCAAGGAGTTCATCAAGTTCCTGTGCGACGATCCCACCCAGGGTCCCGAGAGCGTCCGTCTGACCGGCTTCTTCCCGGTTCGTTCCTCCTTCGGCGATGTCTACACCGGCACCGAGGATGAGGAGCGCATGGCGCAGTTCTCCAGCTTCATGCAGTACCTGGGCGACTACTACCCCGTGACCGGCGGCTGGGCCGAGCAACGCACCGCCTGGTGGAACATGCTGCAGCAGATCTTCACCGGCACCAGCGTGGACGAGGCCGTGGCCACCTACACCACCACCAGCAACGACGCCCTGGCCGCTGCGGCTGCCTGAGTTTCAGCCAATCTGTAAACGATCCGGCGCGGTATACCGCCGCCCGGTGACCGGCTGAACGGTTCATCTGAAAGGAGTGAGCGCCCCCGTTCCCTCAAGGCGATGGAGCGGGGGCCTCCTTTTGCAAAAAATCGCCCCTTCCCGCGGGAAGCGGGGCCCCGTGGCCCGTTTTCCGCCCTCTTCATTCGGAAAGGAGGGCCTTCCATGGCCTCTAAAACCAAGGCGAAACCCGCTTCTTCCGGCGGTGAGGTGCTGACCTACAACAAGGGTACCTTCCGCAATTCGGCACTGGTGCGCCAGCAGACCCTGGCCGCCTATCTGTTCCTGCTGCCGGCCCTGTTCTTCTTTGTGCTGTTCGTGGTGGTGCCCATGGTCATGTGTCTGGTGACCAGTTTCTTTGACTACCGCATGGGCAAGCCCCTGACCTTTGTGGGGCTGGACCAGTACATCAAGATGTTCCAGGATCCCACCTTCCTGAAAGCGCTGAAAAACACCTTCATCCTGGTCATTGTGGCTGTGCCCACCGTCACCGCCTTCTCGCTGTGGGTCAGCTCGGTGGTGTACCAGTTCAGCGCCTTCAAGCGCAGTTTCTTCCGCTGCATCTTCTACCTGCCGGTGGTCACCGGCACCGTGGCCGTGGCCGTGGTGTGGAAGTGGATGTTCAACAAGTACACCGGTCTGATCAACTATGTGCTCAGCGCCACCGGCGTCATTGACCAGAACATCAGCTGGCTGGGCGACGAACGGTTTGCCCTGGCCTGCATCATCCTGATTTTGTTCACCACCTCCATCGGCCAGCCCATCGTGCTGTACATTGCGGCGCTGGGCAACGTGGATCCCTCGCTGATCGACGCCGCCGAGGTGGACGGCGCCAACAACTTCCAGGTCTTCTGGCACATCAAGTGGCCCCAGATCATGCCCACCACCCTGTACATCCTGGTCATCACCACCATCAACACCTTCCAGTGCTACGCACTGATCCAGCTGTTGACCAGCGGCGGTCCCAACCATGCCACCGACACCATCATGTACTACATCTATTACCAGGCCTTCAAGCTCAACGATTACGGCTACGGCGACGCCATGGGCGTCATCCTGGCGCTGATCATCGCGGTGCTGTCGGCCATCCAGTTCAAGGTAGCCGGTTCCGGCTCCGGCGATTGAGGAGGGGCGCACAATGGAAACTACCGTAAAAAGCAAAAAGCTCACCCCCGGCAAGGTGATTGTGGACGTGGTCCTCTTCCTTCTAGCCATCTTCTTCATCTTCCCGCTGTACTGGATCGTGACCGGCTCCTTCAAGGACCGGGTGGCCGTCAACGCCAACCCGCCGGTCTGGTTCCCCACCGCCCCCACGCTGGACAACTACCAGCGCCTGTTTGACAACCCCGCCCTGCTGTGGCTGGGCAACACCGTGCTGATGGCGGTGGCCGCCATGGCCCTGACCTGCATCACCGCCGCCATGGCGGGCTACGTGCTGGCCAAGAAGCGCTTCCCCGGCCGGGCACTGATCTTCAGCATCATGATCTGCGCCATGGCCCTGCCCAAGCAGGTCATCCTGATCCCCCTGCTGAAAGAGATGAGCTTCCTGGGCCTGCACGACACCCTGCTGGCCGTCATTCTGCCCACCGTGGGCTGGCCCTTCGGCATCTTCCTGATGAAGCAGTTCAGCGAGACCATCCCCGGCGAGATGATCGAAGCCGCCCGCATTGACGGCGCCGGCGAGGTACGCACCTTCGTCAGCGTGGTGCTGCCCATGGTCACCCCCGGCATCGGCGCGCTGGCCATCTTCACCTTCATCAACAGCTGGAACGACTACTTCCTGCAGTTGATCATGCTGAACTCCACCAAGAGCCTGACCATCTCGCTGGGCATTGCCAAGATCCAGGCCGAAATGTCCAACGACTACGGCCTGATCATGGCCGGCGCCGCCCTGGCCGCCATCCCCATCATCGCAGTCTTCCTGGCGTTCCAGAAATACTTCACCCAGGGCATCGCCATGGGCGCCGTCAAGGGCTGATTTCCCCGCTGTTTTCCCGGGAACCGGCAGCCTCCGGGGCTGCCGCCTTCCCCTGTTAGGATCATTTCGGAAGGAGTATCTTCGTTATGAAAGACATCAACAAATACCGCGGTGTAATCCCTGCGTTCTATGCCTGCTACGACAAGGAGGGCGCCATCTCGGTGGAGGGCGTCAAGGCCCTGACCCGGCATCTGATCGGCAAGGGCGTCAAGGGCGTCTACGTGGGCGGTTCCTCCGGTGAGTGCATCTACCAGAGCGTGGCCGAGCGCAAGGCCGTGCTGGAAGCTGTCATGAGCGAGGCCAAGGGCAAGATTACCGTCATTGCCCATGTGGCCTGCAACAACACCGCCGACAGCGCCGAGCTGGCCGCCCACGCCGAAAGCTGCGGCGTGGATGCCATCGCGGCCATTCCGCCCATCTATTTCCACCTGCCCAACTACGCCATTGCGGACTACTGGAACGCCATGAGTGCCGCGGCGCCCCATACCGAGTTCGTCATCTACAACATTCCCCAGCTGGCCGGCACCGCCCTGACCATGCCCCTGCTGGCCGAGATGCTCAAGAACCCCAACGTCATCGCCGTGAAGAATTCCTCCATGCCGGTGCAGGACATCCAGATGTTCAAGGATGCGGGCATTGCCGCCCGGGGCAAGGACGGTTTTGCGGTGTTCAACGGTCCCGATGAGCAGTTTGTGTCGGGCCGGGTGATGGGCGCCGACGGTGGCATCGGCGGCACCTACGCCGTCATGCCGGAGCTCTTCCTCAAGATGAACGAGCTGCTGGCCAAGGGGGACATCGACCATGCCCGCCATGTGCAGTACCTGGCCGACCGCATCATCTACAAGATGTGCGAAGCCCACGGCAACCTGTATGCCGTCCAGAAGGAGATCCTGCGCCGGATGTACGGCCTGGAGCTGGGCGGTGTGCGCCCGCCGCTGCCCAACCTGGCCGAGTCGGACGACGCCGTGGTGGTGGCCGCCCAGACGATGATCGAGAGCGCCCTGGCCGAGATCCAGAGCTTATAATGCGGCGGCAGGCTTCCCCGGCAGCGGGGGAGCCTGTCCCTGTTTGGGGCCATGCCCCGGAAAGGAGCCACCATGATCACCGATACCCTGCAGAATCTGCCCCGCTACCGCGGCCTGCACAAGAACCTGGACATTGCCATCCGCTGGCTGATGGCCCACGATGTGGCCGCCCTGCCCAACGGCCGCACCGAGGTGGACGGGGAGGCGGTATTCATCAACGTGATGGACGCCGACCTGCGGGACGCCGAGGGCGCCGCTTTTGAGTACCACCGCCGCTACGCCGACCTGCAGATCGACCTGACGGGCGGCGAGCGCTGGGGCTGGGCCGCCTCCGGCACCGAGGAGAAGCCCTTTGACGAGGGCGCCGACGTGGGCTTTGTAACCGGCGCCGAGGAGGCGTCCGGCGTGCTGGGCGGCGGACGGTTCGCCCTGTTTATGCCCGGCGAACCCCACAAGCCCAGCTGCCGCACCCCCGACTGTGCCCGGGTGCGCAAGGCTGTGTTCAAGATTGAGATGCGACACGACAAAGGAGCGTATTTGGAATGAACAAGGAAGAGATTTTCAACCAGATCCACCACGGGCTCATCGTCTCCTGCCAGGCGCTGGAGAACGAACCCCTCTACACCCCTGAGGGCGGCATCATGCCGCTGATGGCCAAGGCCGCCGCCATGAGCGGGGCGGTGGGCATCCGGGCCAACACCGTGCGGGACATCACCCAGATCAAGGCGGTGGTGGACCTGCCGGTCATCGGCATCATCAAGAAGGACTACCCCGGCACCCCCATGTACATCACCGTGACGATGGCCGAGGTGGACGCCCTGGTGGGCTGCGGCGTGGATATTCTGGCCGTGCAGGGCACCGGTGCCCTGCGCCCCGACGGCAAGACCGCGGCGGAGTTCATCCGGGAAATCAAGACCAAGTACCCAGACCAGCTGCTGATGGCCGACATTGCCACCTTTGAGGAGGCCATGGCCTGCGCCGAGGCGGGGGCCGACTTTGTGGGCACCACCATGCGGGGCTACACCCCCGAGACCACCGGCATCAACGATATCGACTTTGACTTTGTGGCCCGGCTGGCCAAGGAATGCCCGGCCAAGGTCATTGCCGAGGGGCATATCCACTACCCCGAGCAGGCCCGCAAAGCCCTGGAAGCCGGTGCCTATGCCCTGGTGGTGGGCGGCGCCATCACCCGCCCCGCCGAGATCACCGCCCGGTTCACCGCCGCCATCAAGGACTGCAAGTAAAGGAGTGGCCATGAGCAAGATCTATCTGGGCATCGACATCGGCGGCACCGCCGTCAAGATGGGGCTGGTGGACGAGACCGGCACCGTGCTGGACCGGGCGGAGCGCAGCGTCAGCTTTGACGGCTACCGCACCCCCATCCTGGACACCGTGCGGGCCGCGGCCGCCGACTTCACCGACGGGCGGCAGGGACAGATTGCCGGCATCGGCGTGTCCGCCACCGGCCAGATCGACAGCCGCAAAGGCATCGTGGCCGGCACCTGCGGCAGCCTGCCCGGCTGGGTGGGGGCCCCCATCCGGGACCGCCTGACCGAGGACTTCGGCCTGCCGGTCACGGTGGCCAACGATGCCAACTGCATGTGTCTGGGCGAAGTGTGGGTCGGTGCGGCCCGGGGCTGCACCGACGTCATCGGCATCACCATCGGCACCGGCATCGGCGGGGGCATCCTCACCGGCGGACGGCTGCTGGAGGGCGCCCGGGGTCTGGGCGGCGAGATGGGCCATTACCGCACCCACGCCCTGGACGGGGTGCCCTGCACCTGCGGCGCCCGGGGCTGCTGGGAGCGGTATGCCTCCACCACCGCCCTGGTACGCGCCGCCCAGGCGATGGACCCGGAACTCCGGGACGGGCGGGCCATCTTTGCCGCCGCCCGGGCGGGCCGCTGCGATGTGCTGGACCTGCTGGACCGCTGGATGGACGAGATCGCCCAGGGGCTGGCCGGCATGGTGCACATCTTCAACCCCCAGCGCATTCTGGTGGGCGGCGGCGTCAGCGCCCAGAAAGAGCTGCTGATTGAACCGCTGGAGCACAAGGTCAAGGCGGCGGTCATGCCCGCCTTTGCCGAGGGACTGACCCTGCAGGCGGCGGCCTTGCAGAACGACGCCGGGCTGGTGGGTGCCGTCTACTATCTGCTGCACCACTGAAGATTTTCCACACAAAAACACCCTGCTGTGTAAAACAGCAGGGTGTTTTTTTGACGGAACCCGTCGGTTGTGTTACAATACCACCAACAGATGGGAGGGAATGTGCCATGCAGGCCGATGTGAAACAGGAAATCACCGAAGCACTGTTACAGCTTCTGGAGAAAAAGAGTCTGGAGAAGATTACCGTCACCGAGCTGGTGGCCTTGTGCGGCATCAGCCGCCAGACCTTCTACTACCACTTTGAGGATGTGCTGGACGTGGTGGACTGGTGGACCCGCCAGGGCGCCCAGCAGCTGATGACCCAAAGCCTGCAGACGGAGGACCCCCACCGGGCACTGGGGCTGTTTGTGGACTATATCACCGAGCACCGCCGCACCCTGCAGCATCTGCTGGCCAGCCGCTGGCACGAACAGCTGGAGCGGCGGCTGGTACAGGTGTTCACCACCTACCTGCAGGACGCCCTGCACCGGATGCACCCCAACCTGGCCATGTCCCCCGCCGACGAGGAAGCCTTTTTGCAGTTTTACGCCTGCGGCATTTCCGGGCTGCTGGTCCAGCGGGAGGTGCGCACCGAAGCGGAAAAGCAGACGCTGGTCAACCAGCTGTACTGGCTGCTCTTCCAGAACCCCTGGGGGCACATCCTGCACTCCTGAGCGTTATTCCGCCTTGTCGGGGTGGCTTTCGCTCCACAGCTTGTCGGCCTGGGGCTGCCAGGCTTCGGCATAGGGGGTGGTGCGGTCGCAGAGGGTGTCCACATTTTCGGGGGATTCGTAGTCGGTGGAAACCGCCCCCGTGTCGTGGACCATCTTGCGCAGTTTTTCGGGGTTTTCCAGCATGGGGCAGGGGCGCAGCATGTTGCCGTTGAAGGGCTGGCCGTCGTGGTAGGCCATGAACAGCGGGCTCTTGAGGGCTTCCAGCAGCGTGCAGTTGCGGATGTTCACGTTGGAATAGTGGATGAAGACGCAGGGTTCCACATCGCCCCGGGCGTTGATGTGCAGATACCGCCGGCCGCCGGCGATGCAGCCGCCCACGTACTCGGCATCGTTCTGGAAATCCATCGAGAAGATGGGTTTGCTCTTGCGGAAGGCGCGGATGCGGTTGTACACCTCGGTGCGCTGTTCCGGCGTGGGCAGCAGCTGGGGCGCGGCCCCGCTGCCCACCGGCATGTAGTGGAAGAACCAGACAAACAGCGCGCCGGCGTCGATGATGGAATCAAAGAAGGCCTCGCTGCTGATGTCGGCATAGTTGGCGCTGGTGTAGCAGGCCGAAATGCCGAAGGGCAGCTTGTGGGCTTTCAGCAGGGCCATGGCCTTCTGGACTTTCCGGTAGGCGCCGTCACCCCGGCGGGAGTCGTTGGCGGCCTCGAAGCCTTCCAGGCTGAAGGCGGGCACAAAGTTCTTGACCCGCAGCATCTCCCGGCAGAAATCCTCGTCGATGAGGGTGCCGTTGGTGAAGCTGAGGAACTCGCAGTCGCTATGCTTTTCGCACAGGGCAATGACGTCCTGCTTGCGCACCAGCGGTTCACCGCCGGTGAAAATGTACATGTAGGTGCCCAGTTCCTTGCCCTGGGTCACGATGGAGTCCAGCTCCTCAAAACTCAGGTTCAACCGGTTGCCGTACTCGGCGGCCCAGCAGCCGGTGCAGTGCATGTTGCAGGCCGAGGTGGGGTCCAGCAGGATGGCCCAGGGCACGTTGCAGTTCTCCTTGGCGCTGACCTCCTCCTGCCGGGCGCTGCCCTGCAGGCTGGCGTTGAGGATGAAGTTGCGGAAAAAGGTTTCCCGCACACCGGGGTCCAGCTCGTACACCTTCATGATGAGCTGGTACCAGTTGTCCTTTTTGTCGATGGCGTTGCGGAAGGCGGCGCGCTGCTTGGCATACCAGTCCTTGGGCGTGACGGTATCGATCAGTTTCATGATCTTGGGAATGTTGGTTTCCGGGTCCTTCTCCAGGTAGTGGAGCATCTGTTCCACCACGGCGGAAATTGCGGCATCTTTCAGGGATGCATTCTGTGCCATAACGGTACACCTCCATAGGTTTTTACTTCTTTGTACGCGGCGGGGATACCCTCTATGCAGGCCCCGGCGTATCTTCTATATTGTACCACCGCAAAACTTGCCGGAAACACTGATAGTTGTCTGCCTTTGTCCTGACAAATTCTTGCGGTTGTCAGGACGGATTTGCAGAATTGTAAATGCCCCGTGCCGAAAAACGGCACGGGGCATTTGGTATAGGGAGGATGGATTGGTCAGGAAAGTCCCAGCGTGATGGCGTTGACGGCCTCGGTCAGGTCCACCACCAGGCTGCGGGACACAAGACCCAGGGTCTGGCCGTCCAGCTGCACCAGGCAGTCCTCGCCGTCATACTGGTAAAAGGTCACGCTTACCGTGGGGTAGTCCTCGCTGTCCAGATGGACGGTGAAGGCGGCCTCCTGTTTCTTTTCGGGGGTATCGGTGTTGAATTCCTTCACCGTCAGGGCGTCCACCGCGTCGGAAACATCGTCAAACTCCACCACATCGTCGCCGATCTTCCAGCTGTCGCCGTTCTTCTCGACGGTATAGGTGGCGTCGTCCACCGTGAAGTCGATGCTCTGCACGTCGTCCCAGTTCAGGGCCACCACGGCGCTGGGACGCAGGGTGTCGTAGCCGATGGTGGCCACGTCGTCGGTGTAGGTGTCGCTGTCGATGCGGTAGACGATGGGCGAATCGTCCATGCGCATATAGCAGTTGTCGCCGTTTTTGCCAAAGGCCAGCGTGCTGGTTTGCGTTTCATCGTCCACCGTGTAGGTCACCGTGAAGGTGATCGCCGGCGCATCCAGGCCGTAGACCCCCAGATCGGACTCGGTGGTGCGGTAGTTCACATACTCCGACCGGTCAATGCCGTTGAGGGTGGTGATGACCCCTTCCACCTTGTCGGTGTCCAGGGGCTGGTAACTGTCGCCCTGCTGCAGGTAGTAGTCGTAGGCGTCGGTATAGCACAGGGTGTCGTCGGGGCGGTATTCCGCCGTGAAGGCGGTTTCGCCGGTGGCCACGATGCTGTCCAGCGTGTCGTAGTCGTCGGGGAAGGTATCCACCCGCATCAGGTCATCCCGGTCGGAGGCCACATACTGTTCCAGGTCGTCGTCAATGAGGTAGACCGTGCCGTCCCCCAGGGTGACGTAGCGCTTTTCGTCCATGGTGGAGTAGTCCCCCATCTGGAGCACCGTGCTGCCGTCGGCGCTGGTCAGCGTCACCGTGCAGGAGGGATCGTCCAGCCCGTACTGGGCAAAGTCCTCCACGTCCTCGATGACAAAGCTGGCGTGGACGCTCTCAAAATGGCTGAGGAAGTCGCTCATCTTGTCCTGGTCGATGGGAAACTCCGCATCGCTGGCATCCTGCCAGGTGTCGTCGTTTTGCACAAAGTGCAGGGAATTGCCGTCCTTGGTCCAGGAGACCTCGGTCAGGGCGCTTTCGCTGGTGGCGAAGATTTCCTCGTCCACCGTGGAGATGGTGTCGATGTGTTTCTGCACGCCGGAAACGATGGCGATGACGGCGCACAGCACCACCAGCACCCCCACCAGGACGGCCAGTTTTTTCTGTCGATTCATACCTTTTTCCTCCTGCGCAGTACCTCATCCACGCCCAGCAGCAAAAAGCCCACCGGGATGATGCCGATCATGCAGACCTTGAGCCAGGCTGCCGACGAGGAGCTGATGGTCAGATAGTTGTAATCCAGCGACTTGGAGCGGATGGACACCGCGTCGGTGTCACCGATCATCCAGGACAGGCCGTTCATCACGAAGTCCAGGTTGGCCCCCGAGGAGTAGGAGTTGTACATGTCGTCCAGCAGGTAGTCGCTGGCCACCCAGAGCATCCGTCCGCCGGCGGCGTCCTCCACCGTGACGGCCAGCGAGAAGGGACCGTCGATGTCGCCGTCCTCCTTGTCGTAGGTGGTCATGGCGTAGCCCGCCGCCTTGGAGAAGGAGTTGTCGGGGGAGGTTTCCAGCAGCGAGGTGACGGTGGCGCCGCTGTCCGTTTCGCCCACCGTCAGGCCGGCGGCAATGGGTACGATGACATGGTAGTCGCCGTCCTTCAGCGGGTCGGTGATGTCGGAGGACTGGATTTCGGGCATGAGCACATAGGGCGCCGTGAAGGCGTAGTAGTCGCGGTTCTGGTCCACCACCACACCATCGGCCGCGGTGACACCGTAGTCAGAGAGCAAGGCCTTCAGGTTGGGCAGGTCGGTGTCCTTCTGGGGGCCGGAGAGCACCACCAGCTTGCCGCCGCCCGTCAGGTAATCCCGCAGCATGGTCAGCTCCTCGTCGGAGATGTCGCTGGTGGGGGCATTGATGAGCAGCACGTCGCAGTCGTCGGGCACGGCGTCCACGTTGAGCAGCGAGAAGTCCTCCACGGTGTCGTAGTTGGCCCGCTGCAGTTCGTCCGAGAAGGTGTCCGACAGGGCCGCTTCGCCGTGGCCGCTGAGCAGGTAGACCTGGGGCAGGTCGGTGCTGACCACATAGTCGATGGCCGAGGTGATCTGGCCTTCGCCGTCAAAGGACTGGGACACCGAGCCGGTGGTGTAGTAGCTGTTGGTGTCGTACTGGTAGATGTTGTCGTAGCCGATGTAGCGGCTCTTGTCGCCGGAAACCACCACCAGCGAGTTGTTGGCCACCGTCTCGTCGGTGTACTGCTGGGCAAAGGTGGGGTAGACGTCGGGGTCCTTCTTTTCCACCGTGATGTGGTCGGACAGCTCGGCGTAGCGGTCCAGCAGTTTCTGGATGACGGTGTCCTCCTGGCCGGCCTGGCTGATCCAGTAGATGGTCACGTCCTGCTGCAGGTTGGTGACCACCACCTTGGTGTCGGAGGTGAGGGAATAGAGCTGGGCGGCCGAAATGTCCCACTGGGTCCAGCTGGCGGGCAGTTTGGAGGCCAGCACGTTGACCGCAATGAGGATGGCCAGCACCACCAGGCTGAGCACAAAACTGTAGCCGCCCACCTTGGCGGTGCGGGTGGTCAGGGCCTGCCGGTTGCGGGCCAGGGCGGCCCGCCATTGGTTCTGTAAGCTGTTTTTCATCCGTTATACCTCTTTTTCTCCCAGGATTGTACGCAGAGGAACAGAAAGAAGACCGCCACGCTGGCGTAATAGACGATAGCGGTGACGTCGAAGACGCCGTTGACGAAGGTGTAGAACCGCTCAAACAGCGAAAGTTTGTTCATCAGGTCGGGCAGCAGCGTCTCCAGCGAGGAGGGGCTGACCAGCCAGGTGATGGCCACCGCGGCCACGCAGAGCACCAGGATGATGAGCCCCGCCACATCGGACCGGGTGAGCCGCCGGACGATGAGGGCCAGCAGGGCGGAAAGCACCAGCAGCGCCGCCACATTGAAGGCGGTGGAGGAGATATAGTCCGCCAGGCTGGCGCTGTAGTAGCAGAACAGCATGGCCACCACACACAGCCCCGCGGCCATGCCCTGGGACTCGGTGAGGGAGGAGATGAACATGCCGATGGCGATGAGGGCCAGTCCCAGGCAGATGAAGGCGAACAGCGCCCCGTAGGAGGTGGGCAGGTAGACGTCGCCGTACAGCGAGAAGATCAGCGGGTAGACGCAGGCCACCACCATGGGGGCGATGAACACCACCGCCATGGCGAAGTATTTGCCCAGCACGATGTCCACCCCGGTGATGGGCAGCAGCGAGAGCAGCTGGTCGGTTTTCTGGCGTTTTTCCTCAGCCATGACCCGCATGGTCAGGATAGGCACCAGCGCCACAAAGCCGATGCAGAAGGTGCCCAGCGCGTACTCAAAGTTGGCTACGGCCCGGTTGATGTTGTACAGCATGGCGCCGATGCCGATGAATTCCAGCAAAAAGGCCCCGAACACATAGGCCAGCAGCCCGTGGTAGTAGAGCCCCATTTCGTGCTTAAACACCGCTTTCATGGGCAGCCGCCTCCTTTCCGGACGGTTCGTCCTCGGTCAGTTCAATGAAGATGTTCTCCAGGTCCGCCTTGATGGCCGTCATCTGCAGCAGCGCGCACCCTGCCTTGGCAAAGGCAAAGAAGAGGGTGCGGCAGGCGGCGGTGGGGTCCCCGGCCAGCGTCAGGGTGGCCTTACAGGTCACCGGGGCAGGCTGCACCGGGGCGGTCGGGGCGGCTTCGTCGCTCTGTGCCGGCTGTTCTGCCGGGGCTTCGGGGGCGGCCGGTTCCGGTGCGGCCGGGGACTGCTCCCCGGGCTCCACCGTATAGTCGGCCACCACCGCCTGGCCGTCCAGGATGGCGCGCAGCCCGGCCTCGTCGGTTTCGGCCACGATGGACAGCCGGTTGTTGGCGGCCAGCATCTTTTCCAGGTTCCGGGGCGTGTCAAAGGCCACCAGCTTGCCGTGGGCGATGATCAGCACGCTCTCACAGATGGCCTGTACCTCGCTGAGGATGTGGGAGCTGAGGATGACGGTATGCTTTTGCCCCAGTTCCCGGATCAGGTCGCGGATTTCGATGATCTGCAAGGGGTCCAGGCCCACGGTGGGTTCGTCCAGGATGATATATCGGGGGTTGCCCAGCAGTGCCTGGGCGATGCCCACCCGCTGGCGGTAGCCCTTGGACAGGTTGCGGATCAGCCGGCCGCCCATGGCGGTCAGGCGGGTTTCCTCCATGACCCGGGCCACCTCGGCCGGGATGGACTTTTTGGGCAGGCCCTTGGCCTCGGCCACAAAGCGCAGATACTCCGCCGGCGTTTCGTCCGGGTAGAGCGGCGGAATCTCGGGCAGGTAGCCGATGCACTGTTTGGCCTGGCGGGCCTGCTCAAAGATATCGTAGCCGTCGATCTTCACCTCGCCGGAGGTGGCGGCCAGGCAGCCCGTCATAATGTTCATGGTGGTGGACTTGCCCGCGCCGTTGGGCCCCAGGAAGCCGTAGATGTGGCCGTCCTGGATGGTGAAGGAGATGTCCTCCACCGCCGTGACCTCGCCATATCGCTTGGTCAGGTGTTCCACTGTAATCAAAAAAATTCTCCCCCTTTGCACGGTTGTATGCTTATTGTAGGGCGCAATCGTAAAAAAGTGCTGAAAAAGTTGTGTCAACTTTGTGGAAATGCAGCCCTTTCCCTTTTGTGCAACCTGCGGCAGGGCGCCCCCTTTGCTCCAGCAGGATGCACAAAGTTGTGCCCGCCGTCTTGACACCGGCGTGTACTATGGGTATAATACACTCATCATCCAGGAAAGGCAGGGGATCCCATGGTTAGTTTCAACGGGCTGCAGTTTCACGACCGCGCGCCCGTCTATCAGCAAATTGCCGAGCATCTCAAACGGCAGATTCTGCTGGGCACCGTGCAGGATGGCGACCCGATGCCCAGCCGCCGGGAACTGGCAGCCCAGACCGGCATCAACCCCAACACCGCCCAGAAAGCCTACCGCCTCATGACCGAGGAGGGGTATATCTACACCGACGGCAACAACGGCAGTGTGGTGCGCCTGACCCCCGCCCTGCGGGCCTCCATTGAGGAAGAGCTGACCCGGGGCCTGGTGGAACGCTTTGTGGCCGAGGCCAAGCAGAACCGGCTCAGCTACAAAAAGGTGATCGCCCTGGTGAGTGAACTGTGGGGCGACGAGGGCTGATTTTTTATTCCGCATGTGTATTAGTAAACTAGTACACCCCCGTGCAAGAAAAAGGAGCGTGTCTGTATGAAAAGAATGTTTACGCTGGCCGGCTGGAACTGGCGGCTGGCCCGCCGGTACTACGGGCTTTTGTGCGCCGCCTTTGCGGTGGAGCAGCTGGCGGTGCTGCTGTGGCAGGCCTCCCGCCCCGCCATGCTGGGCATGGGCCTGGCCGCCTGCTACGAGCAGGGGTTCCAGTTCCCGGTGTTCCTGGCGGTCTTTCTGCTGGCGGGGCTGCTGGCCGGCCCCGCCGTCAATGACCAGAAGCGGGCCAGATGCAGCTACACCTGGCTGACGCTGCCCCTCTCCCCCGCGCTACGGCTGGGCGCCCAGGTGCTGACCGCCGCCGTGCTGGAACTGGGGGTGGCCGCTTTGCAGATGGTATTGTATGTGGTGTACTTCTTCCCGGTGCAGGCGGTGGACTCCGCCCGGGCGCTGGAACAACTGGGCACGGCCATGCCCGCCCAGAGCCTGTACGAGCAGGTGCTGCTCAGCGACTCGATGTACTGGCTGCTGCCCCGGCGCCCCGCCCAGCTGGTGCTGCTGGCGGTGACGCTGCTGGCCAGCGCTTTGCTGCTGAGCTGCGTGCGGCTGCACAAGGGCTGGCGCCGCCTGGTGGCCGTGGCGGTGGGCGCCGTCAGCGGCGGCTGCTGCCTGGTGCTCTTCCACGAGGAGCAGTACCTGGCCCTGTACGGCAGCAACGACGTCCTGATGCGGAATATCACCCGGCTGGCGCCGCTGCTG
The DNA here is from genome assembly GCA_904374465.1 of uncultured Subdoligranulum sp. Classification (GTDB taxonomy): domain Bacteria; phylum Bacillota; class Clostridia; order Oscillospirales; family Ruminococcaceae; genus Gemmiger. Next base: position 18,935 of record CAJFFY010000028.1, read on the forward strand.
GCGGTGCTGGTGGTGTTCAGCATCTGGTGGGCGCTGCGGGCCATCCGCCGCGCCGAACCGGCCTGAAAGGAGGGCCCTGTATGTCCAAAACCAAAGGATCCCGCCGCGGCCTGGCCACGCTGGGGGTACTGGCGCTGGTGGTGCTGCTGGCGGGCACGGCCTGGCTGCGGCTGGGCTGGCGCACCGTGGACCTGACGCTGGAAGACCGGACCGGGGACCCCGCCGCCCTGCGGGGTTTTACCCTGAACGGGCGCATCAACTGGAACCTGGATGCCAGCAGCCTGCATTTTTCGCTGCACGACGGCTACCTGGACACCCAGCTGGTGCTGGATGATGAGAACGCGCCCTTTTTGAACCGGCCGATGGTGAGCACCGACCAGACCTATGTGGTGGCCACCCCGGAGCGGGCCAGTGCCGACCGCAACGCCGCCGAGGTGCCCCAGTTCACCGACGGCACCGTGACGGTGCAGACGACGGTAAACCGGGTGGACCGGATGTATACCCTGCGGACGATTTTCCCGGGGAAAGAAGACCGGGTGGTGCGCTTTTCCGCCGGGGCGGTGGATCTGGACCAGCCGCTGGTGGCGGAAAGCTGGATTTCCGACACCCCCTATGAACTGGACTACCGCTACGACTACGCCATGAACGACCCCGGCGAGACCGTGCGGGAAAGCTGGCCCGACACCGTGGTGGACGCCCGGCCTTTTCTGCTGGGGGACACCCCGGTGGTCTGCTGGAAGCAGGACTACCTGGGCCGGGCGCCGGGACTCTACCGGATGAACGGCCTGACCGAGGAGGAAATCGCCGCCCTGCCCCGGGACGGCACCCGCTACGGGCAGGAGATCCTTTGCGCCACCACCGCATTCGGCACGCTGGAACCCTTCTACTGCCCCGCGGATGCGGTGGTTGCCCTGACCGGGGCGGCCATGGCGGACGGATCCTCCCTGCTGCTCTACCTGGGCGCTGACAACACGGTGTGGGCCGACCTGGTGGACGCCGACGGCCAATGCACCGACCATCGGCAGGTGACGACGGTGCCGGAAAGTGACGTGTACAGCGCCGGGGTGATGGTGCGCACCACCGACCGGGACGCCGTGATCAGCCTGTCCTGCCGCAGCATGAACCAGCTGGGGGCGGAAGCGCCGCTGAGCTCCCAGTTGGCGGCCCTGCGGGTACAGGACGGCACCTTCACCCTGGTGCACTGCCAGGAGCAGGACGCCCACAACACCGCCGCGGCGGCGGTGCTGAACGCCGAGGGCAACGCCCTGCTGCTGGCCTGGCGGCACGAAGCGTCGCTGCCCGCCTCGGATTCCGGCCTGGTGCCGGAGGACGGCATGCTGCTGGAGGTCCGGTCCCTGGAGGGGGACACCCGCTACCGGGGCCTGCTGCGCACCGGGGCGGAGCGGGACTGGGGCGATGCCTACGGTTCCGCCTACCTGCACAAAGGCCGCTACCTGACCTTTGACCCGTTGGAAGGAGATGCTTCCACATGAAGAGAACCCAAAAACACTTCCGCCCCCTCGTCGGGCTGGGGGTGCTGGCCGCCGCGGGACTGGCTCTGTTTGGGGGCCTGACCCTCTGGCTGCACAGCGGCTGGCAGGCCATCGCCCCCACCCTCTACAACGAGATTGCCGACGCCGACCAGCTGGAAGGCTTCACCCTGTCGGCGCAGATGGGCTGGTACAATCACAATGACCTGCTTCACTTCACGCTGCGGGACGGCCGGCTGGAAGCGGACCTGCAGCCCGACGCCCCGGCCAGCCAGGTCAAGGACGGCCGCACGCCCGCCTATGTGGTGAACCGGAATTACACCGTCACGCCCGAGGACCGGGACGCCGTCAACGGGGCGGCCACCGTCACCGGCTCCGGCTCGGACGGCAGCCGGACAATCTCCGCCCCGGTGGACCGGGTTCTGCGGACCTACACCCTCTACCTGCCCGACAACACGGTAATCCGGCTGGCAGCCGGGGAAACCGATCCCGGGGACTCCGCCACCGCCTACGCCACCCTCTTTCCCCCGTCGGTGTATGTGTATGCGCTGAATACCGATTACAGCTGGCCGGGCGGGGATATGGAAACCGAAACCGCCTGGCCCTACGACCCCACCGGCGGCAGCTGCTTTGCGCTGGGGGCGGGGTACGGCGTCTGCTGGACCCGGGACTATCTGGGCCGGGCGCCGGGGCTCTACCGGGCACACGGCCTGACCCCCGATGCGATCGACGCCCTGCCCCGGGACGGGGTGCTCTGCGACCAGGAGGTGCTCTGCGCTTCCACCGAATTCGGCACGCTGGAACCCTTCTACTGCCCCGCCGACGCCGAGGCCGCCCTGGCCGGGGTGTCCATGGCGGACGGGTCCACCCTGCTGCTTTACCGCACGGCGGAGGGCACCCTCTGCGCCGACCTGGTGAACGCGGCGGGCACCCGCACCGACCACCGGGAGCTGGCCACCCTGGAGGACTGGACCGGCGACGACACCGCCACCCTGATGCCCCGCACCACCGACGGGGAAGCAATCCTTTCCTTCTATGCCCAAAGCGCCAACCCTTCGGCCCGTTTCTGGCTGGTCATGCTGCAGGCGGAAAACGGTCACTTCACACTGGCCCGGGCGGTGGGCAACCAGGACTTTTCCACCCCCGATGCCGCAGTCCTCAACGAGTCCGGCGACAAGATTCTGCTGGCGGAAGGGCAATATCTGCGCAGCACGGGCGGTTCTTCACTCATCATTGCATCCAGCCAGAACGGCGTCCAGCTGCGGGTCTACGAGCTGGACACCGGCCACATGACCTATATGGGCCGGATTCTGACCGGGTCGGAGCGGGACTGGGCCCGGGTCCACCAGGTGCGCAACCTGCACGCCGACCGCTGGATCACCTTTGACACACTGCAAAAGGATGGAGGCAGCGGACTATGAGCAAAGCCTTACGCATTCCCGGGGCGGGCCGTCCCCGCCGGTCGGGTCTGGCACTGGTGGTGTTGACTGTGGCCTCTGTGGCCGTGCTGACCACCGCCGGGGTCTGGCTGCGCGCCGGCTGGACCAGCGTTGGTCTGGAACTGCGGTCCCAACTCTGCAACGGCACCCCGCTGGATGGGTTCACTCTCTCAGGGGCCCTGGGCTGGACGGGCAGTGAGAACCGGCTCCACTTCACCCTGGAAAACGGGGTACTTCACACCCGGCTGCAGCTGGATGACCCCGACGCCGTCCACAACAGCACCGGGGTGACGGTTAACCGCGACTATGCCCTGGCGCCCGAGACCCGGGCCCAGGCCGACGCCGATGCGGTGGTAAACCGTACGTCCATCGAGGGCAACCGACAGGCCAACGCCACAGTGGACCGGGTCTGCCGGATGTACACCCTCCATCTGCCCGACGGCACCGAGCTGCGGTTATGCGTCGGGGAGGAAGACCTGCCGGGAACCGCCACCCTGACAGCCACCGAGTGGAACCCCCGGGACGATGTCTCCTACAGCGACTACCGGTTGGCTGTCCTGCCGGACGCTGACACCGACTGGCCCGACGCCCCGGTCAGCACCCAAAGCTTTGTGCTGGGCGCGGGGCAGGGACTCTGCTGGACTCGGGATCTGGCGGGCCGGTCTCCGGGGCTCTACCGGGCCCAGGGACTGACTTGGGATCAGATCGAGGAACTGCCCGCCGACGGCACGGTGCAGGGTGATCCGGTGGTCTGTAACTCCACCGAGTATGGCACCCTGACCCCCTTCTACTGCCCGGCCGACGCCCGGCAGGCGCTGCTGGGGGCATCGATGGCAGACGGGTCCACCCTGCTGCTCTACCTGAAGGGAGAGGACCTTCTCTGCGCAGACCTGGTGAACGCGGCGGGCAGCCGCACCGACCACCGGGAACTGGGCACCCTGGAGGAGACGGAGGGAATCGAAGCCCGGCTACTGCCCCGCACCGCCGACCGGGACGCCGCGGTATGGGTGGAGACCTACAACCAGGAAAGCGACGGCATGCGGTACAGCAGCGCCCTGCCGAAGATTGTCCTGCTGCGCACTGAGAGCGGCCGCTTCACGGTGGCCTGCACCATGGAGGACAAGGACCATCTGAACCCCGACACAGCCCTGCTGAACGAAACCGGGGACCAGGTGCTTTTTGCCTACGACAACACCATCTACCAGAAGGGTATGCCCACCGTGGCTGGTGAGAACGGCCTGGGGACGGATCTTCGGGTCTACGACCTGGCAGGCGGACGGCTGCAGTACTGGGGCACAATGTCCACCGGTGCCGAGCGGGACTGGTACGCCGATTCTCTAGGGAACGGCAAGGTCATACAGCGGGAAATTCACTACGACAGCCTGCAAAAGGACGGAGGGAACTGGAAATGATCGAAGTAAAAAACCTGCACAAGACCTACCGCAAGCACGGCGCCACCGTGGGGTTGCTGGGGGCGGACTTCACGGTGCCGGACGGCCAGATCGTGGGCATCCTGGGGGAAAACGGCGCCGGCAAAACCACCCTGCTGCGGGCCATGGCGGGGCTGCTGCCCGCCGGCGGCCAGGCACTGTTTGACGGCAAACCGGCCGCCAGCCAGTACCAGCGCATCAGCTACATCACCGGCGAGGGCAGCTACTACCCCACCCTGACAGTGGCGGAGTACGGCGCCATGCTGGCCGACCTGAACCCCGCCTTTGACGAGGTGCGGTATAAAGAATTCCTGGACTTTTTCAGCCTTTCGAGCAGGGATATCATCGGGCATCTTTCCACCGGACAGCGGGCCCGGGTGGAGCTGGCCGCCGGCTTTGCCAAGCGCGCCGCCTACTACCTGATGGACGAGCCTTTCCTGGGCAAGGACCCCTTCACCCGCAAGGACTTCATCAAGCTGATGAGCGGCACCCTCCACGGGGAGGAGACCATCCTGCTGACCACCCACTACCTGGACGACGTGGAACACTTCCTGGACCGGGCGATCATCCTGCACAAAGGGCGCATCGCCGAGGATGTGCTGACCGACGACCTGCACGAGGCCGGCGACACCCTGCTGACCCGGATGGCCAAAGCCTGCGGGTGGGATCCCCAGCATTACCTGCAGTTCGGCCAGGACAACTGAAGCCTGCAACACAAGCGGGCCACCCGAAGGGGTGGCCCGCTTGTCTGTGTCAATGGGATTTTCCGGCACAGGAGGCCGCAAAGGCCGCCTGCAGTTCGTCGGCAATGGCGCCCATGGCGGCGGCATCCGGCTTGACCACCCGCCGGTCGTAGGTGACCAGGCCGTTGATCTCGTCCTCCACGTCGGAGAGCTGGGTGTAGATGGCCGCACACAGGCCGCGGCCCACGGCGGGCAGCACCTTTTGCCGGTACAGCCCGGTGATGGCCTGCTGCAGCGCGGCGCGGTCGGTGGTGGTGCTGTAGCCGTAGCTTTTGTCAGGGTTGGCCCGGTGGCCGTCCACCGCCAGGCAGCAGCCGCCGAACTCCGAGAGGACCAGCGGCCGCTTGCCGGCACGCAGCACCCAGGGGCCATAATAGATGTGGCGGCTGTCCACGTCGGTTTTGCCGCCCCGGAACCAGCCCGAGGTGGCATCGATGAACCGGGAACTGTCCAGTGCCCGCAGCTTTTGGTAGACGGCCGTGGCGTCGAACTGGCCCCAGCCCTCGTTGAAGATGGTCCAGTAACAGACGCAGGGATGGTTATAGAGCTGGCGCACCGTAGCCCGCATACCGTCCAGAAAGGCCGCCCGGGTGGCGGGGTCCTTATGCATGTGGCGGTCGGGCAGCCGCTGCACCCACAGGGTGGGCCAGACGGTGTCCCGCCAGTAGGCATAGTCGCCGTTGTTGACCATATCCTGAAAGACCACCATGCCCAGCCTGTCGCAGAGGTAGTAAAAATAGTCCGGCTCCACCTTGATGTGTTTGCGCAGCGTGTTGAAGCCCAGCCGCTGCAGCATCCGGATGTCCTGCTCGTAGCATTCCGGCGTGGCCGGGGTGAACAGCCCGTCGCTGAAATATCCCTGGTCCAGCACCCCGTGGAAAAACACCGGCCGGCCGTTGAGGCAGAGCCGGGGGTGGCCCCCCGCTTTTTGGATGGTGAGTTTGCGCAGGGCAAAGTAACTTTCCACCCGGTCGGTGGGGGTTTGCACCGTGCATTCATATAAGTAGGGGTCCGCCGGGCACCACAGCCGCGGCCGGGCCGGGCGGATTTCGGCCCGGCCGTTTTGCAGCGGCACGGTCAGCGGGCCGTCGGGGGTATGCACCGTGACGGCGCCCTGCTGGGTGGCGTCGCCGGTGTCCAGTATGGCCCGGCTATCGTCGGCGGTGACGGTCAGCCCCGGCAGGGCGTGGGGCGGCAGCGGTTCCAGCCAGACGGTCTGCCAGACGCCCGACACCGGGGTGTACCACATGCCGCCCCGCTGCTGCACCTGCTTGCCGTAGGGCAGCACGGTGCTGCGCAGATCGTCCCGCACCCGCAGCAGGATCTCGTTGGCGCCGGTGCGCCAGGCACCGGTCACCCCGAAGGTCATGGCCTCGTAGCCGCCGGTGTGGGACCCCACGGCCATCCCGTTGACCCAGGCGTCCAGCACCTGGTCGGCGGCGCCGATGTGCAGCGCCAGCTGCGCCCCGGCCCAGTCGTCGGGCAGGGTGACGGTGCGGCGGTACCACAGGGCACTGCCCTCGGCAAAATGCTGCCCCACGCCGGAGAGCACACTTTCGGGGCAGAAGGGCAGACGGATTTTCCCGGGGAAACGGGCGGGCGGGGCGTCGCCCTCGGTGACGGCAAAGTCCCACCAGCCGTTGAGGTTGAGCCAGCGGTCCCGCCGGAATTGGGGGCGGGGGTAGACTTGCCAGGGGACGTCCGGCAGGTGCTCCCCCGCCGGGGTCAGCAGCGTTTGCAGCATGGGGCATTCCTCCTTTCCCCGAAACAGGCTGTCAGGGCAGCCGCTCATAGGCCAGCCGGGGGCTGCCGTCCTCCACCCGGATGATGCCGCAGTAGACAAAGCCCGCCCCGGCTATATGGTTGCGCATGGGGCGGTTGTCGGCGTGGGTGTCAATGCGCAGGTGGGGGCAGCACCCCGCCGCAAAGGCCACCGCCGCCCCAAAGATCCCGTGGCAGATGCCGTCCCCCGCCAGCCGGTGGATGGTCAGGTAGGGGGCGTCGCTCTGCCAGGCACCGTCGATGACCCGGTAGGTGGGGTCCTGGCCCGGCACCAGGGCAAAGGCGCCGTGGGGCACGCCGTCCCGGCAGACCAGCCAGAGCTGCCCCCGGGCGATGTCCCCCTCCAGCTGCGCGCGGGTGGGGCGGTCGGTGCCCCACTGGGTGGGGTTGCCCGACGCCGCCATAAAGGCCCGGGCCGACCGGTAGAGGGCATCCAGGGCCGGCAGGTCGGCGGGGGTGGCGGCGCGGACGGTCAACGGGGCAGACGGCATGGCAAAGGATCCTTTCTATTTCATGTTGGCGCTGGCCAGCACGATGGTATCGTGTTCAAACTTGGACAGAAAGCCGGTCTTTTTGTAAAAGTGGGGCATCTTTTCGGCCACCCCCGCCCGGGTGTAGAAGGGGCTGTCGGGGCCGATGGGCAGCGTCACGGTGCGCTGTTCCGCCGCCGACTGGTAGATGGCCATGATGAGCTCCAGCGTGTTGCGGCCCTGCTGCCCGTCGATGAGCAGCGGCGCGCCCTCGTCGATGGCCCGCAGCAGGTTGTCGGCCAGGCCGGCGTGGCCCTCGTACCGCAGGGGCGGGATGGCCTCGTAGGCGGCGTTCAGTTCCGCCAGCAGGGCGGTGTTTTCCCGGGGAAAGCCGTTTTCCAGCGGGGTGTCGGCGCTGAAGGCGTGGGGAATCTCCAGGGTGGCCTTCTCGCAGGCGAAGGTCAGGCTCTGCTTCTGCCCGTGGCAGACCAGATTGGCCGAAAGCTGGGCGAAGCTGCCGTTTGCAAAGCGCAGCATCGCCATCGAGAGGTCCTCCTCCTCGCTGTTGGTGTGGGCCACGTTGCCCAGCACCGCCGTGACCTGGGTGGGCATGCCGGCCATCCAGGCCAGCAGGTCGATGTGATGCACCGCGTGCACAAAGGTGCAGCCGCCACCCTCGGTGGCCCAACTGCCCCGCCAGGCCAGGTCATAATAGCTGCGGCCCCGCCACCAGAAGGAGTTGACCTGGGTGTAAAGCAGTTTACCGGCGATGCCGCTTTGCAGCAGCTGTTTGGTGCGCCAGATGGGGGTCAGGCAGCGGCTCTGGGCCACCACCTGCAATTTGTGGCCGGTGCGGGCGGCGGCTTCGATCATGGCGTCGCACTCTTCCAGCGAGGGGGCCATCGGCTTTTCCACCAGCACATGGCAGCCGTGTTCCAGCGCCCAGACGGTGATTTCCCGGTGGGTGTCGGGCGGGGTGAGCACCGCCACGATGTCACAGCCTGAAGCCTCGATGGCCTGCTTGTAATCGGTGTAGGCTGTGGCGTCCAGACCGGCGGTGTCGATGGCCTTTTGGGCGGATGCCCGGTGGTTGGCCACAATGCCCACCACTTTGGCCCGGCCGTCCAGCCCCTCAAAGGCGGCAATGTGGGTGGGGCAGATGGACCCCGCCCCGATGAGCAGGACTTTGTGCATGGTACAGCGCTCCTTTCAGGTTCCGTTGTGTGCGGGTTGGGTTTCCATGGCGGAAAGTTCCGGCATGACGGTGCGGCGCATGGTGAGGTAGCAGGCCAGCCCGCCGATGCAGTTGGAGATGGGCTCGGCCAGGAAGACGCCGTTGACCCCCAGCCCCGCCACCCGGGGCAGCAGCAGGGTCAGCGGCACCACGATGACCGCCTTGCGCAGCAGCGAGAAAAAGATGGCCATTTTGGCCTTGTTCAGCGACTTGAAGACACTCTGGCCGCTGAACTGGAAGGCCATCATGACAAACCCGAAGAAGTAGATGTGCAGCGAAGGCACGGCCGCCGCCAGCAGGTCGGGGTCCTGATTGAAGATCCTGATGAACCCCGCCGGGAACAGACTGATGAGCCCCCAGATGACCAGCGTATAGCCGAAGCCCAGCTGGGTCATGAACCGGACGGCCTTACGCACCCGGGGCACCTGGCGGGCGCCGTAGTTGTAGCTGATGACCGGCGAAGCGCCGTCGGTGAGGGCCATGACGGGGGTCTGGGCGATCTGCCGCACCGAGTTGATGACCGTCATGACGCTGATGTACAGATCCCCGCCGAAGGTGCGCAGCGTGGCGTTGCAGGCCACCTGCACCAGGCTGTCGGTGAAGGACATGACAAAGCTGGAGGTGCCCAGCGCCGTGATGCGCCGGATGCAGGCCCAGTCGGGGCGAAAGCCCCGGAACCGCAACCGCAGCTCGGTTTTGGGGCCGGTGAGGAACCGCAGCACCCAGGCCGCCGAAAGCCCCTGGGACACCACCGTGGCGATGGCCGCTCCCCGCACCCCCAACCCGCAGAGGAAGATCAGCACCGGGTCCAGCACGATGTTGGTGGCGGCGCCCAGCAGCACGGTGAGCATGCCGATGCGGGCAAAGCCCTGGCTGTTGATGTAGGGGTTGAGCCCCAGGGTGGTCATGACAAATACCGTGCCCAGCAGATAGATGAGCAGGTACGCCGCAGCGTAGGGGTAGGTTTCGTCGCTGGCGCCGAAGAGGTAGAGGATGGGCTTGTGGAAGACCAGCCCCGCCACCGTGAGCACCAGCCCGCAGACCACCAGCATAAAATAGGCGTTGGTCATGATCTTGCCGGCAGTTTTTTCGTCCTTTTGCCCGCGGGCGATGGAGCACAGCGGCGCCCCGCCCACCCCGAACAGGTTGGCGAAGGCGGTGACCAGCGTGATAAGGGGAAAACACAGCCCCAGCCCCGCCAGGGCCAGCGTGCCCTCGCCGGGAATTTTGCCGATGTAGATGCGGTCCACAATGTTGTACAGAAGGTTGAGCACCTGGGCCACCAGCATGGGGGCGGCCACATCCAGGATGCCCCGGCGCACATCCCCTCGGGAGAAATCCACCTGCCCGCCGTGGTGATTGTCTTTTTGTGCCATCGTTGTATATCCATTCCTTTCCCTTATTTCCCGGTTTTCAGTATAGCACATTTCTTGCTTTTGGGTAAGCCGGATTGTTTTTGGGCGGCGGCTGTGTTACAATTTCCCCATGCACGGCGCAAGTGCCGGCACACCATAGAGGGGGCGTGTTTGCATGAACGTATTTGACATCATAGGTCCGGTGATGATCGGGCCATCCAGCAGCCATACGGCGGGGGCTGCCCGCATCGGCTACATTGCCCGGCAGCTTTTGCAGGCCCGGCCGGTGGCAGCCCGCATTGTGCTGTACGGCAGCTTTGCCAAAACCTACAAGGGCCACGGCACCGACAAGGCGCTGATCGCCGGCATCCTGGGCATGGAGCCGGACGACGCCCGGCTGCGGTTTTCGCCCCGCATTGCCGCCGAGGAAGGGCTGGCCGTGACGCTGGAAACCGCCGAGGATACCGACCTGCACCCCAACACCGCGGTGATCACCCTGACCGACGAACAGGGCAGCGCCATGACGGTGCGGGGGGCCAGCATCGGCGGGGGCAACATCGTCATTGACGCCATCAACGGCATGCCGGTGCGCATCAGTGGCCAGCATCCCAGCCTGATTGTCCAGCACCGGGACCGGCCCGGCGTCATTGCCGAGGTTACCGACCTGCTGGCCGACCGGGGGGTCAACATCTGCAACTTTTCCCTGTCCCGCCGCCAGAAGGGCGGCGAGGCCGTCATGACCATCGAGATGGACGGCGGCCTGGATGAAGCCCTGGCGGACCGCGTGCGGGCCTTGCCCGATGTGACGCTCTGCGTCACCCTGCTGCCCTGACATAGCAAAGGAGGTACACCATGCCGGAAGAACTGAACTATCATTCCCTGGCTGGGCTGGTGGCCGCCGCCGAGGCCGCCGGCGAGCCGCTGTCGGCGCTGGTGCTGCGCCAGCAGGCCGCCCAGCTGGAACAACCCGAAGACCGGGTTTTTGCCCATATGCGGGAGAATTTCCGCGTCATGGCCGCCTGCATTGAGCCGGGCTGCCAGCCCGACCTGCGGTCGGCCAGCGGCCTGACCGGAGGCGATGCCTGTAAGATGCGCCGCCGGGTGGAAGAAGGCAAAACCCTCACCGGCCCGGTGCTGGGCGGGGCGCTCTACCGGGCCCTGGCCGTCAGCGAGCTGAACGCTGCCATGGGCCGGGTGGTGGCGGCCCCCACCGCGGGCAGCTGCGGCATTTTGCCCGCAGCGGTACTGACCATGCAGGAGCAGGGTGCCGACGAACACGCCTGCGTCATGAGCCTGTTTACCGCCAGCGCCGTGGGCCTGGTCATTGCCGAGAATGCCTGCCTGGCCGGGGCCCAGGGCGGCTGCCAGGCCGAGTGCGGCAGCGCCGCCGCCATGGCCGCCGCCGCGCTGGTGGAGCTGGCGGGAGGCACGCCCCAGATGCTGGACGACGCGGTGGCCATCGCCCTGAAAAGCCAGCTGGGCCTGGTGTGCGACCCGGTGGCGGGCCTGGTGGAGATTCCCTGCATCAAGCGCAACGCCGCCGGGGCCTCCATCGCCTTCATGGCGGCCGAGCTGGCCCTGGCGGGCATCGGCAGCCGCATTCCTGCCGACGAAGTCATCACCGCCATGAAGCGGGTGGGCGACACCATGCCCGCCGCCCTGAAGGAAACCGCCGAGGGCGGCCTGGCTGCCACCCCCACCGCCTGCCGCCTGTGCAAACAGGTGTTCGGCTGAAACAGCACAGAAAAAGGCTCCCGCCGCGGCGGGAGCCTTTTTTGGGTGTTACAACAGCGTGTCGAACAGCCCCAGCATGACGGGCATGGTGACGAGCGACAGCAGGGTGGACAGCACATAGAGGGAACTGGATTTTTTCACATCGCAGTCATAGAGCTGGGCCATCGAAGTGATGGTGGCGCAGGCCGGGGTGATGGTGGCCAGGAACACCGTCATCAGCACCGATTTGCCGTCGGGGATCCAGCCCGCGGCCCCCACCGCCCACAGCACGGCCAACACCGCCAGCGGGTAAACCAGCAGCCGCAGCGCGCAGGCCAGGTAGTAGCGGGTGGTGCAGATCAGCTGCCGCAGCGGGCTTTCGGCAATGGCCATACCGGCCAGCAGCATGCACAGCGGGCCCATCAGGTTGCCCATGCTGTCCATGGTGTCCAACACCGGGCCGGGCAGCGGAATTTTGAAGAGGTAGAGCAGCACCCCCGCCGCAATGGAAATCAGGTTCACATTGGTGAGGATGGTCTTCCACTGCAGGGCGCCCTGGCCCCGCAGCAGCACCACCCCGTGGGTCCACAGCAGCACCAGCTGGACGATGATGAAGGCGCAGGAGTAGATCACATAGTCCGGCCCCTGCAGCGCCTGCACCAGCGGGATGACCAGCGCCCCGGCGTTGCTGTAGATGGCGGTGGCCCGCTCGATGGCGTCCAGACCCAGCGGCTTTTGCAGCAGTTTGGTGAGCACCAGCCAGAACAGATGGATGCCGGCGGCGATGCTCAGGGCATAGAGCAGCCCGGTGCGCACCTGGGGGGTGTCCTCAATCTGGAAGGCATTGAGGATGACACAGGGAATAACCAGGTAGACCAGCAGCACCGACACCACCTTGCTGTCCGACGCGCGCAGCAGGCCGGTGCGCACCACGGCCACCCCCATAAGCAGGATCAAAAACAGCTCGACGATCTCCCGTGCGAGCAACAGGCTGACTTGCATAGTTTGTACGTCCTTTCTGGAAAACGCCAAAAAGAGAGATGCCGGCGGCATCTCTCTTTTTTGGTTGTGGATTACCCTTCCTGGGTGGTCAGCCGCGCAATGTGCAGCGCCAGGTAGGCGGTTTCCTCGTTGGGAAGAAAGACGCCGTATTTGCGCAGCACAAAGGTGCGGATTTTTTCGGCACAGGCGGTGGCTTCGGGGTAGCCCTGCTGCATCTGCCGGAACAGGAAGTCGTCCTGGCTGTCCATCAGCTTGCCGGAGAAAAACCGCTCGGCAAAAAATTGCAGATGGCTGATGAACCGGGAAAAGTGGATGCTCTCACTGTCCACCTTGGCGTGCATACTGTAAGTGACAATGTTGGTCAGCTCCCCGATGAGCCGCGCCGCCTGCATGGCATCGTACCCCGCGGCGGGGTCCTGCCGGGCGTTGACGATGTGGAAGGCGATGTTGCCGGCTTCCTCCTGGGGCAGGGTGACGTGCAGCAGCGCCTCGGCCCGCTGCAGCCCCCGCAGCCCGATTTCGTACTCCTTGCGGTAGAAGTGCTTGATCTCCCAGAAGACCCGGTTGGAGACCACAATCCCCTTTTGCTGCCGCTCCACCGCAAAATGCAGGTGGTCGGTGAGCATCAGGTAGATGTGGGGCGACAGATGCACCCCCAGCGTGGCCTCGGCATCCCGGACAATCTCCTCGGTCAGGTCGAGATATTCCGGTGGGATGGAGGAAAACAGTTCCATCATGGGCTGGGCGTCCGGGTTGGACAACGGGATGAAAACCCGGTCCCCGGGCTGGCGGTCAATGGTCTGGCCGGGTTTGCGCCCGTAGCCGATTCCTTTGCCCAGCAGGATGGACTCCTCCCCGTTGTCCTCCTGCACCAGCACCACACTGCTGTTCAGCACCTTGCGGATCTGCACCGCGTTCTCCCCCCTTTCCGCCCCCCTGCGGGGGTCAAGTCAGGTCTTCCCCGTTGGAGGCAATGACCTTTTTGTACCAGTAAAAACTGTCCTTGCGGCTGCGCGCCAGCGTACCGTGGCCTTCGTCGTCCTGGTCCACATAGATGAAGCCGTACCGCTTGCTCATCTGGTTGGTGGACGCCGAAATCAGGTCGATGGGCGCCCAGCTGGTGTAGCCCCACATCTCGACGCCCTCGTCGATGGCCTTGCCCATCTCGGAAATGTGCTGGCGGAAATACTCGATGCGGTAGGGGTCATGGATGGAACCGTCCGCCTCCACCGTGTCCTTGGCGCCGATGCCGTTTTCCACCACCATCAGCGGTTTGCGGTAGCGGTCATACAGCTCGATGAGGCTGTAGCGCAGCCCCTTGGGGTCGATCTGCCAGCCCCAGTCGCTGGAGGGCAGATAGGGATTCTTGACGCCCAGCACGGTGTTGCCGGGGGTGCGCTCGGCGTTGGGGTCCACCGACTCGGTCATCGTCATGTAGTAGCTGCAAGAGACAAAGTCCACGCAGCCCGCCTTGAGGATGGCGCCGTCCCCCGGCTCGGTGTGGATGGTAATGCCCTTGCGCTCGAACATTTTCAGGATCAGGCGGGGGTATTCGCCCCAGACCTGGACGTCGGCATAGAAGAGGTTTTCCAGGTTCTTGGCCTGGGTGGCCAGCTCGTCGTCCGGCGCGCAGGTGCGGGCGTAGGTGGTCAGCTTGGTGAGCATGCAGCCCACCTTGCTGCCGGGAATGATCTCGTGGCAGTCCTTGACCACCAGGGCGCTGGCCACCAGCTGGTGGTGCAGCGCCTGGTAGCAGGTCTGCAGCATCCGGTCCTCCGGCACACGGGTGGGAATGATGCCCGCCGTGGTGAAGGGGTGCCGGATGATGCTGTCCACCTCGTTGAAGGTCAGCCAGTATTTCACCAGGTCCTTGTAGCGCACAAAGCAGGCGTGGCAGAACCTGGTGAAGCAATCGATGACCCGCCGGTCCACCCAGCCGTTGTACTTGGTGGCCAGGGCCAGGGGCATCTCGTAGTGGCTCAGCGTGACCAGCGGCTCAATGCCCAGGCGCCGCATCTCGGTGAAGAGGTCCTCGTAGAACTGCAGGCCCTTCTCGTTGGGCTCGGTTTCCTCCCCGGTGGGGAAGATGCGGGTCCAGGCGATGGAAACGCGCAGCATGGTGAAGCCCATCTCGGCAAAGAGGGCCAGGTCCTCTTTATAATGGTGGTAGAAGTCGATGCCCCGGCGCTTGGGGTAGGCCGCGTCGCTGGGGTCGGCCATGGCCGCGGCGATGCTCTCGTCGCTCATGGCCATATGGGCCTTGTAATCTTTTACATCGGTGTTGGGTTTGTAGGTGGCCACATCCGCCACGCTGGGGCCCTTGCCGTCCACGTTCCAGGCGCCTTCCACCTGGTTGGCCGCCACTGCGCCGCCCCAGAAAAATCCCTTGGGAAAACTCATACCGTTGCCTCCAGTTTCATCAGGGCCGCGCCGGGCGCGACCGTGCCCTCGGCCACCGGCTGTACGGCGAACTTTTCGCCGTTGGTGACCACGATGGGTGTGGCTACATCGTACCCTGCGGCCTTGATTTCGTCAAGATTGAATTTCATCAGCAGCTGGCCTTTCTTGACGGCGTCGCCGTTTTTCACCTGGGGCGCAAAGCCCTTGCCTTCCAGCTGGACGGTGTCCATGCCGATGTGCATCAGCAGTTCCGCGCCGTTCGAGCACACCATCGAGATGGCGTGCTTGGAGTCAAAGACCGACTCGATGCGGCCGTC
>CAJFFY010000029.1 GCA_904374465.1 uncultured Subdoligranulum sp.
CACCGACGTTACCGGCATCATCACCCTGCCCGAGGGCACCGAGATGTGCATGCCCGGCGACAACGTCGATATGCATGTTGAGCTGATCACCCCCGTTGCCATGGAAGAGGGCATGCGCTTCGCTATCCGTGAAGGCGGCCACACCGTTGGTTCCGGCGTTGTTTCCAAGATCGAGAAGTAATTTTTCGCTCTGAAAGCATAATTACAGGCATTCGTCTTTGGGCGGATGCCTGTTTTTTGTATAGTTCTGCGCCCCAAAACGACCAAATATTTTTCGTTGCGCCATCTGTTCAAGGCCCGGGCAGTGTGTTATAATTATACGATAACGAGAAAGATAAAGAGAAGGGAGTACCTCCATGCAGCAGGAAACTGTCATTGTTCTTGACTTCGGCGGCCAGTACAATCAGCTGATTGCCCGTCGTGTCCGTGAATGCAACGTTTACTGCGAGATCTATTCCTATCGCACAGACCTCGCCAAAATCAAAGCCAAAAATCCCAAGGGAATTATCTTTACAGGTGGCCCCAACAGCGCCTACCTGCCGGATTCTCCCACCATCGATCCGGAAATTTACACCTGGGGTGTTCCTATTCTGGGCATTTGCTACGGCAGTCAGCTGATGATGCACATGCTGGGCGGTAAGGTGACCAAAGCACCGGAGCGGGAGTATGGCAAGACGCTTGTGGACCTGGATACGGCCAGCCCGCTGTTTGCCGGTCTGCCGGAACAGAATGTCTGCTGGATGAGCCATAACGATTATATCGAAACTGCGGCGCCCGGTTTCCAGATTGTTGCCCATACGCCCAACTGCCCTGTTGCGGCGGCCCAGGATAAAGCGCGCGGCCTGTACTGCGTGCAGTTCCATCCGGAGGTTTTGCACACCGAAAACGGCACCCAGATCCTGCACAACTTTGTCTATAGAGTCTGCGGTTGTGCGGGCACCTGGAAGATGGACTCCTTTGTGGAGCATTCTGTTCAGGCGTTGCGGGAAAAGATTGGTGACGGCAAAGTGCTGTGCGCTCTGTCCGGCGGCGTGGATTCCAGCGTCTGTGCAGCCATGCTGGCCAAGGCCATCGGCAAGCAGTTGACCTGTGTGTTTGTGGATCACGGCCTGTTGCGCAAGAACGAGCGGGAACAGGTCTGTGAGGTCTTCGGCGAGGGCGGACAGTTTGATATCAATTTTGTCTGCGTGGATGCGCGAGATCGTTTCTACGGCAAACTGGCAGGGGAGACGGCTCCGGAACGCAAGCGTAAGATTATCGGCGAGGAATTTATCCGTGTCTTTGAGGACGAAGCCAAAAAGATCGGCGCGGTGGATTTCCTGGCGCAGGGAACCATCTACCCCGACGTGGTGGAGAGTGGCCTGGGCGGCGAATCTGCCACCATCAAGAGCCACCACAACGTGGGCGGTCTGCCCGATTATGTGGATTTCAAGGAAATCGTCGAGCCGCTCCGGGATCTGTTCAAGGATGAGGTACGTCAGGCGGGCCGTGAACTGGGACTGCCGGAGTACTTGGTGGCACGTCAGCCTTTCCCGGGGCCGGGCCTTGCCATCCGCATCATCGGTGATGTGACCCCGGAAAAGGTGGCCATCGTGCAGGATGCCGATGCCATCTGGCGTGAAGAGGTGGACAAACTGCCCATGGAACAGCGTCCCAGCCAGTACTTTGCGGCGCTGACCAATATGCGCAGCGTGGGCGTTATGGGTGATGAACGTACCTATGACTATGCCATTGCACTGCGTGCCGTTACCACCACCGATTTCATGACGGCAGAGGTGACCCTGCTGCCCACGGAAACCATCACCACGGCGGCCAATCGTATTGTGAACGAGGTGAAAAACATCAACCGCGTCCTGTTCGATTACACCACCAAACCGCCGGCCACCATCGAGTTTGAATAAGTAAAAGATTCCCAAAGGTTGGAAACACCGCCTTTGGGAATCTTTTTTACTCTTGACCGAAGCAAATGGCTGTGTTACAATAAACATACCAAACGAATGTATAGCGGGTGAGGAAATGGCACGCAACAAATATCCGGAGATTACCGAGGAGCGGATCCTGGATGCCGCAGAGCGCTTGTTCCTGGAAAAGGGGTATGAAAATACCACGATTCAGGATATTGTGGATGCCCTGGGAGATTTGACCAAAGGCGCGGTTTATCACCATTTCAAATCCAAAGAGGAGATTGTGGACGCTGTGGGAACACGGATGTTTCTGCGTCGGAATCCCTTTGCTGCAGTCGCGGGAAGAACAGATCTGAATGGGCTGGAGAAATTCCGTGAATCTATACGCTTGAACCAGGGAGATAACGAGCGGATGGAAATGACGGTCCAGTCCATGTCCATCCTAAAAAACCCACGTTTCCTGGTGGAAATGATTCGGGACAACCAGCAAAGCCTTGCCCCTGCCATACAACAATTCCTGGAGGAAGGGGTACGGGATGGCTCGGTTCACACCGAATATACGCGGGAGCTGGCTGAAATCATCCCGCTGTTGACCGGGCTATGGATGGTACCGGCGCTCTATCCTGCCACAGCGGAAGAGATGCAACGCAAATTCCGGTTTATCGGGGAACTGCTGAGTCGCATGGGCGTCCCTCTGGTGGACGAAACGATGCTGCAGGAGCTGGAACCATATTTCCGGAAAATAGAGGATTCTTGTAAGGATAGCGAATAAGGCGAAGCCTACAGATAGGCCACCGTAAAAACAATTTTGTATCCGGGGAAAAGGGAGAATCTTCCCTTTTCTTTTTTGAAAATATACATACATTTGGTATGTATGTAAACGGAAGAGATTCAAATGAGGAGGCAGGTTTGCATGCACACACGATTGTTCACAAGGAATTTTCTCTTTTTGCTGTTGGGGCAAGCATTTTCGCTGATTGGAAATTACACTCTGAAATTTGCCCTTTCCATGTACGTTCTGGAGAAAACCGGCTCTGCCGGTGTTTTTGGCGGCATGCTGGCAGCGGCTGCGGTGCCGACGGTGGTACTCTCGCCACTGGGCGGGGTACTGGCAGACCGGGTAAACCGGCGCACCATGATGGTGGTGTTGGATACCATCTCCGGTGGGGCCGTGGGAATAACCTTTTTACTGTTGGGACGCGTGGAATGGTTCATATTAATCGCCGGATTGCAGATCGCTCTGGGAATTCTGGGCGCCTTTGAGTCACCCACCGTACAGGCCTGTATTCCCCAGATGCACAGTGGAGACAACCTGCTTCGGGCTAACGCCATGGTGAATCAGATCCAGGCTGTGGCAGCGTTGGTAACTCCTTTTGCGGGAAGCCTGCTCTACGCTGCCTGGGGAATTCGCCCGGTGCTGGCTGTGGTAAGTCTGTGCTTTTTCGCGACAGCTCTGTTAGAATGTTTTCTTGTTTTGCCTACACCATCGGGGCAGAAAAACAACGGGGCAATGCAAATTATAAAAAAGGATCTGACAAAGAGTGTGCAATTTTTGCGTGTGGAGCGGCCGGAGGTGTTGCATTTGTTGTGGCTGGCTACTTTGGCCAACTTCCTTGCAGCAGGGTGCGTCACCATGGGGGTGCCGTATATGGTGCGAACCGCGTTGGGTCTTTCCGCTACATGGTACGGTGTGGCGGAAAGTCTTTTGGGGGCAGCGGCGGTCCTCTCCGGTTTGGCGGTAAACTTTTGGGGAAACCGATGGCAAGGAAGGAGAATGAGCGGGCTGCTGGCAGGCTTTGGCTGGTCGCTGCTTCCGGTGGCGGCAGTGTTTTTGCTTGGGGTGACGCCGACTGTCGCTTATCTGGTACTGGTGGCAGCGATGGGGATCGGGCAAATTCTGTGT
This sequence comes from uncultured Subdoligranulum sp., assembly GCA_904374465.1. Taxonomy (GTDB): domain Bacteria; phylum Bacillota; class Clostridia; order Oscillospirales; family Ruminococcaceae; genus Gemmiger. The sequence goes on from CAJFFY010000029.1 coordinate 3,808, forward strand.
GGCATATTTTCTATTCTGGGCTTATGCCTGATTCAGCAGTGGACACCGCAGGAACTGACCGGCAAGGTGATGGCCTTTGTTATGAGCATCTCCCTGTGCGCACAGCCATTGGGACAGCTGTTGTACGGTGTGGCCTTTGATGTAGCCCCGGTATGGTTGATTCTAACCGTTACCGGCATTGTGATGATCGTGGTCGCGTTTTCGGCGCGGGACTTTTTTGCTCAATTGACCGGCTCCTGGTGATTGGCTGGCCAGGTACGGGGGACTGGAATCCTGTGGGAAAATTTGGTACAATGGCCATAACAGAATGCACAAGGGGGGCGTTTATGTTGGCACTGTACTACACACGGTATGAATCTCCGCTGGGCGAGATTTTGCTTTTAGCCAATGAGCAGGCCCTGACAGGGGTGTGGCTGCCGGGACAGCAGCCGGATACAGGACAGCTGGCCCAAGCGGTAAAACAGGACCGTGCGCCGGTTTTGGTGCAGGGCTGTGCCTGGCTGGATCGCTATTTTTGTGGTCGCCGACCCACGCCGCAGGAACTTCCGCTGGATCCTCCAGGAAGTGATTTCCGCCGGCGGGTGTGGAAACGGTTGTGCAGGATTCCCTATGGGCATCTGGAAACTTACGGACAGATTGCCCGGGAAATGTCGGAGCCTGGCGGCGGAAAAATGTCCGCACAGGCGGTCGGTGGAGCGGTCGGACACAACCCGATCTCGCTGATCATCCCGTGCCACCGGGTGGTTGGCGCACAGGGAAATCTGGTAGGTTATAACGGAGGCCTGGCGCTGAAGCGGAGGCTGCTGAAATATGAAGGTGTGGATGTGAGACAACTGCACGATCCCAAACCGCGCGGCCCGTCCCCAAAAGCATCCCGACATGAACAGTAAAATAACTTTACATCGGAGGAACGCGATATGAAAGAGATTGCTATCACCTCGTTTGACCATCTGAAAATCGGACAGGAAGAAAACCGGGAAGGGGGAACCGGCTGTACCGTTCTGTTGCTGGGACCGGAAGGCGCCCCGGCAGGGCTGGATGTGCGGGGCGGCGGTCCGGCCTCGCGGGAAAGTGAATTGCTCAAACCGATGGCGGCAGCCGGGGCAATCCACGCCATTGTCCTTTCCGGTGGCAGCGCCTTTGGCCTGGATGCGGCCGGTGGTGTGATGCGGTATCTGGAAGAAAGGAACATAGGATTTGATGTGGGGGTTACCCGAGTTCCTCTGGTATGTCAGTCCTGCCTGTTTGATCTGACGGTGGGGGACGCGCGGGTACGTCCCGATGCAGCTATGGCTTACCGCGCCTGCCAGAATGCCGAAACGGGCAATTACCGGGATGGCAATTTCGGCGCGGGAACAGGTGCCACCGTGGGCAAGAGCCTTGGCATGGAACACTGCATGAAATCCGGCATTGGCAGCTATGCTGTGCAGGTCGGGGAATTGAAGGTAGGGGCCCTTGTGGCGGTCAATGCGTTGGGCGATATCTATGACTGGAAAAACGGCAATAAGGTGGCCGGTGCGCTCGGCGAAGACCGGAAAACCTTCCTGGATACCGACTCCATCGCGCTGCAGCGTGTGGACGTGGTAGAAAACAAGTTTGTGGGAAACACAACGCTGGGCGTGATCCTGACCAATGCCCGGTTTGACAAATCCTGCCTTTGCAAGATTGCCGGTATGGCCCACGACGGATATGCCAGGGCCATCCGCCCGGTGCATACCACAGCGGATGGGGACAGTATCTATGCTGTTTCGCTGGGAGATCTTCCGGCCGATCAGGATGTGGTGGGAGCCCTCGGCGCCCAGGTGATGGCGCAGGCCATTTTGAGGGCTGTGCGGGCAGCACGCACAGCCTACGGATACCCGGCGTCCTGCGATTTGTAAAAAGGAAAAGTTCCTGTCGTTTTGCGGCGGGAACTTTTCTTTTCTCGTTGCCTTGTAACGCATTTGGGGGTATAATAGGAAAACCGAAAACGGTAAGAATATAATCCGCAGGAGTCACATCCATGTCAAAATTGGACGAACAGAAAAAAGTGCTGGTGGAATACTTTCGGCAGGGGTGCAAACCGGAAGGGCGGTTGACCTTTGGGCTGGAAGTGGAACACTTTATCACCCATGCGGGCGGAGAACCTGCCACCTTTGCGGAAGTGCAGAGTGTGATGCAACAAATGCAGCAATCCTACGATACCCCCATTGTGATCGACGGGGCGTATATGGGTTATACCACCGAAATGTACGGTGTATCACTGGAGCCGGCCTGTCAGCTGGAAGTCAGTCTGGTACCCCAGCGCAATGTCATCCAGATGATGGACATTTACAATCAGTTCTATCTGCAGCTCAGCATGACGCTGGCGGCGCGCGGGCTACGGGCCTGGACGGTCAGCTATCACCCCACCCGGCGGGCGGAGGAACTGCCGTTGATCCCCAAGCAGCGATATGAAGCCATGGACCGCTATTTTAAGAATACCGGTTCCTGTGGGATTCAGATGATGCGGGCCACGGCCTCCACGCAGATCTCGGTGGACTACTACAGCGAAAGGGATTTTGTACAGAAGATGCGGGTGGCCTGCCTGTTGACTCCTTTCTTCGCACTGCTTACCGACAATGCGGTGCGCTATCAGGCGCACCGAAACAATGCCTATAGCGTCCGCACCCGGATTTGGCAGGATGTGGACTCGGAGCGGTGCGGTGTACCGCCGCATCTGATGGACCCGGATTTTGGTTTTGAAAAATATGCCGAAACGGTCCTGACCCGCCCGCTGATTGTGGCGCTGCGGGGCAACCGTACCAAAGCGGTTGGGCGGAAAAGTGCCCAGGAAATTTACGGCAGCCACCTTTCGAAAAAAGAGATAGAACATATCCTGTCCATGTTTTTCTTTGATGCACGGCTGAAAAGCTATCTGGAAATCCGTGGGGCGGATTGTATGCCGCCCAAATACATTGCGGCCTATGCCCAATTGGTCAAAACCATCTTTGGCAGTCAGGCGGCGCTGCAAAATGTATTGCGCCATTACGAGGGCACAACCACCGGTGACATTGCCAACGCCAAGATGGCCATCTGCAAAGACGGCCATAACGCATGGGTGTACGGGCATCCGGTGGGAAAAGAGCTGGCCTGGCTGTTGTTGCAGGCGCGCAGCCGTACCCCTTCCCAGGAAGAACGGGCGCTGCTGGAACCCTTTGCCAGGCTGGTGGTCACCAAAAAAACCATACGGGAAGAAGAATCGGAAAATGACTGATCTGCAGAAACTTAACCAGGCCTATCTGGAAGCGTCCGCGGCGGACCCCACGCGGTTGGCCCGGGAATTTGACGCCATCACCGAATATATGAAAGCCTCCACGGCGATCCATCACGGGGAGTACGTGCGGACCTGCTACGAACCCAAGCTGTTTACCGAGAAAATCTTTGCCCGGTTTGCCGAAGATATCCGCATATTGTATGGCATTCTGGACAAGGTAATCCATTGCTATTACCGTGATCCGGATTACCGGAAGCTGTTCGGTTTTGACGCGCTGACCGAAGAACTGATCCTGCGTGCCAATCCGGATGTTTCGCTGCTGCCCATGGCGCGGATCGACTTTTTTTATAATGAGGAGACCGGCGCCTATAAGTACTGCGAATTCAACACCGATGGAACCAGTGCCATGAACGAGGACCGGGAACTCAACCTGGGTCAGCAGCTTTCCACAGTTTACCGGGATTTCCGCGAGGAGCACGTCACCCGCACCTGCGAACTGTTCGACAGTTGGGTCCGGACCCTTTGCGCCGTGTATCGTCGTGCACGGCATACCCAGCAGGTGCCCTATGTGGCCATTGTGGACTTTATGGACTGCGGGACCGTCAATGAGTTCGAAGTTTTTCAGGGGTATTTTATCCAGAACGGTGTGCCGGCCGAAGTCTGCGATCTGCGCGACCTGCGGTATGATGAAAAGAAAAAGGAACTCTACGGTCCCGGCGGACACAAGATCGATGCCATCTACCGTCGCGCAGTGACCAGCGATATTCTGGAGCGATATGACAGCTGTGGTGCGCTGCTGCAGGCAGTGCGGGAGGATGCGGTATTGCTGGTGGGGGATTTCCACACCCAGCTGGTGCACAACAAAACCATTTTCCGCATTCTGCATGAGCCGCAGACACAGACGCTGCTGACGGCGGAAGAACAGGCTTTTGTGCAGGCCCACGTGCCACTGACCAAAACCTATACAGCGCAGGACCGGGATCGTGTGCTGGCGGAAAAAGACAGCTGGATTCTCAAACCGCTGGATTCCTACGCATCCCGCGGGGTACACGCCGGCGTGGAGTCCACCCAGGAAGAATGGGAACAGATTGTGCGCCAGACGCCGCTGCAGGGATATCTGCTGCAGGAGTTTTATCGGCCCTACGTGACGGAAAATTACGGGCTTGGCCCGGGCGGCACCTTTGGCAAAAACCGGTATTACAATCTGACCGGCGTATATGTCTACGACGGCGTGGCGCAGGGAATTTATTCCCGCGTATCGCTGAGCCCCATCATCTCCAGCCAGTACAGCGAAAAAACCTTGCCCACCCTGTTGGTGGCCGAATAAATGGGTTCCGCTTCCGGCATACTAACCCCAGAACAGGGGGCAGTAGTATGCGGGAAACATCCTATCACGCGGTGATTACCGAGATGACGGTTCGTGCACTGTGGGAGACCCAGAATGTGATGGATTGCATCCCCGATGAAATGTGGGATAAGCCCTATGGCGGGTCGCCGCTGTGGCAGCATCTGTACCACATGCTGCACAGCCTGGACCAGTGGTTCATCAATCCCCGCGCCAACGATTTTGTGGAGCCGCCCATTCATACACCGGATCTGCAGGATTTGGATATCTACCCGGCGGCGCATCTGAACCGGCAACAGATGGATGACTATTTTTATACCATCAAAGCAAAGCTGTCGCTCTATCTGACTTCGCTGCACGATGAAGACCTGCTGCAGCGGCCGGAAAACTGCGAATGGACACGCTTCACACTGATTCTGTCTCAGTACCGCCATCTGCACCTGCATCTTGGAATGCTGATGGGCTTTATTGTGGCAGAAATCGGTCTTTGTCCGCGTACGCTGGAACCGGGGGATGCATTTCCCCGGCCGCCCTATGACCCCTATCGTTGAGGAAAGGATACCTTCATGAAACAAGCCGCCTGCCTTTTGCCGCTTTGCCTGCTCGTATTGGGTGGGTGTGCTCAAACGGTGAATACCCAGCCTGTATGGGAAACGCAGCTCCCGGAAACCGGTGTGGAACTGGCCGTGAGCAACTGTACGGTTCTTTCCGATGAACCGGTGTATTATACCACCGACCGGGTGGACACCGAATACTGGACCGAAAAAGCTGCCGTACAGACCGAAGGGGTGCCGGTTATCACGTTGCAGGGAATACAGCCGGAACAGCTGGAACTGCGCTTTGTGGAGAATATCGACTGGCTGTATCTTTATTATGACAAGGTGATGCCCCAGCCGGATCTGGACTACATACAGACCGAGCTGGCGGATGGAAGCCTGCAGATTCGTTTGGACACGGTTTATAATTACGAATTCATCGTCACTACGCCCCAGGGCACAGACAGTTTGATTGTGACTTGTTCGCGGGATGACCTTTGACCGGCAGACAAAACGTCCGGGGCGTATCGCCCCGGACGTTTTGCTTATGCTTGTTCCACCTCTGCATTGGAAACAAACGTATTTGTGATTAAAAATCCCATCAGGTAGCTGATGACCAGCCCGATGCCGTAATACAGCATGGACAGAACAGCACCGCTGGGGCCGGCGGTCATGACCGGGAAGGCCAGAATGCCGGAGGGGCCCCAGGTGGTGGAGGCCACCTGCATGGCCATCACGAAGGCACCCCCGAATGCTGCGCCAAACCCGGCGGTGAAAAACGGCTTGCCCATGGGCAGGGTTACCCCGTAGATTAAAGGCTCGCCCACGCCCAGAATGCCGGCAGGCAGTGCCCCGTCAATGACCGAGCATAAGCGCTGGTTGTGCACCTTTTTGGCTTTAAGCAGAATGGCGATGGTAGCACCCACCTGGCCGGCACCGGCCATGGCCAGCGCCGGATACAGCGTGACAAAGCCAAGTTCCTCCAGCTGGACGGTATACAAAGCCACCAGGCCGTGATGCATACCCATGGCCACCATGGGCAGGAACAGCGCCGCCGAAATGCCACCGGCCAGGATGCGCACCAGGGGATTGGTGCTCATGCAGACTTGCTCCACAAGCCAGCACAAACCGGAGGATACAAACCCGGTCAGCGGCATGATGACCAATACATACGGAACAACACACAACACCAGGGTAATCAGGGGGGTGAACATAATGTCCAGATTGTCAGGGATGCGGCGGCGTACCGCCTTTTCTATCCGTGCCAGGACCCACACGCCCAGCACCACTGCCAACACACCGCCGCGCCCTGCCCGCAGAACAGCATCCAGGGGCTGCGCCTCATTGTACAGGTCCAGAACTTTGGCAATGCTGTCAATGTTGCCAAGGGTCGTCATCATGCCCAGCATGCCGCCCAGAATCGGCGTGGCGCCAAAGCGTTCAGCCGCCCGGTAGCCGGCCCAGGCGGTCAGGTAGGTCATGAAGGACGCGTTGATCAGCGAAAGCAGATTGTAGACGATGCTCCAGAAGGCATTGTCCGCGTATCCGGGGTACACCTGGGTCAGCAGTGTGGCCAGCCCGGAGCACAGGCCGGCGGCAATTACACCGGGCAGAAGTGGTACAAAGATCTCGCCGAAGGTTTTCAGCATGGAACGGATGCGCCCGTTTTCCTGTCCGGCTTTCCAGGCGGCTTTGTTGTCGTGCCAGTCCTTTTCGGTGGACACGGCGGGGGCGGCCGCCGTGGGGATCCCCCTGGCGGCACAGAGGTCGGCACACTTACGGCTCTTGCCGGGGCCTACCACCACCTCCAGGTAGCCGGTGCGGTCATGTACAACACCCAGGACGCCCTCGACCCGGCACAGGGCATCCTCCTGAATTTTGTTGTCTTCCCGCACCTGTATGCGCAGGCGGGTCATACAGTTGGTGACGCAGACAATATTTGTCTGTCCGCCCAGTCCGGCAAAGATGTGTTGGACAAGTTGCTCGTTGGTCATAAGGCTTGCCTCCCGTCATTTTATTTCCGGCCAAGGGCGTCGCGAACGCGCCCTCCGGCCTGGTTCAACCGTTGTTGGGCATCCTGGGCGTTTTGCCCGGTAAGCAGCATGGTGATGGCCAGTTTGACTTTGCCGTCTGCCGCGTCAAGGGCGCTACGGGCTTCGGCGCGTGACACACCGGTGGCCGTCGTGACGATGTTTTCGGCGCGGGCGCGCAGCTTTTCGTTGCTCTGCACCATGTCCACCATCAGGTTTTGATAGGCTTTTCCCAGGCGGACCATGGCGCCGGTGGTGATCATGTTCAGAATCATTTTCTGTGCGGTTCCGGCTTTCAGGCGGGTGGAGCCGGTCAGAACCTCCGGGCCGACCGCTGCTTCCAGCGCCAGATCGGCCGCCTGACCGATGGCGCTGTCGGTGTTGCAGGCTATGGCTACGGTTTGGCAACCAATTCCGCGGGCATATTCCAGCGCACCCAGCACATAAGGGGTGCGGCCGGATGCGGCGATTCCCACCACCATATCGGGGGGAGCCGCCTTGTGATCCACCAGATCCTGCCGCCCCAGTGCGCCGTTGTCCTCGGCACCTTCCACGGGGAAACGCAGAGCACGGTCTCCGCCGGCAATGAGGCCCACCACCATTTCGGGCGGCACCCCAAAGGTGGGCGGACATTCCGAAGCATCCAGCACGCCCAGGCGGCCACTGGTGCCGGCACCCAGGTAGAAAAGTCTGCCGCCCTTTCGAAAGGCCTGCTCCGCCATCTCCACAGCGGTGGCAATCTGCGGTAAAATCCCCTGAATTACTTCCGGAACCTTGTGATCTTCCCGGTTCATAGCGGTGACAATCTCCAGGGCACTCATTTCATCCAATGCCATCGTATCCGGATTGCGGGTCTCGGTCAGCATTCCTCGAAATTCCATGCAATTCCTCCTTTCGTGGGACCGTAGTTTTTACTGCTTTCAGCATAAAAGAAAGAGGGGAAAAAGTCAATCGCTTGTGTGCCAAGGAAAGGCTGCCAAAGGGGACGGCGGAAGATATCCGGAGAAAAAGCGACTTCCTTATACAAAAAATCCCCTCTGTGGAGCGGACTCCGTCGAGGGGGAAGAAACATTACTTCTGCGCAGGCATATCGATTGTGGTGGTGGGGAAGGCAAAGCCACAGCCGGCATCGGCAACCATCTGCATGATCTCCAGATTCAGGCGGCTTTTTTCCTGCAGAAAATCGCCGTAGGGCAGTGTGGTTACATACAGCCGTACCAGAATATCGATGCTGTAGTCGTTGAATTTATCCACCGTGACAGTTACCGTATCGGGGCGCACAGAGGGCTGTGCCTTCAACAGGGCGGTCAGGTCCTGGCAGATCTGCCGCAGCTGCTCCCGGGAGGTGTCATACGTAAGGCCCAGGGTGAACTGCCACAGGCGGCTGCTGCGCTGGTTGCAGTTTTGAATGTACTCGGAGCAGACCTTGGAATTCTCAATGGTGACAGCCACATTGTCGGTGGTGCGGATGCGGGTGGACCGGAAGGAGATATCTTCCACCGTGCCTTCCGAGGAACCCAGGATCACGTAGTCCCCGATGCCGAAGGGGTGTTCCAGCACCAGCGTGATACCGGCGATCAGGTTGGAAAGGGTGGATTGTGCTGCCAGGGAAACGGCCAGGCCGGCAACACCGGCGCCGGTCAAAAGACCTGCCACCGGAACGCCCAGCCGGTCCAGCAGCGCAATGCCGGTAAAAATGGTGACCAGCGCCCGGAAGATGTTCTCGAAAAAGCGGCCCATGGTGTTGTTGGTAGCCAGGTCCAGCTTGTTTTGAGCGCTACGCAGCAGCAGCCGGCACATGGGGGAGGCCCGCCAGGCGCCCAACCCGATCAGGAAGGTGACCGCCAGATGGAACAGCAGATTGAGCACGGTCAGGTAGGTGGCATTGTTCAGGGTGAACGGCAAAACCACCAAAGCAAGATAGATCAAAATTGTACGTAAAATGAGCGCGGTGGGTTGTACATAACTGTCAAACAGAATGTACAGCCATTCGGCAATGTGGTTGTGCAGGCCATCCAACACACGGCGGATGATCCGGGTGTAGAGGATGGGAACGACCAGTGCCCCCGCCAACAACAAAACAGAGGGCAGAAGTTCTCCCAGGATGCTCAGCGTTAAAATTTGCATGGCAAATCTCCCTTATCTGGTTTCTGCGGACAAAAACATTATACCATACCCCCTTGCATTTTGTAAAATCGGTGTTATACTAGGCAAGTAGAAAGTCTGTTTCAGGGCGGGGTGCAATTCCCCACCGGCGGTGAGCGGCCACAATGCCGCAAGCCCGCGACCGGCTGCCACGGCAGCCGCTGATCCGGTGTGAATCCGGGGCCGACGGTATAGTCCGGATGAAAGAAACGGAAAGCTGTTTGCTATGCTTTTCTTGCGCCCTGTCACTGTAGTCATACGGTGACGGGGCGTTTGTTTTTGCCGGCAGCGAGCATGGCCAGCCTCCCGCAAGTTTTTGTCACAGATAAACCGGCTTTCACAAACTATCACTCGGGAGGAATTTTCTCATGACCAAAACACACAACCATGTACGTGAACTGACCGTAACGGCAATGCTGTGCGCCATTGCCACTGTGCTGATGTTCCTGGACTTCAGCCTGCCTATGTTCATCCCCAGTTTTGTCAAGATGGACGTTTCGGAGCTGCCCGCCCTGTTGGCATCCTTCAGTCTGGGCCCTGTGTATGGTGTGGCCACCTGCCTCATCAAAAACATTCTGTCCATGATCTTCCACGGCTCCACCGGCGGCATCGGCGAAGTATGCAACTTCCTGCTGGGGGCTTCCTTTGTGGGCACGGCCGGCGTGATCTACCGCCTGCACAAAACCCGCAAGGGGGCGGTGGCCGCCTGCCTGATCGGCGCCGTTGTCATGGCGGTGGTCAGCGTGCCGGTGAACTACTTTATCAGCTACCCCGTTTATGCGGCCATGTTCGGCGGTATTGACAACATCATCGCCGCATATCAGGAACTGCGGCCCGGCACCAACGGCCTGCTGGAATGCCTGCTGGTCTTCAACATGCCGTTCACCCTGGTCAAGGGGCTGGTGGATGCGGTGCTCTGCTTCCTGATCTACAAACCGCTTTCCCCGGTGTTGCACGGCCGCCATTGAGGCGTAAAAAAGAACGTGTAAACGCATAAGAAAGTCTATTGACGAATTTGGATGACTGTGCTATAATGCACGATACAACAGAATAGCAACTTATCAAGAGCGGCAGAGGGAACAGGCCCTGTGAAGCCCGACAACCTACACCCAGTGTGCAAGGTGCCAATTCCTGCGGGGAACCGAAAGATAAGCGTCAGCGCGCAGTCTTTTGGCTGCGCGCTTTTTGTTCTCGTCAGTTGCGCTTCTGCTCATTTTTATAAGGGAGGCAATTGCTACCATGTCCAAAGTTCTTTTTACATCTGAGTCGGTGACCGAAGGACATCCCGACAAAATCTGCGACCAGATTTCGGATGCCATCCTGGACGCCATCCTGGCACAGGATCCCGACGCCCGCGTTGCCTGCGAAACCACTTGCTCCACGGGTCTGGTCCATATTATGGGGGAAATCACCACCAGTTGCTATGTGGATATCCCCGAGACAGCGCGTGAGGTGATTCGTTCCATCGGATACGACCGCGCCAAATACGGGTTTGACTGCGACACTTGCGGTGTGATCTCCAACATTGACGGCCAGAGCCCCGATATTGCATTGGGCACCAACGACGAGGTGGCCGGTGCCGGTGACCAGGGAATGATGTTCGGCTTTGCCTGCGACGAAACCCCGGAACTGATGCCGCTGCCCATCAGCCTGGCCCACAAGCTGGCCAAGCGCCTGACCGAAGTGCGCAAGAACGGGCAGCTGTCTTATCTGCGGCCGGACGGCAAGAGTCAGGTGACCGTGGAATATGACGACGGCAAGCCCGTGCGGGTGGATGCCGTGGTAATCTCCAGCCAGCACAGCCCGGAAATTTCCCAGGAACAGCTGCATGCGGACATCAAGCGGGAAGTCATCGAAAAGGTTATTCCCGCCCATATGCTGGACGAAAACACCAAATATTATATCAACCCCACCGGGCGCTTTGTGGTGGGTGGACCCCAGGGGGATACCGGTCTGACCGGGCGCAAGATCATCGTCGATACTTACGGCGGGTACGCGCGCCACGGCGGCGGTGCGTTCAGCGGCAAGGACCCCAGCAAGGTGGACCGTTCCGCCGCATATGCCGCGCGCTGGGTTGCCAAGAACATTGTGGCGGCCGGTCTGGCCAAAAAGTGCGAGGTGGAGCTGGCCTACGCCATCGGTGTAGCCGAGCCGGTTTCCATCATGGTGGATACCTTTGGCACTGGTACGGTGGAGGACGAAAAGATCGAAGCTGCCGTGGAGAAGGTGTTCGACCTTCGTCCGGCGGCCATCATCCGTGACCTGGATCTGCGTAAGCCGATTTATCGTCAGCTGGCTGCCTACGGCCACATGGGCCGCGAAGACCTGGGTGTCAAATGGGAAAACACTGACCGTGTGGACGCGCTGAAAGCCGCGCTGGCCTGACGGAAATCACCGTTTTTCTTCCACCAAATACAACAAAAGCGCAGGGGCGACCCTGCGCTTTTTTGGTTTGCCAAACAGAGGGCGTTGGGGTATAATAAATAGGATATTGTGGAAGTGTGTCAAAGGGGGTGCAGCATGGAAACCACGGCACAGCAGCCGCTGCAAAAACTGGAAGGCGTTGTGGAACACCTGATTTTTGAAAACGCCGAAACAGGCTTTGCGGTCTTCAGCGTTTATGCCGAAGAACAGTACATGGTGGTGCGTGGAAAAGTGGGCGAAATTGCCAACGGCATGCATGTCACCGCCTACGGACACCTGGTCAACCACCCTTTATACGGGGAACAATTTGAGGCGGAAGTCTGCGAGCTGGCACTGCCCCATGATCAGGAAGGGGTGCTCAGCTATCTATCCAGTGGGGTGCTGCCCTATATCGGTCCTGCCACTGCCCGCAAGATTGTCCAGAAATTTGGGGATGATACGCTTTCAATCCTTTCCGACACTCCCCAGCGTCTGTGTGAAATCAAGGGCCTTTCGCCCGAAAAGGTGGCAACGATTTCCCGGGAGTTCCGCCGTCTGTATGGGGTGCGGGAGCTGATCACCTGGTTTGCTCAGTTCAATCTTTCGCCCCAGAATGCCGTGTCGGTCTACCGGGTTCTGGGCCCCCATGCGCTGGAAGCGCTACAGCAGAATCCTTACCTGCTTTGCGGGGAACCGCTGCAACTGAAATTCAAGGATGCGGATGCCATTGCGGTAAAGTTGGATGTGGAGATGCAGAGCCGGCTACGGATGTCGGCGGGCATTCTGTACGCGCTGCGCCGTAATGCCAACAACGGGCATACCTGTCTGCCCCGGGAAAAGCTTTTGCAGAGCACGGCAAATTTCCTGAAACTGGATACCATTGAGGATGGCCTGCAGGAGCTGCTGGATGAAGGGGAACTGCGGGCACGAACCTTCGGCCAGACCGAATATATTTTCTTGCCCGATATGCTTTCTGCCGAGGAGGATATAGCCGCCCGTCTCGGTCAGCTGGCTACCTTTCCCACCGAACCGCCGCCCACGCTGGAAAGTGATATCCGTGCGCTGGAAATTGCTCAGGGGTTCGCCTATGCAGACCTTCAGAAAGAAGCCATCCGAATGGCGCTGTCCAACCGGGTGATGGTGCTCACCGGGGGGCCCGGTACCGGAAAAACCACCACCGTCAACGCCATCCTGAGCCTGTACGAAGGCATGTATGACCGGGTGGCGCTCTGTGCGCCCACAGGGCGCGCGGCCAAGCGGCTCAGCGAACTTACCCATCATGCGGCCTCCACCATCCATCGGCTTCTGGAGGTGGATTACAGCACCGGCGTGGTGCGTTTTATCCACAATGAAAAGAATCTCTTGAAGTATGACGTCATCATCCTGGACGAGATGAGTATGGTGGATGTCAAGCTGTTCCAGTCCCTTCTGGCGGCCACTCGCTACCATTGCCGGATCATCATGGTGGGGGACGCGGACCAGCTGCCCAGTGTGGGGCCGGGCAATATTCTGGGCGAAATCCTGCGCACCCGGGTAATCCCCACTGTACGCCTGACCGAAATCTTCCGGCAGGCACAAAAAAGTCTGATCGTGCAGAATGCCCACCGGATTGTGCAGGGCCAGATGCCCACCAGCGGCGGCCATGCCGATGATTTTTTCCTGATGCAATCGGCCGGGCCGGAGTGTCAACAACTGGTCTGCGACCTGGTGAGCAATCGGCTGCCCAAGGCCTACGGCTTTGATCCTATCCGGGATATTCAGGTACTTTGTCCCACCAAAATCGGGTTTACCGGCAGCGTGGAACTGAATGCCTGTTTGCAGGAAATTCTGAACCCGCCCGCCCCCGGCAAACCCCAGCTGGGCAATCCCGGTGATAAGAAGATCCTGCGCCTGGGAGATAAGGTGATGCAGGTGAAAAATGACTACGATATCACCTACGAACGTGCCGGGGCCGAGGCGGGGGTGGGTGCCTATAACGGTGACCTGGGCATCATTACGGCGGTGGACCGGGATGCCCGTTCGGTCACCGTGATGATGGATGACCGCAAATATGTCTATTCCGCCGACCAGCTTGCCGAGCTGGAACCGGCGTATGCCATTACCATTCACAAAAGCCAGGGCTCCGAGTTCCCGGCGGTGGTGCTGCCTGTGGCCGAAGTGCCGGCCAGACTGCGGTACCGCAATTTGCTCTATACAGGCGTGACACGAGCACGGAAACTCTGTGTGCTTACCGGCAGCGCAGCTACCGTACAACAAATGGTCGCCAACGTGCGGCAGAATCTGCGGTACAGCTGTCTGCGCTATCTGCTGACAGAAGCATCTACCCCGACGGAGCCGGCCTCATGAAAAAACCGGACGGAAGACTTTGGGCTGAGCAGGCTGCACTCTGGTTGTATCCCCGGCGGTGTCCTTTCTGCAACGTAATTCTGGGCCGGGATGCGTTGGCGGGTGCGGTCTGCCCGGCGTGCGCGGCGGAAGAACAACGTCTGGCCCACGAGCCGCCGCGTGTGCCCGAAACGGAGCATGTGCTGTATGCTCTCAACGGTGCACTGGCCGCTTATTATTACGAAGGAATGGTCCGGGAAGCTATCCTGTTGTGCAAACGCGGGGGACATCCCTGGTATGCACGGGAACTGGCGGACCGTATGGCGGTGCGCATCTGGGGCGCCGTTCCGGCTTCCCGGCCGGGATTGCGCCCGCAGGATGTGCTGTTTGAGAATCTTCCGGCCTATCAATGTATTGTGCCGGTGCCGCCTCATCAGCCTACGCCGGGAACACCGGGGCTTCCTCTGCTTTTGGCCCGGCGGTTGGGCATACTATTTCAGATTCCGGTTTGTCAGACTCTCTGTGTCACACGGGAATCGGCGGCGCAGAAGAGCCTGTCCCGTGCGGAGCGTTTGCGGAATGCCAAAAAGGCGTACCGCTGCAAGACGGGTGCAGACCTGAGCGGCAAGCGTGTCTTGCTGCTGGACGACATCATCACCACCGGTGCAACGATCTCCAGCTGCGCGTTGGCATTGCTGGAGGCCGGTGCGGTGGAAGTGACAGCGGCAGCCATTGCGGTGGATGAGGACATGCCCAAGGAAAAACAGAAACCAACGGAGAAAGACAGATGAAGCAACAGGATATTGGCATTGATCTGGGAACCACTTCGATCATTATTGCCACAGAAAAACAGGGCGTTGTGTTCAACCAGCCGACGATCGGTGCGGTGGATACCCGCAACAACACCATCTTGGCCGTTGGGGATGAAGCACTGAAAATGGTAGGGCGGGTGCCGTCCCACATCGACCTGGTTCGTCCCCTGCGGGATGGTGTGATCCAGGATCACCGTATGACCAACGAACTCATCATCCGGTTTGTCAACGAAGTATGCCGTTCCCGTATTTTCAAACCGCGCATCGCCGTGTGTGTGCCGGCGGCCATCACCGGTGTCGAGGCTGACGCGGTGGTGGAATCGGTCATGGGGGCGGGCGCCAAGCAGGTGTTCCTGGTGGACGAGCCGGTGGCCGCCGCGCTGGGAGCCGGGTTGCAGATCCGTGAACCCCACGGCTGTATGGTGGTGGATATTGGCGGCGGTTCCACCGATATTGCCGTTATCAGTATGGGCGGACGGGTACGCGCGGCCAGTGTGCCGGTGGCCGGCAATGCCTTTGATCGCTGTATTGCCCAGTATGTGCAGGAAAAGTATCAGATCGCCATCGGCCCGCTGACGGCGGAAGCACTGAAAAAACAGGTGGCCTGCTGTACCAAAAGCGAGTTCGAAGGGGTTATGGAGGTCCGCGGTCACTCCTGGGAGACCAATCTCCCGGCCAGGCGGCTGATCTATACCCACGATCTGTATGAGCCGGTACAGGAGTTGGCTACCCGCATTGCGGCGGCGGCCCGCACTGTGCTGGAAAGCACCCCGCCGGAGCTGGCGGCGGATGTATCTTCCACAGGGGTGCTGTTGACGGGGGGCGGCTCCCTGCTGCGCGGTCTGGCCAGTTATCTGGCCGGTGAACTGCATGTGGATGTGGCCATTGCGCCCGACCCCATCAACTGCGTGGCCCGGGGTACAGCCATCAGTCTCAGTGAGGGCAAATATCTTACCGCCGGTTTCCGGGATGCAACCCCTAAGGCGTGGAAAAAAGCGCTGCAAAATGTGCGGGACCCCTTTTCTCATGACTGACCCCGACGAACCTCCGAAATATTGACTTTATCTTTTTCAGAAGGGAATGCAACTATGCCCGATCTTACCCAGGAGTATCTCGCCCTGCGGGATCAATATATCGAAAGCAAATTTACACGTCTGAACCCGGTCCAGCGGCAGGCAGTCTTCACCACCGAGGGTCCGTTGCTGATCCTGGCGGGAGCCGGTTCCGGAAAGACCACCGTGCTGGTCAACCGCATCGCCAACATCATTCGGTTCGGGTCCGCCCACGGCAGCAAGGAACTGCCCCGGGACATCACCGAGGAGGACCTGAAGAACCTGCGCACCGCAGTGGAGACGGGGCGGGATATGCCCAGGGAAACCGCATACCTGGCTGTGCGTCCGGCGCGACCCTGGAATGTGCTGGCCATCACCTTTACCAACAAAGCGGCAGGGGAGCTGAAAGAACGTCTGCGCGCCATGCTGGGAGAAACCATGGGCGGGGACGTCAATGCCTCCACCTTCCATTCCGCCTGTGTGCGGATTCTGCGGCGGGATGCCGAACGCATCGGTTTCCCCAAGAGCTTCACCATTTATGACTCGGATGACCAGCAGCGGGTTCTGAAACAGATTTATAAAGACAAAATGATCGACGACAAGTTCCTGCCCATCAAGTCCGCCGTGGCCCAGATCAGTTCCTACAAAGACAAACTGATGTCTGCCGAGGATGTGGCGGCGGAGGCACCGCGGGATACCAAGGCGGCGTTGATCTCCAAGATCTATACCACCTATGCATCCCGGCTGAAAACCGCCGGAGCCATGGACTTTGACGATCTGATCTTCCATACGGTGCGTCTGCTGCAGACTGATGCCGAGGCCCGGTCCTACTACCAGAACAAATTCCGCTATGTGGTGGTGGACGAATACCAGGATACCAGTGTGGCCCAGTTCCATCTGGTGCGGCTGCTGGCCGGCGGCACCAACAACGTCTGCGTTGTGGGTGATGACGACCAGTCCATCTACAAATTCCGTGGTGCTACCATTGAAAACATCCTCAACTTTGAGCAGGTCTTTACCGGAGCCAAGACCATCCGCTTGGAACAGAACTACCGTTCCACCTCCAACATCCTCAATGCGGCCAACAGCGTGATCAAAAACAACACCGGGCGCAAGGGCAAAACCCTTTGGACCCAGAATGGCGACGGCGACAAGGTACATCACTATACTGCGGCCAGCGAACAGGATGAGGCCAGCCATATTGCCGATGTCATAGGCGAACATTTGCGGGAGGGGGCGCACCTGCGGGATCACGCAGTGCTCTACCGCATGAACGCACAGTCCAACCCCATCGAAACCTACTTCGCCCGGGCGGGCATTCCCTATCGCATTGTGGGCGGTCAGCGCTTCTTCGACCGCAAGGAAGTCAAGGACATCAACTCTTATCTGGCGGTGATCGTCAATCCCCGGGATGATGTGCGACTGCGTCGGATCATCAATGAGCCGGCCCGCAAGATCGGCGCTTCCACGGTGGAGAAGGTGGGGGAACTGGCCGCCAAGGCCGGGGTGCCCATGATGCAGGTCATTGCCGATGTGCGCAACTACCCGGAATTGATGCGTGTGGCGGCCCCTCTGGAAAAGTTTTATGAAATGTACCGGGAACTGTGCGACCTTTCGGTCACACTGCCGCTGGATGAATTCGCCGGAGAAGTGATCAAGAAGACCGGCTACGAGGCCATGCTGAAAGCCCAGAAGGAGGAGGGGGAAACCCGCCTGGAGAACCTGGGACAGTTGGTCAGCTCGGTCAAGACTTACGCCGACCAGAACGGAACGGATGCCACGTTGTCCGGCTTTTTGGAGGAAGTGGCGCTGATCTCTGATCTGGACAGCTATGATCAGGACGCCGACAGCGTTACCATGATGACCATCCATTCCGCCAAGGGACTGGAGTTCCCCTATGTGTTTGTGGTGGGTATGGAGGACGGAATCTTCCCCGGCGACATGGCGCGTTATAACGAGGAAGATATGGAGGAAGAACGGCGCCTTTGCTATGTGGCCATCACCCGCGCCAAAAAGGAACTCTATCTTTCCACGTCCCGCAGCCGGTTGATCTTTGGTCAGACCCGACGTAATCCGCCGTCCTGCTTCCTTAGTGAAATTGACCCGGATTTGCTGGAGGAAACTCAGAGCCCGGAGCTGGCCTATTCGGCCGGAGGTTTTGGCGCAGGTTACGGCACCTACAGCACCACTGTGCCCGGCGGGCGCAGTGGGTATTCCGGTGTGTCCCGTGGCTATCTCAACAGCGATTATAATGCTCGTCCCCGGGGCGGTTTTGGTGCCGGTTACAGCAGCGGCTTTGCCAGCGGCGGTCATGACAGTCCCAACTACAGCGGCGGCCGCCACACAGTGCAAAGCGGCGGCTTTGGCGCCGGATACGGCAGTCATGTCAATCATCACAGCGGAGCTCCGGCAACCCCGGCGGGGGCAGGCACTTCCACTTTGGCCGGTATGCAGAACCCCGCGCCCAAAAAACAGAGTGTACAATATACACCCGGGGACCTGGTGGAACACCGTGTCTTTGGTCGCGGTAAGGTGCTCAAGGCAACACCCATTGCCGGAGACTGCATTGTGGAAATTCAATTTGATCGTGTAGGCGTCAAAAAAACGATGGCCAACTATGCTCCCTTAAAGAAAATCACAGAATAAAAAGGAGGCGCACTCATGCTGGTCCAGCTGATCGCACATACCAATGAACCTGAAAAAACGGTGGCGGCAGCCGCAAAGCTCTGCTATTCGGATGCCCATATCGAAACCCTTCTGGAAGGACTCACGCCGGAAAAGACGGCGGCTTTTCTGCAAAAACTGTCGGACCTGGGGCATGCCAGCCCCATTGAGCATGCCAGCTTTACCTTTGGGATTGAGGGCGTTTCCCGCACTTTCCTGGCGCAGGTCACGCGGCATCGCATTGCCAGCTTCAGCGTCCAAAGCCAGCGTTATGTGCGTCTGGAGGATTTTCGGTATGTCATTCCGCCGGAGATTGAAGCCATTCCGGAGGCAAAAGCGCAGTTCGTGGAGGCGATGAACGCCGATGCCCGAAAATATCTGGAACTGGTGCAGTCTTTGGAAGAGGCCCACACCCGCCGGCTGATGGCCCAGGGCCTGGACGAAAAGGCCGCCCGGGCCAAGGCCGGCAAGCAAGCCAACGAGGACGCCCGTTTTGTGCTGCCCAATGCCTGTGAGACCAAGATGGTCATGACGATGAACTGTCGCAGCCTTTTGAACTTTTTCAATCTGCGCTGCTGCAACCGGGCCCAGTGGGAAATTCGCGCCGTGGCGGATGAGATGCTGCGGCTGGTGTTGCCCTTGGCACCGCATATTTTTGCGGCTGCGGGACCGCGCTGCCTGACCGGTCCCTGCCCGGAGGGACGGATGTGCTGCGGGGAGCAGGCTGCGGTGCGTCAGAAATATGCCGAGCTGAAACAGGAGGCGGAGCAGCATGGGTAAACTGATTATCTTCGAAGGTCTGGACGGTTCCGGCAAGGGGACACAGACCGCTTTGACCGTACAGAAACTGCGGCAGCGCGGTGTGGATCTGCGCCAGATCACTTTTCCCAATTACCAAAGCGATGCGTCGTCGCTGGTCAAGATGTACCTGTCCGGGCAGTTTGGGGAAAAACCCGATGATGTGAATGCCTACGCGGCTTCCAGTTTCTATGCTGTGGACCGCTTTGCCAGTTACAAGACCGACTGGGGCAGCTTTTACCAGAGCGGCGGGTTGATTTTGTCGGACCGTTATACCACCTCCAATGCGGTACACCAGTGTGCCAAGCTGCCTCCCATGCACTGGGACGGTTTTTTGAATTGGTTGTTTGATTTCGAATACAAGAAGATCGGAATTCCTGCTCCCGATGCGGTGTTCTATCTGGCCGTGGACCCGGATGTTTCCCAGCGCCTGCTGCAGGAGCGCTACCATGGGGACAACAGCAAAAAGGATATCCAGGAAAAAGACCGGGAATACATTGGCCGCAGCCGTGCGGCGGCGGAGTATTGTGCCAAAACGCTGGGGTGGCATCGGATTGAATGCACCGAAACTGGGGCAGAAGGAAAGGCCATCCGCCCGGTAGAGGCGATCAATGCCGAGATACTTGCGAAACTGGATGATATCCTGTACAATGGGGAATGTTGAAAGGGGAAACGCCTATGGTGCGCATGGCAGCGGCCGAAGATCTCTCCGCGCTGGTGCGGCTGCGCAGCGCCCGGTATGGTGACACACCGGCGGGCGCCGCCGGATGGCTGCAGAACGTGGCGGGACTTGCGCATATCTTTGTACTGGAAAAAACACAAGGACAGCCGGAAGCCATGCTGGCGGCGGTTCCTGTGGAGTATGCCCATCGCAAGGGCATTTGGTTCTGCGGGGCGGCAGCAGCGGAAGGTGTGGACTCTCGGAGTTTTTTGCCGCGGCTGCTCAGCGGTTGTCTGCGGGCTTTTGGTGCCAAAGAATACGATTTTGCGGTGTTGGCGCCGGAAAATGCCCAGGAGGCCAGAGACCTGGAAGCCCTGGGCTTTAAGAATCTTCTGCCCATGCGGGTGCTGCAAAAGCCTATCCGACGCAACCTTTTGGCGCAGGCTGAATTTGACAGTCTGACGGTGCGGCATCTGCTGGAAATGCGTCTTCGGTGTCAGCCGGGTTGTATCCGATTGCCGGAATCCGCCATGAATGAAGTGATGACGCAGTTGTACCGCCGAGGCTTGACGGTGGTTTCCAACAGGCGCGGGTATGGTTTGTATTTTGTCAAAGGGGAAGAACTGCAGTTTATAGAACTGCAGGCAGACAATGATTCCTGTGCTGATACCTTGTTGCAGGCAGCCCGGGAAAAGACAGGTGCCGAGCGGGCGCGCATCCTGCTGGCAGAGAACCAGAGCCTGTATCTGGGGGCGGGACGCCGCTGCGGGTATGGAATGATTGCATTCCTGCGTGGGGAGTTCCCGGTTACGGATGTATATTTCAGAATGCTGCTGTGAGCAGCACAGATGGATTCTGCGCAGAGCGTGTACGGGCGCCCTGGCACAAAAGTAAGGAGATTCCCAATGAGGATCAATCGAAACGACAGCACTAACGGTGCAGAAAACAAGGCTCCCCAGGTACAGCCTGCGGCGTCCATACCGCAGAGCGATCCGGAGCCGGCGCATAAAGATAAAAAGGAAAAAGTACACAAGAAGAAACATGCGGCGGATACCCGGAAAAAGCGGGAGCAAGAGGAACCGGGGGAGGAAGAACACGCCGGGCGGCGTTTCCCGTTTGGCTGCCTGATTGTGCTGATCATTCTGGCGCTGGTCGCCTTTGGCGGATACAAGGTCATGCAGTTCTACGGCGAAATTGACGGCAAGACCTCTCTGGGGGAAGAACAGACCGTCACCATTGAACAGGGATCCTCTGTGGGAGCCATTGCCACACAATTGAAGGATGCCGGTATCATTGAGTATGACTGGCTCTTCAAGGAGTATGCCAAGTACAGCGGTAAAGCGGAAGGCATTCAGTATGGCGAATTCACACTGCGGTCGGGTATGGATTACAACTCCATCATTCAGACCATCTCCCAGCAGGTACGGCGGCCTACTGCCAATGTGACCATTCCCGAAGGAACCACCGCCGTGGGCGTGGCGCAGATTTTCGTGGATGCCGGTCTTGTGGACAGCGTGGATACCTTCCTCAACTGTGCCAACGGTACCGATGGGTCGGATTTCAGTCAGTACAGTTTCTGGACCCAGATTCCGGACAATGGGCGACTGATGAAGTGCGAAGGGTATCTTTTCCCGGAAACCTACAACGTCTATGCGGATGAGGATGTCTACTATTATGTGGATACCCTCTACAGCGAATTTGACAAAAAGACGGCCGGCCTTACGGATACCATCAATGCCAAGGGCACCACGATCGATGATGTGGTCAAGCTGGCCAGCTTTATCCAGGAGGAAGCCGGTGTGGAGTCGGAGGATGCCAAAGTCAGTGCCTGCTTCCACAACCGTCTGGAGTCCAGCGATCCCCTTTGGGCGGAGCATAAGCTGGAATCCAACGCCTGCAGCTATATCACCCAGGATGTGGAGAACAACTACCTCTGGAACTCTCCTACGGCGGAGTATTACGGCTGGCCGGAGCAGGGCGCCATTCCGGAAGATGTATTGAGTCTGTACGACACCTATCAGATCAGCGGTCTGCCGGCAGGGCCCATCTCCTGCCCGGGCTATGCCGCTATCGAGGCGGCGCTTAACCCGGACCAGCAGTATCTGGACGAAGGGTACTACTTCTTTGTCACAGGCCATCCCGATACCGATGTGGCCGGGCAGTACTTCTACGCCAAGACGGCGGAAGAACACCAGGCCAACGTGGAAAAAGCCGGTTGGGCCGGCTGATCCCAACCAACTTATACAAGAGAAGCGCCCGGCGCGTCCGGGCGCTTTTTTACAGGAGGACAACATCATGTTGCAACAACCCGAACTTTTGGCGCCTGCCGGCAGCCTGGAAACGTTGAAGTATGCAGTCCTGTACGGCGCTGATGCGGTGTACTGCGCTCTGCCGGAATTCGGCATGCGGGCGGCACCGGTCAACCTGACCGTGGAAGAACTGCAGGAGGGCTGTATTTTTGCCCATGCTCGGGGCAAAAAGGTTTATCTGACGCTTAATACGCTGCCCACCAACGAGGAACTGAAAAAACTGCCCCGGTACATTGAGGATGCCGCCCAGGCGGGGGTGGATGCTTTTATTATTGCCGATCTGGGTGTGCTGGCTTTGGCCAAAAAGTATGCGCCGGGGGTGGAACGGCACGTCTCCACACAGGCAGGCATCACCAACTACGAGGCCGCCCGGGTGGCCTATGAACTGGGCGCCAAGCGCGTGGTTCTGGCCCGGGAATTGCCTTTGACCGAGATTGCCCAGATCCGTGACAATTGTCCGCCGGAACTTGATCTGGAAGCCTTTGTACATGGGGCCATGTGCATGAGTGTGTCGGGACGCTGCCTGTTGTCCAGTTACATGACGGGGCGCAGCGGAAACCGCGGAGAATGCGCACAGCCCTGTCGCTGGAAGTACGCCCTGGTGGAGGAACGCCGCCCGGGACAGTATATGGAAATTGGCGAAAGCGAAAACGGCAGTTATATCCTCAACGCCAATGATTTGTGCACGGCTCCGTTCCTGGATCTGATCTGCAAGGCAGGTGTGGATTCTCTTAAAATCGAAGGACGGGCCAAGACGTTCTACTATGTGGCTTCGGTCACCAGCGCCTACCGTCGTGCGCTGGATGCCTACCTGAAGAATCCCTTCAGCGATCAGTACGAACTGCCTGATGATGTGATCGAAGAACTCAACCGTACCAGTCATCGCCACTATTCACCGGGCTTCTACTTTGGCAAGGAGCAAGCTCTGCAGACACCCAGCCATTCCTATGTGCGGGAATGGGATTTTATCGGCACGGTGGACTCCTGGGAAAACGGCATTGCCCACTGCACCCAGCGCGGCAAGTTCGCCCAGGGGGATACCCTCGAGGTATTGCAGCCGGACGGCCAGGTGGTAACGATTACCCCGGCCTGGATTGAAAACGAGGAGGGAAAGCGTGTGGATGCCACGCCTCATCCCATGATGCAATATACCATTCCCTGCGAAACACCTCTGATGCCCTATAGTTTGTTGCGTATGCGCAAAGCCCAGGAAACGGAATAATACCAGAACAGCCCCGGAAGAATGTCGCTTCCGGGGCTGTTTGTTTATGGTACAGAGGGGGCTTCCTGTAGCTGCCAAAAATCCGACAATTCTTCGCGCAACTGCTGCGTGCTGTTGACGGTGCGCAGATGTGCCCAATGGGGCGGCATCAGCCGTCGGGTGTCGGGGGACATAAAACGGTCATCAATCAGCAATACCACCCCCCTGTCCTCCGGGGTGCGTATGACGCGGCCGGCAGCCTGCAGCACCTTGTTCATGCCGGGAAAGCGGTAGGCATAGTCGAACCCGAAACCGCGGGTCTGCTCAAAATGCTCCCGGAGCTGCTCCTGGCGGGCTCCCACCTGGGGCAAACCGGGCCCCACCACAGCTACGCCGATCAATCGGTCCCCGGCAAGGTCCACACCTTCGCTGAAAACACCACCCAGGACGGCAAAGCCTACCAGAGGACGCTGCGGTTCCGGAGCAAAGCGGGCCAGGAAGGCCTCCCGGGACGCTTCATCCATGCTGGTTTCCTGGCGGAGGGTTTCAAGTTCCGGGTAGCGGACCGAAAAATCCTCCCACACGGTCTGCAGGTAGCTGTAGCTGGGAAAGAAAACCAGGTAGTTACCGGGTTTTCCCTGCGCCAGGCAGGCAATCAGGTCCGAAATGGCAGGTACACTGGCAGCGCGATTTTTATAGCGGGTGCTGACATTGCGGGCACACCAAAGCCCCAAATGCGCGTTGGGAAACGGACTGCGCAGCGCCACAGCATGGGCGTCTGGAAGGCCGCAAAGATCTTTATAGTACCCTGCCGGTGTCAGAGTAGCACTGAACAGCACAGCGGCGCGTCCCTTGGCGAAATCGGCGGCCAGAAAGGCGCTGGGATCCAGGCAAAGGAGAGAGGCGCACACCTCACTGCCATAGGCGGAAACCTGCAGAACAAAATGGTCGTCAAAGGTGTCCGCTACGCGCAGCCAGGCGCGGATATCAAAATAGAGTTGCAGCAACGCATCATGGGTCTCGTCGGCATCGGGGTGCTCTTCCAGCCAGTCCTGCAAGGGGTCACAAAGGTGCAAAAGCGCCCGGTCCAGCGCTTCGGCACGCTCCGATTCAAAGAAGGTTTTGCCGAAACGGTTTTCGGTACATTCCTCCTCGCAACGATGACGCCAGGCCAGAAACAGATCGTTGACCTTGTTCAGGGCGTTTTTCAGCGGACTCTTTTTTTTGCCGAGTTTTTTCCGCGCGTCAAGGAAGGCGCTCTTGCACAGGGAAGCGCTGTGCATTTCCCGGGCTCTGGAAGGCAGGTTGTGGGCTTCATCCACCAAGAACAGATAATCGCCACGGCTCTCGAAAAAGCGTGTCAGGTGGACTACCGGGTCGAAGAGATAGTTGTAATCGGCAATGACCACGTCACACCACAGACTCAGGTCCAGGCCCAATTCGAAGGGACAAACCCGGAACTCTCTTGCCAGGGACTGCAAGATCTCCGCGGTCAAAGCGGATTGATCCAGGGCCTGCCAAAGGGCGTCCTTGATGCGGTCGTAGTATCCTTCCGCAAAGGGACAGGTCTCCGGTGTGCATTCCCGGACGCTTTGCAGGCATATTTTATCCTTGGCGGTCAGGGTGATGCTGCGTAATGTCAGGGAAGGGGTTTGACGATGTAGTAGAGCCAGGGCACTCTCCGCCGCCGTGCGGGTGGTGCCGCGGGCAGTCAGATAAAAAACAGGGCCACCGTCTTCCAGCGCTTTCAGGGCCGGGAACAGTACGCTCATGGTTTTGCCGATGCCGGTGGGGGCCTGGCAAAGCAACTGGCCGCCTTCCCGGCAGGTTTTGTACACGGCGCCGATCATGGCCTTCTGGCCGGTACGGTAAGCCGGAAAGGGGAAGGAAAGGTCTTGTAAGCATTGCCGGCGTTGTTGCAGCCACTGGGAGGCTCGCTTGGCCCAGGGGGTGTATCGAGTCAGTAAATCCTGTACAAAGGCGTCCAGCTCTTCTGCCGTGTATTGTTGGGTAAACCGGTATTCCTTTTCTTCGTCCACCTGGTAGTAGTCCAGGCGGACGCCCATACGGGCAAGATTGTTCTGTCGGGCATAGATGGCGGCATACACTTTGGCTTGGGCCCAGTGCTCAGGGGATTGCTCCCCGGTGATCTGTTCTGCAGGCAGAAGGGTGGTTTTGATTTCGTCCACGGTGACCAGACCTTGCGCATCGGTAAAAATACCGTCAGCCCGGCCCTCCAGCGTATAATCTATACCACAGCAGCCATACTGTTGGGTGAGGGAAACCTCCGCCGTATAGTCGGAAAATTCTTTGACCGCGGCTCGCTGCAATTTTCGATGTAGCCGTGCCCCCTCGTTGGCACGGTCAAAGCCGGTAAAACGACTGTCCAGACTGCCTGTGCGCAATAAAAATTCCACCAGACGCCGGATGGGCAACGTCAATGAAATAGATTCCGGCGACATGGTGGTTCACTCCTTACTGGGATGAATAGGTGTGGGGGCATACCTGCGGTATTTTTTCGCGCAGCGCTACAAAATCCCCGAATACGGCAGGTTTGTTTACGGGATACCGCAGCAGAGCGGCCGGGTGATAGGTGGCCATGAACAGCGTACCGTGCTTGTCAAAAAATTTGCCGTGATCCCGGGAAACGGAAAAGCCCGGATCGATAAGCTGTTGGGCAGCGATGCGCCCCAGGCATACAACGATCTTAGGACGCAACAGCTGGAATTGTTGCCGGAGCCATGGCAGGCAGGATGATGATTCTTCCGGCAGCGGATCACGGTTCTGGGGCGGACGACATTTGACGATGTTGGCAATATATACGTTCTTGTCGCGGTATAAATCCACTGCTTCCAGATAGTGGTCCAAAAGCTGGCCGCTGCGCCCCACAAAAGGCAGGCCTTGCTCGTCTTCGCTGGCGCCGGGGCCCTCTCCCACGAACAAAACTTCGGCGGTGGAAACACCCTGCCCGAAGACAACGTGCTTGCGGGTGTCGCATAAACCGCAACGGCGGCACGCAAGACATTCTTGTTCCAATGTTTGTAAATCCATCCGGAGCACCTCTGTATTCTAAAAGTAGTTACGATAGGGGACGAAGGCTTATGTCCGTAGAGCGCAGTGTACTGCTGGCAGGTCTGTGCCTGGTGGCCGGTTACGCGTTTGGAAATTTTCTGGCTGCAGAAATTGTGGCCCGGTGTATTGCCGGCGCGGGTATCCGGCGGGTTGGCAACGGAAGGCCGGATAGCGGCAACGTATCCCGCAGCCTCGGCAGGCCGGCAGGTCTGGCGGTGGTCGCCGGGGACGTACTGAAGACGGCGCTGGCTTGCTGGTTCTGCTATAAGCTGGCCGCGCCGGAACTTGGGTACGACGCCATGCTGTACGGCGGGCTGGGGACCCTGGCGGGGCAAGTCTGGCCCCTTTGGCTTCGCGGCAAAGGCGGGGACGCCACAGCGGTGCTCTGTACCTGGCTTACACTCTATCTGCCCATTACAGGTGGGCTCTGTGTTCTGGCCGGGGCAGTGGTGGCGGCAGGGACCGGCAGACGTTCTTTGGCGGTAACTTTGATACCGGTGCTGGCAGTACCGGTGGCCTGGCTGCAATTTGGCATACACAGCGGACTTTTGGTTTTGCTGGGAGCCGTGATACAGATATACAGGCAAAGATACAGGTAAAAAATCCGGGAAAGCAGAAAAAAATCCGGCGGGGTAAGACATAAGTCAATCGGACACTGCTACTATCATACCACCCTGCGGATGGTTTTGCAATGATAAAAAATAACGATATAAAGATAAAAAATAAAAAAATATATTTTTTTTGAAAAAAGTTGGAAAAAACCCTTGACAGTTGGCACTTCTTTGGCTATAATAGTCAACGTTGCAGCCGCCAAGACACAGACGCGGCGGTCAACAAGCTGGGTATGGCCCGGTAGTTCAGTTGGTTAGAACGCTAGCCTGTCACGCTAGAGGTCGTCAGTTCGAGCCTGATTCGGGTCGCCATTTGCTGACAGCGCTAGATTGCACTGTGGGCGTTTTCCATAGGGGCATAGCTCAGTTGGTAGAGCAGCGGTCTCCAAAACCGCGTGCCGAGGGTTCGAATCCTTCTACCCCTGCCAAGAATAACCGCTAATTTTTAACGTTATATCGTTGAAAATTGGCGGTTTTTCTTTTGTTTGGTGCGTTTTGTGGGAGTTTGGCGTACCTTCGTGGTACGCAAAACTGCCCTAAAATTCCTGTCTTTTCACTCTTCGCCCGTCTTCTCCGGCCTGGTTTAAGTACAAACTCCGGTAACTCGCCGGATGTGTGCAGACGGACGTATATACACTTTACGCAACGGCAGAAGGCGGAAATGATCCGAGCGTTTACAGGGCTTGACAGCTGACTCTGTAGCACTGCGGATTTGCACCTGACAGAAGGAAGCATCGGTGTACAAGGGGTACAAACGAGATAAAATAGAAATGAGGGGCGATAGAGCGGAAATGTCAGATTTTCCACTCTATCTGAACACGGTCGCTG